>JAHEYN010000003.1:107013-156508 GCA_023251555.1 Bacteroidota bacterium | reverse complement strand
ATTTACTCATGCTTGTTCCGTTTTTCTCTGCAGAAAAAGCCTGTGAGGCAGTCCCGGCAGTATTCAGGGCGGGGATCATCCCCTCGGCGATGGAGTTCATGGAAAGAGATGCTATTGAATGGGTATCCAGGTATGTTGAAACAAACCTCCCTGTGAAAGACGGAGTGCAGGCGCACCTGCTCATCGAAGTGGACGGAAATGACCCGGATGTGCTGATGAAAGAATGTGAAAAAATAGCGGAAGTGATGGGGCAGTTTGAATGTGATGAGATTCTTTTTGCCGACACGCCCGAACAGAAAAACAAGCTGTGGAAGATGCGCAGGGCTGTGGGAGAAGCGGTAAAGTCTCATTCTGTTTACAAAGAAGAAGATACAGTAGTGCCCCGCGCCGAACTCCCCCGCCTGCTCAAAGGCGTGAAGGAGATAGGGAAAAAATACGGGTTCTCCTCCGTATGCTACGGGCATGCAGGAGACGGGAACCTGCATGTCAATATTATCAGGGGAGAGATGAGCGAGGAAGCCTGGCAGAATAAAATTCCCTCCGGAATAAGGGAAATATTTAAATTGTGTATAAGTTTGGGGGGAACAATTTCCGGAGAACACGGCATAGGACTTGTACAAAAACCTTATATGGACATTCCCTTTAACGAGGTACAGATTAATCTTCAGAAAGGCATTAAAACCCTTTTTGACCCCAATCATATCCTCAATCCCGGGAAAATATTTGCATAATACCCGATACTATTCCATGAGAAAATTTTCTTATTTGATTTTGATATTGCTGATGATGGACTCCGCTGTGTATGCCCAGATCATGTTTGGCCTTTGCAACAGCAACTACGCAGGCCTTGGGGGGATCAAGATCAACCCGAGTTCCATGTCCGACAGCCGGCTGCGATGGGATGCCAACGTAATATCTCTTTCGGCTTTTGCACAGAATAATTTTCTTTCCATCCCGGCCGGGAGCCTGAATTTCTCATCACTTACCTCGGGGGATACCTCGGGTGTTAATCTTCATTTCGGCAGTAATGTTGCTGATGTTTATGCTTTCGCAGATGTGTTTACCAAGCTGCCTTCGCTTATGCTTAACCTCCCGAAACTGCCGAAGCACTCTTTTGCATTCAGCACTAATTTCAGGGCGATGGCCAGCGGGCAGGTTCCGTTTTACATCATGAAGTTTATCAGTCCCGGGGCCGATTACAATACAAGTGCCGATTATGTTGGTGATGTTATCCGCCTCGGAACGCTCGGGTGGATGGAGTTCAGCGGCAGTTATTCAACGGTGCTCAAGGACAGAGGCCAGGATTTTTTTGCTGCCGGCGCCACGCTCAGCTGGCTCAGGGCAGTCATGGGGATGTACATGGCTAACCGCCAGGTAGGCACCGTCCCTGCCGCATACGACTCCACAGTATATTACAATGTCAACGGCGAATATGGCAGGGCATTCGCCGTGTTCGCGGGAGGAGGAATAGGCGCTGATCTGGGCGCAACCTATGAGAGAAGAAAGAAAAATGCAGGATGGATCTCCATATATAAATCCAAACCCCTCAGAACATACGAGTACAGGATCGGTGCTTCTCTGCTTGATATACTCGGCTCTGTCAACCTCCATAATAATGCTATGCAGATGATAGTGGGTGCAGGCGATACTCCCATTATTGACAGCATTATCCCTATTGCACGGAAAAATGCAGGGACTGTGGATTCTCTGCTGAATACAAAATTCTTCCATTACTCTGCCGGTGATTCTTCGGACAATTTTAAAATGAGAATTCCTCCTGCCTTCAGCCTGCAGTGTGATTATAATTTCTATAAGGACCGTGTTTACCTGAATCTTGCCATTGTGCAGCGCCTAACGGGCAAGAGCTCTGCCCTCCTCAGACCTAACTTTATCTCCTTTACGCCACGCTTTGAGTCCAAATGGATAGAGGTTGCCATGCCTGTTACTTATTATGATTATACCCGCGTGATGATTGGCGCTGCCATAAGAATACACAGCTTTTACATAGGCACGGATCAGATCGGCCCCCTCATAGGCGCAAGTGACCTGAACGGCATCAGCCTCTATTTCGGACTTAAGATCAGTGCCTTCAAAGAAAGAAAAGGGCTGAAAGACGAAGGAGCGTACTCCAAATCACTGATTAAGGTGATACGGCCTTTCCAGAAGAAGTAACTTAACGGATTCTCCACTGTACCTGACAGATGAGAGAGAACCGGTATTATTCTTTTCCCGCTGCCTTCATCAGGCAATTCCAAAGTGCATCTGAAGTTTTCTGCCATGAGAAATGCGCTCTCCTCAGGCGCCCCTTGCTCACCAGCGTTTCCCTGAGTTTTTCGTCAGAGACAAGTTTATGCAAGGCAGCGGTGATGGATGAGGCGGAGAAGGGATCTGCATAAAGTGCGGCATCTCCTGCCACCTCGGGCATCGATGTGATGCCCGAAGTAATCACAGGCACATCACACGCCATGGCCTCAAGTATTGGAATTCCGAACCCTTCAAAGCAGGGCACATATATCAGGACGGAAGCGGCGCCAAGCACTCCTGCAACCTCCGCTGCAGGAAGCCGCCCGGTAAAAACCACATCTTTCCGGTAATGCATATGTTCATATACCGATTCCATTTCAGAGGTCCACCACCTCTTTTCTCCCGCAAGGAGAAGCTTTATTTCTTTCCCTTCAGCTTCCCGGAACTGCTCGTAAGCCTCCAGCAGTCTTGCAATATTTTTTCGGGGCTGGAGCGAACCCACAAAAACAAAATATTCCGCTCCCCCGCTGTATTTTATCCGCACCGCCTGTTTCTCATTTAAATCAAGCGGCCTGAATTTATCTCCTGCGCCGTTATACACCACGTCAATCTTTTCGGCGGGGATACCGTAGTGTGTCATGATATCCTGCTTCGAAAAAGCCGAAACAGTAGCAATACGATCAGCCCTGCGGGCAAACTTCGGAAAAAAATAACGGTAGTAATTCCTCGCGGCAAAAGGCAGATTTTCCGGGTGATGCTCAAAGTTAAGATCGTGTATCACCGCCACTGATGTTACGGGCGAAGAGAGCGGGATATAGCCGTCGGGCGAAAGGAAAAGGTCTGCTTTGAATTTTTTCAGGGCACGCGCGACAGCGTATTCAAACCACCAGTAGAAGAGTAACGGATGCCTTGCCTGGGGGAAAAGTTTAACGGGGGTGATGTTCCCTGAAAAAATAAATTCCGGATCATAGTCCCTGTCGAAAAAGAAAATGAACTGGTGTTCGGGGTGTTGCCTGGTGATGCGCTGCAGTGTTTCCAGAGAGAACACACCTATCCCTTCGAGTTTGTCTTTCAGCAGCAGGCGGGTATTGACGGCGATACGCATATATTTCCGGGACGGTGAATTTATGAATAAACAGGGTGATGCCCAAAGCCTCCTGCCGCCGTTCATCTTCACGGAGATTTCATAAAACTTCCGGGTTTCTTATCTCCACTATAGTTGCTAAGTTTGCAGCACCATGAAAGAGATGCTCAAAAAACCTTTTAAACTCATCCTTCAGCTTTTACTCGGATTTAAAAATTATCTTTTTGTTTTTTCCGTTTTCAAGATACTCACCCTTCGCTGGGACCGCCAGGAGCGGGACTTTCTCTGCTTCCTTGGGATGGTTCCTCCCGGCGGTATCTTTCTTGATCTGGGCGCCAATATCGGTATTATGTCAGTGCTTGCGGCACGGGCTGACAGAAGCAGTACCGTGATGGCATTCGAACCGGTGCCCCCCAATGCAAAAGCGCTGAGAAGAGTCGCAGCATTTTTTCGTCTCGGGAATATAACGGTTATGGAATGCGCCCTGGGCAATGAACAAGGGACTGCATCCATGCTGATGCCGGTGTCAGGATGGGTGCGCATGCAGGGGTTAAGCCATGTGGAAAACGATACAGAAAGCGGCACAAAAGGAGAACGATTCTCCGTACCTATAAGGCGCCTTGATGATCTCCCCGAAATACAGTCGGCCGGCAGAAAGATCAGTGCGATAAAAATTGATGTGGAAAACTTCGAGCCCTTTGTCCTCCGGGGGGCTGTTGAAACCATTAAAAAACACAGGCCTTTGATTTATTGCGAGCTCTGGGATAACAATAACAGGGAAACCTGCTTCCGGATGATACAATCTCTCGGTTATACCATTGCGGTGGCGGTAAAAGGAAAATCTGTTCCCTTTACAGGGCAAAGAAAAAATAACTTTATTTTTCTGCCTGGAGAATAAACTGGTATTAAGCCCCGGACACTCTTGTCCGCCGTAGCGGAATGCGAAGGCAAATTAAATCCCGCCTTCCAGCAGAATGCAAACATTTTCCGGAGGCCTTCCGAGCACAGCCCTGCTGCCCTTAACCACGACGGGGCGCTCTATCAGTACCGGATTCGCGGACAGAACCCGCAGCCATTCGTCATCGGATAAAACCCTGCCGGCATATTTTTCTTTGTACAGGGGTTCTTTTTTTCTTACAAGCTGCGCGGGGTTCATCCGCAGTTTTTGCAACAGGTCTTTCAGTTCCGCTGCAGAAAGAGGGTGCTTAAGATATTCCACCACCCGGAAATCTGCTTTTTCTTTTTTCAGGATATCAAGTGTTTTGCGGCTGGTGGAACAGCGGGGATTATGATAGATAATTAATGTCATCTGGCATTCTTTAATTTTTATTCCCGAATTCCATGAGATAGGATTTGATGAAATCATTGAGGTCTCCGTCCATCACTGCCTGCACATTGGATGTCTCGTAATTGGTGCGGATATCCTTCACCATCTTGTAAGGATGCATTACGTAGCTGCGTATCTGAGAGCCCCATTCAATTTTTTTCTTGCCTGCCTCCACGGCATCCCTTGCTTCATTTCTTTTCCTGATCTCAAGTTCATACAACTGAGACTTCAGCATCTTTATGGCTTTATCTTTATTCTGGAGCTGGGAACGCTCCTGCTGGCATTCTATAATAATCCCCGAAGGCGCATGACGCAGGCGCACAGCGGTTTCCACCTTATTGACATTTTGCCCTCCCTTGCCGCCTGAACGGTAGGTTTCCCACGTGATATCGGCGGGGCTGATTTCTATGTTGATGGTGTCATCCACCACCGGGAAGGCAAACACGGAGGCAAAAGACGTATGGCGCTTGGCATTGGAATCGAATGGAGAAATGCGGACAAGACGATGCACCCCATTTTCTCCTTTCAGGTAACCGTATGCAAAGTCACCTTCAAATTCAAGTGTGGCGGATTTAATCCCGGCCACATCACCTTTCTGTATATCAACCTGAGAGACTTTATAACCATTCTTTTCTCCCCATAAAATATACATGCGCATCAGCATCTCGGCCCAGTCCTGGCTTTCAGTGCCTCCTGCCCCCGAGTTAATGGTGATCATGGCGCTCAGCCCGTCTTCCTCGCTGCGCATCATGTTTTTGAATTCCAGTTCCTCAATAGCTTTAAGCGTGTGGTTGTAATGAGTTTCCACCTCAGCTTCAGAAGCATCACCCGACTTCATAAAATCATAAAGCACGCCAAGGTCATCCGAGAGCCGGCTGACTTCAGCATAAGATGCCGTCCAGCGTTTCTTTACCTGGATGGACTTAAGTACAGACTCTGCCTTCTTAGGGTCATCCCAGAAACCGGGAGCAAGCGAAAGTTGTTCTTCCTCGCGGATGATTTCCGTCTTTTTGTCAATGTCAAAGATGCCTCCTCAGCGCTCCGACTCTTTCTTTAATGTCTTTTAGCTGTTCTGATGTCATGGTGTGAAGGTATATAGTTTAAAATACAGGCAAAGATATGCAGGCTTCAGTTGATGATCAGGATTTTTCCTGCTGACGGGACATGTACCCCATCAGTCACACAGTACACATACATTCCACCGGCAAGGCAGGTATTGATTTTATTCAATCCCGGGCTGACAGCCTGCTCATAAACCATGTTACCCGGCAGGTCAAAGATTCGGAAACGGGCATCCCATTTTCCGCGGAGAGAAAGGTATATGCTGCTGCCCTGGGAAGGACTGGGAAATACCGTAACCTCCGGGCCGGTATTTTTAACTTCATCTACTCCGGAGGGCTGTGAGTACTTCACAGTGGCAATGGACTGGTAATAACCTGCCGTGAGGCTGCTGCCTGTAACGTATACATTGCCGCTCCCGTCCACGGCAACATCCATGGCAATATCAGTATTGGAAAAAGTTCCATTATACATTGCTTTCCAGACAAACGTCCCGGATGTATCGTACCTGACGGTAATATAATCGCCTGAGCCCAGCCCCCAGTATCCCGTCACGTATATGCCGCCGCTGTGATCGGCAGAAAGGGCCGCCGCCTGGAACCCGCCGAAACTTGCAAGGCTGTCGTAAAGCTGTATCCACCGGAATTGCCCTCCGGCACTGTATTTCACCAGAAGAAATTTGTAATAGCCATAGGAAGTATATGTTTCATCAAGCAGGTACACACTCCCGGCATCATCCGAAACCATCCCTGCCACCTTATGGCTCACAGCACCTGACGTATCAAAAGACTGCGCCCAGAGCTGCTGCCCGCTGGAGTCATATTTTACCACGCTGATGCCGTTGTCGGGCGACATGTTGCTGGTCCCCGACACAAAAATATTCCCATCCTTGTCGGTCACAATCTGCTGTGCAATGTCGTTGTTCCCCGCATCAAAAGTCTGTATCCATTGCTGCGCCCCGCTGCTGTCGTAGCGTAAAGTCATAAAGTTGACGGCTGAGCCGTTTGTTTGTGTAAGAGGGTAGAATCCTCTCCCGGTCACATATACGCCTCCCCACGGGTCAAGGGTAAGACCGTATGCTGTTTCATCATAATGTGAAGCAGGCGTGCCAAACTGGGTGTCGTAACGCTCGCTCCACAGTTCCTGTCCGGAAGAACTGTATTTGATGGTAATATAATCGCCGGTAAGTCCGAACCCCACTATACTGTTTGCGCTTTCACCGGTCACATAGACATTCCCTGCAGCATCACTTTTAATCGCATGCGGGATGTCCTGATACCCGTTGTCGTAACGCTTTTGCCAGAGGAGGATCCCTGAGGAGTCATATTTTAACGTAAGAAAATCATCGGATCCCGAAGTATTCTGGAAATGAGCAGCGATGTATACATTGCCGTTCTGGTCCGTTACCATGTCCATGGGCAATACCTGCGTACCGGCACCACTGTCATAACGCGCAACCCACAACTGCTGGGCAGCAGGGTTGTATTTCAGCGTTACCGTCACAGCCTTTGACACATTGATGGAATACCCTGTCACGTATACATTTTGCGCAGCATCCAGCCCTATAAAATCGCCTTCGTCGATGGCGCTGTCAAGATAAGAAGCAACCCATTCCTGTGTAACCTGCTGCGCATGAGAAACAAGAGTAAGTATAAAGGGCACGATAAGAATAATTACTTTTTTCATTTTTTATGATTTAAGGTTCTGCAAAAGTAACACTAAAGACAGAAAGATTCGCAATTGCGCGGAAGTGTATTTTGCCTTACACCCTTGCGTGATAATATCAAAAT
This sequence comes from Bacteroidota bacterium, assembly GCA_023251555.1. Taxonomy (GTDB): domain Bacteria; phylum Bacteroidota; class Bacteroidia; order AKYH767-A; family JAHEYN01; genus JAHEYN01. The sequence continues at coordinate 149,004 of JAHEYN010000003.1, read as the reverse complement.
ATACTACCTTTACTTTGTATGAACATTACATTATTTCTTTTCATTACTCTTTGCGCTATCATTCTGCAGGTCTTCACCATCGTGATGGTGCTGAGGATGATCAGCCTCACCAAGAAATACAAGCCGTGGATACTCATCTCTCTCGCGCTCATTCTCACGCAGGCAAGGGAGTATGTAATACTTTATTACTCAAGCGTGAGCTACCAGGCATCTCTTCATAATACCGTTACCGAACTCGCTGTTCTTTTTATATCGCTCTTTTTTCTGCTGGGAATGATAAAGCTTGCTCCTGTTTTTATTTCCATGCAGAATCATGAAAAGGCTTTGCGTGAATCCGAAGAGAGGTACCGTTATCTTTTCGAGCACAATCCCATGCCTATGTGGATCTACGATTCCGAGACGCTGCACTTTATGACTGTGAATAATGCGGCTGTCAGTGCATACGGGTATTCCGAAACGGAATTCCTGTCAATGACGATTCTTGATATACGCCCCCGGGAAGATAAAACAGGAACGAAAAGTACTGCCCAGTCTGCGTCCCAAAAGGGTATGCATTATGCAGGTTCATGGAAACACATTAAAAAGGACGGCAGCATGATGGATGTGGAGATCACCAGTTACCCCACCACGTTCAAAAAAAGGAAGGCCCGCCTTATCCTTGCCAATGACATTACCGCGAAAATCAGGGCTGAAAGGCTCTTCCGGGAAAGTGAAGAAAAATACCGGAAACTGGTGGAGACTATGAATGAAGGCCTCGTTTATCTTGACTCAAATAATGTTATCCAGTATGCCAACGACTATTTCTGTCACTCGCTTGGCTATACCAAAGATGATCTGGCCGGCAAGAATGTTTTCGGTACTTTGCTGGACGAGAAAGAGCGCCCGGCTCTCGAAGAAAGAATGCGGCAACGCCGGGAGGGGAAATCCGAAAAGTATGAAATCATGCTCCGCAAGAAATCCGGTGAGCAGCTCAGGTCATCGGTAAGCGCCACACCTCTTTTTGATGAGGGCGGAAAATTCCTTGGGTCTATCAGTGTTCAGAAGGTATTGTAAACAGCCGGTCCTTCAGGCGGTAACCGGAGAAGAGGCGAATTCCCGCACTGCATTTATAATGGCATCCTTATCGTAGCCGCATTCCCGGTGCAGCTGGGGTTGTTCCCCGTGTTCTATAATGCGGTCAGGTATCCCCAGCCTTTTTATCGAAGCAGCATACCCGTTGTCAATCATGAATTCGGCTATCGCGCTTCCGAATCCTCCCATGATACATCCATCTTCCACGGTTACTATCTTGCTGAATTTTTTAAACACCTCATGCAGCAGCCCTGCATCCAGAGGCTTTACAAAGCGCATGTCATAGTGGGCGGGGCACAATCCTTCGCCTGAGAGATCCCTGCATGCACTTACGGCATAATTTCCCACATGTCCCAAGCTAAGAATTGCAATCTCTTCACCATCCTGTATTTTTCGTCCTTTCCCGGGTTCAATGGCCTGCATAGGGGTGCGCCATTCAGTCATCACGCCCTCTCCCCGCGGGTACCTGATACAGAAAGGGCCCGTATCCCCGGCCTGTGCGGTGTACATCAGGTTGCGGAGCTCCTCTTCATTCATAGGTGCGGAAATAATCATGTTGGGAATACAGCGCATATATGCAAGGTCATAAGCACCGTGATGGGTGGGCCCATCCACACCTGCAACGCCTGCCCTGTCAAGGCAAAAGACCACATGCAGCTTCTGCAACGCCACATCATGAATCACCTGATCGTAGGCCCTCTGCATGAAAGAAGAATAAATATTGCAGAATGGAATCAATCCCTGGGTGGCAAGGCCTGCAGAAAAAGTAACAGCATGCTGCTCGGCAATACCTACGTCAAAAGCCCGGTCAGGCATGGATTTCATCAGAATATTCATGGAGCTCCCTGTAGGCATTGCAGGGGTGACGCCCATAATCTTTTCATTTTTCCCGGCAAGTTCAAGCAGCGTATGCCCGAATACATCCTGGTACTTCGGCGGGCGGGGGATATCTGTCTTTTTCTTAAAGAGCTCCCCGGTGATTTTGTCAAACTGCACTCCGGGCGCATGCCAAAGGGTGGCATCGCCTTCTTCCGATGCCTTGAACCCTTTTCCTTTCACGGTTATACAGTGCAGAATCTTGGGACCGGGGATGTCCTTCAGGTCCCGCAGCACTTTGACAAGGTGGTTTACATCGTGCCCGTCAATGGGTCCGAAATAACGGAAACGGAGTGACTCAAAAAGATTGCTCTGCTTGAGCAGAACTCCCTTGATACTGTTTTCTATCTTGGCTGCAATCTCCTGGGCATTGGGTCCAAACTTGCTCACTTTCCCGAGCAGTTTCCAGGTTTCATCCTTTATTTTGTTGTAGGTATGTGAGGTGGTAATGTCCGTCAGGTATTCCTTAAGCGCTCCCACGTTAGGGTCTATGGACATACAATTGTCATTGAGAACCACCAGCAGGTTGGTATTTTCCACTCCTGCATGGTTCAGTGCCTCGAAAGCCATGCCGGCCGTCATGGCCCCGTCTCCTATTACAGCTATGTGCTGCCTGTTTTTGGCTTTGTTATGGCGTGAAGCAACAGCCATTCCGAGGGCTGCCGATACCGAGGTGGAAGAATGCCCTACCCCGAAGGTATCATATTCACTCTCGCTCCGTTTGGGAAACCCGCTGATGCCTTTGTATATGCGGTTGGTATGAAATATTTTTCTCCGCCCCGTAAGTATCTTGTGTCCGTATGCCTGGTGCCCCACATCCCACACTAAAAGATCTTCAGGAGTGTTAAACACATAGTGAAGGGCCACCGTAAGCTCCACCACACCGAGACTGGCACCAAAATGCCCACCGTTAACAGACACAACTTCAATGATGAACCTGCGCAGCTCATCACAAACCTGTTTAAGTTCGGATTCTTTCAGTTTCCTGAGGTCCGGAGGATATGTGATCCGCTCAAGGAGCGGACCCGCTTTGAATTCCATAATACGCTGAAATGCAAGGATAACAAAGATAGTAACAATTCCGGAACGAATGGAGTGGAAAGCACGCCAGGGTGTGTAATATTCAGACTGTAACCCGGGCTTCCGGAATCAATTCACGGAAGAGGAACAAACAATGAGCACCCACTCATTGCGGGTGAAAATAAAATATCGTTTTTTTGTATAAATATTGATTAGGAAAATGAAAACCGGAAGAAAAAAAATTATTGACCTGCTGAAGACCCCCCCCCTGGGAGAAAATGTTACCGTGAAAGGATGGGTACGGACCAAACGGGAAAGCAAGAGCATTAATTTCATTGCCATTAATGACGGCTCTGTGATTCACAATATACAGGCGGTTGCGGATTTACAGAAGTTTGGAGAGGAATTTCTTAAATCCATCACCACGGGAAGCTGTGTCGCTGTCAGCGGGAAGCTGGTACAGTCTGCAGGGAAAGGCCAGTCCGTGGAAATCCAGGCAGAGAGCATTGATCTGTACGGGACAGCAGACCCTCTTACCTATCCTCTCCAGAAAAAAGGCCATACCCTCGAGTTTCTCAGGGAGATTGCACACCTGCGTCCCCGCACCAACACCTTCGGGGCGGTACTCAGAATACGTCATGCCATGGCTTACGCCATCCATAAATATTTTAATGACAAGGGATTTTTTTATCTCCATTCTCCCATCATCACCGGTTCGGATGCCGAAGGCGCAGGCGCTATGTTCCGCGTAACCACTCTCGACCCCGAAACCCCTCCCAGAACCGGGGACGGCAAAGTGAATTACGCTGAGGATTTTTTCGGCAGAGAGACAAGCCTCACCGTTTCCGGGCAGCTTGAAGGAGAGCTTGCCGCCCTTGCGCTTTCCGGAGTATATACATTTGGCCCTACCTTTCGTGCCGAAAACTCCAATACACCCCGCCATCTTGCAGAGTTCTGGATGATTGAACCGGAGATGGCCTTTTATGATATTTACGATAATATGGACCTGGCCGAGGATTTCCTTAAGTATCTTACAGTTTATGCTCTTGAGCATTGTGCGGATGATATTGATTTCCTGAATAAAATGTATGACAACCGGCTGACAGAAAGGCTGCAATCTGTAAAGGATGCCACGTTTGAAAGAATCAGTTATTCCAATGCTATAGATATTCTTCTTAAGTCCGGGGAAGGTTTCGAATTCCCTGTTTCCTGGGGCAGTGACCTGCAAAGCGAACATGAACGCTACCTCGTGGAAAAACATTTTAAAAAACCCGTTATCCTTACAGACTACCCCCGTGCGATAAAGGCTTTCTATATGAAACAGAATGATGATGGGAAAACAGTCCGTGCGATGGATGTGCTCTTCCCTGGGATAGGAGAAATTATCGGGGGGTCGCAGCGGGAAGAAAATTACGACAGTTTGTATGCACGGGTCAAAGAATTTGGCATAAAAGAAAAAGATCTGTGGTGGTACCTGGAAACCAGGAAGTATGGTACCGCCCCGCACAGCGGGTTTGGCCTGGGTTTTGAGAGGCTTATCCTGTTCATTACCGGCATGAGCAATATCCGGGATGTCATACCCTTCCCCCGGACCCCTAAAAATGCAGAATTCTGATGTCCTATGATGAAGCAGGCCCTGCAACAGAAACTCCTCCAGAAGCTTTCCCCCCAGCAGATACAGCTTATGAAACTCCTGCAGGTGCCCACGGCCTCACTGGAGCAGCGTATTAAAGAAGAGATACAAAACAATCCTGCCCTCGAAGAAGAAGGAGAGGAAAATACCCCGGAGACAGAAGACGAGGACTCCGCTGGCGAAGAAACCGGCCCCGAAGAAGAACCCGGGGATGATGATTTTGATATTGGTGATTACTTCGATGAGGATGACGATCCTTCATACAAGACCTCTGTCCGCAACACCGGCCCTGATGAAGAGAAGCGGGAGATCCCCTTTGCGGCAAGCCAGTCGTTCCAGGAAACACTCCTCTCCCAGCTGGGGATGTGCCACTTTGATGACCGCCAGTACAGGATAGCAGAATATCTTACGGGAAATATTGACGAAGACGGCTACCTCCGCAGGCCGCTCCCTTCTATTGTCAATGACCTTGCCGTTTCTTACAATCTTACAACAGATGAGCATGAGCTGGAGCTAATCCTCTCGGAGATACAGACTTTTGATCCCCCCGGCACAGGCGCAAGAGATCTCAGGGAATGCCTCATCCTGCAGCTTAAAAGAAAGAACCAACAGGATCATACAAATGTGCTCGCTTTAAAGATTGTGAGTGAACAGATGGAGGCCTTCTCCAGAAAGCATTATGATAAAATTGCAAAACATTTTTCTGTAGACGAAGAACATCTGAAAGAGGCCATTCATGAAATACTGAAACTGAATCCCAGGCCGGGCAACACCTTTGCCGACAACCAGCGTTCACAGCAGCATCTCATCCCCGATTTCATCATGACCAATAACGACGGGATACTGGAACTCTCCCTTAATTCGAGAAACACCCCTGAGCTGAAACTCAGCGGCTCTTATCTCCGCATGCTGGAAAGCTACTCGAAAGAAAAGAAAAACAAACCCGGAAACCGGGAAGCCATACAGTTCATCAAACAAAAACTGGATTCCGCCCAATGGTTCATTGATGCCATAAACCAGCGCCAGCAGACGCTTCTCACGGTGATGAGTGCCATCATGGAATACCAGCGTGAGTATTTTATTGAAGGAGATGAAACAAAGCTCAGGCCTATGATTCTAAAGGATATTGCTGAAATCGTGAAGATGGATATCTCCACTATATCGAGAGTGGCCAACAGCAAATATATACAGACTCACTTCGGAACTTTTCTTCTCAAGAGTTTCTTCTCCGAAAGCCTGCAGACACAAAGCGGGGAAGAGGTCTCAAGCCGTGAGGTGAAAAAAATACTGAGCGATTGTATAGAAGCTGAAGACAAGAAAAAGCCCCTGCCTGATGAAAAGCTGATGGCAATTCTGAAAGAAAAAGGATATAATATTGCGCGGCGCACCGTGGCCAAATACCGCGAACAGCTTAATATTCCCGTAGCCCGCCTGAGAAAAAAAATATAGACTGCTTATGGGAAAGAACCTTGCAAAACTGCTTTCATATATCTTTCACCCCCTTCTCATGCCCACTTATGGCATTGCCATCGTGTTTTATTATTTGCCTCTTCTTTCGGCGCTTATAACACCCCATGGTCAGAATATTGTTTATGGAATTGTGTTTATAACTACTTTCATCTTCCCTGGGGCTACTGCATTTACTCTTTTGCAGAGAGGTCTGATCTCCTCTCTTGAGATGGAAACAATAACGGAAAGACGCCTGCCCTTCCTTTCCACTGCAGTATATTATCTTATCGGGTATTATGTTCTGAAAAAAATTCATATCCCGCCTGTCTTTAATGTTATTGTACTCGGGGCCGCCGTTTCCGTGCTGGCTTCGGTGCTCATTAACCTGCGCTGGAAAATAAGCATTCACATGATCGGCATAGGTGGTGTGGCGGGACTTATGGCAGGACTGGCAGTCCGTTTTGGACTCGATCTGCACATGCCTTTCATTGCCATTCTCCTGCTGGCAGGCCTTCTTGGGACAGCCAGGCTTAAACTTTATTCACACAGCCCGGCCCAGGTGTATGCCGGGTTTCTCACCGGCTTTGCCAGCGAGTTTTTCATGCTTGTACCCGTTAAATGGGCGGCTTTTCTTTCCTGATGCAGGATAGCGCCTGTTATACATGGCGAAATAAGTCAGTAAAAGCAGCGGGGGTGCGAAAAATATTTATTTACCTGGTGCTCCCCGCTAAAAGGAAATCAAACAGTCATTATTTCTTTCTCCTTTATACCGAGATGTTTTTCTACCCTCTCGGTATAATTGTCGGTGAGGTGCTGGATTTTTACTTCGGCTTCTTTACCCTCATCTTCGGGTAATCCTTTCTTGAGAAGATCTTTGATAAATTCATTGCCGTCTTTGCGGAGATTCCTGATGGCAACACGGGTATTTTCAGCATCCGCTTTGGCTTTTTTTACCAATTCCTTCCTGCGCTCCTCTGTAAGGGGGGGAATGTTAATCCTGATAATGGTTCCATCGTTCTGGGGATTAAGCCCGAGATTGGCTGCCTGTATGGCTTTCTCTATGGGATGAATCATGGATTTTTCCCATGGCTGTATGAGGAGACTCCGCGGATCGGGAGTGTTGATGTTTGCAACCTGGTATAGAGGAGTACTGGTTCCGTAATAATCAACGTGCACTTTTTCAAGCATTTGGGGAGATGCTTTCCCTGCGCGTATTTTTGCAAGTTCGCCTTCCAGGTGAACAAGCGCTTTCTCCATGGCATCCCTGGTCTCATCAAGGCATAATGTTACATCGTCATTCATGGTCTGTATTTTTAACAGTTGGTGTCGCGAAACTTCAGAACTCTACAAGTGTTCCCACAGGCTCACCCTGCACAATCTTCAGGAGGTTTCCTTTTCTGTTCATATCAAAAACGATGATGGGTACCTTGTTCTCATTGCATAGGGTAAAAGCTGTAAGGTCCATCACGTTAAGCCCTTTTTCATACACTTCAGCAAAAGACACCGTGTTATATTTAACGGCATTTTTATCTTTCTCAGGGTCAGCTGTATAGATGCCGTCCACCCTGGTACCCTTGAGTATAACATCTGCCTCTATCTCGATTGCACGAAGTGATGCGGCTGTATCGGTTGTAAAATAAGGATTTCCTGTGCCGGCGCCAAAGATCACAACACGTCCTTTTTCAAGATGGCGCACTGCCCTTCTCCGGATGAAGGGTTCGCAAATCTGTTCCATTTTAATGGCTGAAAGAAGACGAGTGTCGAGCCCGGCATTCTCAAGAGCAGCCTGCAGGGCCATACTGTTGATCACGGTGGCAAGCATCCCCATGTAATCCCCGTGCACACGGTCAATGCCCCCGGCAGTGGCTTCTTCTCCCCTGAAAATATTTCCGCCCCCTATCACGATGGCAATCTGTATTCCTTTGTCGGCAATGGTTTTGATCTCTCCGGCATATTGCTTAACCATCTGGTGGTCAATGCCGGTTTTTTTTTCTCCCACGAGAGATTCCCCGCTGAGTTTAAGGAGTATTCGTTTGTATTTCAATGGCCGGGTCGTTTGACAGGTAAATGTATAAAAAAAGAGAGAACAAATTGTTCTCTCTTTTTTATCGGGGTGTTATGCTCCGAGCCTCATGCGCCGGAATGCCGTAACGGTCAGCCCCTTATGAACGGAGTCAAGGTATTGTGCAACCGTTTTCTTTTCATCTTTAATATAGGATTGGTTAAGGAGGGTATTTTCCTTGTAAAATTTATTGAGCTTGCCCTGAGCAATTTTTTCGAGCATCTCGGCAGGTTTACCTTCCTGGCGGGCCTGTTCCCTTGCAATTTCCAATTCTCTTTCAAGCATCCGGGGATCAACATCAGTGCGGTCAATGGCTACGGGACCCATAGCGGCGATCTGCATGGCTATTTCTTTTCCTGCCTCTGCAATACCGGAACTCCCTTCGCTGCTCAGGCCTGCCATAGAGGCAAGCTTATACCCGGGATGATTATAAACAGTTACATGAGGCGCTTCAACAACCTCGTAGCGGGAGAGGGTTATCTTCTCACCTATTTTCGCCATCATATCAAGCAGGGCATCATTCACTGAAAGGGAAGAAGGGAGCTGCAGCGTTTGCAGTTCCTCAAGGGATCCCGGATTTTTTGCCACAGCAAGGTCAAGGAAAGAAGTAACGCTGGAGATAAAATCCCCGTTCTTTGCCACGAAATCCGTTTCGCAGTTTACGGCAATCATCACCCCGCGTTTCCCGTCGGGGGTGGTTTTTGCAATGATCACACCTTCGTTGGCCTCCTTATCGGAACGGTTCACGGCAATCTTCTGCCCTTTCTTTCTCAGGTAATCAACAGCGGCCTCAAAATCTCCGCTGGCTTCGGTCAGGGCTTTCTTGCAGTCCATCATCCCGGCGCCTGTCTGCTGTCTCAGTTTGTTAACATCTGCTGCTGTGATCGCGATGGTTGACATATTATTATTACAATTATTTTTTTAACGACTTTCTCGGCTTCTTGGTCCGGGCAAGGTGAGTCTCGGGTTTTTCTGCTTTCAGTTTTTTTCCTGCTGCAATTATTGAAACATCTTCCTCTCCCCCCAGACCATCAATATTGTTTTCCCCGCTTGTTTCCTCATCCTCTCCTTCGGTGACCTGTGCAACATCCTTGTCCACTTCCTTCTCGGCTTTTCTTTCAGATAAGCCTTCTTCAATCGCTGTCCCAATCACTTTCAGGGTCAGGGCAACGGAGGAAGACGCATCGTCATTCGCAGGAATAGGGAAGTCCACCGTAGAAGGGTCGCTGTTGGTGTCCACCATTCCGAAGGTGGGAATATTCAGTTTCTGTGCTTCGCTCACAGCGATATGTTCCTTCATGATATCTACGATGAATATCGCTGCAGGGAGACGGGAGAGATCTGAAATGCTCCCGAGGAGTTTCTGCAGCTTGCCTTTCTGCCTGTTGATCTGGAGGCGCTCTTTTTTAGAGATGGTCTCGAAAGTGCCGTCAGTGGCCATTCTTTCGAAGTTACCCATTTTCTTGATAGATTTGCGCACAGTGGCAAAGTTAGTGAGCATGCCGCCGGGCCAGCGTTCCGTTATATAGGGCATGTTGAGCCTTTTTGCTTCGGTTGCCACAATTTCTTTGGCTTGTTTTTTTGTAGCTACGAATAATATCTTCTTCCCTGATTTGGCAACCTGCTTGAGGGCGGAGGCAGCTTCCTCCATCTTTACAGCCGTTTTGTTCAGGTCAATCAAGTGAATCCCGTTTTTCTCCATGAAAATATAAGGAGCCATTTTAGGGTTCCACTTTCTCTTGAGGTGTCCGAAGTGAACACCTGCGTCCAGTAATTCCTGGTGGGTAATTCTTGCCATCTTGTGTATTTGAATATTATTAAATGATTGTTTATCGTTTGCTGAACTGGAATCTCTTCCGTGCCTTTTTCTGTCCGGATTTCTTCCTTTCGACCATGCGGGGGTCCCTGGTAAGCAGGCCTTCGGACCTGAGGGCGGGTTTATGTTCTGCACTGACCTTGCACAGGGCGCGGGCAATAGCGAGCCTTACGGCTTCTGCCTGTCCTCTGAAGCCACCACCCTCAACCTTAACGGCTATGTCATAAGCCTCTTTCAGGTTTACCTTCTCAAGAGGCTGGTTTACAGCGTACTGCAGGGGAAGGGAAGGAAAATATTTTTTATAGTCCTTGTTGTTTACGGTAATTTTGCCTTTGCCTTCTTTGAGGTAAACCCGGGCTATAGCTGTTTTCCGTCTTCCGATAGAATGAATTTTTTCCATGTTGAGGTATCAGGTTAAAATTTTATCACTTTGGGATTTTGTGCCTGGTGGGGGTGCTCGGAGCCTGCATAAATGAACAGGTGGCGCATGATGGCATCACCGAGCTTGGTTTTGGGGAGCATCCCCTTCACAGCTTTCTCAATAACACGATCAGGTGCTTTGGCAAGCAAAGCTTTGGGGTTGGTAAAACGCTGCCCTCCCGGATAACCGGTATAGGTAATATATTCTTTGTCCGTCATTTTCTTGCCTGTAAGCCTGATCTTTGACGCATTGATAACGATCACATTATCGCCGGTATCCACGTGGGGAGTAAAATCCGTACGGGTTTTACCCCTGAGAATTTTGGCTACATTGGAAGAAAATCTTCCCAGAACCTGGTTTTCGGCATCCACGAGAAGCCATTCCTTTTTCAGAGTCTCCTTTTTTGCAGAGATTGTTTTATAGCTAAGAGTATCCACAACTGTATTTTATTACGTTATTATTCCCGTTTTTAAAAGGGTTGCAAATGTATTATTTATTTTTCAAACGAACAAGTACCGGATGCGACACATTTTCCTGCATATAACAGGGTGTCATCAAAGCACAGTATGGAAGAAAAGGATACAGAAGGTTTAGATACGTTTTATTGGTTTGTGGTGAGAGTATGGTCACTCCAGCTCCGCTCTTATTTCATAACGGCTTTCCCCGGCTATCGCAATATGCCTGGAGCTGGTCAGCAGGTATCCGCGCAGAGGGATATAGTCCAATTCCCTGGAGGAAAAACAGAACCCGTTTTTTATTCTTTGCTCTATGTGGAAGCGGGATATTTTTTCATTTGACCCGTAATAAATCTTCACATTCCTGACCGGGAAGGAAGAGTCTTTTGCTGTGTAGGTTATTGTATAAGCTTCATCCTGTGCCCCGGCAACAGTATCAATGGCATAGCTTTCTTTCCAGAGGGGATTGCTGATGTCGCACTCCCTGAAAGGGGCAAATTCCCTGTGCCAGTCGGTGGTGTGAAGTTTTAAAGTTTCTGTTATGCCGTTAGCAATAACGGTCTTGCGGATAGCAGGCTGGAGGAACTCAAGCAGAGAGGCTTGTTCATTCATGAAACCGGAGATATCGAAGAACGCGGCGGAAGTGTTTGCACCATCTTTTTTACCTGCACACGAATACAGAAAAAGTGCAAGAAGCAGGTATGGAGTACGCCTAAACATCAAATGAAATCCCCTGTGCAAGCGGAAGCTCGGAAGTGTAATTGATCGTGTTTGTTTGCCTTCTCATGTATGCTTTCCATGAGTCGGACCCGGATTCTCTTCCTCCTCCTGTATCTTTTTCGCCCCCGAAGGCTCCTCCTATTTCGGCACCGGAAGTGCCTATGTTCACGTTTGCAATGCCGCAGTCGGAACCTGCCTGGGAGAGAAATCTTTCCGTTTCAGCCAGGTCAGCGGAGAAAATAGAGGAGGAAAGACCTTGTGGCACGGCATTCTGCATGGAAATAGCCTCTTCTATAGTTCCATACTTCATGAGGTAGAGGATAGGGGCAAATGTTTCTTCCTGCACAATTTTAAGATGATTTTCTGCTTCTGCAATACAGGGAACGACATAACATCCCGACTCATAACCTTTACCACTAAGTACGCTTCCTCCGTACAGGATGTGGCCTCCTTCTTTTTTTATTGCCCTGATGGCGGAGAGAAATCCCGCAACAGCTTCTTTGTCAATCATAGGACCCACAAGCGTTCTGGTGTCAAGGGGGTGACCTGTTCTTATCTGGGCATATGCTTTAACGAGCTGCTGTCTGAATGTTTCGTAAACATCCTTGTGGATAATCAGCCGGCGTGTAGAGGTGCATCGCTGCCCGCAGGTACCCACGGCTCCAAAGAGAACAGCTCTCAAAGCAAGTTCCGGGTCGGCATTTTTTGTAATGATAACGGCGTTGTTTCCGCCGAGTTCAAGCAGGGTGCGGCCCAGGCGCTCTCCCACCACCTGCGCAACGTGCCTGCCCATGCGGGTAGATCCGGTGGCTGAGATGAGGGGAACGCGCCTGTCACGCAGAAGCTTCTCCCCGGCATCCCCCGAACTTCCCGCAACAAGGTTCAGAACGCCTTCCGGCAGATTATTTTCTTTTAATACCCCGGCAATGATCTTATGAACCGCCACTGCGCAAAGCATCGTTTTTGAAGAGGGCTTCCATATTACGGTATTCCCACAAATCAATGCCAGCATGGCATTCCATGCCCACACCGCCACGGGAAAATTAAAGGCGGAGATCACTCCAACCACTCCGAGGGGGTGGTACTGTTCATACATTCTGTGCCCCGGACGTTCGGAGTGCATAGTAAATCCATAGAGCTGGCGTGACTGCCCCACGGCAAAGTCGCAGATGTCAATCATCTCCTGGACCTCTCCGAGGCCTTCCTGGTATATTTTACCCATCTCCATGGAGACGAGCATGCCCAGCGGTTCTTTATACTTCCTCAGCATGTTTCCTATTTGGCGGACAATCTCTCCGCGCCGGGGGGCCGGCACCATTCTCCATTGTTCAAAGGCTCCCTGTGCCGCTGCCATAACTTTTTCGTAGTCGGCACCGGAGGCAAGCCGTATTTTCCCGATAGCTTTTCCATCGGCAGGGGAACAGGAGGTATTGACATCACCGGAAGTGCGCAGCCACTTTGTTCCCGTACAGGCGCCGGCAGAAAGGGGATCAATTCCTAAACCGGACAGAATATTTTTTATACTGTAAGTTGCCATAACATCTATTTGCCCGGTTTCGTTCCGGCCGGGCCGGATACCGCAAGGTGCTGCTGCATATCCGTAACAATTTTCCCGGCAGCAGGGGGGAAATATTTATTGATAATCTCTTCCTTGCTGCAGGCTGCGGAAGGAAAACGGGAAGAAGCGATGCCTGCGCAAAGTTGCTTCCCATATTGATCCAGAACAGTGTAATGTATGCGGGCCTCACGGGAGTAGTTATTACTGCCTACAGCAGTGTAATCGGACAGGTCATTTTTTATATCCAGTTCATTGATAAAGATAAAAAGCCTGGTGCCGTAACGCCTGTTAAAGTAAGGGAGAAGTCCTGTATCAGCCACGGATATGCCTGTAAATTTCGGGATGTGGTTTTCTTTAACCACCAGCTGCCCGTTTTTAATTTTCGGTTCGCCGTCTCCTGCCGGGGAGTTATTACCTTTTGCAGGAAGCACCCCCGGGAGAGACAGGTATTGGTAAACCGTTGCACCGTAAATCATTTCCAGTTCACGGAGGGAATCGTCTTCAAAGAGAATCTTCGGTTCATAAGTGTGCGGTATCTTTTCCCTTATACTGATGCATATTCCATGGCGGAAAGATTCCACCAGTTGGTCATAACTCACCTTTGAGGCGGAGATAATTTCATTGTTTGCGTCAGAGTCGTACATCCTGCTGTTAAAGGGGATGATCAGCACATGAACAAGGGTATCAGGAGCGGGGTTGACGGAAGTGCTGTCCTGGGAAAAGCCAGAGGCGCTGCTCATCAAAAGAGCAAATGCGGCGGCCCTGCATTTCATATATATTTTCATTTGAAAACCAGCCTTATGATATCATTCCCGTTGGCATAGAGCAGAAGGGAAAGTAAGAGAATCATGCCGGCGTACTGGGCATATTCGAGCACTTTCTCATGGGGTTTTTTCCCGGTAAAAATTTCATAAAGAAGAAAAATCACGTGGCCTCCGTCCAAGGCGGGGATAGGCAATATATTCATAAACGCCAGCATGATAGAGAGGAACGCTGTGAATGACCAGAACTTCTGCCAGTCCCACTGAGCATCGTAGGCTTTTCCTATGGAAATGAAGCCGCCGAGGGAGCGGTGCGCATCTTTGACTGTAAAAAGAACCGAGAGCTGCTTCACCTGCATGGTAATAGCCTCATATGCTTCCCGGATGCCGGCAGGGAAAGATTCCCAGAAGCCAAAGTTAAGCCGCTGATATTCGAGAAATTTTTCCGGGCTTTTGGGGACAAACCCGATAAAGCCTTCTTCGGTTACCTTGCTGAAGATGAGCATTTTCTGCCCGGCTCTTTCCACACGTATAATTACCGACAAACCTTTGTACTTCTGGAGATTTTTTACGACGTCATGGAAGAATGTGGCCGGGGCTCCGTTTATTTCAATGATTTTATCGCCTTTTTTCAGCCCTGCTTTTTCAGCAGGCTTACCGGGAAGAATGGAATCCACCTCTGCAGGAATCCTTGGTGCAATAAAACCTTTCTGTGATTTGATAAGCTTGCTGATATTGTCACTGCTTACAGGAATATCAATGGTGGTGCCTCCCCTATCCACCTGTATGGATTTTGCTTTATCAAGAATAATCCGGGCGGGGATCTTACTGAAATTGCCCACGGTATTATAATCCACAGACAGAATCCTGTCGCCGTCTCTTAATCCCATATCAAGTGCGAGGGAGTCGCAGGCAATGCCGTATTTGACGCTGGAGGAGGGGAGATATTCTTTTCCCCATGCAAACATGACAAGGGCATAGATAAAAATTCCAAGAAGCACATTAACCGTCACACCCCCTACCATGATGATAAGGCGCTGCCATGTTTTTTTCGAACGGAATTCCCAGGGCTGGGGAGGCTGCTGCATCTGGGTTTTGTCCATGGATTCGTCAATCATCCCGGAAATTTTCACATATCCCCCGAGGGGAAGCCAGCCGATGCCGTATTCGGTATCTTTTCTCTTGAACCTGAAAAGGGAAAACCAGGGGTCAAAGAACAGGTAAAATTTTTCGACTCGGGTACCGAAAAAGCGCGCGGGGATGAAGTGCCCAAGTTCATGCAACACCACAAGTATTGACAGGCTCAGAACCAGTTGTGCCGCTTTGATCAAAACCTCCATGATTTCCCCGCCAGATTTAATTTTTCCGAAAGATATGAATAAGTACGCAATGTTATTTGGTATGCTATAAATTGCAGCAAGTCAAATGCCCACATTAAGTACGCCAGAAAAAGTACAATGGGCTTTTATTCCGGATCAGGAATTTGTCGTACCTACCCTGCACACCCCCGTGTTTTACTTATTTGAATATCTTTGCAGCACCAGCCTGAAAATAAATTGGTATTAACCCCGGAACAAGTGTCCGGACTCAGATTTCTGCAGCTTGCTGCAGGGAATTAAACCAGGCCTTCTCGTCCGCCGTAGCGGAACGCGAAGGCGGATTAAAAAAAGACTCTCTTGAACAGCATCGAAAAACAGATGGTCGGGGTACTCGAGGACCTGAAAGAGAACCACGCTGCCACAGGCATCAAAGCAGAGTTTGAGGCCGAAGGAACCCGCATGGAAGAAGCTCTCCGCCTCAAAGAGGTAGTTACAAAAGCCGGTCTTGATCTTACCATTAAGATAGGAGGATGCGAAGCGCTCAAGGATATCTACGACTCCCGCTCCATTGGAGTAACCAGGATCGTGGGGCCGATGATAGAAACCCCGTATGCCCTGAAAAAATTTCTTGCGTCAGCCAGTCTGGCCTTTCCCCCGGATGAGCGCAGTGAGGTGGATTTCCTCATTAACATTGAAACCATTACCGCGGTTAAAAATTTTGATGCCATGCTGGCGCTTCCGAACATAAAGGAGTTAAAGGGCATAGTGCTCGGGAGGGTGGACCTGACCGGCTCCATGGATATGTCGAGGGAAGATATCAACTCGGAGCCCGTTTTTGAAACCTGTAAAAAAGTAATGACTTCGGCAAAAGCCTTCAACCCTTTTATGGAATGTGTGATTGGAGGAGGTGTTTCGGCCGCTTCACTGCCTTTCTTTGAAAAAATTCCTGCCGGATTACTGGATAAGTACGAAACAAGAAAGGTACTTTTCAATGCCCCCGAAGCCATGAAAAACAAAGCCGGAAACGGCATTCTAAAAGCCGTAGGCTTTGAGCTGATGTGGCTCAAGAACAAGCGTAATTTTTACGGCATGATCTATAAGGAAGACGAAGCACGTATCAACATGCTCCAGGAACGATACGACAAACTAATTGAAAAAGCCGGTGGCAAATACTGATTCTCAAACACTGAATGCCCTCGTTACCGGCGGATCAAAGGGTATAGGCAAGGCCATATGCAGTCTTTTTGCAGAGAAGGGCATACATGTGATCGCCCCGCGCCGGGAAGATCTTGATTTGTCCAATCCTGCCTCCATCCGTGCGTTCACAGCACGCCTCACCTACCCTGTGCATATACTTGTAAACAATGCCGGCATCAATCCCGTTGCAGGACTGGAGTCGCTTACCGATGCCGAGATTGACGCCACAGTCCAGGTCAATCTCCTTGCACCTCTGATGCTGATGCAGGCGGTGGCAGGGCAAATGAAAAAAAATAAGTCCGGAAAAATAGTCAACATCAGCTCAATATGGAGTGCGGCGGCAAAAAATAACAGGATTATTTATTCTGCTGCCAAGGCCGGCATCAACGCGATGACGCGCTCCGCGGCCGTGGAACTTGCTCCCCATAACATACTCGTAAATGCCGTTGCCCCGGGCTATACCAATACTGATCTCACCGTCCGTAATAATTCCCCCGCTGAACTGGAAGCGATCAGGACGCAGATACCCCTAGGCCGGCTGGCAGAACCCCGTGAAATTGCCGAACTGGTGTGGTTCCTTTCTTCACCCTCCAATACCTATATCACCGGGCAGACGGTCTTCATTGACGGGGGCTACATCTCTGTTTAAGATGGCAGACGAACTGCATATCAGATCAGGTATAAAGAATTATTCCATCTGCTTTTCTTCTTTAAGGGAAATAAAAGACCTGCTCAGGAATACTCCCGGCACAATCTGTGTTGCCGATGCCAGGGTTTTTGATTTACACGGGAGTGCGCTCGGGCTTACTGCGAAAGATAATCCCGTCCTGCTGAAAATCAGTGAGAAAATGAAAAACCTGGACTCGGTGAACCGAATATACGATGAAGTCATGAGACGCGGGGTGAAAAAAAATTCTGTCCTTGTAAGCATAGGGGGAGGCATTACCCAGGATGTCACAGGATTTGCGGCATCCACCATCTTCCGCGGAATAAAATGGTTCTATATCCCCACCACCCTGCTGGCCCAGGCCGACAGCTGTATGGGGAGCAAAACGTCCCTGAATTATAAGACCTATAAAAATCTCCTGGGCACATTTTATCCTCCCGATAAAATATTAATCTGCCCTGGATTAACAGGAACACTCTCTGTCCAGGATTATTACAGCGGGATGGGCGAGGTTGCCAAGCTGGCAATCATGGGAGGAAAAAAATATGCTGCGGAACTTTATGCAGATCTTTCCATGCTTGATAAGCGCGATCCCGCAACACTTGAAAAGCATATTTCCCGTTCCCTTCGTATAAAAAAATCTTTTATCTCAGGAGACGAGTTTGACAGGGGAAAGCGCAATATGCTCAACTTCGGTCATTGTTATGGCCATGCCATTGAAGCCGCAAGCGGGTTCAGGATCCCGCACGGACAGGCTGTTGTGCTGGGGATGATGCTCGCCGGCAGGGATGCGGTAAAGTACGGCCTGCTCAGGGATAATTCTTTTAACATGCTTTTGCTCCGGGCCATACTGAAGGTGAATAAGCGGGAGATACTGTCTTTATCTGTTCCAAAGATTATGGCGGCCATGGAAAAAGACAAGAAAAGAGAAACCGGGAATCTTGCGCTCATCATGACAGATGATAACTACCACATGCACAAAACCGTGAATCTTTCCCATTCACAGGCACAATCAACATTGAATGGATTCCTGAAAGAATACAAGGACCTGGAAGTAAAAAAATAATTGCTAACATTGAGCTGTAAAACTATTGTCCATGCCTGGTAAAAAGATAAGCATTGTGACTCCATGTTACAATGAAGAAGAAAATATAGGGGAGCTGTACAGGCAGGTAAAAGAGGTGCTTACACACCTGCCGCAGTATGACTATGAGCATCTGTTTATCGATAATGCTTCCACAGACAATACCGCGGCTATACTTAAACAGATTGCCTCGCAGGACAGGCATGTTAAGGTCATTATCAATACGAGGAACTTCGGTCATATCCGTTCTCCCCATTATGCCCTGATGAAAACCAGCGGGGATGCGGTAATTCATATTGTGGCGGACCTCCAGGATCCTCCATCCCTGATCGTGGACTTCATCAATAAATGGGAAGAAGGTTACAAAGTTGTCATCGGGGTGAAAAGTGAAAGTGAGGAATCCCGCCTGCCTTTTCTTATCAGGAAGGCATATTATAATTTAATTGCAAAACTCTCCGATACCCCTTTGATCAAAAATTTCACAGGATTCGGACTGTACGATAAAAAAGTCATAGAGATTCTGCGCCGGATTGACGATCCCTATCCTTATTTCAGGGGATTGATATGTGACATAGGTTTTGAGATTGCACAGGTGAAATATATACAGCCGAAGCGGAAAAAAGGAGTTTCAAAAAATAATTTTTTTACACTTTATGATATTGCCATGCTCGGCATAACCAACCACTCGAAGATACCTCTGAGGCTTGCGGCCATGATTGGGTTCCTGATGGCTATTCTCAGCCTGCTGGTTGCATCTGTATACTTTATTTATAAACTTATTTTCTGGGATAGCTTTACGGTGGGCCTTGCCCCGCTTGTAATCGGGTTATTCTTTTTCTCAGCAGTCCAGCTCTTCTTTATCGGGATTATCGGGGAGTACATAGGTTCCATTCATACCCAGGTACTGAAACGCCCTCTCGTGGTGGAAAAGGAGAGCATTAATTTTGAAGATGCCCCCGGCCTGGCGGCAGATCATGAACGGGATGGGATCACTCCTTCACAAACTTAAGCTGTTCCTGGCGGCTGCCAGAGCGGATACTGATGAAATACATCCCCCCTGCAAGCCTGCTGAGGTCCGCCCGGAAAATATTTTTCCCCCGCACAATTTTCTTTTCTTCCGCTACCAGAGTGTTGCCTGTGATATCCATCACCATAATCTCCGCAGGGGAAATATCTTCAGTATAAAATGTACATTCTATGATTCCGTTCACAGGGTTGGGAGAAAGGGTGGCAGGCAGCACTCCCCGGCTAACAGAAATTACAATTGTATTTGAGTAAGTATACGTCCCATTATACCCAACCTGCCTTAAGCGGTATGCAGCACTGTTTTGTATGTGTCCGTCCAGGAAAGAGTAGTATTGTTTCATGCTGCTGCTCCCGGCCGCTTTAACTTTTCCGACGGGGTCAAAGTCATCTCCCCCGTAGCTGCGTTCTATTTCAAAATAATCAGTATTTACCTCTGAGGCGGTGATCCAATGAAGCAGGTTGTCTGCTCCTTTGTTCTCTCCCTCAAAAGACAAAAGGTCTGTTCCAAGTACTACAGAGCAGGCGCAATTGGTAGGAATCTGGGCTGCAAAGGCATCATAGAATCCTCCTGCAAAGGCTGTCTGGAAAGCCCCTGCGGTAGTGGGAAAGGATCCCATGGAATAACCTGTCAGGTAAGCATAGGAGCCGGAGATGGCAAGCCCCCCGTCGGCTTCTTCGTCATGGCTGCCGCCTCCCACATAAGTGGCGCAGAGGCGATTCCCCGCCGGGTCAAACGACACAAGGAACTGGTCTTCGGGCGGGCCAAGCGCAGTCTGGCAGGCTGTGGCAACGGTAACAGGAAAATCCGCACTGTAGGTTCCTCCCGAGATGAATACATTACCAGTTGCCTGGTCTATGGCAATGCTTCCGCCTTCTGTGTTTTCATCGTCGCTTCCCCCGTAATAAGTGGACCATTGCGGTGTACCTGAAGCGTTGAACCTCGCTGCAAAGGCATCATAAACGCCTGCAAAAGTCGTCTGATATGCAGCGAGTACCGGGAAGTCATTGGAGTATGTCCTGCCCGTAATCGCCACATTCCCGGAAACATCAGTCGCCACCCCGAACCCATAATCATCGCCCGTGCTGCCCCCGTAATAAGTCGCCCATATGCGTGCTCCGGCACCGCTGAATTTGGCAAGAAACACATCATTTCCACCTGCACTGGCGTTGCTCATCTGTGTTCCTCCGAGCACCGGCAGATTGGTGGAACGGGTCTGCCCCGTTATAAAGACATTACCGGAAGGGTCAGCTGCAACGCCAAGCCCCCTGTCGTCGTCATTGCCACCAAAATAGGTTGCCCACAGTCTGTTACCGCCGCTGTCAAATTTCACGAGGAAGGCGTCATCATATCCCGTACCTGCATTACCTGACTGGAAAGCAGACAAGACCGGAAAGTTCGTGGAATAAGTGATGCCCGTGAGAAATATATTACCGGCCGGGTCTGCAGATACTTCGCTTCCCTGGTCTGCATCAGAACCCCCGTAATACGTGGCCCACTGGCGTGCACCTGCACCATCAAGCTTCAGCACAAATGCATCCCCGTTTCCTGCATAGCCGGCCTGGAAAACAGCGGGGTTGCCGGGGAGCGTATAAAAAACTGTTATTGAAACTGCATCGACGGAGGCAGTTGCATTGCCCGATGTGCCGGAAGTGGCCCTCTTTACCGAAAGTGCTACTCCGAAACCTGCATTCTCCACATCGGTCTTGGTAAGGCTCAGACCCCAAAGGTCGGCACCCCCCCCGTATGTCTTGAGGGAAGCCGAAGACGGGATAAGGTTGCTGCCCGTTGCTTTGTTGCTCGACGCCTGAACCACGCCTCCAACCACGAGATCCACTTCGTTGTCATAAATGGGAAGCGTAGCACTGCTCGACTTCCAGTAAAACATAACTCCTACGCCGCAAACAACCGCAGAGGCAGGAAGCAAAAAACCGAAGTTGGTTGCCTTTAAATAGTTGGAAACATTTGATAGTGCCATGTTGCCTGTTGAAGCAAAGGCACTGTTGTTTGCACCCTGGGCGTTGGTGACTGTCCCTGACCATGAAACGGATCCCACACCAGTAGCATTCGCAGTGGTTCCTGCCCAGTTCGCAGACTGGTTATAAATTGGCATGTCATTGGCAGAAGTGGAACCAGTGATAATGACATTCCCTGAAGCATCGGCTGCCGCCCCATATGCCTGGGTATTGAGACTTCCGCCGTAATAGGTAGCCCACTGCCGGGTGCCCGCGCTGTTGAATTTCACCACAAAAGAATTGGAACTCCCAAGTATGCCCGCATTGACGGTTTGATTATAGCCACCGGCAGTAGTAAGAACCGGAAAATTCGTGGAATATGTCCATCCGGTGATGAATATATTCCCGGAAGGGTCTGCAGCAGTGGCGTATGACAAATCCCAGTTGCTGCTGCCTCCATAGTAAGTACTCCAGGTAGTAAAAGGGTCAATGACAAGAGGAAAGGAAGTGACATAATCTCCCGTTTTTATACTAACGGTATTGCCCTCAAGCTCATAAAACGCTGTAACCGCACGCTTCTCCCCGGCTATGACCTGATATGCAGACGGAATTACCTCTTCTATCTCCCCGGCTGAGGTAATCATTTTCAGCCTGCCCCCGGAAAGGGTTAACTGGTTCGCACCACTGTATTTCATCCGGATTTTCAGGGGGTCCGCTCCCGGCCCGACAATGAAATCGTACTCAAAGCTTTCTTTCTGTATGCTGTAAAAACTCACATCAATTCCCGGGTACAGGCCGGCATAGGAAACACGCCCGTATGCCTTCGAAGAAATCACGCCTCCCGGGCACTGGGGGAGATAGTAATTGCAGATACCATCGTCCGGCTGCTCTGCCTTTACGTTTGCTAAGGGATCCGATCCTTCGAACTCAATGTCCACTTTGCCGGTTTTTACCTGTGGGACATGAGCGCCCATTGATTTTACTTCGCTTTTCTCATCATCCTCATCTTCTTCAGTACTACTGAAATCGGCCAGCACATAGCTTAACCCTCCTTTCCGGAGAAAAATCTGCATAGCCCCCGATCTGCCGGAAAATAAAATATCAGGCCTCAACTGCCCGTTGGCGTCTGCCACCTGCCCTTTGTTTTCAACAAATAATAAGTTGCCTTCCCCGCGCGTGAAAAAGACGGGCTCTCCTGCAAAAAGCACGCTGGCCACGGAGATAATGGCACAGAGCAACAGGGTGGCAAACGAATTTTTAATCCATCTTTGCGTCTTGCGGCAGGAAGGTTTGTATACTGTTTTCATGGCAGAAATATTTTTTTCAGATGTTGATTTCGTCAAAAATATTCTATTGAGATTCAAGATAAAATTATTTTTTGAAAAAATTTATGTATCGAGAAATTTATAAATTTTGTAATTTTTTTAAATTTTTAATTTTTTAACCACTTTTAAAATATAATTTCTACAATTCCTGATTAGTTAAATGTTAATCCGCCTTCGCATTTCACTACGGCGGACAAGAGCGTCCGGAGCCTGCCCCGGGGTTGATACTAATTTATTCGATACGCAAAAATAAACTTATGCAGTATAGTCAGGATTAAGATATCATGATTAAAATCATGCTTATAGACTCAACTTCTGACAATACCATGACAATTTCCAGGAGGCACTTTTGCATTTTTGCATGGGTTGAAAAAGTATATGCGGATTGAATTGAAAGACTTTAAGATCATATTATTTTCTCACAAGACACTGGGCTTAAGCAGGCTGGCGAAGTTTCATCTTGACGAATCCTCCCTGCAGGAAAAACTGGAAATCCTTAAAAGCAAACTGGAGCTGAAAGAGTTAATGTATCTTTCTACCTGCAACCGTATTGAGTTTTTATGTGTGTTTCCGGGGAGTACCGACGGAGCCTTTATGCACAGGTTCTTTAACATTCTTTACCCCGGTATGCCTGGGGAAGAAGTTTCTGCTGCCGTCCTGTTAAGCGGGGAAGAAGCACTGCACCATCTTTTTAGTGTGGCCTCTTCACTTGATTCCCTTGTTGTGGGAGAGAGGGAAATTATCACACAGGTAAGAAAAGCTTATGACCTGTGCCGTTCCTGGAACCTGACGGGCGACCTGCTGCGCCTCATTCTTAAGAAGACGGTTGAAACCGCCAAGGCGGTTTATACTCATACACAGATTGCCCGCAAACCCGTCTCTGTTGTTTCACTCGCCTACAGGCGGCTTCGCGAACTGAAAACAGATACGCATACCCGTTTTCTCATTGTAGGTGCGGGAGTATCCAATACCGCCATGGCAAAATACTTAAAGAAACACGGCTTCTCTGATTTTGCGGTTTTTAACCGTACCCTTGCTAAAGCTGCTGTCCTCGCTTCCGACCTTGGGGGTACGGCCTATCCTCTTTCTGCCCTTTCTGAATACAAAAAAGGTTTTGACGTAATCATTACCTGCACCGGCTCGCATGAGCCTGTGATAACTCCTGCCATATACAAATCCCTTCTTGGGGCCGATACAAACAGGAAGGTCGTTGTGGACCTGGCAATTCCCAATGACCTCGATCCCGGTATCCGCAAGTCCCATGATGTGAAATATATTGCGGTGGATGATTTAAAAGAAATAGCACGGCAAAACCTGCTCGAGCGCGAAAGCGAACTGGGTGCATGCAGGGAGATTATTGTAAATAACATCCGCGTCTTTATGGAAGAACTTAAGGCAAGGAAGGTAGAACTTGCGATGAGTATAGTCCCCGAGAAAATTAAAGAAATTAAAAACACGGCTCTCAACGAGGTCTTTGCAAAAGAAATCGGGCAGCTCGACGGGCAGTCAAAAGAAATACTTGAAAAGGTAATCTCCTATTTTGAAAAGAAATATATCAGCATGCCAATGAGGATGGCCCGGGAGATTATGATGGATAACCATCAGCAGAACTGAAAGCGTTTGCTTTCCCAGAATCATACAATTGAAAAAGGTAATCATAGGTTCACGCGGCAGCGAACTTGCATTATGGCAGGCTAATTATATACTTGCAAAGCTCCGGGAGCTTGGAGCAGATGCACAGCTGAAAACTATCAAAACCAGAGGCGATTTGATCCCGGATACAGGGTTTGACAAGATGGAAGGCAAAGGTTTTTTTACCAAAGAAATAGAAGATGCACTGCTGAAGAAAGAGATTGACCTTGCCGTCCACTCTCACAAAGACCTCCCCACATCCCTTCCGGATGGGCTCATGATTGCTGCTGTCTCCGGAAGAGAGGACCCTTCAGAACTTTTGCTCATAAATAAAGAGGCTGCAGATGAACGGAAAAAATTTTCTCTCAGAACCGGCGCTGTTGTGGGTACTTCATCGGTAAGAAGAAAGTCACAGCTTCTTGCATTACGCAGCGACGTAGTGATTAAAGAACTGAGAGGCAATGTCCCGACGAGGATAAGGAAACTGCGGGAAAAACAATATGACGCTATTCTTATCGCCGCCGCGGGCGTGAACCGCCTGGAAATAGATCTTGCAGAATTTATTAATGAAAAGCTTTCCCCGAAAGAATTTATCCCCGCTCCGGCCCAGGGAGTGCTTGCCCTTGAGATGAGAGCGGGCGAAAAAGAACTTGCTGCTCTCCTGTCAGAACTTAATGACGTTTCCGTTTCGGAGGCAATAAGTATTGAACGGAAAGTGTTGAACCTTTTTGACGGTGGGTGCCAGCTCCCGCTCGGGGTGTATTGCGAAAAAGATGAAGATGAAGGTGGAAAAATTCTGTTTAAAGTGTGGGCTGCAAAAGCTGAGACCGGAACAAGCCTCCCGAAGTATTTTTACTTTGAATCAAAACAGGCCGATGGCTTAGCGGAAAAAATAGCGGAAAAAATTAAAAATGTAAAACCATCGCCTGTGTTTATCACACGCAATCCAAGGAAACACGACCTTTTCGCGGATATTCTTTCAGGCCACGGATACAGGGTTACATGCAAGACACTTATTGAAATCAAGCCCCTTCCCGTAAAAAATATTCCTCAAACGGAATGGGTTTTCTTTTCCAGTAAGCATGCGGTAAAATATTTTTTTGAACTTAAGCCGGATATTGACGGTAAAAAATTCGGGGCCGTAGGAAAATCCACAGCAGCCGAACTCCGCAGCCATGGTGTCAGAGCTGATTTTATCGGATATTCTGCCGATACCAGGCTTACAGGAAAACAGTTTGCATCCGTGGCAGGAAATAAAACAGTGCTTTTCCCCCAGGCAAAAGAAAGTATGCGGAGCATACAGCAGCAGTTCCCGAAAAAAGAAAAAGTATTTGACATCCCGGTTTACGAAACCATTTACCAGGGAGAGAATTTTATTCTTCCGCCGGATACAGGAATATTAGTTTTTACCAGTCCGTCCAACGTGGAAGCTTTTTTCAGAAACGGGAAAAATAAGATATCTCCCCAGCAGAAGGTCATTGCCATGGGCGGTGCTACTGCCCACACCCTCAGGAAGACAGGCGCAAGGGTCAGTAAAGAACCTCCTTCCTTTGACGACATGGGTCTGTTGCAGGCAGTATTCAGTTTATGACGTACAAAACAACAATATCATGCAATACAGGTACAGAAGATTAAGGAGCCATCCCATATTCCGTGAAGCTGTTGCAGAAACAAGGCTTTCGAAAGACATGTTTATCTACCCCTGCTTTGTTGTGCCGGGGAAAAAAGTGATTTCCCCCATAGCAGCCATGCCGGGCATCTGCCGTTTCTCCCCGGATGAGCTCGTCAGAGAGGCAGAAAAGGGAATGAAACTGGGGATAAACAAGATCTTAATATTCGGAACGGGAGAGAAAAAAACGCGTGGTGCGCAGGCTTCTTATAGTCACGGTTCCGTTGCCGCAACCGCAATCAAAAGCCTTAAGAAATATTTCGGAAATGAGTTGTATATCATATCGGACATCTGCCTTTGTGCTTATACAGATCACGGGCATTGCGGAATTGTTGAACACGGCATCGTACACAATGATAAATCCGTAGATATACTGGCAAAGATGGCGCTGTCACATGCACGGTCAGGAGTGGACATGGTGGCGCCGTCAGACATGATGGACGGGAGGGTGAGGGCTATCCGCAACATTCTTGACAACAATGGGTTTGAAAACATCCCTGTAATGTCTTATGCTGCAAAGTTTGCCTCTGCTTACTACGGGCCTTTCCGCGAGGCAGCCTCCTCTGCACCTCAGCATGGAGACAGGAAGACCTACCAGATGGATTTCCGCAATGGCAGGGAGGCAGTTAAGGAAGCTCTTGCCGATGAATATGAAGGGGCGGATATTTTAATGGTAAAGCCAGCGCTTGCTTATCTTGATGTGATTGCCCGCCTGAGGCGGGAAAGTCTTCTGCCTGTTGCATGTTATAATGTTTCGGGAGAATACTCAATGGTGAAAGCCGCTGCCCGGCAAGGACTGGTGGATGAGAGATCAATTGTAATGGAGAACATGTACGCCTTTGCCCGCGCCGGAGCTGATATCATAATCAGTTATCACGTAAAGGATTTGCTGGAAAAAAAGTGGCTCTGAAAATATAAGCTGCTTCCGTGCTTACTCGACAGTTACCGATTTTGCAAGGTTTCTGGGCTGGTCCACGTTGCAACCGCGCATTACCGCGATATGGTATGCAAGAAGCTGAAGGGGGATAACCGATACAAGGGGAACGAGCACTTCATCGGTATCAGGAATCTCGATCACATAGTCGGCCATCTTCCTCACAATCTCATCTCCTTCGGTTACAATGGCAATGATTTTTCCTTTTCTTGCCTTTACCTCCTGGATGTTGCTTACCACTTTTTCGTAGGAACTATGCCTGGTGGCGATTACTACTACGGGCATGGCCTCGTCAATAAGAGCGATGGGGCCGTGTTTCATTTCCGCCGCAGGGTATCCTTCTGCATGTATATAGGAGATCTCTTTAAGTTTTAACGCTCCTTCAAGTGCAACGGGAAAACCGTAACCTCTGCCGAGGTAAAGAAAATTTCTTGCATCCTTGAATTTCCCGGCAATCTGCTTTACGGCATCGTTCACTTTAAGTGTCTGTTCAACTTTTCCGGGAATACTGTCTAATTCGTTCAGGAGTGCATGCAGCCTTGATTCGGCAACGGTTCCTTTTCTGCCGGCAAGTTCCAGGGCCATAAGCGTAAGTACCGTTACCTGTGCGGTAAAAGCTTTTGTAGATGCTACGCCTATCTCCGGGCCTGCATGAGTGTATGAACCTGCATGCGTAGCCCTGGGTATGGAAGATCCAACGACATTGCAAACTCCGAAAATAGTTGCACCCCGGGCTTTTGCAAGTTCAATGGCAGCAAGGGTGTCGGCTGTTTCCCCTGACTGGGAAATAGCGATTACGATATCGCTTTCATGAATCACGGGATTTCGGTAGCGGAACTCCGAAGCGTATTCCACCTCTACGGGTATTCTTGCCAGGTCTTCAAAAAGATATTCTGCAACCAGGCCGGCATGCCATGAAGTCCCGCATGCAACGATAATAATACGGTCGGCCTGCACAAACTTTTTTTCATATTCGCCGATACCGCCAAGTTTAAGGCGTCCCCTCTTGGCATCAATACGGCCACGCATGCTGTCCCATATAGAACGGGGCTGTTCGTAAATTTCTTTCAGCATGAAATGAGCATACCCGCCTTTTTCAAGCATCTCAAGGTGTATCTCCAGTTCCTGTATATAAGGAGTTTTTATCTTGTTCTCTATTGTCTTGATGACAAGCTGGCTATCCTTTACAATAGCGACCTCTCCATCATTAAGGTAGATCACATTCTTGGTATATTCCACGATAGGCGTGGCATCGGAGGCTATAAAGTATTCATCTTTGCCAACACCCACCACAATGGGGCTGCCTTTGCGGGCTGCAATGAGCTCATTGGGGCTTTCCTTCGAAAGAATTACAATTGCATAGGCACCAACCACTTCGGCAAGAGCAAGCCTGACCGCCTCCTCCAGTTCTACCTGCTCATGTTTGTATATGTCCTCTATCAGGTGGATAAGAACCTCGGTATCGGTGTCACTGCGGAAAGTGTGCCCCCTTTTCATTAACTCTTCTTTGATGGAGGCGTAATTTTCAATGATGCCGTTATGAATGATAGCAAGGGTTTCTGATTCGGAGTAGTGGGGATGGGCGTTGCGGTCATTCGGTTCCCCGTGGGTGGCCCAGCGGGTGTGGCCCATTCCGACAGTGCCTGTAAGGTTTTTGTCTTTTACAAATTCCGCCAGATCACTGACCTTTCCTGCTTTTTTATAGACGCTGAGAGCCCCGTTCAGCAGGGCGATGCCTGCACTGTCATACCCGCGGTATTCAAGCCGCTGGAGGCCTTTGATAAGAATAGGGTAGGCTTCCCTCTTTCCTATATATGCCACAATACCGCACATGGTTGCTATAGCTTTGTATATACCAGGTTTAGTTTCATCCTGTGCAATGGATTCCTTCCGCCGCAGATTACTGACCTGCCCGCACCGGTAGCCGATCCCGAAGGTAACAAATATAACCCGTAGTCGGGGAGGCTGCCATTCAGCACTTCCTGAATATATTTCCCGACGTTGAATTTGTATGTTCGGGACGCAGCGTCATAAGTACCTCCGAAATAAGAATCTCCTTCAAACTCATCATCCAGGAACTGAACTGCGGTAGCTGCAGCATCTGTTTTTGTGAGTGCCAGCCTTGGTATGGGTGCATAGCTCCCCGTAGCTGCACTGTCAACTGTAATAAGCAGTTCTGCTTTGTGTACAGCCACAGCACCGGAGGAGGCGAAATTTTTCAGGAACGGCATTAATATCCGTGCCCTGGAACCCGCCATGCTCTGCAGATAAACAAGGTTTGTATCAGACGCTGTTCCTGCAAACTGTTCCAGGGGAGGAGTACCGGAGTAGTCATGGGTAAAGTGATTAATCCTGGCATTGTTCTGGTTACAGACAAAATCAAAGTGGAGGGAGTCATTGTAGTAAAGCGTAATCCTTGAGGAAGAAGATAACATGTCAAAGTACATGATAGCCCCCTGGCCGGGAATATTGACATCATCCGCAAAAACATAAATGCCCTTGAAGTACTCCAGGAAGTTCGCATTATTGATCAGTTGGTCGGTCCCGGACTGTGCCAAGAGCCTGATGCCCAAGGCATCGTCCAGCCGGATTCTGACCTGGGGCGCTTCCATGCGGCCTCCTACAGTCACACTGTCGGAAGGGCGGGGCAAAAAGCTCAGCGCTCCCAGTTGGGGACTGGCATTAAATGTATTAGTGGAATAATAACGGGACAACTTGCTTATGCTTTCTTTCAACTCATACACTCTTACATTCTGAATAGCCGAGGTGTCTCCATAATACCCTTTAAAGGTAAGAGAAAGCACAATGGAATCGTATTTGGGAGTGTTGCCGAAATTCACATTTTCGCTCGAAAGCAGAAACTGAGAATAGAAGCTGGCTGTGGTTCTTCCGAATACAGGATCCCTGTAGCTGCCAAGCAGGTTGAGGAGGGTTTCATCAGTCGGTACTGAATCTTCCCTTACGGAATAAGTAACAAGAGACAGGGTATCGCTGAAAGAGGCCTGGAGCAAATCATTTTTGGGCTGAACATCCATACCCACAATGCTCGGCTCGCTGCACGAAACAAGCAGGACGGAAAAAAATATCCCGGTACAGGCAATATACCGGGAAATTATTTTTTTATCAGGAGAACCGAATGTCATGATTAGTCTGCCAGCACAGAATCCTCCACCAGCAGGTCATCATAAAAATCAGAATAGGCATCAATGAATTCATCCGGCTGCTGGTATGTTAAAGAAGGTTTGTCGCGTTTTTTCAGCAAGGCATCGAGCTGGGGATGAATTTTCTCGCTTCCTTTGATAATACCGTCAGAAAACTTCGCGGCAAGCATGTTAAGGTTTACGTAATTCGGTTCTTTAAGATGTTTGACATCTTCATTTGTGATGCCTTCCAGCTTCAGCTTTGTGCTGAAGTTGTCACTGAACTTTTCCGTAAAGGCATGGTCATAAAAAGAATAGACCACTTTTGTGTTCCTGTATACAGGGTCTTCCCTGTAGCTCGTTTTGATGTACAGAGGTATAAGAGCTGTCATCCAGCCGTGGCAATGAATAATATCCGGGTTCCATCCTAATTTTTTAACAGTTTCAAGCACACCCCGGCAGAAGAATATCGCCCTGTCGTCATTATCCTTATGGAATTTGTTCCCGGCATCTCTGAAAACGTTCTTGCGGCTGAAGTATTCTTCGTTGTCAATGAAATAAACCTGCATTCTTGCTGCCTGTATGGAAGCCACTTTAATTATAAGAGGATGGTCAGTATCATCAATAATCAGGTTCATTCCTGATAAACGTATGACTTCGTGCAATTGGTTTCTTCTCTCATTGATAAGGCCGAAACGGGGCATGAACGTCCGTATCTCCTTGCCTCTTTCCTGGATTCCCTGCGGTAAGCTTCGCGCGATGCGTGCCGTAGGGGTTTCTTCAAGATAGGGGACAATTTCCTGCGAAACAAACAAAATTTTGGCCTTTTTCATGATATATGGATTTAGACTTGGTTTGAGGTATATGAAAAGTTATGCAAAGATACAAAATATATTAATAAAAATTCAATTAAACATCAGCCCTTTGCCGAGTGTGCCTTTACAGAAATAAAGAACACCCGGACAGTTTTGAGATATCATTCAGCACTTCGGCAGGCCCAGTGCCCGGGGGAATAGTGTCATAACTTTGCAAATAGTTCACCCTGGCATAAAAACCTGTTGTACTTTTATTTTTTATCTCCTCAACCAAATAATTTTCTTTATTTTTGAAAAGATTATTTATCCTGCATGCCTCCTTCTCTTTATCTTATAATACTATTTACAGCCGGGAGCATTTTTGCTGCAGCAGGCCAGGCTTCGGATCCGGGGAAGAAAGCCAAAGAAGGGAAAATAGAGATTCACCGGGACCACCGCATAGACTCCCTGCTTGACATTCATAAGCAGGTAAATGAAGAAAAGCAGACCATCCCGGGGTACAGGGTACAATTGTTCTTCGGAACGGAAAAAAAGAAAGCCAACACCATCAAATCTGATTTCCTGAAACAATATCCTGATGTAAACGCTTATCTCGTTTACCGGCAGCCGGACTACAAAGTGCGCGTAGGTGATTTCAGGACGCGTTCAGATGCATTTAATTTTTATCACCGGATTGCGGCTGATTTCGGGGGAGCGTTTATTGTAAAAGATGATATAAAGCCAGGCGAATAAAAACGCCTTGAAACCGGGAAATCAGATAGTCCGTTTCACAGCAACCTGCTCGTATCCTTCCACGATATCCCCCACTTTCATATCATTGAAGTTATTAATCCCCAAGCCACATTCATAGCCTGACGCCACTTCTTTCACATCATCCTTAAAGCGTTTCAGGGAAGAGAGTTCTCCGGTATAAACCACAATGCCATCGCGGATCACGCGGACCTTCGTCTGGCGTGTTATTTTCCCGTCTTTCACCATACAGCCGGCAATGGTTCCCACCTTCGTGATTTTAAACACTTCACGTACTTCAATGTTGCAGACAATTTTTTCCTGGAATTCTGGGGTCAGCATTCCCTCCATAGCCATTTTCACTTCATTGATGGCATCATAGATAATGGAATAAAGGCGGATATCAATCTGTTCCTGCTCGGCAATTTTTCTTGCATTCAGTGAAGGTCTCACCTGGAAGCCCACGATTACGGCATTAGAAGCGGAAGCGAGCAGCACATCAGATTCGCTTATCTGTCCTACCGACTTATGTATGACATTCACCTGGATCTCTGAAGTGGAGAGTTTAAGGAGGGCATCAGACAATGCCTCAACAGAGCCGTCCACGTCGCCTTTCACAATAATGTTCAGCTCTTTAAAATTGCCGATTGCAAGCCTTCTGCCGACTTCTTCAAGCGTAATATGCTTATGGGTGCGTATGCCCTGTTCGCGGATAAGCTGCATGCGCCTGTTGGCGATATCCCTGGCTTTTCGTTCATCGTACATGACTTTAAAAGTGTCTCCTGCCTGAGGGGCCCCGTCCATTCCGAGCACAAGCACGGGTGTGGCGGGCCCTGCTTCTTCTGCCTTGTTGCCTCTTTCATTGAACAGTGCTTTCACACGGCCGCTGTAGCTTCCCGCAAGGACAATATCCCCCAGCCTGAGGGTGCCAGACTGAACAAGCACTGTCATGATATATCCCCTTCCTTTATCAAGAGAAGATTCTATCACGGTGCCTTTCGCCGGACCTTTCGGATTGGCTTTTAGTTCAAGCAGGTCAGACTCCAGCAATACTTTTTCGAGGAGAAGGTCAATCTTTTCCCCTTTCTTGGCAGAGATTTCCTGGCACTGGTATTTGCCGCCCCACTCCTCCACCAGGATATTCATCTTGGAAAGCTGTTCACGTATCTTTTCCGCGTTAGCACCGGGCTTGTCTATCTTATTGATGGCAAAAATCAGCGGCACTCCTGCAGCCTGGGCATGGTTAATCGCCTCTACTGTCTGTGGCATAACGCTGTCGTCCGCAGCAACGACAATAATCGCAACATCCGTTATTTTAGCACCCCTGGCGCGCATGGCGGTGAATGCTTCGTGACCAGGAGTATCAAGAAAGGTAATCTGTTTATTGTTCTCAAGGGTCACCTCGTATGCCCCTATGTGCTGTGTGATTCCGCCAGCCTCTCCCGCTATCACATTGGCTTTCCTGATATAGTCGAGGAGAGATGTTTTCCCATGATCCACATGTCCCATCACCGTAACGATAGGAGGCCTTGGAACCATATCTTCCGGATTCCCGTTGTCTTCATCTTCTTCAGCGGTATCTTCCTGTATGTCTGCGGTTACAAATTCAACCTTATGACCGAACTCTTCAGCCACCACGGAGATGGTTTCAGCGTCGAGGCGCTGGTTGATTGAAACGAAAAGTCCCAGGCTCAGGCAGCTTGAGATAATATCATTAACGGGCAGGTTCATCATTTTTGCCAGTTCACTTGCCGACACAAACTCCGTAACTTTTAAAATATTCTTTTGCGCTTCCTGTTCTGCCACAGCCTCCTGTGCAACCTGGCTGGCTTCATCCCTTTTCTGCCTGCGGTATTTTGCGCTCCTGGATTTGCCGGGTCCGCTGAGTTTTGCAAGTGTTGCTTTAATCTGGTCCTGTATCTCCTTATCACTGACCTCTTCACGGGCCGGATTTTTTTCATGTCCTTTTTCTCTGAGCCCGCGCTCACCCTGAGAGTAACCGGAATTAACAGGGCGTTCTTTCCGTTTCCGTTTCTTTTTCCGGCCCGACTGATCCCTGTCAACACCGGAGGAAGAAGCCACAGGTTTCCGCTTGGGCGGCTCGGATGGAAGATCCATTTTGCCGACAATAACAGGGCCCTGCAGTTTTTCCCGCTCAAGGCGAAAGGGTTCCTCTTCCTGAGGGGGAAGATTTTCAGAAGGTGGCGCAGGAGAAGCCGGGGGCGTTTCTTCCGGGACGGGAGGCGCGGTTTTTTTCGAAGCACCCTTTTTTCCCTTGGTGACAGGAGGTTCAACATTGATACTTCCAACCACCTTCAATCCTTCAAGCTTATCCGCTTTGGCTTTGATCACCTCTTCCCGGGGGCCGTCTTCCGGTGTTCCTGAAAAAGGATGTGCACCGATATTTTTAATCAGGATCTCATCCTGCTCACTATCCTTCCTGCCGGGCACCTTATTGAGATCCGGCTGGGCTTCAAGGACAATGCTATCCTTCTTAACAGCAGCACTTTTTGCCACCATCTGGGACTCTTCCTTGGCAAACTTATCAGGCTGGAATTCCTTCAGAAGAAGACGGTAAAGATCGTCACCAATCTTCGTATTGGGATTATGATCTATCTTATTCCCTTTGGATGCAAGAAAATCGGTGATGGTATGGATACCGATATTTAACTCCCGGGCTATTTTACTGAGCCTTATGTTTTTTTCTTCTGACATATTTTAATCCAGTCTGGGTCTTTTCTCTCCCTTTTCACAAGTGTATTATTTATTCGAATTCCGCCTTGAGGATACGTATCACTTCTTTGACTGTTTCCTCTTCGAGGTCAGTGCGTTTTACGAGTTCTTCGATACTGAGATCAAGAACACTTCTGGCGGTATCGCAGCCAATGGACTTAAACTCGTCAATAATCCACTCGTCAATCTCATCTGCAAATTCATCAAGGTCCACATCTTCGGCTTCTTCTTCCACATCCCTGTATACATCTATCTCATAACCCGTGAGTTTACCGGCAAGCCGGATGTTATGCCCGCCCTTCCCGATGGCAAGGGAGACCTGATCGGGCTTAAGAAAAACAGAGGCCCTCTTATTCTCTTCATCAAGCTTAATAGAAACGATCTTGGCGGGGCTCAGCGCGCGCGTTATATAAAGAGAAGTGTTGGTCGTATAATTGATAACATCAATGTTTTCATTCCGGAGTTCGCGCACGATTCCGTGTATCCTGGAGCCTTTCATTCCCACGCATGCACCCACAGGGTCAATGCGATCATCATAGGATTCCACTGCTACCTTCGCTCTCTCCCCCGGTTCGCGGACAATATTCTTGATAGTAATCAGCCCGTCATATACCTCCGGAACTTCCTGCGCAAAGAGGCGTTCAAGGAAAAGAGGCGAGGTGCGGGACAATGTTATTTTGGGGTTGCCATTAATCATTTCAACCCTGAGAACCACCGCCCTTACAGTATCTCCCTTCTTGAAAAAGTCTGAAGGAATCTGCTCTATCTTAGGGAGAATCAACTCATTGCCTTCGTCATCAATAATAAGGGTTTCTTTTTTCCACATCTGGTAAACTTCTCCTGCGATGATTTCACCCACGCGGTCTTTGTATTTTTTAAAAATATCGTTTTTCTGGAGTTCGAGGACTTTGGCAACAAGGTTCTGGCGGGCTGAAAGCACTGCCCTGCGGCCAAAGTCAGAAAACCTGACCTCTTCCGATACTTCTTCGCCAATCTGGAAATCGGGTTCGATCTTGATGGCTTCGGAGTATGCTATCTGGGTGGCGGGATCTTCTATTTTATCATCTTCCACGATTACCCGGTTTCTCCATGCCTCGAGATCGCCCTTGTCAATGTTGATGATGATGTCGAAGTTGTCTGCCGACTCGTATTTCTTGCGGAGCAGGCCTTTGAAAACATCTTCAAGAATGTTCATCATGGTAGCCCTGTCAATGTTTTTCAGGTCCTTAAACTCTGCAAATGATTCAATAAGTGCTGTGTTGTCCATGGTTTTGAATTTAATTTCTGAATGATATGATACATTTTGCCTCTTTGATACCGCTGTAGGGGAAAAATTCTTTCCGGCTTTCTTCTTCTGCCTGCTGCCTGTTTTTTCTGCCGGGGATATTTTCAAGTATCTCAATGCCTTCTTCTCCTGCAGAGATGAGCTTCCCGGATACCGCCTGCCCGTCAGTGGCGATAATCCTTATTTCTTTTCCCACGGCTTTATGGTATTGCTGCACAACTCTGAACGGCTGATCCAGCCCGGGCGAAGAAACCTCCAGTTCGTATTGCTCCCAAAGCCCTGAATTCTCAAATTGCACATTGATATAACGGCTGATTTCAATGCAGTCACCCACCTCAACACCACCCTGGAGTTTATCAAAATGAATGATGATTTTCTTCCGGGGCAATACTTTAATATCCACGAGAAATCCTCCCATTGAATGGATTTTATCCTCGGCAGGTACACGTAAAACACTAATGTCGCTGATCTGTTGCACTGGTATCCTTGTCAAATAACAGAGGGGACTGCGTGTCCCCTCATCCTTATAAATAATATTTATGCCTGCAAAAGTACTAATTGAGATCGAGAAAACAAAATAGCAGCGTTTTCTTAATCCTCTCTCAGCCTTCCATCAGCACACTCACGCTTTCAAGATTCCCGTTTACCGGGGGATTAAGCTTACTAACCTTAACCCTGACACCTTTCGCCTGCGGAAACTTTTTACGGATACTATTAATGATCCGCTGCCCTGCATGTTCTATAAGCTTTGAGCGAACGGCCATCTCCGATTTCACGATTTCGTACAGCTTCACATAGTCAATGGTGTCTGCGATCGCATCCGATGCGGCAGCCTTTTCAAGGTCTGTTTCTACCGAAACATCCACTATAAAGGCTCTGCCTGTTTTTGCTTCTTCCTCCATACACCCGTGGTATGCATAGATACGGATTCCTTCTGCTGAAATTATTCCCATTTTTAAGTAAATTTCTGAAGCGCTGCTTCGATTCTTGTAACTACTGCTTCTTTCCCAAGCAGTTCGGCTGTGTCAAACAAGGCAGGGCCCCCCACTATTCCGCTGATAATCACCCTGAAAAGCTGCATTACCTGGCCGGGGTTTATACCTGCCTGACCGGCAGAGGATTTAAAAATATTTTCCGCCACGGGAGCAGTGAATTCCATAGCCGAAGCGTAATTATCCCTGAGGAGAGAAAAAAATGCGCGAGCGGCAGGGGTCCATCTCTTCTTTATGACTTCTTCGTCATATGCAGCAGGAGGCATAAAGAAATAGCTGCCAAGGTTCCAGAATTCTCCTATAAAGGCAGCCTTTTCTTTTATGAGACCGCATACTCTTTGTATGTAATCACTCCCCGGAAGGGCAAAGCCATGGGATACTGATTGTTTCTCCAGTTCCCGGACAAATACGGAAGCTAGTTCTTCATCGCTTTTCATGCGCAGGTATTGCTGGTTGAACCACTTCGCTTTTTCAGGATCAAACTTCGCCCCTGCCTTACTCACCCGGTCAAGTGAAAACTCCCGGACCAACTCATCCATGGAAAAGATTTCATTATTCCCGCTTGGGTGCCATCCCAGCAGGGCA
This sequence comes from Bacteroidota bacterium, assembly GCA_023251555.1. GTDB lineage: Bacteria > Bacteroidota > Bacteroidia > AKYH767-A > JAHEYN01 > JAHEYN01. The sequence goes on along the minus strand of JAHEYN010000003.1, from coordinate 112,077 downwards.
AGCATATTCATAAAGCCTTCGGGGATGTATCCTCTCTCCCTGTACCCGGATGATACTTCCTTTGTAAAAGGATCTTGCCATTCGAGGGGGAAAACAGGGAATCCAAGGCGGTCGCCGTCGCGCTTGCTCAGCTTACCATTCCCGTCAGGACGCAGAACCAGCGGAAGATGTGCAAACTGAGGCATCACATCCTCCCACCCCAGATAACGGTACAACAACACATGAAGCGGTGCGGAGGGAAGCCACTCTTCACCCCTTATCACGTGGGAGATTTTCATGAGGTAATCATCCACGACGTTGGCGAGGTGATAGGTGGGCATACCGTCGGATTTAAAAAGAACCTTGTCGTCAAGGCTGGAGGAATGTACCACCACCCAGCCCCGGATAATGTCATGAAGCCTGATTTCCTCGTTCCGTGGGATCTTTATCCTGATCACATAATGTTCTCCGCCCGATATTCTCCTGTTGATCTCATCTTCAGAAAGGGTAAGAGCGTTTTTCATGTGTTCGCGGGTAACGGCATTGTAAGCAGGCGCGGTGACCTTTGCGGCTTCCATGCGCTTTCTCATGGCTTCAAGTTCTTCAGGGGTGTCAAAAGCATAATAGGCATGACCGCTTCTGACGAGCTGATCAGCATACTGCCGGTAGAAAGGTTTGCGTTCCGACTGGCGGTATGGAGCATAAGGGCCTTCGCCAAAGCCGATGCCCTCGCCAGGGCATATCCCGCACCACTTAAGGGACTCAATGATATATTTTTCCGCCCCGGGGACAAAACGTCCCTGGTCAGTATCTTCAATCCTCAGGACAAAATCGCCCCCGTGTTTCCTGGCAAAGAGATAATTGTACAGGGCAGTACGTACTCCTCCCATGTGCAGGGGACCCGTAGGGCTGGGAGCATAACGCACCCTTACTTTTTTATTTTCTGTCATTCTATTGTCGAAACCAGGATTACAAAGATATGTGTTTTACAAGCCTTCCTTGCAATTGTATCTGTTTCCTTTTGTACATTCGCTTTCGGCATGAATAACAATTTCTTTTTTACTCCCCGCAGCTGGCCCGATTATGAGCTGATAGACACCGGCGGATTTGAAAAGCTGGAGCGCTTCGGAGAGTATATCACCATCCGCCCGGAACCACAGGCAGTATGGGATAAGCAGCTTCCCCCCGGCGAATGGGAAAAAAGAGCGCATGTGAAATTCATCCCGAAGTCCAGTTCAGCGGGAACATGGGAAAAGCTGAAGGCAATGCCAGACCAGTGGCAAATCAGTTATAAAACTACCGGCAATACACTGCTCCGCTTTCGGCTTGGCCTCACCTCATTCAAGCATGTGGGGATATTCCCGGAACAGGCTGTAAACTGGGATTACATTGCGGAGAGCACTTCAATAATAAGAGAAAAAACCGGCACTCCCCCGAAGGTGCTCAACCTTTTTGCTTATACGGGAGGAGCATCCCTCGCCGCCAAGGCTGCGGGAGCCACGGTAACCCATCTCGATTCGGTTAAACAGGTGATCTCATGGGCACGTGAAAATATGGAGCTGTCTCAACTGGATGACATACGATGGGTGATTGAAGATGCGCTGAAGTTTGTGAAACGGGAAGTTAAGCGGGGAAATACCTATAACGGCATAATCCTCGACCCTCCCGCTTACGGACACGGGCCGGGGGGCGAAAAATGGAAACTGGAAGAGAATATCAATGAGATGGTGCAAAATGTGCTCCTGTTGCTTGACCCCGGCAATCACTTTCTTATTCTTAATGCTTATTCTCTCGGATTATCTTCCGTCGTTATCGGGAATCTGCTGAAAAACCCAACCAACCTCGAGAGCGGGGAACTTCTCCTGCAATCAACACAAGGAAACAGGCTCCCTCTCGGAGTTTTCGGGAGATACCGGACCCATGCAGGATTTAATATATAAAATTACATCATTAATTTGTTACAAACGCAGGAAAAACGGCCTTTGCTGCAGTTATGCCAGATACCCTGAAGAAGCAGGAATGGTGTGTATCAACTCATGGACGTTTACATATACTATTAAGGTACCAGGGAAAGTGTTAAAAAGTACCAGATTCATGGCTATGTCAGCCTTATAATGTAATTAATTACATTTGCACCAAATCTTTACAACCCAAAACAAATGTTGAGAAAGTTTACTATAGTATTACTGCTCTTTATTGGCTCTTTCATGCAATCCAGTGCTACTCATATCGTAGGCGGAGCATTAACCTATGTTTATAACGGTAATAACAGTTATACAGTCACACTGAAACTTTACCGTGACTGCTGCCCCAGCTGCGCAAACCTGCCGGCCAATGCGACTGTGAATGTTCAATTGCCGGATGGTTCAGACTTCAACCCTACGCGGGATTTTACCATGCCGCTGGGAACGGTTACAAACCTTGCCTCCAACTTAGACACCTGCGCAATTCCGCCCAACCCGGTTCCATGTGTACAGGAGGCTACTTACACAGCTACAGTAACACTTCCTCCCAACCCCGGAGGATATAACCTTTACTACGGGCTCTGCTGCCGGAACCTCACTACCACTAATGCCAACATGTCGTGTAATTGCATCGGGGAAAGTTTCTCTGCTTACATCCCCGGTACCACTCCCATCTGGGTTGAGTATTTTAATCTCGCCAATGGAACTACGGTGGACAATGGAACTACAGCATGGTCCCGTACCCTGGGAGGAACACCCCCCGCCTCGGCTGCAGTGAACAATAATAATTTCAGGTTTACCGGAGCAAATAACGGTCAGGCCACCTGGACTTCCCAATGGATTAACATATCTGCCTATCCCGGCGGGGTTAATGTGGGCATTGATATGGCAGAGGTGGGAACCCTTGAGCCCAACGATTCTATCCTTGCATTCTACAAGCTTAATAACGGACCACTCGTGCCATTCACATATAACCCCTTCCGTGCCGACGACTTTGGAACAGCTACTGCAAGCGACTCTAACCTTGTTGCAGACAGTATACAGTTTGTTGTACAGGTGCATTACGAAGGATCTTCTCCTTCGAGCGAAGAATACCATATTGACAATGTAAGCGTGGCTGCCAAAGACTTCAAATCCAACAGCGACCCTGTATTCAGCCTTTTCCCCCCCCTGTTTCTCTGCCAGGGAAAAGCTTTCACTTTTGACCACTCGGCCGCTGATCCCGACGGGGATTCCCTCGTTTACTCTTTCTACACCCCTTACACCGATGCAGCTCCTACTTTTCCGGGGAACCAGATGACTTTCACCCCGATCATTTACCTTGCAGGCTATAGCAATTCCAGCCCGCTGAACTCAGGAGGGCCGGCACTTACCATTGACCCCGCCACGGGCATGCTCTCCGGAACACCCAATACCACAGGGCAGTTTATTGTAGGGATAAAAGTATCTGAATACCGCAGCGGGCAACTGATGAGTGAAACCGTGAGAGACTTCCAGTTCAATGTAGTAGTATGCCCTCCTCCGGCCCAGGCTGATATAGGCCCGAACCAAAGCGTATGTACTGCAACCTCGCTCACTTTCCCCAACAACAGTGATACCATTGCAGATAACTGGTGGTGGAATTTCGGGGATCCTACAACCCTTGCAGACACCTCAATAGTAGAGTTCCCTTCCTACTCATATCCTGACACCGGAACCTATATTGTAACTCTTATCATTAACAAGGGAACATCATGCGCTGATACTGCATACGACACCGTATTTGTGGCATGGGCCACTGCAGCCTTCACGAGCAACGGACCTCAGTGCGTCGCATCAAATGTTACTTTTACAGATGCTTCCACAAAATCCAACAACAATACTATTAATTCATGGAGCTGGGACTTCGGGGATGCCGGCAGCTCTTCCCTGCAAAATCCCACGCATGCTTATAGTTCGCCCGGAACCTATACAGTAACGCTCATAGTTGGAAGTACTTCAGGCTGCTCAGATACCATAACAGGATCTGTGACTATTGATCCCATGCCAACTTCTGATGCCGGACCAGACCAAACAGTTTGCGGAAATAATTCTGTGGTTACTCTTGCCGGGGTCATTACCAATGCAGGCGGCGGTACATGGACTTCCTCCGGATCCGGTACTTTCTCCCCCGGCGCTAACACTCTCAACGCAACCTATACTCCAAGCAACGCTGATACCACTGCAGGCTCTGTAATTCTTACCCTTACCACCACCGGCAATGGTACCTGCTCCGCTGTTTCTGATAACATGGTTATCACTATTACTAATGCTCCTACCGTATCGGCCGGTGTGGACCAAACTGTTTGCGCCAATAATGCCGTGGTAGGGCTTAATGGTTCTGTGACTATCGCTTCAGGCGGCACATGGACTTCCAACGGTACAGGTACTTTTTCTCCCAATGCCAATACCCTCAACGCCACCTATACTCCAAGCAACGCTGATACCACCGCAGGCTCTGTAACACTTACCCTTACCACCACAGGCAATGGTACCTGCTCCGCTGTTTCTGATAACATGGTCATCACCATTACCGATGCTCCCACTGTCAATGCAGGAGTGAATCAGTCCGTTTGCGCCAATAATTCTGTCGTTACTCTTGCCGGGACCGTTACCAATGCAGGCGGCGGTACATGGACTTCCTCCGGATCCGGAACTTTCTCCCCTAATGCCAATACCCTCAATGCCACCTATACCCCAAGCAATGCTGATACTACTGCAGGCTCTGTAACTCTTACCCTTACCACCACAGGCAATGGTACCTGCTCCGCTGTTTCTGATAACATGGTCATCACCATTACTGATGCTCCCACTGCCAATGCAGGTGTGGACCAGTCCGTCTGTGCCAATAATTCTGTCGTTACTCTTGCCGGGGTCATTACCAATGCAGGCGGCGGTACATGGACTTCCTCCGGATCCGGTACTTTCTCCCCCAATGCTAATATCCTTAATGCCACCTATACCCCAAGCAACGCTGATACCACTGCAGGCTCTGTAACTCTTACCCTTACCACCACAGGCAATGGTACCTGCTCCGCTGTTTCTGATAACATGGTCATCACCATTACTGATGCTCCCACTGCCAATGCAGGTGTGGACCAGT
>JAHEYN010000003.1:0-106913 GCA_023251555.1 Bacteroidota bacterium | reverse complement strand
TCATCACCATTACTGATGCTCCCACTGCCAATGCAGGTGTGGACCAGTCCGTTTGCGCCAATAACGCCGTGGTAGGGCTTAATGGTTCTGTGACTATCGCTTCAGGCGGGGTGTGGACTTCCGACGGTACAGGGTTCTTCTCTCCTGACCCCAATACTCTTAATGCAGTTTACCTGCCCAGCAACGCCGATACCGGCCTGGGAACCATCACCCTTACTCTTACAACCACAGGTAACGGCAACTGCTCTACCGTTTCGGACAACATGGTCATCACCATTGCTGACGCTCCTACTGCCAATGCAGGGGCCGATAAAATTCTTTGTGCCGATAATGCAGTATTGAACTTAAACGGCATAGTTGCCAATGCCTCCGGTGGTACATGGACATCTTCCGGCTCCGGTACTTTCTCCCCCAATGCCAATACCCTTAATGCCACCTATACTCCAAGCAACGCCGATACTGCCAACGGGGCTCTTGTACTGATACTTACCACCACCGGCACAGGCGCAGGTTGTCTGCCCGTAAGCGATACCATGAATGTAACCATCTCCCCCAGCGCCATCTCAGTAGATGCGGGTAATGACACCATTGTCTGTTCTCTCTCTATTCCCCTCTCAGGGACTGTTACTACCGCTTCGGGAGGACTGTGGACTTCTTCCGGATCAGGTTCTTTCTCCCCCAATGATTCAACCCTCAATGCTACATATACCTTCAGTTCCGCAGATACCGCTGCAGGTTCCGTAACACTCACGCTCACCACCACAGGTAACGGGGGATGTCTTGCTAAAGCAGACTCGGTACTCATTACCATGATGGAGCCCATTGCCATCAACGCTTCGGCTTCCGATACCGTTTGCGGAGACGGCAACCCCATTCCCCTGAATGTAACTGTATCTACGATGCAGGGACTGTGGTCAACTCTGGGATCGGGGATTTTTACACCTTCCAATACAACTCTCAATGCCTCTTATGTTCCCAGTACGGCTGATAACCTGGCTGGGCAGGTAACTCTTGTTTTCACTTCGGCCAATAACGCAGGCTGTGTTGCCGCGACGGACACCATCTCCATTACATTGCTCCCCGCCCCCTTCACAGATTTTAATTTCATCGAGGGATGCCTGGGATTGCCTACTCAGTTCAATGACATGACCTCTACCGTAGGTTCTATCGTTTCATGGAACTGGGACTTCGGTGACGCTTCTTCAAGTTCTGCCCAGAGCCCCTCTCACACCTATGCCTCCGCAGGTACCTTTAATGTGACACTGGTTACAGTCTCTAACTACGGATGTACAGACAGCGTTACCAAACCGGTTAATGTATTTCCTTTTCCTGTAGCTGACTTCTCCAGCACAGCCCAGTGTTTCGTTGACTCTGTCTTTTTTACTGACAACACCTCCTTTAGCAGCGGTTCAGGAACCCTTGTCTCCTGGACATGGGACTTCGATGATGGCAGCGGCAGTGTCCTCCAGAATCCTGCTCACGTCTATACCAACAATGTGGGCTCTTATTCAGTAACGCTTATTGTATCTACCGATCATGGATGTTCGGATACCATTACCAAAAACGTGACTCTTAGCCCGGCTCCCAAAGCTGACTTTGGCGCTGATTCCGCTTGCTTTAAGGGGGCCACCCTGTTCTCCGACTCCTCTGTTATCTCCTCCGGCTCAGTTAGCTCATGGCTCTGGAATTTCGGCGATGGCAATACCAGTTCGGCACAAAATCCTTCTTATACTTTTGCAGCCCCCGGATCTTACTCCGTACAACTTATTGCCACCTCGGCCATCGGCTGTAAGGATACGGTAACCAAGATTGTAAGTGTTTATCCTTTGCCATCGGCAAGCTTTACATACAACGGCCAGTGCCTCGAAGATGGTACCAACTTCATTGACATCTCCTCCCCGGGAAGCGGTAACATCGTCTCCTGGCTCTGGAATTTCGGTGACGGAACTACTGACACCGTAAAGAACCCTACTCATTTCTATTCCTCTGTCCAAAATTATCCCATTAGCCTTGTAGTAACAACTTCTACCGGATGTATAGATACAGTCTCCGGTATCATAGGCGTGAATTCGTCTCCAAAGGCTGACTTCGCCCCAGATAACTCGGTAGTTAACCAGTTTGATGTGGTTCATTTCTCTGACCTCTCTACCAACACAGACTCCTGCTCGGCTTTCCCTACCTGGCAATGGGACTTCGGGGACTCTTTAGTCTCAAACTCCCAAAATCCTGCCCACTCATACTCCTCCGGCGGGAATAAAACCGTAAGGCTCGTGGTTACCAACGCCTTCTGCTGTACTGATACTGCTTACCGGCACATTATAGTCAATATGCCTCCTCAAGTACCATTAGGGTTCTCCCCCAATCACGACAACCAGAACGACGTCCTCCTTGTTTACGGCGGACCCTACTCAAGCCTCGAATTCAGAATTTATAACAACTGGGGTGAGCTCATCTTCGTTTCAGAAAACCAGGCAATTGGATGGGACGGAACCAAAGACGGCGTGGAACAACTCATGGGCGTTTATGTCTATACTCTTAAAGCTACCACGGAAGATGGTAAAAAGTACCAGCTCCATGGCGATGTCACCCTTATAAGGTAAAACCCCGAAAATAATTTCACCATGAATATAAACTATCCTATGTTTTCGATGCGTAACATTCTACCTGTTCTTATATTTCTGGCAATGACCGGTATATTGCCCGCACAGGATTTTCACCTGTCGCAATACGATGCGGCACCGCTGAATCTCAACCCTTCCATGACCGGCATGTTTGATGGCTATTACAGGATTCACGGGCATTACCGTACACAATGGGCAAGCATAGCGACAAAACCTTTTGTCACCACGCAGATTGCGTATGACATGCCTTTTAAACGATTCGGCTTCGGGGCGGAAATCATGAACTACAGGGCCGGAGCGGGAGGATACAATGTTCTGAACTTCCTGATATCTGCAGCTTATGACAAGCCGCTTGACAAAAAAAACAACCACCACCTGGCGTTCGGGCTTCAAACAGGTTTTGTCCAGAAAAGCTTCAACTCAGACAAGCTCACTTTCGGAAGCCAGTTTGATCCTACCAACGGCGGAGGTTTTGACACCGGGTTGCCCAATAATGAATTGCTGATAAATAAAGGCATCTTCATGCCGGACTTCAACATCGGGGCAACTTATTATTACTGCAAAAACCAAAGCCGTTTAAATCCTTACATCGGATTTTCCTCCTTTCATCTTACCCAGCCGAAAGAAACATTTTACAACTATGAGAACCAGTTGAAGATCAGGTATCTCGTTCACGGGGGATGTAAAATAAATATCAATGAAGAGATACAACTTGAACCGAAGTTCTTTTACATGAAACAGATCAATGACCGGGAGTTTACCTGGGGAGGCATGGGGTATTATTTTCTGAAAGCCTCTTCTGCTTTCTTTATGGTTGGCGCCACTGTCCGCGACAGGGACGCACTTATCTTCGAAACAGGCTTCCAGAAAGACAGGTACACTTACCGCATCGGATACGACATAAACACATCATCCCTCCAGCCTGTTACGAATGGAAAGGGCGGCCTGGAAGTGTCCATTACCTATCTCGCCACCAGAGAAAAATTCAAACCAAAACCAGTTCCTAATTGCCCACGGTTATGAAATACAGACTAACAGGGTTTCTTCTTCTCTTTGCATGCTTTGCTGCATTTTCGCAAAGCAACAAGCAATGGCTCTTCTTTGCCGACAGTGCCTTTGAGGCAAAGGATTATGCCTCGGCTGCCGCTTATTATCTTAAAGCGTTAAAGAAAGATACACTGTACCGCAAAAGCCTCAGGGATGTGACCTATCCTTACCAGCTGAGACCCTACATCCCCAAATACAAACCAGGGAAGGATTCCTCCCTGCTTGCCAAGTCCGACAGTGTAAAAGTTTTAATGCCAGATTCTTCAATACGGGCAAAAACAGACACTACAGGCAAAACCCTTGCTGCAAAGCCCAAAGTCGATTCTGTTTCTGCAGCCAAACCGCCTCTCCCACTGCCTGCTCCGCAAGCTCCTAAAAATGATGCCGTAACAGATACCAGCGAACTGGTAGATGCACAGTATGTTATACACCAGGTTGCCGAATGTTACAGGCTGAATCACGATTATGACAATGCAGAATTGTGGTACGCAAAATCCCTCCAATACGACTGGAACGCTGCAGCAAAATATCCTTTTGAAAAGTACTGGCTTGGAGATGCCATGATGAAAAACAAGAAATACCAGGCTGCAATTAAAGAATTTGAAGGCTTTATGAAAAATTATAAGGATACCTTATCCTACCCTTACCAGAAAGCCAGACAGAACTATTTCAGCTGCCACCTCGCAATGGATACAACCAATATCAATAAAAAAATCATCGTTCAGGAACTGGATACATTATTCAATGCCGGGACAGCAAATTTTGCAGCAAGTTTTTACGGGAGCTCTGTTGCCCTCACATTTACGTCAGCCCGGAAAGGGAATACTGTACTCGACACACTGAAAGACGACGGGGCATATACCAGTGATATTTATTATACCCTGAAGAATCTTGCAGGTACGGCATGGAGTAAACCTGCAAACATGGGCACACCTTTTAACAGCGAAAATAATGAAGGCGCCGTTTCTCTTTCGCCTGACAAGTCCGGCGTATATTTTACAAGATGGAGCACAGTTAACAGGAACGAATGTGACATCTTTATCACAAAAGACTTTTACGGAAAATGGATGACCCCCATCAGGCTCAACCAGAATGTGAACATGGAAAACTACCAGTCGAAAGATCCCTGTATTTCTCCGGACGGCAAAATTCTGTTCTTCTCCTCCAACAGGCCTGGAGGAATGGGGAAAATGGATTTATGGTACTGCTCCATTGATGAAATGGGCAATGCCGGGGAGCCCGTAAACATGGGCCCGATTGTAAATACACCTGATGATGAGGGGTCTCCTTATTACAACGGGCGCAGCCTCTATTTCAGTTCTGCCGGACACCCGGGATTCGGAGGACTGGACATTTATAAAACATCTTCCTTTGCCATTGATATATTCAGGTCCATTGTTCTTGATACTACATGGACAACACCCAAAAACCTTGGCAGGCCGATTAATTCCAGCAGAGATGATGCTTACTTTATGCTCGACTCCACCGAAATGCACGGGTTTTTCTCATCCGACAGGAAAAAATGTGAGAGCTGCGGGCAATCGGGGTATTGTTACCATCTCTATTCCGTAGAAAATGAGCCCCTGAACTTCAGCGTTCACGGAAAGGTATATGATAAGCAAACCAATGAAATCATTGCCAACTCCCTGATAACCTTTAAAGACATCAGGAGTGATGAAGCGCTCTTCTATGTAATCACAAATGACTCCGGGGCATACGCCTCAGCCCTTACCGAGAATGTAACCCTCTACCTGAAGGCGCAGAAGAATAAATATTTTGCTGCAGGGGGAACCGTTTCAACCGTGGGATTGACACAATCCACTGACCTCGTGCAGGATATTTACCTGCGAAAAATACCTACCAGCGATATCACCATTCCCGGCATAGAATATGACTACAACAAGGCCACTCTCAGGCCTGAGTCCAAAAAAGTTCTTGATGACAATCTCGTAACACTTCTTAAGGAGAACCCGAATCTTTACATTGAAATAGGATCTCATACGGATTCCCGCGGGAAAGACGAATACAACCTTAAACTCTCCGAAGCAAGGGCAAAATCCGTTGTTGACTATCTCATTGAAAAAGGAGTTGCAACTGACCACCTTCTCTCCCGCGGTTATGGGGAAACAAAACTGCTTGTCAGTGATGACGAAATTGCAAAAATGAAAAGCAAGGACGAACAGGAGGTTGGCCACCAGAAAAACAGGAGAACTGCATTCAGGGTAGTGAAAGAAGACGAGCTGAAGGAATTACAGGGGAAAAAACAATAACCTGCCCTGGTTTTTAATAAATTGGTATTTACCCCGGGTAAGCCCTGACGCTCTTGTCCGCCATAGCAAAATGCGAAGGCGGATTCAAAGCCTTACCATACTTAACCGCCCTGGAACCCGTTTCTTTAGCGTATCTTTGTTTGCCGGATGGATTACAGGAAAAACGAATACGAACTGCTCATAACAAAGCTGGATGAGTTTATCCGCAAGTACTACAAAAACCAGCTGCTGAAAGGCGCCATTTATTCCGGCAGTATTCTTCTTGCATTTTATTTATCTGTTGTTTTGCTTGAGTACTTCGGGCACTTTAACACCATTATCCGGACTGCACTCTTTTACATCTTCATTCTTTCCAATGCTATCATCCTTATTCAGATGGTGCTGGTCCCATTGCTTAAAATCAACAGGCTGGGCAAGATTATCTCTTATGAACAGGCTGCTGAAATAATCGGCAAACACTTCCGGGAAGTCAACGACCAGCTTCTGAATACGCTACAACTCAGGCAGCAGGAACAGTCGTCCGGAGCATCTCCCCAAAGCAGAGAGCTGCTGCTTGCAGGCATCAGCCAGAAAATAAAAGCCCTGCAGCCAATCCCTTTTACAGCAGCTATCAACCTGAAAAAAAACAGGAGATACCTGAAATACCTGGTTCTGCCGGCCCTCATGATTGCCGGGATTGTATTCACAGCACCCTCGGTCATCACGGAAAGCACCGCACGCCTGATTGAACACAGGACTTTCTATGAGCAACAGGCTCCTTTTAAATTTATCATCCTGAATAAAAACCTGCAGGCAATACAGCATGAAGACTTCCGCCTCGATATCCGGGTAAACGGAAATGAGCTGCCCGACCAGGTTTATATTGAAACAGACGGCAACCGCTACAGGATTGACAAAGAAAATGTAAACACTTTTCATTATGATTTTAAAAACCTGCAGAAGTCTTTATCTTTCAGGCTTTATGCAGACACCTATTTTTCAGGGCCTTACGAACTTACTGCCCTTCCTATGCCCACATTGGTTGATTTCAACATCAGCCTTGATTACCCTCCTTACCTGCACAAAAAAAATGAAGTGCTGCAGAACACAGGCGATCTTATTATACCCGCCGGAACCCACGCCCAATGGGCACTTAAAACCACCAATACTGACAACCTGAATATCCGTTTTTCCGACAGCACCTTCACTCTCGGGAAGAAAGAAAAAGACCGGTTCATTTTTGCAAAAACATTTCTCAGGTCTAATACATATACTATTTCCGCCTCCAACCAATATCTCCATAATAAAGACTCGGTCATATATACAGTTTCGGTGCTGCCCGACCTCTATCCTTCCATTGATGTGGAAGCCTCGCAGGACAGCCTGTCTTCCAAACTGAACTACTTCAGGGGCATCATAAAAGATGATTATGGGTTCTCGGCACTTAACTTCAAATACCGCTTCCTGAAAAAACAGGGCAGCGGACATGAAAATAACCTGCAAAAAGCATTGCCTGTCCCTGTTAACCTGAATATAAACCAGGAGCAGTTTTTCTATTTCTTTGACTGGTCGGCACTGAACCCGGAGCCCGGAGATGAAATAGAATATTATTTCGAGGTGTGGGACAACGACGGAGTTTCCGGAAGCAAGTCCACCCGCTCACAGGCGTTTCTCTTTCAAGCACCTTCGCTGAAAGAGATTGAAAAGAATGCAGACAAAAACAACGCAGACCTGCAGAAAGAACTCAAAGAAAGTATCCGTGATGCCAGGGAGCTGCAAAAAGACATGCAGGATATTCAGAAAAAATTATTCGAGAAAAAAAATGTAGCGTGGGAAGATAAAAAGCAGGTAGAAAACCTCCTGAACCGCCAGAAAGAACTCGAAAAGAAAGTAAACGATATACAAAAACAAAGCGAACAGAATTTCCGGCAACAGTCCGAGTACCAGCCGCCGGACCAGGAACTCCTCGAAAAGCAAAAAGCCCTCCAGCAACTCGTTGACCAGGTGATGCCTGATGAGATGAAGCAGCAACTTGAGGAGCTGCAGAAACTGCTGGACCAGACCGACAAGCAAAAAACCCAGGAAATGCTTGACCAGATGAAACTGAGCAACAAAGACCTTGAAAAAGAACTGGACAGGGCGCTTGAACTCTTTAAACAGCTTGAGTTTGAGCAGAAGCTGGATAATGTCATTAAAAACCTTGACAAGCTTTCACAAAGCCAGGAAAATCTTTCTAAGGAAAGCCTTGAAAAAAAAGACGGCAGCCAGGATCTGCTCAATGAGCAAAAACAGGATATGCAGGACTTTCAGGAAATCACCCGTGATATGAAAGATCTGGAACAAAAGAATGAACAGATGGAACATCCAAACGGGATGGAGAACACTGAGAAAGAACAACAGGATATTCAAAAAGACATGCAGCAGGGAGAAAAAGAACTTGAAGAAAAGAAGAATAAAAAAGCCTCTCAGTCACAAAAGAGCGCTTCCGGCAAGATGCAGCAGCTCTCGCAGAAAATGAAACAGATGCAGTCGAAATTCAATATGGAACAAGCCAGCGAAGATATTGCAGCACTCAGGGCACTGCTTGAAAACCTGCTGAAACTTTCCTTTGAACAGGAGCGCCTGATGAACGACCTGAAGAATACAGATATCAGCGATCCCCGCTACCTGAAAATTTCCCAGCAGCAGAGAAAGCTAAAGGATGACGCTACGATGATCGAAGATTCCCTTTTTGCGCTGAGCAAACGCGTGGTACAGATAGAGTCTCTTGTGAACAGGGAAGTATCCGACATGAACCAGAATATGGATAAATCTCTCCGGAACCTCGAAGACCGCCAGGTCATGCCGGCAAGGACCCGCCAGCAGTATGTCATGACATCTGCCAACAACCTGGCTCTTCTGCTGAATGAAATCTTAAACCAGCTCGAATCACAGATGCAGAACATGATGCCTGGCTCGGGAAGCTGTAACAAACCCGGGGGGAAAAGCCCCAAACCTGCCCCTTCCGCCGCCCGTATGAGACAAATGCAGGAAGAACTGAATAAACAGATGGAACAGCTTAAAAACGGGATGATGAAAAAGGACGGAAAAGGCGGAGGCCCCGGCATGAGCGAACAGTTGGCAAGGCTCGCAGCCCAGCAGCAGGCACTCAGGAATGAGCTGCAGAAGCTCAACATGAAAGAAAATAAAGCCGGAAAAGGAAGGCTCGGCGACCTCGATAAAATCGCAAGGGAAATGGAGCAAGCGGAAACAGACCTCGTAAACAAGATAATTTCGCAGGAAACCCTCAAAAGACAACAGGAAATCCTTACCCGCCTGCTCGAAGCGGAAAAAGCGGAAAGAGAACGGGAACAGGACGAAAAAAGAGAATCCAATGAAGCTAAACCTTTGCCGGAACGTAACCCTCCCGGGTTTGAACAGTATAAAAAACTGAAAGGAAAAGAAATGGAACTCCTCAGAACAGTACCCCCTTCCCTCAACCCATACTATAAAACAAAGGTCAATGAGTATTTCCAGTCAATTGAAAAATAATTTTTATTAACTTGCACCGCAAAAGTATCTTCCCGTGATGACAACCTCCTCAGACAGGAAAATCAGCATTGCTTCCAAACCGGAAAATATCAACCTGGTTGAGCGCCTCGTAGATGAAGTGAAAGATATATACAACATCCGCGAAGATGCTTATGGCAATATACTCGTTGCCGTATCAGAAGCAGTGAATAATGCTATCTGCCATGGCAATAAGGCCAATCCCCTCAAAAATGTTGATATTGGCTATATCTGGAAAGAAGACCTGCTTGCCTTCGTGATTTCCGACGAAGGAGAAGGCTTTGACCACTACAACATCCCGGATCCCACAGCCCCCGAGAATATTGAAAAACCAACCGGCCGCGGGGTATTTTTAATGAAACAGCTCTCCGACAATGTTATCTTTTCTGATAATGGCCGGACGGTGGAACTGTATTTTAAAATTTCCGGCAATTAACCTCCTTCCTTTACCCACATCTTACCCACATGAAAAAGGGGAAAATTCATTTTTTCTCTGAAGATGTTTCTTTTTCCCCGACAGGGAAAAAACTTCTCAGGAACTGGATAAAAAAAATAACCGGCAAGGAAAAGAAAAAACTCCTGTCTGTTAATTTTATTTTCTGCAGTGACCGACGCCTTGCTTATATTAACAGGCAATTCCTTAACCATGACACACTTACGGATATCATCACTTTCGACAATAATGAAAATGCTGCCAGCAACCTTATAACTGCAGATATTTTTATCAGTATTGACCGCGTAAAGGAGAATGCTTCTCTTTTCAAAAATAAAACGGAGGAAGAACTCAGGAGAGTAATGATTCACGGTATACTTCACCTCTGCGGGTACAAAGACAAAACCCCGCACGATAAAAAGCAAATGAAGGCAAAAGAGGATTATTGCCTATCTTTGTTCGCACCTAAAAAAAATAAAAGATGATGCTTCTCTCCAGGATCAGCCTGCTATGCCTGCTCATCTCAACAATGTTAACCGGGAAAATATCGGCCCAGAATACCATTCCCGCAGGCAAAAACACCTTTGTAATGACCTTCAAAGACTCCCTCTTATGCAGGGAATGGAAGTTCGCTTCTTCCGAGCGCTTCGGGGTTAAACATGAACCGGAGGAAAAAGAAAAAAACAATAAGCTGATTTTTACTGCGGACATGCGGGTAAGAATTTTTATTGATGGAATTAACAAATCCGGAAGCTGGTCCACCGATAAATATAAAACCTATATCACCATTGTCCTTGACGGATCAAAGGAAAAAATCATGTATAAGATCATAAGCCTGAATGAGCGTGATTTCCAGTATGAATACCAGGAGCCAAGTCTTATCAGGACTATTTATAATTACACGGCAGTAAACTAGAAAACTCAGATGCAAAAAAAGACTGCAAAAGAAACGCTTTCTGTTCTCACGGAAATTGTCCTCCCCAATGACACCAACCTGCTGGGCAACCTTATGGGAGGCAGGCTCCTGCACTGGATGGACATTGCAGCAGCCATCTCTGCCCAGCGCCACTGCCACAGAGTGGTGGTCACCGCTTCTGTAAACAATGTCTCTTTCAGCAAGCCTATCAAACTGGGGTCCGTTGTTACGCTTGAAGCAAAGATCTCAAGGGCTTTCAATTCCTCCATGGAAGTTTTTATTGATGTCTGGGTCGAAGACCCTACTACCGGGCAGCGAATCAAATGCAACGAAGCCATATACACCTTTGTAGCTGTTGACCAGTTGGGAAACTCCATCAATGTGCCTGAAGTTGTCCCGGAAACAGAGGAAGAAAAAAAGCGCTATGACGGCGCGCTCAGGAGAAGACAGCTCAGCCTCATCCTTGGCGGCAAAATGAATCCTTCCGAAGCCACGGAGCTTAAAGCCCTTTTCGCCTGACCTCCCTCTACCTGTTTACAGAAAAAATACTGACCGACGGATATTCCTGCCTGATACCGTCATAATCATGATCAGCAGCAAAGCTTACTTTGTTTATAATACATAATGCCGCAGCCCGTGCATATCCACCGGCAAGAATAAATGACAAGACCTCCGCTTTCTTTCTGGCTTTCGGAAGATTATAATGCGGGGTACCGCTATAATAGTTACTCCGCGTGGTCAGGCGATCGTTGTTAATAAGTACAGGCTCGATCACAAGATCAAAAACAGGTACATTTTTACTGCTGCACGCCTTTTTCCACTCATCCCTGTCGCCTATGCACAAACTTACTCTCCGCCCTTTTACAATATCCACACCAAGGTGCATCACCTTTTCCGGGCAATGCTTTTCTATTGCCGAAGCAAGATAAAACCGGAAATCCTCCTCATTCCATATCAGGTCGGAAGGCATGCCCTTTCCTTCGCCAATGCCAAGCACCTGGCCGGACAGGTAAAAACTTTTGAACTCCTCCCAGCAGGAAGAAAATTGTCCAATAGGATTGATCATAGTATAAATCAATTAAAAGAATAATTGGAGGTTAAAAAAAATCTTTGCTACAAATATATAGCATAACAAACTCTGCTACAAATATATATCAAACTGCCGTTATGTAAAAATATATAGTATTAAAGTAAAATTATATCGTACAACGCCAGTATTGCCGTATCATTTCCTTTTCGGAATTTTCACATCATGAATATTCACATAGGGAACCTGATAAGAAAAAAACTGGAGGATACGGGCATGAGCAAGAGCGAACTCTCCCGGCGGATCAACAAATCACGCCAGAATGTGAATCATATTCTTTCCCGTAAATCCATTGATACTGATCTTCTTCTCCGTATATCCGGTGCCCTGCGTTTTGACTTTTTCCATTTATTTTCTGAGGAAAGCCTACCCTCATGGAATGAGGGTATTGCTTTTTACAGGAAACGTAAAACCACCTCCCCGGTAAAAAAGGCGGATGCCCCGGATATCATAAAAGATCTTGAACTTGCGCGAAAAGAAATTGCGTACCTGAAGCGCATCAACGAGCTGCTTGAGAAAAAAGAAAAAAAGTAGGTCGCTGCCTGCCTCTCCCTTTACTATTTATGCACCCGGCAATATTCCGCCACAGTTTCTGGGGAAATTTCATTCATGCATTTAAAATGCCCCTTAGGGCAGGCACTATGGCCAAGTTTTGAACACGGGCGGCAGGAAAGACCCTCCACTTCCACCAGCGCATGCCGGCTGCTATGGCCATCGGGAAGATAGGGCGACATTCCGAAGCCGGGGATAGTGCTCCCCCATATAGAAATAATGTCTTTTTTAAGCGCGGCTGCAATATGCATTAAACCGGTATCGTGAGTGATAATCCGCTCTGCCTGCTTTACCAATGAAGCGGACCCGTTAAGGCTGAACATCCCGCATGCATTAAATACCATGTCACCCGCCTCCTTTACAATTTCCTCTCCCTTGTGCCTGTCTTCCTCCCCCCCAAGCAGCACTATAGGTGTACTTATTTTTTTACATATCGCGGCAATCTTCATTGGAGGCAATTGCTTGGTGGCATACTTCGCCCCTATGGCAAAACCCGTATATCCCGCCCGGTGTGCGGCAGGAAGAAATCCGGTATCAACCTCATCGGCGGGGGGAATAAAATAATCAAGGCCCCTGCCGTCATTGGAAACACCCAGAGAAACAACAGCTTCAAAGTACCTGTCCACTATATGCTTATGCGGCAAGCGGTTGATCCTGAAGTTAACCAGCAGCCATTTTTCAATATTCAGCTTATGAAAGGAATGTGCCGGTATGCCAAGTAGTGTTTTAAAAAGAAAACTTCTCAGGTTATGATGCAAGTCAATCACCACATCGTATTTTTCCCTTCTCAGCCTGCCGTATATGTTTCCGGCAGGATCGTCTGCAGTAAAAAGTTTATCAATATAGGGGTTAGAGGACAGCATATCTTTGTATGCCATCTTTGTAACATAATGAACCTCAGATCCTTTCAGCTGCTGTTTTATACATCGCACAACAGGGGTGGTGAGTACGATATCCCCTATTGAACTGAAGCGGATAATCAGAATTTTGGACATTGGCGGCAGCGGGAGACTTATTTGGTTGTATTGGGAACCAATTGCCACTCTTCAATAAAAGAGCCTGCATCGTGTGTAAGCCGGAGCTCCTTTTCTTTCAGCATGCGTATGGAATAAATAATGGTATCGGTGCTTGCCTGGGGTATAAGCAAGATATCCTTGTCATTATTGGCAAACTTCCATTCGCCGGCTTCAGAGCTATTCTTCCCGTTCAATACACCATAAAATTCATATGAGCCGCCCTGGCCAAACCGCCAGATATAATTCCTGTGCGTAGCCTCATAATCCGTTGTTTTGTCCGTACCGGCCTGGAGGTATGACGCAAGCTTCCATATATTGGAAAGCCTTTCCGAACGGTATCTCAGGCTGACAGTAGGACCTTCCGGGTATTTTTTACATGAACCGGAAAAAAATAAAACTGCCAGAATTAAGAATAACCTGTGCCTTGACATTGCCATTTACTTCTTCATACCGGTTAGTATGCACAAAACTAACTATTTTTGTTAAAAGCTATCAACGGGATCAGAATGCATATTTTTACATGGTGAAGCTTACAGATACCCACATACATCTTTATGCAGAGGAGTTTGAGCCAGACAGGGATATCCTCATACAACAGGCTATTGACGGGGGCGTTACGCGCTTCTTCATGCCTAACATTGATGAGCAGTCAATAGCTAAAATGTACGCCCTTGCGGCGCAATATCCCCGGAACTGCTTCCCCATGATAGGCCTGCATCCCTGTTCTGTAAAAGCAGACTACAAAGAGAAATTATCTTTCATTGAAAGCCAGTTGTCGAAAAACAAATATTACGGTATCGGAGAAACCGGCATTGACCTGTACTGGGATACCACTTTCGCCAGGGAGCAGGAGTTTGTGTTGCGCAGGCAGGCCGAATGGGCTGTTGATCTTAACCTTCCGCTTGTAATCCATTCCCGGAATTCATTCAAAGAGGTCTATAATCTTCTTGCCGCCTTTAAAAACTCCTCCCATCCCCATGCCGTGAATCTGAAAGGTGTATTTCATTGTTTTACCGGAACTGCAGAAGATGCAGAAAAAATCCGGGATCTTGGCTTCTGTCTTGGTATCGGGGGAGTGGTAACCTTTAAAAACTCAGGCCTCGATAAAACCCTGCAGCAGTTGACTCCCGACTGCATTATCCTCGAAACGGATGCCCCTTACCTCGCTCCTGCCCCGCACAGGGGAAAAAGAAATGAGCCGTTATACCTGAAAAATATTGCGCAGAAAGTGGCAGACATCTACAACTGCAGCATGGAAGAGATTACCCGCATTACCAGTCGTAATGCAGACCATCTGTTTAATACTGTTACCCTTTGAGAAAAATTTATACTGCCGGATTCGTTTTTTTATTTTGCATTAATGCATCCGCTGGTGCTTCGAACTCCATCATTGACTCGCTCCAATCATTGCTCCGGGAATCCGTCCCTGACTCTTCCAGGATTAAAACCCTTAATGATCTTGCCGAAAGATACACGGATCTTAATATTGATTCCGCCCTTCTCTACGGGAACCAGGCTTTGCAATTATGCAGTAAAGCAGGCACACCTGCCGAGAAAGCCGTCACTTATAATACTGTTGCATTTCTTTTCTGGAAAGCAGGCGTTCTTGACTCGGCTTTGTGGTTTTCGTTTAAAGCATTAAGGATTTATACAGAAAGCGGGAATTTCCCTGAAATGGCAAACGCCTATAACGGAATCGGGCTGATTTATCAAAGTCAGAATAACCTGCCCCTTGCACTGGAGAATCAGGAAAAGGCATTGGTGTTATACGAGAAAATAAGCGACAGTACAGGAATAGCCAAAGTCTGCAGCAATCTCGGAGGCACAGCCCGCAGGCAACACAAATATGAATTGTCTCTGAGATACTATACAAAAGCACTTCAAATCTTTGAAATAAAATCTTTGAACCGAGGTGTGTCTGCAGTTTGCAACAACATAGGTTCGATTTATACAGACCTCGGGAAGCCCGACAAAGCTTTAACAATGTATAACCGCGCTTTTGAAATTTACAGGCAGCAGGGAAACCTGCAGGGCATTCTTATTTCTCACATAAACATAGGTACTGCCCTTGCTGAAAAAGGTTCACAAAAAGAGGGCATAAAGCATCTTGATGAAGGCCTGAGAATGGCCCTGGAAAAAGGGTTAAAAGAATATATCTTTAATTGTTATGATGCCCTTTCCAATGCTTATGAAAAAGCCGGCGATTATAAAAAGGCTTATGAAAACAGCCTCCTTGCCGTTGAGATGAAGGATTCCCTTGTAAATGAAGAGAGCTCCAAACAGATTGTAAAGATGCAGACGCTGTACGAGACGGAGAAAAAAGACCGTGCGATAGAGCTGCTGAACAAGGACAAGGTGATACAGTCGGCGGAGCTGAAGCGGCAGAAGCTTGCGACCTACTCTGTCATTGCAGGTTTTGTGGTGGTGGCCTTTCTCTCATTCTTCATATACAGGAGCCTGCGTGAAAAGAAAAAAGCCAATGCTGCACTCAGCACGGCCTACCGGGAGATAGAAGAAAAAAACAAAGACATCACCGACAGCATCAACTATGCCCGCCGCATACAGCAGGCTATGCTGCCTTCCTTAGATGGTATTTCGCGGGCCCTGCCTGACTCCTTTGTTTTGTACAGGCCCAAGGATGTTGTAAGCGGGGACTTCTACGCCTTTGCCCGGCGTGAAGAGAAGATACTTCTTGCAGCGGTGGACTGCACGGGGCACGGTGTACCCGGAGCTTTCATGAGCATGATAGGAAACGACCTGCTGAACCAGATTATCATTGAACGGAACATCACTACGCCTGCCCTTGTCCTGAACCATCTCCATGAAGGAGTACGCTCAGCCCTCAAGCAGGACTCCGAACAGGCAGAAACCCGGGATGGAATGGATGTGGCACTGGTGAGCCTTGAATCTGCAGAAGGCAGAACCACTCTTCATTATGCGGGGGCCAACAGGCCGTTGTGGATTTTCAGAAACAGCGGGGAAGCCGTTACGGAAGTCAAGCCCGACAAATATCCCATCGGCGGAATGCAGTCGGAAGAGAAACGCATATTCTCCCACCACACTTTCCATCTTGCAAAGGGAGAAACCTTTTATCTGTTCACCGATGGTTTTGCCGACCAGTTCGGCGGAGAACAGGGAAAGAAGTTTATGAGCAAGAACCTCCGGGATATCCTGCTGGGCATACAGCATAAAAGCATGCAGGAACAACTCTCATTCCTTGAGCATACCTTCGATTCCTGGAAAGGAAAGCACCAGCAGGTGGATGATGTGCTTATGATCGGCGTGAGGGTATAATTAAAAAATCAGAAACAGAATTAAGTATGAAAAAAATACTGATTATCTATACCGGAGGCACCATTGGAATGGTTCATGACAGCAGGACAGGTGCCCTGAAGCCCTTTGACTTTAAGCGCCTCCTTGATCATGTACCCGAATTAAGGCGTTTTAATTATACCATTGAGAGTATTTCTTTTACTCCCCTGATGGATTCTTCCAACATTGAGCCAGGCACATGGATCAAACTTGCAAACATTATAGCAAAAGCATACAATGAATATGATGGCTTTGTAATACTGCATGGAACCGACACCATGGCTTATACAGCGTCTGCACTGAGTTTTATGCTCGAAAACCTCGGGAAGCCCGTAATATTTACAGGGGCTCAGCTTCCGATTGGGAAAATAAGAACTGATGCAAAAGAAAATCTAATCACAGCGATTGAGATTGCAGCCTCAGGAAATAAAAAAAGTCCCGCTGTTCCGGAGGTGTGTATTTTTTTCGACTATCAGCTGCTGAGGGGAAACAGATCCATAAAATACAGCTCTGAGAAATTTGAAGCCTTCAGATCTGTTAACTATCCGCCCCTTGCAGAAGCCGGAGTGAATATCCGCTTCAATCATTCGGCCATTAGCAAGATGTTGCCCGGAAAATTAAAACTGCATACTTCTCTCAGCAACAATATTGCCGTGTTAAAAATATACCCGGGGATGCCGTATTCATTTATAAATTCAGTACTGAGCTCTCCCGGGCTTAAAGCTGTTGTTATGGAAACATTCGGTACAGGCAACGCCCCAACTGACAATAATTTCTTAAGCGCGCTGAAAAAAGCCATTGATAAAAACATTATTATTTATAACATAACCCAGTGTCCCGGGGGCGCCGTAGCACAAGGGTTGTACGAAACCAGCATACAGCTTAAAGAAATAGGAGTAATTCCGGGAGGGGACATTACCACCGAAGCGGCTGTAGCAAAACTCATGTTTTTGCTTGGCCAAAAGTTTGCACTGAAAGAAATCCGTAAGCTGCTGCAGCAATCTCTCAGGGGCGAAATGAGTGAGGTGTCCGCATCCGGCAGAAAGTCATATTTTTAAGGGCGGAATTTATTGTTATTTTTGCCGTCCCTTTAAAATTCAGGAGAGATGTCCGAGTGGTCGAAGGAGCACGCCTGGAAAGTGTGTAGGCGCCAAAAGCGTCTCGTGGGTTCGAATCCCACTCTCTCCGCCTTCGGTCGCCGAAGCGACCTTCGGCGGACAAAGTCCGCCGGGTTGCGAAGGCGATCATTACCTGGGTTTGAAATGAGCAAATCAAGCTTGCTTGAGTTTGTGAATTGAAAAACAAAAAACTGAAAGGTCTGATTTGATTGTGACGTAGTATTATTTATTTTTAAATGGCTTCTATTTGCTTTTTGCTCACATGGATGGTATTACTTGCAATTAATTTAATATTTTTGGACATCAGCCCATGAGAAATCCACATCATAAAATAAAGAACTGTTGTTACTTCTGTATTGTTTTTATTGCCGCATTTATGACCGGCACTGCCGCAGCCCTGTCGCAGGACACTCTTAAGACCGCTGACTCTCTTGATTATTACGAGATGTCGCTGGAACAGCTTCTAAACATCAAAACCCACGGAGTACCAAGTGAGCTTGAAAAGCTGATCAACTCCCTTATTGCTGTTGCTTCAAAGAAACCTCTGTCCACGAGGGAGTCGCCGGCAATCATTTCCCTTATCACGGAAGATGAGATTAAAAATTCCGGTGCCCGCGATCTTATTGATGCACTCCGCCTGGTTCCCGGGATAGATTTTGGCGTTGACGTTGAAGGCGTTGTAGGCATAGGCACCAGGGGTAACTGGGCGCATGAAGGTAAGATGCTGTTGCTGCTTGATGGACAGGAAATGAATGAACTGCTCTTTGCCACCAACCAGTTTGGAAATCACTTTCCGGTTGAGCAGATAAAAAAGATAGAAGTGATCAGGGGGCCGGGATCGGCCATATACGGGGGATTTGCCGAGTACGGGGTCATCAACATCATTACCAGGAACGGGGAGGATTGTAATGGGGTCCAGGCTGCTGCTGCCTACGGGCAGATGGCAAAAACTTATGCAAGGCGGAATATTAATTTATCTGCAGGAAAGAAATTCAGGGAAGGAGAATACAGTTTTTCCGCATTCGGCGGGCAGGGAAACAGGAGCGACAGGGATTATACTGATATCTACGGCGGAAACTACAACATGGCCGGTAATTCTGCTGTTGACCCGTTTAACATCAACCTGGGAGGGTCATACAAAGGACTGAGTTTCAGAGGTATCGCGGACCGCTACCGGACTACAGTAAGAGACGGTTATGATGCAGTAAAAGACCGTCCTTTCAGGGAGAATTTCGATACCTACGCCGGCGAACTTAAATACCAGTGGAAGCTCAATGATAAATTATCCCTTATCCCGAAATTTAATTACACCCGCCAACTGCCATGGAGCACTGAAGATGCAGACTCTTCCGAAACATATAAAAAGCTCACATGGAGATACAGGGGGAGTCTCACGCTTTCCTATAATCTTACAAGAAAAATAAACTTTATCCTTGGCTCAGAGGTGAACAGTGACCATGCAAAAGATTTGCTTGAGGGCAGTTATTTTTCAGACGGATCCAAATATGTAAGCTACATGAATACCGCTGTCTTTGCCCAGGGTACGGCCAGGCATCGTATTGCCAATGTTATACTCGGCGCCAGGCTTGACAACCACAGTGCATATGGATTAGCTTTTGTTCCCCGCCTTGCTGTTACAAAAAAAATAAACAGGTTTCATTTCAAACTTCTCTACAGCAATGCATTCCGGGCTCCTTCGATAGAAAATATCACTTACGAGGATTCCACGGGTCTGAAGCCGGAGATGACACAGGTAGCGGAGCTGGAAGCAGGTTACCAGCTTTCGCGGAAATCAATTCTTACCGCCAACATTTTTGATATCACCACCGCTGATCCTATTGTATATTATGTAACAGAGGACCAGGCGGATGCCTATCATAACTTCGGCAAATCCGGCAGCCGCGGGCTGGAAATGGAGTATCGCGTGAAAGACAAATGGGGATACGGGATTGTGAATTATTCTTATTACACTGTTGCGCACAAACCGATGGTGAGCGACTACGCTGTGGAAGGCAACAGCAGCATGGTGCTGGCATTTCCTGCGCATAAAATAAATTTCAGCGGGAGTTTTTACATCACTCCGCACTTTTCCGTCAATCCTTCCATATTGTACCGGGGTGAACGCTATGGCTATACCTCTGCCGATACAGCAGGAGTCCCGGTAATAGAGTGGTTCAGGCCTGTAGTGCTCTCCAATTTATTTTTACGTTACACCGACTTCCTGACAAAAGGTCTTGACTGCGGGATAGGAGTTTACAACCTCTTTAACAAGAGCTATTCGTTCATACAACCCTATAACGGGTACCACGCCCCTCTTCCGGGGCCTTCAAGGGAGCTGGTAATCAAAGTTTCATACAGGATGAACTTCAAAAACAAGGCTGAATAAAGGATGCTGCTGAAAAGAAAATATCTTCTTGTCGCTTTTGTCCTGCTGGCTTCTCTCTTAGGCAGTACTTCTTCACGTGCACAGGATGTGGACTACAAAGCCTATACTTTATTCGTATACAATTTCATGAAGTATATTGAGTGGCCGGAATCCGCTCTCAAAGATGAGTTTGTGGTGGGAGTGATAGGAGATTCACCCGTATGGGGCGAGCTGAAGGCCCTTGCCCAGGCAAAAAAACCGAGAGGGAAGACCATTGTGCTGAAGAAACTGCAGTCGGCCGATGAGGCTGCCGGCTGCCATATCGTATATATCGCGTCTGGAAAAAGCAGTTTCCTTAAACCTGTGCTTGACAAGACGGCAGGAAAGCCTGTATTGGTCATCGCTGAACGTGAAGGTCTTGCCCGGAAGGGGGCTGCACTGAGTTTTGTAACCCTGGATGATGATGTGCTGAAATTCGAAATCAATAAAAATGCTATCGAACAGCACAGTCTGAAAATTCCTACCGTGCTTGTCAGCCTGGGATTACTGGTAAGCTAACAGAAGTCATTCCCAAACCATGGCCTCCGTCCAAAAACCCTCCGGCTCCCGTCCAAAAAATAAAAACAATTTTTTTATACACAGGAAGTGGCAGATCGGGATCCTGGTTCTTGCAGCCTTTATGGTGTATCTCCCCACGCTGAAGTATGAATACGTTAACCTTGATGACACGTCACTCATAGTTGATAAATTCAAATTTAACAAAGAGCCTGCAAATATTCCGGGGCTTTTCAGGCAGCAGGTTTTTTATGTCCCAGGTGAATACAACATGGGCTGCATCGGATCCACGGACCCCGACAAACAGAATAAGATGGCAGGAGGATATTACAGGCCTTTGTTCAGCCTATCGCTGATGCTCGATGCCCAGGTCAGCAACTCTCATATGCCTCCCTTCTACCGTTTTCTGAACCTCGTGTATCACCTGATCTCATGCGTCCTTCTCCTCCTGTTCCTTGACCTGCTTGCAGTAGCTGCCCTTCCTGCATTTGCACTTACCCTGCTGTTTACCATCCATCCGCTGTGGGGCCATGCTGTGGTGTGGATCCCGGGACGTAATGATATTCTTCTTGCAGTATTCGCCATCCCATGCTTTATGTATTTCGTTAAAGCCACCAATGCACCATCAGTACGGAATTACGGGTATCATTTTCTTTTCTTTTTCCTTGCCATGCTCACCAAGGAAACAAGCGTTCTCCTGCCGGTGATTTGCCTGGTGTATCTTCTCTTCTTCAGGAAAGATAAAATTATTGCCCGGCAAAACCTGCCTTATCTTATCTTCTACCCCGCAGCCGCAGTGGTAGTATATTTCCTGAATGTCAGGACTACCGGCGGCATGAGCGGTTTTTCATTTAAGGAACTGATGGCCATGGGGTATGGTTACCTGTACAATATACCCGTCGGTCTTATGCAGTATTTCGGCAAAGTGATTCTTCCCCTGAACCTTTCCGTCCTTCCCACTATAGAGGACACTAATTTTATTCTTGTCGCTGCCGCTGTAATTCTTGCAGGCGCAGCCGTGGTTACAAGCAGGAAGAAAGACATGAGGCTGGTACTCTTCGGCCTTTCCTGGTTTGTCCTCTTCCTGCTGCCGTCTCTTTTTGTTGCCGGAAAGGACATGCACGAGCACAGGGCATACCTTCCCGTAGCGGGGCTGATGCTAAGCGCAGCGGGGATGATTGGGTCAGCTGATATTAATTTCAGGAACAACCGGATAATTATGCTGTTTGCAGGTCTCATTATCATGTATGTCACTGAGCATACCATCAATCTCCCTTTGTATAAAAACAGGTTCTCTTTCTGGCAGAACTCGCTCGAAACAGCTAATGCGGGAAAGGCCGCATACAATTCCATGTCGCTGGGAAAACTATATGAACAAATTGGACAATACGACAAAGCCATAGAGGCGTATAAAACCGGGCTGAACAGGAAACCTGACCAGCCTATGCTGTATAACAACATGGGAGGAGCCTACATATATAAACACATGTATCCTGAAGCAGAGGCTGCCCTCAAAAAAGAGCTTGAAATGGTACCCAACAACTGCTGCGCTACTTTTAACCTTGGACTGGTCTATAAATTTACCGGGAAGATAGCTCCCGCCATCGAAATGTGGAAGAAAACACTGGTGCTTAACAAGGACTTTGCCAATGCATACCAGCAGCTTGCGGAATATTACAAAGCCGTCCACGACCCTATTAATTATATGATTTATGCCGGGGAGCTGAAGAAACGCGGCCTTGATGCTCCCTGAAAAAAACTGCAAAAAAATCTTTAGTGCGGAATAACAGTAGCCTGCTCAGAATTTTCTGAATCCTATAATCTCTCTCACTTCTTTTATTGTTTTTGAAGCGCTTGACCTTGCTTTCTCAGCCCCCAGGAGTATGACTTTACGGATATAATCTCCGTCGGAAGAGAGTTCTTTAATTTTTGTGCGGAAAGGTTCGGTAAAGGATATCATATCTTCTGCAAGCTGTTTTTTCATCTCCCCGTATTTTATCGTGCATGCATTGTACTGCCCGTCGAAATGCGCAATGGTATCAGGAGATGAGACGAGATGCATCAGGGAAAAAAGGTTCTGAATGGCTTCAGGCCTGGGCTGCCCTGGCTGAACGGGACCGCTGTCGGTAACAGCGCGCATCACTTTTTTGCGTATCAGCTCCGGGTCTTCCCCGAGAAAAATAGCATTCCCTTCCCCTTCCGACTTGCCCATTTTCCCGCTGCCGTCAAGGCCGGGAACTTTTACAAGCTCAGTGCCGAAATTAAAGGCATAGGGCTCGGGGAAATACTGCACCTTATATATCCTGTTAAAACGGGTTCCGAATGTCCTTGTCATCTCGAGATGCTGCTCCTGGTCTTTTCCAACGGGGACTTTTGTTGCGTGGTGAATGAGTATGTCGGCAGCCATCAGTACAGGATAGGTGAGAAGACCTCCGTTGATATTATCAGGCTGACTTCTTATTTTTTCCTTAAAAGAGGTGCAGCGTTCCAGCTCTCCCATGTATGCGTTCATATTAAGGAAAAGGTAAAGTTCCGCTGTTTCGGGGAGATCACTCTGGATGTATAGTGTCGCCGCCTCCGGGTCCAGCCCGCAGGCCAAATATTCAATCATTATCTGCCGCACACCGGCGTGCAGGTCAGAAGGGGCGGGATGCGTAGTCAGGGAATGGTAATCCGCAATGAAAAAAAAGCAGCGGTGCTCATGCTGCATCTTTACAAAATTCCGTACCGCGCCAAAGTAATTTCCCAGATGCAGCCTGCCGGTTGAACGTATGCCGCTTACAACAGTTTCCATGAAGCCAAAAGTACAAAATATCTGAGCTTCCCCTGTATGCCCCGCTTATGCCGGCATGTCTAAATATTTCTATCTTCCTATTGTGTATTTCAAAAAACTCAGTAAAATTGTATTGCATGAAAATTATTGTTTTATTTTTTTCTTCCCTGCTTTTTGCTTCTGTTGTCGCTGCCCAGAACATACAGGGAGGTATCGTTGCGGGGATCAGCACCAGCCAGGTTTCGGGGGATGATCTTTCCGGCTTTCATAAAGCAGGGCTTTTGCTCGGAGCTTCAGCCTCTGTCCGGCTTAAGGCTAAAACAGGGCTGCAAATGGAGATAGAATACATTGAAAAAGGCAGCCGGAAAATTGCAAATGTTGATAAGAACGACTTCTGGCAATATTCCCTGAACCTTAACTACATAGAGATTCCTTTAATTTTCAGGTACTTTTATAAGGAAAGTCTTATACTCGGTACCGGCCTTGCTTACGCCTCCCTGCTTTCGTGGAAAGAGCACAGCGAAGATGTATCTGGAGTCCTTGCCACCAATAGCAGGGCGATGCACCCTTATGATGTATCCTTCCTGCTTGAAGCCGCATATCCGCTTGGCGGAAAAGTGATGTTCGGGTGGAGATTTTCCAACTCCGTCATTCCTATACGGAAACACCAGTCGGGCGCCACGTACCAGCTAAACCTGGGGCAATACAATACCGTGATGAGTTTTGCCCTGTCGTATATTTTCAAAAAAACAAATTAGCCTGTGAGCACTCCTTCTCCATCCCGTAAAATAGTTGTGGCCGTAACAGGCGCCAGCGGAGCCATTTACGCAAAGGTGCTCCTTGAGAAGCTGGAATCCCTGAAACCACAGATCAGCGGGCTGGGCATTGTAATGACCGATAATGCAAAGGAAGTCTGGAAGTTTGAACTGGGTAATGAAGATTATAATCAAACATCTTTCCGGATATACAGGAAAGATGACTTTTTTGCGCCCTTTGCATCCGGGTCTGCGGGCTTTGATACCATGATTATATGTCCGTGCTCCATGGGAACCATGGGCAGGATCGCCTCGGGCATATCCAACGATCTTATCACCCGTGCTGCCGATGTCATTCTGAAAGAAAGAAAAAAACTCATCCTTGTAATCCGTGATACCCCTATCAGCCTTATTCACATTAATAACATGAAAACCATAACACTGGCGGGGGGAATCATTTGCCCGGCTGCGCCATCCTTTTATTCGAAGCCTGTGTCCTTCGATGAACTGGCAGCAACTGTCATTGACAGGGTGCTGGACCTGTCCGGGTTCCAGATACCAAAGGCTTACCGCTGGGGAACAAAACAAAAATAGCGCCTGTTAATATTTTGTTAAAAACTTTAAATAAAGAATTTTATTCTGCTATTTGTATTTAATATAAAATGTATTATCTTAGCAGGGTCTTATTTCAAAACAAAGAAATTTATGTTTGAATATACCAAACAGATTCTTTTAAAAGTGAGTTTCGACAAGAAGTTGTTCCGCAAGGAATTGGCGAAGGCTATGACCTGGTTAAAGAACGATGAAAAGCATATGCTGCGGTTATGGTGTATTGCAACCTTTGGCCGCCATTATTATGATGTGATTTCGGAAGTGTTCAGGAAGGTTTCCTGAGAAAAGCCAGATTTCTTTTAAGTCCTTTGTAGCCGGTACGCTGTACGGCGGAATCTTTAAACAATTCATTGAATTTTTCTTCTGTGATTTCATCCCATTGCCTGCTGTCCATGTTCACAAGTTCTTCAGGGGGATCAAAAGACGGCTCTTTATGCGGGAGAGCAAAGCGGTTCCATGGGCATACATCCTGGCATACATCACAGCCAAAGGCCCAGTTGTCAAACCTGCCTGACATTTCAGCGGGGATGGCATCTTTAAGTTCAATAGTGAAGTAGGAAATACACCTGCTCCCGTCAACCACATAGGGTTGAATAATTGCCCCGGTGG
Organism: Bacteroidota bacterium; assembly: GCA_023251555.1. Classification (GTDB taxonomy): domain Bacteria; phylum Bacteroidota; class Bacteroidia; order AKYH767-A; family JAHEYN01; genus JAHEYN01. The sequence continues at coordinate 81,344 of JAHEYN010000003.1, read as the reverse complement.
GGCAGGCATCTATGCACTTAGTGCATGAACCGCAATAGTCGGCGGAAGGGCTGTCATACAGGAATTCCATATCAAGGATTAATTCCGCTATAAAGAAAAAGGATCCGTTTTTTTTACTGATGAGGTTGGAGTGTTTTCCTATCCATCCGAGCCCGGAGCGCTTTGCCCAGGCTTTATCCATAACGGGAGCAGAATCAACGAATGCCCGAGCATTTACGTCTCCTATATTTTCTTTAATGAAGCTGACAAGCTTTTGCAGCTTATCTTTTATTACAAAATGATAATCGCGTCCGTAAGCATATTTCGACACCTTAGGGGCATGCTGATCTGCCTGTGTCACAGGAGGATAATAGTTTAAAAGCAGGGAGACGACAGACTTTGCATCTTCCACCAGGAGCCGGGGGTTGAGGCGTTTGTCAAAGTGGTTTTCCATATACTGCATGCTGCCATGCCTGTTTTCTTTAAGCCATTTTTCGAACAGGGGTGCTTCCTCCTCGAGAAAACCTGCGCGGGAAAAGCCGCAAAAATCAAAGCCGAGCCTTAAGGCTTCTTCCCGCACAAGGCGGGTATGGAGGGCATACATGTTAACCGAACAAAGTTCCTTTCCCGGAATGATACACTTTGCCGAGGTGTTTATAGGCAAGTTCTGTGGCTTCACGTCCTCTCGGTGTCCGCATAAGGTATCCTTCCTGGATTAAAAAAGGTTCGTACACCTCTTCGATGGTTCCGGCTTCTTCGCCCACGGCAGTGGCGATAGTCGTGATCCCGACGGGCCCTCCCCTGAACTTATCTATTACCGCAAGCAGTATGCGGTTATCCATTTCATCAAGGCCATTACGATCCACATTCAGTGCTGAAAGAGCCACGTGTGTAATATCAATATCAATATTCCCGCTGCCTTTCACCTGTGCGAAATCCCTCACCCTCCTGAGCAGCGCATTGGCAATGCGGGGCGTCCCGCGGCTTCTGCGCGCAATCTCGAAAGCCGCATTTTCCGTAATACCTATTTTCAGTATCCCGGAGGAGCGGAGCACAATGCTGTTCAGAAGTTTTGTTGCGTAATATTCGAGGCGGGAATTAATTCCGAATCTTGCCCTCAAAGGAGCTGTGAGCAGACCTGAGCGGGTGGTGGCACCAATCAGGGTGAAGGGGTTTACTTTTATCTGGACGGACCGGGCATTGGGACCGCTCTCTATCATGATGTCGATTTTATAATCTTCCATGGCCGAGTAAAGGTATTCCTCCACCACAGGGCTGAGGCGGTGTATCTCATCAATAAAAAGCACATCATTGGTTTCAAGATTGGTGAGCAAGCCCGCAAGGTCTCCGGGCTTGTCGAGCACCGGGCCCGAAGTAGTCCTGATATTTACCCCCATCTCGTTTGCTATCACGTAGGCCAGGGTGGTTTTCCCAAGTCCGGGGGGGCCGTGGAGGAGAACATGGTCAAGCGCATCAGAGCGCTGGCGCGCCGCCTGGACAAAGACTTTCAGATTTTCAACCACGCCGGGCTGGCCGGTAAAATCAGAAAAGCTGAGAGGCCGCAGCACCTTCTCAATCTCTTTTTCAGCAGGTGATAAATGTTCACTGCCAGGGTCCAGGTTATCGTTCATTATAAAATCCTTGATGTACAAAATTAACAAAAAGTGCCATGCGCTACTTTATATCTTCTCCGTTCTTTTTCGGGAAGAAGAAGTAATAGATTTCTTCAGGAAAAATACGCAGCCTCAGCAGGTATATGGGTGAGTTGAAACTCTTATCTATCCTGGTATTCGGGACAATCATCAGCCTGTATCCCAGCCCGAAGCCTACGCCAAACCACTTCAGGATTTTATAATGTCCCATGATGGCAGGCTCATAAAGAAGCACCGCGGCCTCTTTGTATTTCCTGTTGTTGTACAGGTAGTAAGAACTGCCAAATCCAATTTGGGCAGGAATGCTGAGCTGCCAAGGATATTTCTGGTAAAAGGTATATTCTACTCCCAGGCTGAGGTAGTTAAATGCCAGCGTGGCTGTGACGGAGTCTTTCCCGGAAAGCAATCGCTGCCTGATAGGAGATTTCGCTGTGTTAAGAGCATAGAATCCGATCCCTATTTTGGATTTCTCATTATATGAAAGCCCGAACCTTACCCCGTTGATGCTTGCGAGCCTTGATGAAATAAACGAGTTGTACTCATCTATCGCAAAAAATAATCTGCCTTTAATGAAAACATCCTGCCTGAGCAGGTCCGCAAGCTGCGCATGCACACAACAGGTGCCAAAGAGAAAAAAAACAAGCATTAGTTTTATCCGGGTCATCGGGCAAACAGGTGTAATCTTCTGCAAACATCGGAAAGATTGCGGGAATTGCTATCACTGAGCACGTAAGATTATTCTCTTTTTCTCCATCCCGGTAACATGGAAGCGTATACCTTTGCATCAACTTCTGAAAATTTATCTCCATGAGAAAAAAAATCCTGCTGTTATTTCCTGCCGTTGCGCTGGGGGTGCTTCTTGACTGTTTTTACAATCCGACGTACAGCAACGCCGGGGGAGCTCCTTCTGCACGCTGCGGGGATCCCGCAGGGGGCTTTTCCACCTGCGCAGCCTGCCATACAGGATCGGCAGTAGTATCCAAACCGGGCTGGATCACATCTGATATTCCTGGCACAGGCTATGTTCCGGGATCAACATACAATCTCACAGCCACAGTGAGTTTCAGCGGCAGGAGTAAATTCGGGTTTGAAGTTTCCGCCCAGAAAAGCAATGGGACGGCGAGCGGGACATTAGTGCTTGTTAATACTTCCGAAACACAATTAAAGGGCAGCGGAAAATATATCACCCACACCTCCGGAGGTAATACGGGAGCCAACTCCAGGAGCTGGACCTTCCAGTGGAAAGCTCCGGGGCCGGGAGCCGGTGCACTTACATTCTATGCCGCTTTCGTTGCCGCCAACAACTCAGGGAGCAACAAAGGAGATAACGTATATACTTCCACACTCGCTGTACAGGAACAAATCACCGCGATCAGTGAGACGGGAACTGAAACCGCCTGCACGGTCTTTCCCGTCCCGGCAAGGGATGCCGTTTTTATCCGGTACAATGGCACAGGATCCGTAACAAATGCAGCGCTGTATGATATCGGCGGGAATCTTGTACGGGAGCCTGAGGAGTTATCCGGCAAAGGGGAATGTACAGCGGTTTTTCCCCTTGACAGATCCCTGCCTGCGGGAATTTATTTCCTGGTGCTTCAGCAGGAAGAAAAAAGAATAACAAGAAAAGTTATAATCAGCGGCGAATAGAAGGGCGCAATACTGCTCCTGCCATAAAACCCGCCAGGCTGGCTATTGTCCCGGCAAGTATGGGCGGGATCCCGGTTTCAAAAAAATAATTGCACACTATCCATGTGAACAGCCCTGCAAGCATGGAAAGTACCGCTGCCCACTGGTTCCCGGACTTGAAAAACAGTCCTGCCACAAGTGGCACGAAGAGCGAAACCATGCTGATAGCAGAGGCTTCTCCTACCAATTCATATATGTCTTTTCGCAGCAGGGCCAAAGAGAGAGAGATTGCCGCCACGAACAGAACCGAAAGCCGTGAAAGCAACAGCAGTTTTTTATCGGTCATTTTGCCAAACCTCGGCTTGAGCAGGTTTTCGCTAAGGATAACAGCAGGCGCCAGGGTGGCCCCGCTGGCTGTGCTCATAATAGCCGACACAAGCGCTCCGAAAAAAAGTATCTGTACAAACAAACTTGTTTTCTGCATGATGAGATGAGGAAGGAGAAGCTGCGGGTCGGTTTCTGCATAACCGGGCATGAGTACCCGCGCCATCAGCCCGAGCAGCAGGGGAAGCAACCCGATAAAGAGGTAAAGCAGGCCTGCAGAGTAAGAAGCCTGCACAGCTACTTTTTCTGACCTTGAGGCCATCACCCGCTGGTAAACATCCTGCTGGGGAATGGAACCAAGTCCAATGGTAATCCAGGCGGCAAGGTATTCCATCCAGCCTGCAAAGCCGTGCTCAGGGAGGAAAGAAAAAAATTCGGGAGGTGTGCTGCCGATAACCGAATGCCATCCCCCTGCCTGTGGTAAAAGTTCAATTACAGCAAAAACAATTCCGGCAACGATGAAGACAGATTGTATAAAATCCGTAAGCGAAACAGCCCACATCCCGCCAAGGAAAGTGTAAGCCACCACTATCAGGAATGAAAGCACAATGGCTGTGTGAACTTCCAGGCCGGACAGAAGATGGAGTATGATTCCCATGGCAATCATTTGCGCCGCGACCCAGCCGAAGTATGAAATAATGAGCGTAACGGCGGCTATAGCCTCAGCGGCTCTGCCATATTTTTCACGGTAGAAGTCCCCGAAGGTGAGCAGTTTCAGGCGGTACAGGGGGCGGGCGAAAAATATTGCGACGAGAATCAGGCAGAGGGAAGCCCCGAAAGGGTCTTCAATCACGCGCAGCAGGCCTCCCTCCGTCATCTTTGAAGAAGCCCCGAGCACGCTCTCTGCCCCGAACCAGGTAGCAAAGACAGTTCCGATTTCAAGGTAAAGCGGCAGCCTGTTTCCGGCAACAATAAAGTCACGGGAATTCTGCACATAGCGGGTGGAATATATCCCGATTGCGAGGGTAATTGCAATATAGACCAGGACAGATGCAAGCAGCATACGCTCAGGATTGCCTGCAGAAGGCTATGTAATCAGTTGAGGGGATAGTAGTAACGTCCAGCGCTCTCAGTATGGTGACAACCTGGCCACGGTGAAATGTGGAATGATTAAAGCAATGCAGCAAAGCACTGGCTCTTGAAGAAGTATACACAGTTCCTTTGGTGTTGCGGTAGTCAAACCGGGTTCCCAGGAGTTCTTCAGATGCATCCCGCACATAGGATACAAGTTTTTCTGACTGAAGCAAGGCGTGGTCCGTCAGATCCCGGATACCTGCTCCGGTAACAGGGTTGGGAGGCCATGAGGGAGATGGGCTCCCTTCAAGGCGCATCAGCCAGATGGTTTCAGCATCCCATATATGCCGTACGGTTTTCTTTAAGCCCGGGAAACTGCTTGGAACAGGCTTATCAGTCAGGGTATCTTCAAGCCCGCCAACCAGGTCGGCCAGCAGCCTGGTGTTTGCCCAGTAGTTATATTGTGAAAGATGAAAAAGTAATTCTTTCATGAACAGATTACCCGGCCATCAGGTCTTCTATTTCACCGGCCTCAACAGGAATTTTTTCCATCAGGTCCACAGGCCCTTTGGCGGTGATCAGGATATCATTTTCAAGGCGTATGCCCAGGTTTTCCTCGGGGATGTAAATCCCGGGTTCGCAGGTAAACACCATCCCGGCCTGCATAGGAACAAAACGGTTGCCGACATCATGCACATCCAGCCCGAGAAAATGCGAGGTTCCGTGCATAAAATATTTTTTGTAGAGGGGTTTCCCGGGATCCTGTTTCTTCACATCGGAGGCCTTGAGCAACTTAAGTGCTACCAGCTCCTCCTCCATCATGAGCCCGACTTCCTTATTATATTTTTCAAAAGTATTTCCTGCAACAAGCATTTTCCGGGCACCCTTAAGTACGCGGAGTACAGCCTCGTAAACATCCCTCTGCCTTCCGGTAAATTTCCCGTTCACGGGTATGCAGCGTGTAAGGTCGGCGGCATAATTGGCGTACTCGGCCCCGAAGTCCATAAGCAAGATGTCTCCGTTTCTGCATTCCCTGTTGTTATCAATATAGTGAAGCACGCAGGCGTTTGCTCCCGATGCAACAATGGAAGAGTATGCGGGACCCGTAGCCCGGTTCCGTATGAACTCATGCAGGATTTCCGCCTCTGCTTCATATTCCATAACACCGGGCTTTATAAAACCAAGCACGCGGCGGAAAGCTTTCTCCGTAATATCCACAGCATATTGTATGAGTTTTATTTCTGCAGCGGATTTGATGGCCCTGAGCTCCGCAAGAACGGGCGCAGAACGTTCATAATGATGCAGGGGAAATTTTTGCCTGAGCTCTGCAGCAAAACGCATGTCCCTGTATGGCACATCCGTTGATGCACGGTCGTGCTCGTTCAGGTTGAGGTACACATTTTCGGCGTAATGCATCAGCATATTGAATACACCTTCAAACTCATCCAGCCAGAATACATTTTTTATCCCGGACGTTTCCGCGGCTTCCTTAAGGGTGTATTTGTGGCCTTCCCATACAGCAATATGTTCATTTGTCCGGCGGATGAAAAGGGCTTCCCTGTATGCAGGAACAGGGCAGTCGGGGAACAGGAGCAGGGTAGTCAGCTCCTGGTCAATGCCGGAAAGATAGAACATATCAGGGTTCTGGCGGAAAGAGAAATTTCCGTCAGCACTGCGGGGCATCTCATCATTTGCGTTAAATACCGCTATGGATTTTGATTTCATGCATGCGGAAAAGCGCTTCCTGTTTCCGCTGAAGAGCTGGCTGTGAATGGCTTCGTATTTCATGGTAAAGTGAATAACTTGAGCTGGTAAAGGTAAAGGAAATTACAGAACCTGTCCCGTACATAGCCTGTTCATATTTTTTCTTCCATATATTTGAAATAAACTCCCTGAGCCATTACCTTTGTGCCTCTTCCTTTCCCCGGAAGAGTTCAACATAAATCATTATTTTCTGATGAATTCATTATCACAAACTCTTAACTCATCCATTGCCCGCAAAGTGGTGATGGCGCTCACCGGCCTCTTCCTGGCTGCCTTCCTTGCAGAACACCTGTACGGAAATCTCCTCCTGTATTACAATGATAACGGAGCGGCCTTCAACGAATACTCTCATACCATGGTGCACAATATCCTGATAAGGATGGTAGAGGTTTTTCTCTTTGCTGCGATCCTGCTTCACGTGGCGCAATCCATCGCCATCACCCGTAAGAATAATGCCGCCAGGCCTGTCAAATACCAGGTCCGGAAAGATGGTGAGACCAGCAACTGGTTTTCCCGCAACATGGGCATTACCGGAAGTGTGATTTTCTTTTTCCTGGTGGTACACCTCCGCACTTTCTTTGTTCCATACAGGATTACAGGAATCGGCGAAGACGGCAGCCTTGCGCTGGTTGTAAAGGAAGCTTTTGCCAACGGCTGGTATTCATCCTTTTATGTAGCAGCATCACTGATCCTCGGTTTCCACCTGAATCATGGATTCCAGTCGGCCTTTCAAACCCTGGGCATGAACAACAAGCAGTACGCAGGACTTATAAGAAACACTGGCACGGTCTTCGCCGTCGTTATGGGCGCCGGCTTTGCCTCTTTCCCCATCATATTTTATTTTAATCTTTTAGGAAGATAAAGACTATGGCAACATTAGATGCAAAAATTCCCCCGGGGCCTTTGTCCGATAAATGGACAAAATACCGTTCTACCTGCAAACTTGTTAACCCTTCCAATAAAAGAAACATTGAAGTGCTCATCGTAGGGTCCGGCCTGGCGGGAGCTTCTGCCGCTGCCTCCCTCGGGGAGCTGGGATACAGGGTAAAAGTTTTCTGTTTCCAGGACAGCGCCCGCAGGGCTCACAGCATTGCCGCACAGGGCGGAATCAATGCTGCCAAAAACTACCAAAACGACGGCGACAGCGTGTACCGGCTTTTTTATGACACCATCAAAGGGGGCGACTACCGCGCCCGCGAAGCAAATGTATACCGTCTTGCCGAGGTAAGTGCGAGCATCATTGATCAGTGCGTGGCGCAGGGTGTTCCTTTTGCACGTGAATACGGAGGATTGCTGAGCAACCGTTCTTTCGGCGGCACACAGGTGCAGCGCACTTTCTATGCAGCAGGACAAACGGGCCAGCAGCTCCTGCTTGGGGCATACAGCGCCCTGAACCGCCAGGTGCACCTGGGCAATGTACAGGTCTTCTCCCGCCATGAGATGCTTGAACTTGTGCTGGTTGACGGCAAAGCCCGCGGAATTATTGCACGTGACCTGGAATCAGGCAAAATTGAAAGACACTCAGGCCATGCAGTAGTGCTTGCAAGCGGGGGATATGGAAATGTATTCTTCCTCTCCACCAATGCCATGGGTTCTAACGTAACTGCTTCATGGAAAGCACATAAGAAAGGGGCATTTTTTGGCAACCCGTGTTTTACCCAGATTCATCCTACCTGTATCCCCGTTTCCGGCGACTACCAGTCCAAGCTTACGCTCATGAGCGAGAGTCTCCGCAATGATGGAAGAGTATGGGTTCCGAAAGCCAAAGGCGACAAACGCCACCCCGCTGAAATTCCTGACCAGGAACGGGATTACTACCTCGAGAGAAGGTATCCCGCATTCGGAAACCTTGTACCGAGAGACGTGGCCTCACGTGCTGCCAAGCAGGTTTGTGATGAAGGACGTGGCGTGGGGCAGAGTGGTCTTGCCGTTTACCTTGACTTCCGGGATTCCATTAAAAGGCTCGGGGAGCCGGTGATCCGTGAACGTTACGGCAACCTGTTCGAGATGTATGAGAAGATTACGGGTGAAAATCCATACCATATACCTATGAGAATATACCCGGCCGTGCATTACACTATGGGCGGCCTTTGGGTGGATTATAACCTCATGACTACCGTTCCCGGCCTTTACGCCCTTGGGGAGTGCAACTTCTCCGATCATGGCGCCAACCGCCTCGGGGCATCTGCACTCATGCAAGGCCTTGCAGACGGGTACTTTGTGCTTCCTTACACCATAGGCGAATATCTGTCCGGAGAAATACGCAATAAACCTACTTCTACTGACCACCCTGCTTTTGCAGACGCTGAAAAAGAAGTGCACGAAAGAATTTCCAGACTGATGTCCGTAAACGGGAAACAGACCGTGGATGACTTTCACAAGCGTCTCGGGAACATTATGTGGAATTACTGCGGCATGGCGCGCAATGAGCAGGGCCTTACCAAAGCAAAAAACATGGTGCGTGAACTGAGGGCGGAGTTCTGGAAAGATGTAAGGGTACCGGGAGCTGCTGCAGGGCTTAACCCTGAACTGGAAAAGGCGGGACGGGTGGCTGATTTCCTTGAGCTGGGAGAGCTGATGATCGAAGATGCACTCACGCGGAAGGAATCCTGCGGAGGGCATTTCAGGGAAGAAAGCCAGACCGAAGAAGGGGAAGCCAAAAGAAACGATGATGACTTCGCTTACGTGGGGGCCTGGGAATACAAGGGAAGTGAAACAGCCCCCGTTCTGCATAAGGAGGAACTAAAATTCGAAGAGGTGCATCTTACACAAAGAAGTTATAAGTAAACGTATATTATACACAACGATATGTCGGAAACAATCAATCTCACGCTCAAAGTCTGGCGCCAGGCAGATGCCGGCTCGGAAGGCCGTTTTGTTATTTATGACATGCAGGGCGTCAGCACCCACATGTCTTTCCTTGAGATGATGGACGTGCTGAATGAGCGCCTCATAAAAAAGGGAGAAGAACCGGTAGCCTTTGACCACGACTGCCGGGAGGGTATCTGCGGCATGTGCAGCATGTTTATAAACGGGAGAGCGCACGGGCCGATGGATGCCACAACTACCTGTCAGCTTCACATGCGCCACTTCAAAGACGGGGAAACAGTAGTGGTGGAACCCTGGAGGGCAGGTCCCTTTCCTGTTATAAAAGATCTTGTTGTGGACCGGTCTTCCTTTGACCGCATAATGCAGGCGGGCGGGTTTATATCTGTAAATACAGGTAATGCCCCCGATGCGAATGCCACCCCTGTTCCCAAAGCCGATGCCGATGAGGCCTTTGCGGCAGCAGCATGCATAGGTTGCGGCGCCTGTGTAGCTGCATGTAAAAATGCTTCGGCAATGCTTTTTGTATCAGCCAAGGTTTCGCAGTTTGCTCTTCTTCCCCAGGGGCAGGTGGAGCGTACTGATCGTGTTCAGGCAATGGTCAGGCAGCATGATCTTGAAGGCTTCGGAGGCTGTACCAATACAGGAGCCTGTGAGGCTGAATGTCCCAAAGAAATTTCCATTTCCCATATTGCACGCATGAACAGGGAGTACCTGTTTTCCATAGCAAAAGGAGATAAATAATTTTACACTCCTGCTCTTTTGAGAAGGTGCGGCAGGATGCACCCGGGATTTCAGAGCGTTTGTAAAATTATTAATCCGCCTTCGCATTCCTCTATGGCGGACGAGAGGGCTTGGTTTAATTCCCCCGCAACTTGCTCCGGGCATCATACCATTTGATTCAAAAATAAGGTAGAATACCTGGGTACGAAAAATAAAAAGTTGGTTTGTGTTTACCTTCTCACTTTATCACCCATGTTTCTGCTCCTCTTAAGATTTTATTTAAATCTCCTTCGCCTTTCTTAGCAATGTTTTCTGCAATCTGCCTGTCCATTGCATCTTCGTAGCAATACCTGTCTTCGGTATAAAAAATTCCGAAAGGCCTGGGGAAGTGCCCGGCATGGGAAGGGTTGTCGAAGAAACGAACCAGCATGCTTGCTTTAACGCGGTCTTTTTCATCGTGAATCCACAGGTCAGACGCAGAAAATCCGTCTGCGAGATTCACGATCACAGGCTTAAACCCGTCAAGGCGTATACCTTTTTCGCTGTTCTCACCGAACAAAAGGGGTTTCCCGTGTTCTATGAAAAGAGTTTCTCCCTTCTTGGAGGATTTTTCCGTGAACACTTCAAATGCTCCGTCGTTAAAGACGTTGCAGTTCTGGTAAATCTCCACGAAGGATGTTCCTTTGTGCTCATATGCCCTTTTAAGAATCCCCTGCATGTGTTTGGGGTCTCTGTCCATTGAGCGGGCAATGAAAGTCCCTTCAGCACCCATAGCCAGAGCGAGGGGATTAAAAGGATGGTCAATAGAGCCAACAGGCGTTGATTTGGTGATTTTCCCTTCGGGGGAAGTGGGAGAATACTGTCCTTTGGTAAGCCCGTAAATCTCATTATTGAATAAAAGCAGGTTGATATCAAAATTTCTTCTCAGTATATGGATGAAGTGATTTCCTCCTATGGACAGCAGGTCGCCGTCGCCGGCGGTAACCCATACACTGAGTTCGGGGCGGGAGGCTTTAAGCCCGCTTGCAACGGCGGTAGCCCGCCCATGAATACTGTGCACTCCATATGTTTCCATGTAATAAGGGAACCTTGAAGAACATCCTATTCCGGCTACGAAAACGATATTTTCCTTTGCTACTCCAAGTTCCGGGAGTACTGTCTGCACCTGCTTGAGAATGGAGTAATCCCCGCACCCGGGGCACCATCTTACATCCTGGTCGCTGGCAAAATCTTTTGATGTAAGTTTCTGAACGCTGTTGCTGGCTGTAGTTACTGGGCTTTCCATACGATTACTTTTTTAAAACTTCATTTATCCTGTTTTCTATTTCTGTTGCCGAGAACGGAAGTCCCTGCACCTTGCTGAACCCGATTGCGGGTATCATAAATTTATCTCTGATCACTTTCACGAGCTGACCGTTATTTATTTCAGGTATCAGCACCTGGTCGAAGCGGCTGAGGAGCTCCCCGATATTTTTCGGAAACGGTTTGATATAATGGAGATGTGCGTGAGAAACATCCAGGCCTTTTGCCCTTGCTTTTCCAACGGCCATCCTGATAGCCCCGTAGGTGGAGCCCCATCCGAGCACGAGGAGCTTTCCTTTGTCATTGCCGGAATCTATTTGCTGGAGAGGAATATGATCGGCAATTTTTTCAACTTTTGCTTCCCTGAGTTTCACCATGAACTCATGGTTCTCGGGGTCATAGGAAATATTCCCGGTTTCATGCTGTTTCTCAATTCCGCCGATACGGTGCTCCAGGCCTTTGGTTCCGGGGATTGCCCATGGGCGGGAGAGTTTTTCATCACGTTTATAAGGGAGGTATTTCTCTCCTGCGTTTTTTTCTTTTATAAACTTAACATTAATCTTTTTCAGGTCTGCAGCCTGGGGGAACATCCATGGCTCCGCGCCGTTGGCGATATAGCCGTCCGATAAAAATATCACGGGAATCATATGCTCGAGGGAGATCCTGCATGCTTCGTAGGCCATGTCGAAGCAATCAGCGGGGGTGGCAGCGGCGACAACGCATACGGGGGCTTCTCCGTTTCTTCCGTAGAGGGCCTGGAGGAGGTCAGCCTGTTCAGTTTTTGTAGGAAGGCCTGTTGAAGGGCCTCCTCTCTGTACATCAATCACCACGAGGGGCAGTTCCAGCATCAGCGCGAGGCCGATAGCTTCGGTTTTCAGTGCGATGCCGGGGCCGGAAGAAGCCGTAACGCCGAGGGATCCGCCGAAGGATGCCCCGATGGCAGAGCATACCGCGGCAATTTCGTCTTCGGCCTGAAAGGTTTTTACCCCGAAGTTTTTATACTTTGACAATTCATGGAGGATATCCGAGGCGGGAGTGATGGGATAAGTGCCGTAAAATAATGTAAGTCCCGTAGTTTTTGATGCGGCAATCAGGCCGAGTGCGGCAGCCTGGTTACCCATGATATTCCTGTATGTTCCGGGGGGCATCTTTGCAGCGCGGACCTCGTAGCGTTTATCAAAAGCTTCGGTGGTTTCTCCGTAATTGTAGCCGGCCTTAAGTACGTTGATATTGGCATCAAGGATATCCTGCTTCTTCCCGAATTTATCCCGGAGAAACTTTAGGGAGCCATCCATCTCCCTGTTATACAGCCAGTAAAGGAACCCGAGCACAAACATATTCTTGGCGCGGTCTATTTCCTTAGTGCCGAGGCCGGAGTCTTTAAGGCATGTACGGGTCATCTTGGTAACGTCCATCACATGTACCTTATACCTTTCCAGAGATCCGTTCTCAAGCGGGTTATGTCCGTCGGGGATACCTGCGAGGCGGAGGTTTTTAGGGTCAAACCCATCGGCATTGGCAATGATGGTTCCTCCGGGTTTCAGCAGCTTAAGGTTGGCTTTGAGGGCAGCGGCATTCATTACCACGAGCACATCGCACTGGTCGCCGGGGGTGAATATTTCGATACTTCCGAAATGCAGCTGGAAGCCGGAAACACCGGCAAGGGTTCCCTGGGGGGCCCGTATCTCTGCCGGGAAGTCAGGAAAGGTGCTCAGGTCATTCCCCAGTAAAGCGGCGGTGTGTGTAAACTGTGTACCGGTAAGCTGCATCCCGTCGCCGGAGTCTCCGGCAAAACGAATGGTTACCTCTTCTAAAACTTCATTTGTTTTGCTCATAGCTGTTTATAAAATTTGGTAAGTGCCGTTTGTATTATATGTTATATACCTGAAAAAGCGGGGAAGCAAATCTAAGGAATTTGCTTATTTTTTCTGCGAAGAAATTGAGATTTATTTTTCCGGCCGGCCGGCCGGATATTTCATGCCCAGACCTTTGTGCCTTCCGTACAGTTTTTACAGATATCTATTTCGGATCTTGACCTGAGAACAGAGGCGCGGAAAGACTGGTAAGCCTGGCTTTTCCACACCTCCTGAAAAGACTGCCGTTTCAGCTCTCCCAGCTGGTGGGACGCATCCTTGTCAAAGCAGCAGGGCACCACACGCCCGTCCCATGTAACCACGCAGGAGTGCCATAATTTCCAGCAGTGATTTTCGAGATTGTTTTTGATGCGGTAAGTGCCGTCTTCCTGCCTGCTGTAACGTGAGTAGCGGTCTGCATCAGGAATCAGGGGATTTCCGTGTTCATAGTCGTAGACCTGTGCAGTTTTAAACCTGACCTCGTCCACCCCAAGTGAGGCAGCGAGCTTCTTCACTTCGGAAACCTGGTGTTCGTTGGGCTTTACAACAAGAAACTGGAAAATGGTATGCGGGGTTTTCGATTTCAGCTCTTTCTTCCAGCGGATGAGATTCCTGGTCCCTTCGATGACTTTATCGAGCGAGCCCCCGATGCGGTATTGCTGGTATGTATCCTGCGTGGTCCCGTCAATGGAAATGATAAGGCGGTCAAGGCCGGAAGCGATGGTGTTTTTTGCATTCTCCCCGTTGAGGTAATGGGCGTTGGTAGAGGTGGCCGTATAAATACCCTTTCCCGAAGCATATTTTACAAGCTCAAGAAAACGGGGATTCAGGTAGGGTTCTCCCTGGAAATAGAAGATAAGCCACGATAATGTTCCGGACAATTCATCAATCACTGTTTTGAACAATTCATCTTCAAGCATGCCTGTGGGCCGGGTGAATGAGCGGAGCCCGCTGGGGCATTCAGGGCAGCGGAGGTTGCAGGAAGTGGTAGGCTCAAAAGCAAGACTTACGGGCATGCCCCAATGCACGGGTTTTTTCCCCCATCGTGAAATATAGTAACTGCTTACCACACTGAGCATATTGAATGCCCTCGCAGGAGTAAGCTTTGAAAGGAAGTTGAGGTTGTCGGCAAAACGATTGTTCACAGCGGGCGGGGTTCAGCTTCCCGGAAAGAAGCCCTGCAAAAGTAATGAATAAAAGAGGGTTCAGAATTGGGTATTCGACAAATTTTCCCCGCATTTCATAAAACAAGAAAAATCAAGTCTTTTAAAAAAATATCATTTCCGGCAATCTCAGTTCAACAGCTGCCTGTTGTTCCAGATAATGTCTTTCACCATCTTTTTCAGGTTGCCGGCCGACTGCATCAGCAGTTCCCCATCTCCCGGGAAAGGCATGGGGGGCTTTATTTTAGCTTTTGTTTCCGGCTTGAGAACGTTCATATCCCCGATGGCAATATCCGATACATTTTCAAAAAAAGTGTCGGAGATAACAGGTTCACTTTTCATAAGCTGCCCTGTACTGTTGTTAATGTAATCCACGCTGCCGGAAATCCTCGCAACTTTCTTTTTAAAGGTCTCAACCACCTCGCAGCTTATTCTTTTCATCTTAGGGGTTTTAATATCATTCCCGAGAGAATCCTTCTTCACATTACCCCTTGCATCCAGCACATAATTCCACCCATCCTGAATTTCCTTTGATTCGGTATAGTGTGTTTCTTTGATACTTTCGGGAGAAACATCTATCACCTTCATGTTTACCAGGATAATATAATCATAAGCCATGTTCTTTTGCTCCGCAGTATAATATTTTGTCCATTTCTGGTTCAGTTCATAGAGGCTGATTTTGGTAAGTTCTTCTTCAAACCCTGCGGGAAGGATAACATGCGACTGATTTTTCATCCTGAACAGAACATTGCTGGTGCCCTGCTCGAGGGCTTTTGCCATGAGGGCATCGGTTTCCCGGAAATTATTGTAATAGCTTTTCACCCGTTCAAGGTCGGAATAGGCCTGCCGGGCGCTGTTCCTGCCCGGCTTTTCAAGCAAGGCAAGCGCATGTGCATAAAAATATTCTGCGGCTTTCTGCTTGGCCTGGATAAGTTCTTCGTCACAATTGATAAGCTGAAGACCCAGGCTGCTGATAAGCTGTTCCGGGAGGGTTTTGACCAGCTGCTGGCGGCCTTTGATTTTTGAATATATATTGAATATATCATCCCAGCTATCCGGGCTGCCTTCTTTTTTCAGGAAAATAATCCTGTCAAGGTCAGACTGCTGTACTTTTTTAAAAGCCTCTCCCAGAACGGAAAGCTGTTTCTGATCTGCCGGATTTTTCCCGAGTTTTTTTACGGCTTTTGACACGGCAAGGTCGTAATGCCCCTTTCTCAGAGCTGTCCTTGACGATTCGCACCCCGCAATGCACAGGGCGGAAATCAATAGTATGCTGTACAGGTATTTCATCATGAGATATGCTTTTCAAATATAGGGCCAAAAGTAAAAATCCCCGCTTGTAATTGCAACAATGGACTCGGTATACCGCTTCCTGAAGGACCTTTCTATCGGACTTTCCACAGCATCAGTCAGGATTACCTTATAAGGCCATTTTGCCTGCTGTGATCTCTTCTTTTGAGGAAGATCGAACTTTTTACTTCTTGTCCTGACACAAAAAGTAACAGTACATAACCATAAAACTCCGTCAAAGGGAAATCTTGTACACCGCCTCCGGAACCCCGGGTGATATTTTTTATAGATTTGTAGTAACTTAAAATCTGCTTAAATGATATTCAAAAATATTTTCCGGCTAACATGTATTATACTGTTTGCCGGATTCTTTCTGCAACCCTGTTATGCAAGCCGTAGCAGTGCCTCCTTCCCTAAATTTTTCCGTGGCCAGAATAAGCAGCGTGACATACAGCAGCCGGGAAATACTTCCCTGAAACCCTTCCCTGACTCCCTGCCCTTCTTCTTCCTTGCCAACCGCGGCCAATGGCAGAAAGAAATACTCTACCAGTGCATGAGCAACGAGGGGGGCATACGCTTTCTCCGCAACGGTATAAGTTTCTGCATGAGCAGGGAGGTTGAAGAAGATCCTGCGGCAAAACATAAAGAAGATGAAAAGCCTGAAGAGTACGAAGGCCTTGTGTGGAACATGGTGTTTGATAATGCTAATCCCGCTGCCATAGTTAAAGAAGAAAAATCCGGGAGCAGCCGTGTGAACTACCTGATCGGGAATGACCCGTCAAAACATGCCATCCATGTTCCCCAGTGCGGGCTGCTTACTTACGAAAATATTTACCCTCATACCGATTTGCAGTATTATGCAGCCGGGGAAGGCCGTTTGAAATACGATTACCTCCTTCATCCCGGAGCCGACATCAGCAATATCCGGATGAGGTATGACGGAATCCAGGGGCTCTCCGTAAATCCTGACGGCGACCTGGAGATCAGGCATGCGTGGGGAACGGTAACAGAACACCTGCCTGTTTCTTACCAGTACGTGAACGGCAGAAAAGAGACGAGGGATGTGCGTTTTATTCTTCTTAATAACACTACCGCAGGCTTCAGGGTATACGGAAAGTACAATCATGATCTTCCCCTTGTGATAGACCCTGTATTCATGTTATGGTCCACCTGGATCGGGAGTTCATCCAGCAGCGGCTTTACGGGCGGGTCTAATGACGGGTACATGAATGACATTGCCGCGGACGCAGCAGGGAATGTGTATGGCGTGGGGCGTTACGGCAGCAATTTTCCCGTAACCTTCGGAGCATACAGCACTACGCACAGCGGGCCTTTCCTGCAGTTCGGAGATGTGATTGTATTCAAACTGAAATATGACGGGATGTCGCTCGACTACGCGACCTTCGTGGGGGGCAGCAGTGTGGAATGGGGCCTTGCCATTGATGTGAATGCTGCAGGCGAAACTTTCTTTACGGGCCTTACATCTTCCGATGATTTTCCATACACTCCCAACGCCTATGATAATTCCTATAACGGAGGCTCTGCCTACGGGGATGCTTTCCTGTGCAAGCTTAGCGCAGGGGGCGACAGCCTGCTGTACTCATCCTATATAGGCGGGACCGAGGGGGAGGCAGGGCGTGATATTGCAGTGAGAAACACCAATGATGTGTACCTTGTGGGATTCACCACCTCATCCGATTTTCCTGTTTCGGCAGCAGCCTTTGACAACACTTTCAACGGGGCCGCTTCTACCTTTCTCACCACCAACGCAGGATTGTCGGCCATTTCCGGGGATGCCTATGTCATGAAAATGGATGCAGGCAGCGGGACACTTCTGTATTCCACCTACATAGGGGGCGGGAATGCCGAGGCCGCCACCAGCGTTACCGTAAACAGTGCGGGAGAAGCCTTTGTCACAGGGGGCACCTCCTCCACGGACTTCCCGGTTACACCCGGTTCATTCTGTACCACTGCCCCCAGTTCAGGATTCAGTGATGATGCCTTCCTCGTAAAGTTAAATTCAGCAGGCTCTTCCCTGGTGTATTCCACCTATATCGGGGGTAATAACACCGACGGAGGATGGGGTGTTACCATTAATTCAAACAATGAATCCTTCGTCACAGGATTTACTGCCTCTGACAACTTCCCCGCCACGGCAGGTGCTCATAAAACCATACACACCTCAGCAGACTCACGCGATGCCTTTGTATGCAGGCTCAATGCCGCCGGGTCTTCCATGATATATGCGACCTATGTGGGAGCTTCTGACGAGGACTACGGGTGCGACATTGAAGTGAACAACGCCAATGAAGCCTTTGTGGCGGGCAAGTCGGACCTGTTCCAGTCATCCGGAAATTTCCCGACCACCGGCTGCGCTTATGATAACTCATACAACGGCATGCTGGACATTATACTGTTCAAGCTGTCTGCCTCAGGAGATTCTCTCTATTACTCCTCTTATTTCGGCGGAGACAGGGATGACTACAACAATATTGTTGCCGGGCCTTCCATTGCCATGCCGGACAAGTGCAGGGAGGAAGTAATGGTAGGACAAAGCAGCCATTCCACGGGTTTTCCCACTACGATACCTTCGATGATGTCAGGAAAGGGCAATGGCACCGGGAAGGATCAGCCTGTAATTTTCAAGATGGGCATACAGGGAACAAACATTGATTTTACGTCTTCGCCCGCTGCACCAAACTGTTCGGATACTGTTCAGTTTACGGGTACTCCCACCGGGAATTGCATCTGGAAAAACGGTGTATGGAGTCCGGGCATGTGGCTCTGGGATTTCGGAGACGGGGATACCTCCTCTGCACAATCTCCTTCACATGTGTATGGCTCTCCGGGAAACTATACCGTAACCCTTATTGTCGGCTGCCCTATGGATACCGCAGTACACCAGGTGGTGATAGGAAATACCCCTCCCCAGGGATTCACAATCCTGCCCGGCGACACTACCATTAATGCCGGTGATACCGTGCTGCTCAACGCTACCGTTATGGCCGGATACTCATACTCCTGGAGTCCTGTTTCCGGGCTGAGCTGTACTACCTGCCCCAACCCTGCGGCCATCCCGGCCAACACTATAACATACGTGCTCACGGCTGATAATGGATCCGGATGTACCGTAACAGATTCTATTACCATTACAATTAACCCCAAACAGGACACTACAACCCAGGTAGTATGCGGGGAAGTATTCGTTCCCAATGCATTTTCTCCCAACGGAGACGAAGAGAATGAAATCCTCTATGTCCGCGGCAATTGTATAAAAACACTTACCTTTGAAATATACGACCGATGGGGAAACAAGGTATTTGAAACCCCGGACCCTTCCAAAGGATGGGATGGAACATATAAGGGAGAAACAATGAATTCCGGAGTCTTTGTTTATCACCTGAAAGCCATTCTTCAGAACGGAAACACCATTATCAGGAAAGGCAACATCTCTCTCTTAAAATAAAATTTCTTAAAAATAATTCCATGAAATCAAAAAAAACATTTGGCCTGCTCCTGGCTGCAACACTGGCCGGCAGCTCTGCACTCTATGCACAAAGCTATTGCACCTCCCTCGGCGGGAACTGCACCATCATTGACAATATCAATGACGTGGAACTGATAGGCACCACTCTGATTAATCTGAATACCCATTGCGCCAACCTTACCGGTGCCAGTTATTCCGTCTACCCTGCCACCGGCAATACCACGGCCACTCTCACGGCAGGAAACTCATACCAGCTCGTGGTGACCATTCCTGCTCCTTCAAGAAAAACATCCGTATGGATTGACTATAACCAGGATTTTGTGTTTGACGCTTCAGAATGGACACAGGTAGCCCTCAGCTCCACCGACAGCGTTCCTGATACCTGCACTTTCACCGTTCCTTCCAATGCACTGCCGGGGGCAACAAGGATGCGCATCCGCAGCAGGGCCAGCTTAAGTTCCAACGGCCCCAATGATGCCTGCACTTCTTTTGCTACCGGGGAAACCGAAGATTATACAGTAACCATCATCAATACTGGCGGGGCATCCATTCAAAACCCGGAAAACCAGGCACAGGCATCCCTGCAAATCTATCCCGACCCTGCAACTTCTTATTTTATACTCTGTTTCAATGTAACGGATAATACCGGCAGGGATGTAGTTGTATCGGTGTATGACCTGCCGGGGAATAAAGTATGCGAAGAAAATATCGGCAGGTACAACAAAGGATATTACAGGAAGCGGATTGAAGCGGGGGCACTAAAACTCAGCCCCGGGATTTATTTTGTAAGGCTCAATTCCGGCAGGGGTCAGGTTGCCAGGGTAGTTATTGCAGGAGAATAAGTTTATATCCCGCGGAAATTTCCAGTCAGTAATTTTTTCGAACTTTTCTTTTGACCATCTCTGCAAAAGAGCGGCCTTCGATTTTACTGTCGATCCAGGCGATGAAGTTGAAATAATCAAGTGCCTTTTTCTCGAAAGGATCTTCAGAAACCTTAACCAGCTTTTCCTTCAGGTCTCTAAGCTCAGCAACAAGCTCCGGCCTTGTGATAATCTTCGGGATTTTCTTCCTGATGAAATCGAGGATGAGTGCTTCAAACCGGTAAAGCATCTTTTGCTTGTATAGAAAATGATACGTGGACTTCACTGAGTATTCGAGAAGAGAAATATTGTGCAGTTCAAGGTGGATGATGAGGCTTAGTACACGTGCCACGCAATATAAATCCTGGCGAAGCTGTACCGGTGTGTCGTTCAGGATTTTGTTAAGCCAGTGAAGCGCCCTGTTATACTCTCCCGTACCAAAATAAATACAGGCACAGTTATAATACAGCAGGAGCTCTTTGGCCTTATTGATTTTAGCGGAGTATTTCAGGAGTTCCTTTTCAATACCGGGGATAAGGGGAATGCCCTTCGCAAAATCTCCCGTGTCAATGTACACATTAAGTTCATAGAAAGATGCACTGGCAAAAATATTGGCCTGGGTAATCACTGACCTGGCCGGAAGGGCACGGAGTTTTTTCACCACGCTTAATATCTCCGCATATTTCCGTAGTGTTGTCTGGCTGATCAGGAGGTTGTTCAGCTGCCCCGTGTACTGTTCGGTGTTTTCCCTAATCCATTCGGGACTGGAGTCGCTCAGCTCCACTATTTTTTTCCTGTAGATATAGTCCTTCTGCTTATCACCCAGCCCGTAATACAGGTTGGCGAGGATAAAATAAAGATAATATCTTGCTTCCACCGGCAGGCTTTTGTCGCTGGTTTTCAGAAGAGGGTTTCGCAGTATCTTCCTGAACTCTTCCGCTGTCGCCATGTTTCTCGGCTCCCCGTATTTTTTGAGAAGAACAAATATTTTTTCGGAAAGGGCTTTATATTCTCCGGTGGCAGATAATTTCGACAGTATGCGTTTTTCTTCGTCTATAAGGCTGGTAAGCTGATTGTCGAGACTGTAAGTGTATGTTTCTGCAGTAACAAGTCTTCTTTCCCAGTGCAGGATTTCAAGGAGAAGAATCCATTTCTCGTGAGCATAAGCCAGGTGTTTTACCCGGGTTATAATTTTCCGCGCCTGTTTGTAAAGTGCCTTCTTATAAAGAATTTCCGCATCGGCAATCCACCCCCGTATCAATCCGGTAACTGTATGTTTCGAATAAAGCTCCCTCAGGCTCTGGAGGATAAGCCCGGAAAGATAATTTTTAAGATTAGGAAGGCGGGATGGCTTGATCCCCGTCTCGCGGATAAGTGCTTTTTCGTCATACGTACCCTGATCCTGCCTTTCCATACGTTCAAAGATCCGGAGGTAGATCAGGTTATCTCCGCGGGGGCTGCGCCGGGCAATATAAACTTTCAAAAACCCTTTTTCGGACTTGGTCAGGGATTTAACAAGCCAAAACAGATCCTTTGTACCGGCTGAAGGCATATAAAGAATAAAGAGGTTATTACTTCGTTTTTGTAAAAATAATTTATTTTTTCGAATTTAAAATAAGCAATGGTTTCAAAGAATAAGACCGGTTAGCTTTTGGCAGCAACCTTGTTTGATGTAATTTGCAGCATATTTATACCACCATCCAATGAAAAAAATACTGCACCTGTTGATTGGCTTCTCCCTCGCCGTTGGAACAAGCCTGCACGCCCAGACCAACTACGACTGGGCCGCAAACTCTGTTGCTGTAAGCAACCTGGGTGGCTGCGTATATGCCACCTACACTTTCAGCCTCACCAATAACGCCAATGCCAATGCAGCTATCCGGGGTTTTTCCTGTGCCAGCGGCAACGGAGGAACCGTTTCCATTACCTTTCCGGCAGGAACCACTTTCGGTTATGTGACAGGTTCTGTCAACGGTACTGCCTTCGGGGCCGTTACCAAGGCAGGCACTGTACTCACTTTCAACGTTCCCGGCTTCGCCTGCCCGTTTATAGCTTCCAGCGCAGCTTTCACGATCATTATCAACAATGTGATGAATCCTGCCGCAGGAGTTTACAATCCTGCTTTCCCTGCCAACACGGTAAAAGTGAAAAATCTTACGGCGGGATGGGACCAGCACGCTTCCGGATTCGGAAACCTTACTTTTACGGCTTGTCCGACATCTCCCTCCACAGGTGGATTCCAGAATGTGTTCGGCGGCATGAACACTGAAGAAGGCGGGTTCGGGAAACAAACTACTGACGGTGGTTACATCATACTCGGCACCTCCAACACCTATGAGTCGGGCTATGGTTATTATCTTACCAAGACCGCCAGCGATGGCGCCATCAGCTGGTCCAAAGCATACGGGGGACCTGATATTGACTGGGCGCTTGCTTTAGACCAGACTAACGACGGGGGTTATGTTATGGCCGGGTATTCATACACATACAACGGGGGCCCTTCGGGAGCTGCTGATGGATTTCTCGTGAAAGCCAACGCCACCGGGGCCTACCAGTGGGCGGTAGTTTTCGGAGGAACGGATTTCGAAGACTATCTCCAGGCTGTCGCAAAAACGGCCGACGGCGGCTGTATCGTGGCGGGACACACCTACAGCCTGCCCGCCAACTCCATGGATATCTACCTTGCCAAGGTGAGCAGCACCGGGGCGGTATCCTGGGAAAAAACCTATGACACCCAGGATGCAACACCTGCTTCGGGCCTGGATGATGCCTTTGCCGTACAACAGACCACCGACGGCGGATACATTGTCGCAGGGCAGACTGTAAGCGGACTTACAGTCAATGCCGGCTATGACCTGTTTCTCATGAAAACAGACGCTTCGGGGAACATACAATGGACTAACGCTTACGGAGGAACCAACTGGGAACTCAGCTATTCTGTGAAACAGACTACCGACGGCGGATACATTCTCGGCGGGGAAACCTATACCTTCGGAAGCGGCGATGAGTTCTACCTCCTGAAAGTCTCTGCCAATGGCACCAAGCAATGGGCTTATGCATACGGAGGAACCACGATAGAAAATGGCGGCTTTGCCACCCAGACCACCGACGGGGGATATGCCATTGTTGGCAGTACAAGATCTTTCGGTTCACCGGGATCCCCTACAATTAACACGCTGCTCGTTCGTACCGATAATGCGGGAACTGCCCTGTGGTCTAAAACATACGGAGGATATAACGACGAGCGGCCTGCCGTTGTGCAGCCCACAGCTGATGGCGGACTTGTGACCATGGGGTACACTTTCTCCGCCGGGGCGGGTAACTATGACCTGTTTATGACTAAGTCTGACGGGAATGGGAACACCGGCTGCAATGAAGCTGCGGTCGGTACACTCACCACCAGCTCTGCCACAGCAGGCACCACCACATACAACTACATTACATTTTCAGATATTATTCCTGCGGGAGGCATAGGCACGAATACAATAGCCCCTGCCACAACCGGGGCTGACGCTGCCACCACAACCACCGTGGTGTGTTCAACGCCACCACCGGCACTGCCCCTGAGGATGATTTCGTTCACCGGCCGCCATACAGAAAACGGCAATGTCCTTGAGTGGGTGACGGGCGAAGAATTTAATACTGATTACTTTATCGTGGAAAGAAGTCTTAACGGAAGAATTTTTTCTCCAGCAGGGCAGATTAAGGCTTCAGGTAACGCAGGCTCCGGGCAGTATTATTTCTTTGCCGACAAGGGAACAAGCTCATTCACAGGAACCTGTTACTACCGTCTCAGGGAGGCGGATTATGACGGCCGGTACACCTATTCGAATACAATCAGCATCTCTGCAGGCGGCAATTCCCGTATGGTAAAAGTGGCGCCCAACCCTGCGGGGAAAAATATCTTTATTTCGGGCATCTCTCTTCCCGCAGAGTTGCAGTTGCTGAGCCCCGTGGGAGAATGTCTTTATAAAGAATATCTGAAAGATGTGAACCCGAAAGTTGATATCAGCTTCCTTCTGCCCGGAATTTATTTTGTGAAAATCTCTTCTTCCGCCGGCGAACTGGTACAGAAACTGGTTGTAGAAAATCCGAGGTAAGCCCCCAACTGCTATTCGAAATATTTTTGTAAGGCCGGGTCAACCTTAATGCCTTTGGCTCCAAGCTGTTCAGGCCCTACGTGCCTCTTTTTTAATTCCCCGACATACTCCATGGCTTTCGCTGAGTTGTTGTTTCTCGCATAAAAAAGGGCAAGGTTATAATAGCCGCTTATATACTCAGGATTAATATTGATAGTCTTTTCAAAAGCAGCAATCGCGTCCCCGGGCTTTCCCTGCCTGGCATAATAAATAGCAAGGTTGTTGTACGCGTCAAGGTTTTTAGGATTGATCTCCGTGATCCTGCGCCATGAAGCTGCGGCTTCATCAAGTTTCCCCTGGCTGTAGTAACTTATGCCCAGGTTAAGCAGCGCCTGCTCATCCATGGGATTTGCCCGGACCCTTTTTACCAGCTCCTGTTCGGCATTGGCACGATTCGGCTCCTGTGCCAGTTCCTGGTGATTAACGGGAGGCAGGCCACCCGCAGCAGGAGGTGCCTGATTATTTTGCACAGCAACCATGCGGTTATACCATTGCTTTGCATCTTCTTTTCTCCCGGCATTATTGTAGTAATAAATCAGCCTGTTATAGGCGTCCATATTACGGGGATTCAGCGCAACAGTCTGCCTCCAGAGCGATTCGGCCTCTGTCCAGCGCTCCTGCCTTGAAGCCATAATGCCGAGGTTGTAATACGGCTGGTCATTGGAAGGATTCACTTCAAGTTCTTTCCTGAACTCCGTTTCGGCAGATGTGTAATTGTTTTTCCCGATATAGATGCAACCGAGATTGTTGTGAAGATCCTTTTCCTTCGGATTCAGTTCAAGGGAACGTACATATTCAGGAATAGCGTTATCCACCAGGTTTTCAGCCTGGTAGTATATCCCGAGATTACGGTGTGCAAGTGAAGAATGAGGCGCATCGGAAACAGCCTGCTTCATGAAAAGCTCCTGATTGCCGAAAACCCTGCTGTGCTTTATGGTGATGAAGGTCAAAAAAAGAATCACAATTCCGGGAGCAAGCAATGACTTTGGGATTTCGCTCCTGATCCTGCGTACAGGATTCATTTCCATAAATATGAGGAGAACCCCTGCCATCGGAAGGTAGAGCCTGTGCTCGTAGAAGTGAGGTTTACCGTTGGCGCCGGGAAGAATCAGGGTAGGAAGCAGAAACAGCAGAAACCAGGCAAGACCCGTAAGAAGGTATCCCCTCCGGGCCTCCCCTGAAAGCAAGACAAGGGCAAGCATACCCGCAATTGCAAGCACACCCGGAATTACAGCGGTATCTATTATCAGCGGCATCACCGAAAGGTTAAAAGGGAAAATAATCTTTCCCGCATATTGCACTACCGCAGGAAAATTAAGAAAGATGGATTTGAAAGAGGTGGTAAAGGAAAACGGCACCCCGTGCTGTATTGCAGCCTGCCTTGAAAGAAACCATACCAGCGCCACTGCACCCCATCCCGCCCCCAGGCGAATTTTGTTTAAGGAACGCAGGCGTTTCCTGTCGAGAAAAAAAAGATACAGGACGCAAATCGGGACAAGCGCTATCGCCGTCTCTTTGCTGTAAAAAGCGAGGAGAAAAAAGAAGAGGTGTTTCAGCATGGGCCCGGTTTCTTCTTTCTTCATATAATCCTGGAATGAGAAGAAAGACAGCATGACAAACACCCCCATCAGGAGATCGCCCCGGCCGGGCAGCCATGCCACCGCCTGTGTGAGCACTGGATGCACTGCAAACACAAGGCAGGCAAGGAGAGAAAGATCTTTCCTGTGGCCAAGGCGGGTAAAAAAGATGAAGAGCAGGCAGGACATCACTATGTGCAACACCACGTTGCTGAGGTGATACATGAGTGCCCCCCCTCCGCCCAACTGCGTATCAATGATATATGATACCGTCTGCATAGGGCGGTAAAAATTATCCGACCCGGACAGGAACACATCAGTCTTAAAAGCTTTGATAATGCTTGATGCATGGCTGAGAAAATCCTGGCGGTCGGTGATCAGGGCATTGTCATCAAAAGAGGTAAAACCAAAAAGCAGCGACTTGAAATAAACCAGCAAAACAGCACCGGTAATGATAGCATATTTGTACCGGTCAATGGTTTTATCCTGCACCTTTAACATCTTGAGGCCCTTCAGTATGGATTAATGGAGATGCCCACAGAAAAAGGTATTACCCCGGGGCCTTTGTCTTTTTCAAACAAGGGAGAAAGTGAATAAAAGCCTGTGAGGGCAAACCATTCGTAACCTATTCGCAGGCCAACGCCATAGCGATATTGCGTAAGATTGATAATGTCATAGGTTTTGGTCCGGGAAGCAGTTGTAACATACTTGGTATGGCTGTTAAAAAGATAACCTGCTTTTCCTTCAAGAGCAAACTTGAAGCAGCCCCCGCTCCGGTCGGCAGGAGTTTTATAACGCAGCTCAATGGGAATATCAAGGTAGCTTACTGACAGCTTATTGTTTTTATAACTGCCGCTGAGAGGACCAAAAGCGGTGGTGACTTTATTCATGGAATCCGAAATGTAGGAAACAGCCGCATTGTTGCTCACATTATAGGAATTGATTCCTGCGCCTGCCGCAAAGCTGAAGCCACTGCTACCAACCGGGATATCATACATTGCATATACATTCACCCCCCTTGACTTCAGCACTTTGTTTTTGATGCTGTCGGGGGAGTTCAGCCAGTTGTCGCTCATGACATCAATAATGATATGAACGTCTTTCGGTACCAGTTTCTTCCCCGCTGCATCCGCCGGTTGTTCCTGTGCGAAGGACAACAAGGCGCAGCAATTTAAAACCATGAACAGCCCGTACTTTTTCATACTCATTAATTTTGCCCGTGAAGGTAGGGAAAATCGCATGGAAAAGAAATCCGTATTTACTTTACGGTGAGCAAAATTCTATTGCCTACTTTTGGATATCTGTTTGTGATGAAACACACTATCCGCATCCGCAAAGGCCGTACGGGGGACCTGCCCCGGGTGCTGCAGCTTGTTAAAGAACTTGCGGCATATGAGCGGGCTCCCGGGGAGGTCACTAATACATTGCAGGACATGAAGCGGGACTTCTCCCGGGAAAACCCTGCGTTTGATTTTCTTGTGGCCGAGGAGAAAGGCATTATCACCGGGGCGGCTGTTTTTTACCATGCCTATTCCACCTGGAAAGGCCGCTACATATACCTTGATGATATTATTGTCACTGAGGCGAAACGGCGAAGCGGAACAGGTACGCTGTTGTTTGAAAGACTACTGAAGATTGCAGCCAGCTCCGGGGCCAGGCAGCTCCGCTGGCATGTACTGGAATGGAACACCCCGGCCATCAGTTTTTATAAAAAATACAAAGTTTCATTTGACGGGGAATGGATTACCTGCAAGCTGGAACATGACCGGATTAAAAAATTCAGACACAGGGTATGATAAAGGTTTTTAAATTCGGCGGGGCCTCGGTGAAAGATGCAGAAGGAGTCAGGAATGTTGCCGGTATTTTCCGTTTATATCCCGGAGAAAAAATATTAGCGGTGATCTCGGCCATGGGAAAAACCACCAATACCCTCGAGGTGCTGCTGCATGCATATTGCTCAGGCAAAGGGGAGGTGCAGGAATTGCTTCACGGGATAAAACAATTTCATCTCCGGATCATGAACGATCTTTTCCCGGGCAAGAACCATCCTGTATATGACCAGGTAAACAATTTTTTCACCGAGATTGAATGGGTGCTTGAGGAAAAGCCGGGAAAAAATTATGATTTTCTTTATGACCAGATAGTGCCGGTGGGGGAATTTATATCCTCTGCCATTGTAAGTGCATACCTCGGCACCTCAGGAATAAATAACCGCTGGGTGGACGTAAGGGATTGCATCCGCACTGATGATACATACCGGGAAGCGAAAGTCAACTGGGAGGCTACGGCGGCCCGGGTGCAGGATATCATTCCTCCCCTCTTTACCCCTGAAGTAAACACCCTTGTCACCCAGGGCTTTACCGGGTGCACCCCGGAAAACAATACTACCACACTTGGGAGAGAAGGATCGGATTACTCAGCTGCCATATTTGCTTTTTGCCTTGATGTTTCAGAGGTAACTATCTGGAAAGATGTACCCGGTGTCCTTAATGCAGATCCCAAACGCTACCCGGCTGCAGTAAAGATTGACAGGCTTTCGTACTTCGATGCCATAGAACTGGCATACTACGGGGCTACCGTGATACATCCCAAAACAATAAAACCCCTGCAGAACAAAAAGATTCCGCTGAGGGTAAAATCTTTTGCTTCCCCGTCTGAGCCCGGCACCCTCATTGACGTGGAAGAGTTTCCCCTTACTGTTCCCTGCTTCATCTTCAAGCCGGGGCAGCTTCTTGCCACACTCTCGCCCAAAGATTTTTCATTTATCGTTGAAGAGAACCTCAGCGAGATCTTCCGGCTCTTTGCATTGCACAGGATAAAGATAAACGTGATGCAGAACTCCGCCCTGAGTTTCTCTGTATGCATGGACGATGACGGCTCCAGGATTCCCGCACTGGTCAGGGATTTGCAGAAACAGTTTAAAGTGCGGTACAACAGAGGAATGGAACTGGTTACTGTCCGCCACTATACCCAGGCAGCGATTGACAACTGCACTGCCGGAAAAGAAATACTGCTTGAACAGAAAAGCCGGCACACTGCCCAATTCGTGATGAGAGCACCGCAGCCTGTATAATGGCTACAATGCCGCTGCTCCTGCATGAAATACCAGCAGAGGAACCTTTATTTGCCCATCGAAGCGGCGGGTAAGGCTTGAAGTAAAAATTTTTTCGGCCGGCGTTCTTTTCCTTGAGGCAAGGGCAAACAAAGCCGGCTTTGTATACTCAAGGTATTCCTTCAGAATTTTAGCTGCATTTCCTCCTTCAAGTAATTCGAACTTCAACAAGGGATAAGGAAATGCTTCCCGCACCTTTGCACTGAATGCATTCAACATGTTGCGCTCATACCCTCCACGGTATTCTCCTTCATCAGCATGAACTATGATCAGATCCGACATGAAAGCTTCCGCAAGCGGTACCATGAAACGGATTGAATCAAGGTCAGTGGAACGGTAATCCGTTGCGAATACAATTTTGCCGACTTCATTACAGCGGTATCCCGCAGGAACCATAATAAGCGGGCAAGACAGATGTTCAGCAAGCCGTGCAGAGGTACTGCCAAAAAGATTATCCCCCACTCCACCGGAGCCGTGCATCCCTGTAACCGTAAGTTCACAGTGGTCTGCTGCAGCCGCTTCGGTAATATTCTTTACTGTTTCCCCGGTGCTCAGAAGGATTTCGGCTTCAAGTCCGGGATTCTCCTCCTTTGCCTTTGCGGCCCATGCCTGAAGTTTGCCCGAGGCTGTACGTTCGTCTGCCCCGTGACCTGAGGCACAGACATGCATAAGCAGCAATGCGGCTTTCATTCTTCCGGCCAAGAAAACTGCATACCGGAGCGCATCAGCGGAATTCTCGGAAAAGTCAACCGGGACCAGAATCTTCTTCATGCTTTGCGGCTAATACCTGTTAATGAGAGCAATCCCTTCATGCCCGGCAAGAGCACCGTCGTCCACGAACTTTACAGTCCCGTTCTTTGAAAGAACAATCTCGATAATATCGTCTACGGCATCAGCCAGCACCTTATGCTTTCCGCGGGGTGGATGCATCAGGAGTGTAAACCCATCCTCACCAAGGAATGCAGGCCTGGTGAAATTCTTTTCCACCACGAGCGACAAACCCCGCCCCTGGGTTGCGGCATTCCACACATTACTGATCCCCGACGACACCTTCCTGCCGTTATCCTGTTCCCTGATTTCTTCCACTGCAGAGGAAGCTTTCTTTTTCAGGAATCCCAGCATCCTTACCCAGGCAGCATCAGCAAGCGTCTGTGTACTGCCGTGGTTGAAATTCCCTTCCACTTTCCCTATAATTGATTTCCCGTGGACACTTACTTTCATAAAGTACCCGTTGTCTTTCCTGGCACCCGCCAGCAACATGGGCACTGCACTATTAATATATGCAGAAAGTTTCTTGTCCAGCTCATGGAAAAAGGCCTGCAGTCTTTTTTCTTCGACCACCGATTTATCCTTCTCTGCTCCTTTAAGGGAGCTGCTCACTGAACTCCCGCGGGCAGGGCGGGAATATTCATAGGTATCCCTGTAGCGTGCAGGAAAAGTCCCGTCCTTTATCTCACGGAGGGAAGGCCCATTCCCCTTGAACAGGCGGACAATTTTTTCACTGAGCGAAAGCACATAATAATCCGCCATAAAGTTTTCCCTGTAAACCAGGTCTCTCACTTCAAAAGAATCTCCTATCACTAACTTTTTTTTCACGGGGAAAGGGAAGCTAACCAGCCTGGCATGGTTTTTTGAAACAAAGATTCCTATCCCTTCCGAAGAGTGTACAAAGTCTATTTTTTCTGCGAGCTCCTGCACTCTTGCAGCCAGGGCTTCTCCTCCCCGGGTTCTGTACTTTCCGCACAATTCCTTTTTTGCAAACTCAATTATTTTTCCGGCGGTAAATTCATCACTGCGCCGGGCAGGGGAAGTGCGGTGCGTCGGAATGACAAGAGATACGCAAAGCCCTCTGCCCGTGGTCATCATGCCGGCCAGGTCAGGTTCCAGTATGTATTTGTTCATATTGATTAAAGGTTTAATGAATTTATACGATTACTCACTGCGTCATCCTCCAGCAGGGACCTGATGCCTGAGGGAAGCACCCCAATCATCTCGCGCATCTGTCCCCCGGAGACATAATTCCCGAGCACTCCGAAAAAAATTTTCACCGATTGCCGCGCATCGGCTTCATTGCTGAAGTCGCGGTAAGCAGCAAGCCCGTCTTCCTTCATCACGAGAGAGATAAAATCTTCCTCTCTCCGGGGGTGGGCATTTCTCTTGGGTAACTGCCATCCATCCACATACACCGCCTTCAGTGCCATGGGGAGCTGGGCAAGTAATTCGAGGGATTCTTCAGGGGTTAAGCAGTTTCTCAGCACACGGAACACGCAGCGGGTGAGCCGTGCGGCACTCTCCTTGTAGTTTTTTCCGCCCAACTCAAAGGCAAGGGAATTCAGGAATTCATTTCCCTTTACGGCGTAATCTTCAAAGTGCATAGGCATGGCAGCAATAATTTAAAGTGGTAATGCGAAGATATCTCCGGTTCCGCCTTGACGGTAATGACTTAAATCAAACACAGGGCTGATCTGTATCACCTGTCACATGCAAAGAGGTTTTCCCCGCTTCAGTTTTCCGCTTTATCTTACCTTTGCCACGTACAGTCCCATATGCGGAGAATCCGGAAATGAAATTTAAACGCCACCTTATTACCGCTGCGCTTCCCTATGCCAACGGCCCCGTGCACATAGGTCACCTGGCAGGATGCTACCTCCCCGCCGATATTTATGTACGCTACCTCCGCTCAAAAGGAGAAGAAGTGATTTATGTGTGCGGCTCGGATGAACATGGAGTTCCCATCACGATTAAAGCAAGGCAGGAGAATGTGTCCCCCCAGCAGGTGGTGGATAAATATCATGGGATGATGAAAGAATCATTCGCTGCCTTCGGAATTTCTTTTGACATATACTCCCGCACCTCATCTACAACACATCACCGGACGGCATCTGATTTTTTCAAAGTACTTTATGATAAAGGGATTTTTGCAGAAAAAGTTACCCGGCAATACTTTGACGAGGAGCAAAAGCAATTTCTTGCCGACCGTTATATCACGGGTACCTGTCCCCGGTGCGGTTATGAAAATGCCTACGGAGACCAGTGTGAAAAATGCGGCACATCACTCAACCCCACTGACCTTGTCAACCCCAAATCCGCCCTGAGCGGAAAAACCCCTGTACTCAGGGAGACGCGCCACTGGTTCCTGCCCCTTGATCAATTCCAGGAAAAACTTTCGGCATATATTCTCAGGGATCATAAAGAAGACTGGAAAGCCAATGTGTACGGACAATGCAAGTCATGGCTGGACGAAGGTCTCCAGCCCAGGGCTGTAACCCGCGACCTTGACTGGGGTGTCAAAGTTCCCCTGCCCGGAGCAGACGGGAAAGTTTTATATGTATGGTTCGATGCGCCCATCGGATACATTTCCGCAACCAAAGAGCTGCTTCCGGAAGGATGGGAAAAATACTGGAAAAGCAATGAAACCCGCCTCCTGCATTTTATCGGAAAAGATAATATCGTATTTCACTGCATCGTCTTTCCTGCCATGCTCATGGCCCACGGAGATTTCATTCTCCCCGAAAATGTCCCTGCCAACGAGTTCCTCAACCTGGAAGGAGAGAAAATATCCACCTCACGCAACTGGGCGGTGTGGCTGCATGAATATCTTCTTGATTTTCCCGGGAAGCAGGATATCCTCCGTTACGTTCTCTGCTCCAACATGCCCGAAACAAAAGACAACGACTTCAGCTGGAAGGACTTCCTGGCAAAAAATAATAATGAGCTGGTGGCCATCCTCGGTAATTTTGTGAACAGAACAATTGTACTTACTCAAAAATATTTTCAGGGACGCGTTCCGCATGCTGAAATCCTTACTTCCGCTGACCTGCACCTGCTCAGGGAGATCAGTGCGTATCCTTCAAAAATTGCCGGCTGCCTCGATCGCTTCAGGTTCCGTGAAGCGCTGGCTGAAGTGATGAACCTTGCAAGGGCAGGCAATAAATATCTTGCCGATAACGAACCCTGGAAAGCGATTAAAAACGATGAGGTACGGGTGAAAACGGTTCTGAATATCTGTCTCCAGATCTCAGCAAACCTCTCCGTGCTCATGGAACCTTTTCTCCCATTCACGGCTACCAGACTCACTTCCATCCTGCAGATGCCGGCACGCAGGTGGGCTGATGCCTCAAGAACAGATAATCTCCCTGACGGCCACCTGCTCGGGGAAGCAGTCCTTCTCTTCGAAAAACTTGAAAGTTCCATAATAGAAAAGCAGATGGATAAATTATCCGCCGGGAAAAAATCAGGCGGGCACACAGAGCCCGGAGCATCCATTACTGATTTTCAGAAGCTTGACATACGGGTAGGAAAAATTATCCAGGCCGAAGATTTTCCCGAAGCACAAAAGCCCGCTTATAAGCTCAGGATTGATTTCGGGAAAGAGATCGGGATCAGAACCTCCAGCGCACGCCTCTGTGCAAACTATACCAAAGAGCAATTGAAAGGCAGAATGATCCTTGCCGTCGTAAACCTCCCTCCACGAAAAGTAGGACCTTTTGTTTCTGAAGTTCTCACACTCGGACTTCCCGATAAGAACAATGAATGCATCCTCGTGGAACCTGAGAAAAGCGTTGAAGCCGGGGGAAGACTGTTTTAGAAAAATTCGCTTTGTTTAAGAAAGTGTGAGTTTTGAGGGTGAGCAATGAAGAAGAATCAGAGTGTTCGCGCTCACCCTTGCTTCGCTGAAGCTTCGCAAAGGCACAGTCCCACTCTCACTCCCACACTCACTCTGATCTTGTAGTCCCGAGAAGAATCGAACTTCTATCCCCGGTTTAGGAAACCAGTGTTCTATCCGTTGAACTACGGGACCAGGCGTTTCAGCAATTTTTCGGCTCAAAAACCGAACTGCAAAGATAGCTTCAATTTGCTAAAAAGTATTATTATTTTTAGTTTTTTCACTCTCACTCATGGCTAAATAACCTGTGTCCAAAAAACATGAGAGAATTTTTAATATGCTCTCACATTAATCCCTCTCTCACCGATCAGAACACCTCCAATTTTTTAACCGAGAAATGGTTTGTAAATATTGACGTCCAGCTTGAGACCATTTTCGGAAAGGATTTTAACTCATACGTATTATGCTTTTTTATTAAAAAGCACTTCAACACTACTCAAATATTGTTTCAAAATATTCCTTCACTTCAGGAATAACAACAGTATAGTCCACCAAATTCCCCTTCGTAATCTGATGACCCAAACTATTCTGCCAGTTGTGCCGGAGTATTTTTTCGTTTCGGGGATTTATCAGTTGCTCTATTCCTGTAAACTCAAGGTTTTTGTATTTCACTTTCTTGTGAAATGCCTCAACAATCTTTTCATTATTCAGCTTGAAATTCCTGCTTAAATACCATATATCGTAATAGTCCCGTGGTGCAGTATATTTGCGCTGCATCAATGCCCTTATCTTTTCGGACATTACTTCTTCAATCGAATAGCAGGGAATGTGGTTTGCACTATCTGAAAGTTTATCGGAATAAGCATGTGCTACTTTTTTCTTTACCGGAGGAAATAACAACAATTCATATTTGATTACTTCAATCTTAATGCTTGTCATCCACCTTTCATGCGGTGGAACTGCCGAGTTAATCTGATGATCGGCTCCCCAGTATTTTACAATTACTTCATATCCTGTTTTTTGATTTTTAAAAATCAAATCCCGAAACGAAATTATATGTGAAGCTATGCCGGTGCGTTTAGTAACAAGCGTTACCACCTTGTTAAATATTTCTTCGGTAAGAATAATTTTTTCATCCGTTGCCGTAAAATCCAAATCCTCCGAAAAACGATAATCGGGCAGGTAGCATTTTTTCAAACAGGTTCCGCCCTTGAAGATCAGATTTTCTTTCAGTCCCTTCACGGAGTATATCGCATCAATGAAGTGTCCTAATACCCAGTCCTTGTCAATGGTGGTTTTTGAAACACCTGCTTTTTGTGCTAAGGCTGTTATTTCTCTTTGTAAAATCATCAATACTGCTTATTGGCTATTTCCAATATTTCTTCACTGCTTACATTCAATCGTATTTTCCATTCCTTTACATACTCTCCGGTAGCTAATCCAATGGGGTCGAAAAGAATATACCTTTCGTTTATCGCCTCTTTGGCATATTTCAGAAACATATCAAAGTTTTCTTTTTTTAAAAGCTCTCCTAAAAATGCAATTCGCTTTGTTACTGCTATGTTGTTAATGGCCTTGCAATATTTTATCATTTTTTTCGCATCCGGCTTGGCAGTTTTGAAAGCCCGGATCAGTTCTGCATATCCACCGGAATATTCAGGCAGGTCGAAGCAATCCGCAATGGTTTTTTCGACATCGGTCATACGGAACTGGTTATTACCCACTCCGTACATTTCATAACCGATGAGTTTTCTTTTTGCAACCCGGATAAACTTATAATCTACTCCGAATACATTTTTGTCCAGCTTCTCTTTTGCTGTTTGTACAAATATTGTATTGGGAAATTGTTCCGTTAGCCCATGCCTGTTTAATGCCGACCAATAGGCAATCACTCCGTCTTTCACGAGATAATTCCCGATTACCCATTCATCCCGGAAATTATGACGGCAGTATTTTCCATTCTCGATCCGGGTGAGCAATCCTTTTTTTGTGAGCCTGTCCGCTATGCCCTGCACATTTTTGAACGGGTGGTGTATTTGCTTTCCTATATTCGCAATAGTGAATATATTCACTTCGTATTCATCCAGCAGACGGATAAACTCAAGCTGCTGCTTCCTTACATCTTTTATTTCAGCTTCTTTCTTCATGTCATTTTGAGCAAGCAAATCTAATACTAATTTATTTATGTTTGTATAAAATGACATAATATTTTTTACTGTGGGCATAATGACATTTTACTGTGAGATACGCCCCAATTTTTGGGTCTTATCCTACAACAAAATGTCAATTCGGGCTGTAATTTATTGCCTTTTGACTGCAAAATCGAGCGTATTACGGTCATTCATACCATCAAAAGGTAATAAGTGTAGCTTCAATTTGTCAAAAAATATTATTTAGTTCTTGTTTTTTCACTCTCAAATGACAAAATTCTTATGTACGCGCCCGCAAAAAACCGCTGAAAGTATATCTTTGCAGGAATGAAGCATTACCGCTGTCAATGAAAATCTCCGCTTCGGTTTACTCAAACATTTCCCGACCGCTTGATGAACTGGTAAAAGAACTGGACGGCTACCATGTTGATTATTTTCACATTGACTGCAATGATGATCTCTCTGTATTTGAAGATATAAGAAAAATACGCAGCATAAGTAAAACTCCCGTTGATCTTCATATCATATCCCCTCATCCCGAGAAATTCTTTGATGGTATCCGGCAAACCGGCACGGAGATGGTTTCCTTCCAGTTTGAAAACCTCACCGGGCCCCTTGACATCCCGGCCGGCATCACTTCAAAAATAGGGCTGGCCATCGTTTCCGGGACTCCCCCCGAAAGTTTCAGCAGGTTGAAAAATCAATTTGATTTTGTGCTTTTCATGACCACCACTCCCGGGAAGAGCGGGGGAAAGTTCAACAGGGAAAATTTCAGGAGAATACGCCAGTTTCAATCCCTTTTCCCCGGGGCAAAGATTCATGTAGACGGAGGTGTAAATGATGAAATCTCTTTTGTGCTGCGCAATATGGGCGTTTCTCTTGTTGTATCGGGATCCTACCTCGTAAACGCCGATTACATGGGAATCGCACTTCACCGCCTGCGCAGCGAAACAGGAAGTGATCATATTCTCGCCGGGGATTTTATGATCGACAAAAACGAATGCCCGGTCCTCGAAACAGGAAAGTTCTCTTTCCGCGACGTGCTCCAGTCCATCGAAAAATATAACATGGGCTTCACCACGGTAACAGGGAGAAAGGGCGAACTGGAAGGAATCATCACCAATGCGGATGTGAGAAGAGGACTGCTCAGGCATACAGGCGACCTGAATAAAATAGAAGCTTCCGCCCTTGTCAACAGGAGTCCGGTGAAAGTAACCCAGGGACAGTCTGTGTCTGAAATAATACAGATGATTAAACGCTTATCCTTCCCTGTGCTGTTTATCCCTGTAGTTGATGATGACAACATTTTTACGGGAACGCTCACATTCAATAACCTTATTAAAGGAGAATCTTAAACTATGATTATTCAACTGAAACCGGGAACAGAGCCGAAGAAGATTGAGGAGATGGCCAGAGATCTGGATGCCTTTATCCTTAATGCCGGCGGACAGAATATCCTTGTTACCCCTTCGAAGATAAAAAAGCTGGAGCCGAAGCATCATGTCTGGACTGATAAATTCTTCGTTTTTGATGACGACATTCAGCTTGCCAGCAGGAAGTACAACCCGCAGACACGGGAAATCCGCGTGGGGGATTTTGCGGTCGGCGGTTCAACAAACAACACGCTTGTAATCACCGGCCCCTGTTCCGTAGAAAGTGAGGAACAGATCACCCGCTCGGCCGAGTTATGTATAAGCCTCGGCATCCGCGTGCTGCGTGCGGGTGCTTTCAAGCCGCGCACGTCTCCGTATACTTTTCAGGGGCTCGGTACCGAAGGGCTGAAGCTCCTTGATAAAATCCGCAGCAGGTACGGATTAAAGATTATCACCGAAGTACGCGACTCCACCCACCTTGAGGAAGTAATTGAATATGCCGACATCATACAGATCGGAGCCAAAGCCATGTACGACCACGGCATATTGAAAGGCTGTGCCCGGTCAGGAAAGCCCGTGCTGCTCAAACGCGGTTTCGGCACCACGCTGCAGGAGCATGTTCAGGCTGCGGAGTTTATTCTTTCCGGAGGCAATGAACAGGTTATCCTCTGCGAGAGGGGGATACGCACCTTCGAAACCAAGACACGCTTTACCCTTGACCTCTGCGGCGCCGCTTACCTGAAGCACTATACCAATCTCCCCGTTGTACTTGACCCGAGTCACGCCATAGGCTACGCCTACGGAGTACCCGATCTCACCCGCGCGTGCATGGCCATGGGAGTGGACGGCCTCCTGGTTGAAACCCACCCCGACCCCGCCTCGGCTAAATCCGACGCCTCCCAGCAACTCAACCACGAAGAATTTACACGCCTCTACGAAAGCCTGAAACCCATTGCAAAAGCAATAGGCAGAAATATCACCTGATTGAAGATCCCATGGCAAAAAAAAGCAATAACAAAAAAGATATCCGCTTCCTCGTACTCGACGTGGACGGAGTGCTGACCGACGGAGGAATGTACTATACCGAAGGCGGAGAAGAATTCAAAAAATTCAACGCCAAAGACGGGTGGGGCATTAAGAACCTCGCTAAGGCGGGCATGGACATTGCATTCCTGAGCTCAGGTAAAAATGTGAACCTCATCAGCAGGAGAGCTTCATTTCTCGGTGTGAAATTCGTATATGTGGGAAACGAAGAAAAGTTGAAAGTGCTTGATAAATGGACACGGAAGCTTGGCATTGAGTTTTCCCAGGTTGCATACATAGGGGATGACACCAATGACCGGGAAGTAATGACATATGCCGGCTTCAGCGCCTGCCCCGCAGATGCCATGCCCGCTGTAAAAAAAATAGCTGACGTGGTGCTTCGCTGCAAAGGGGGAGAAGGCTGCGTAAGAGAATTTATAGAAAGGTTTATCAGGAATATATAAATGGCAGCCCGGTTGTCATTCCTGAAAAGTCCTGTTTTTATTTTCATAGCGTACATTGTAATTACGCTGATTGCAGGCATACACCTTGTGTGGCTTGGCCCCGATCATTATAAGAATTATCTCATCTTTAGAACTTCTTTTTATAACCTTGCGGGGAATCATGATCTTTATTCCCCTCAAAGCTACGGGAACACTCCGCTTGATTTCTTCAAATACAGTCCTGCCTTTTCTGTATTGTTTGCGCCCTGGGCCCTCCTGCCCGACCGGGCAGGAGTAATTGCCTGGAACCTATTCAATGTGATTTGCCTGCTGGCGGCACTCCGGAAGCTGCTGCCCGAAGGAAGGCCCCGGTGGATAGCCGCATGGCTAATGGTTATAGAAACCCTTACCTCCGTCCAGAACTGCCAGAGCAACATACTGATGGCTGCACTGATGATAGGAGCATTTAATGCTTTTGAAAGAAAAAAACCTGCCGCCGCCGCCCTCTTCATTGCACTCTCCGCCTACATAAAAATTTTCAGCCTTGCATTCCTGCTCCTCGCATGGCTGTATCCCGGGAAGAAAAAATTTATTTCCTTTTTCCTGCTTTGTACGCTTGCTCTTTTTGCACTGCCCCTTCTCATTATTTCCTGTGATCAGCTTATTTTCCTTTATAAACAGTGGGTTTCATTACTTAAAGATGACCAGCAGGCATCCTGGGGATTGTCTGTCATGGGAATCATCAGGTCATGGTCAGGTTATGATCCGCCTAAAATATGGGTGCAGTTGTCAGGGCTAATCTTGCTTATGCTTCCACTGATAAACATAAAAGCGTACGGCGAGAGAGCTTTCCGGTTGCTCTTTCTTTCTGCCATGCTCATCTGGGTTGTGATCTTTAATCACCGTGCAGAATCCCCTACGTTTATCATTGCCATGGCAGGCATTGTTACCGGGTACTGCAGCATACGGCAACCGGGCATCTTCGACAAAGGGCTTATAATCCTTGCAATAGTGCTTATCTCCTTGTCGCCTACGGACATTTTCCCAAAATTCGCCAGGGATCATTATGTTGTACCCTATGCACTCAAAGCCCTGCCGGCATTACTGTGGTGGATGGTGTTTGAATACCGGATGATGGTTTTTCCGATCAAATGGTATGAACCCCGGAGCAAGCTCCGGCCGCAGCAAGCCGCGGAGAATTAAACCAGGCCTTTTTGTCCGCCGAAGCGGAATGCGAAGGCGGATTAAACTCTTTCAACCGCAGACCTTGAACAGGAATGAGGACAGGCTGAGCACAACCCTTACTATCATAAAGAGAGAGATCTTACAAGGAGATTTTACGCTGATAACAAAGTAAACTGAAAATCATACCTGTTCCCGGGTAAAAGCAGTTTCCCTGCTTCCAAGCTTCAAAATCCCCGTCAGAGTTTGCTGACAAGCACCAGCAAAGTCAGAATAGCGGTAGCTTTTACAGTGAGGCTTTCAATTGTTTTGTTCCAGTCCACGGGAGTGCTTTTCTCCTTGTCTTTCTTGATTTTGTTCGGCCTGTAAAGCACATGAACAGTAGCTCCCTTCTGCACCCTCGGATAAAAACGGATAAAGCCGAGGGATGCGGTTCTCCGGATAAAGCCCCCTGCCAGTTCTACATATGTCGCATTCCGTTTTGCGCCTTTGGCATAGCCGATTCCGTAATTACGGATGTAATAACCTGCTCTTTTCCCTTTCACGTAAGGTGCATTGATTTGCTTAAGGGAGTCCGGGCTGGGATAATTGATAGCACCTTTAACTTTAACAAGCTCGTTAACTTTGGGAACAAAGAGGGTATCCCCCTCTTTCATCACATAATTGGTAGGAGAATAGCTGTTTTGCAGCACTTCTTTCAGGTTCAGGAAGAGATATCCTATGCTATCCTGCATCCTGTGGAGGCGGGATCCTTCCGGGAATGCAAATGACGTAACACCCCCGGCACGCACCAGGAGGTCCGTAATTTTTTCACCATTGCTCACAAGGGAATATGTCCCCGGGTAATTTACCTCGCCAATCACTGTCACATTTTTCTGGTAGTCAAACTGGGGAATGGTTCTCACAAAAACCTGATCATAAGGCTGGAGGCGGAATTCTTCGACTCCTTTTTCTATGCTGAGGTCAGCACTTACCTGGGCTGATTTGATAATCACCCTCGAAGCGCTGTCGGAGTTCCCTTTCCCGAAACTGAGCAGGCGGGATATCTCAATCCGGTTATTGGCAGCTTCTTTCTTAAACCCTCCGGCAAGGAAAATGGCATCCTTCACGGTAAGCCCTTCCCCGAAAAGGTAACTCCCCGTATTCCTGACAGACCCGAAAACAGAGATGCTGTCCGGGTCAATGAATCTCCTCTTGGAAAGCAGCAGCAGCACATCATACCTTTTGAGCTCATAATTACCCGGGCTCATACTGTCCTTAAGTACTTCTCCGATGTTTACGCCGATATACTGGTTGCGGAGATTTTCATCCTGGCGTATCAGGTAAGCTCTTCCGAGGTGAGCATCGTCAAGCACTCCTTCGGCTTTTTTCACGAGGTCGGAAATTCTTTGACCCGGCTTAAAAGCATATTTCCCCGGAACGGCAAACACTCCGCGGGCTTCCACATAGTTTTCTATCACATCGGGCAGGCGCCTTACCATAACGGAATCTCCGGTATACAGCTCAAATGTTTTTTTATTCAGCTTCAGGGAATCAAGGCTGATGTCTATGAGGTTACGCTTATTGTTGGTTACCCGTGCCACCTGC
The DNA here is from genome assembly GCA_023251555.1 of Bacteroidota bacterium. GTDB lineage: Bacteria > Bacteroidota > Bacteroidia > AKYH767-A > JAHEYN01 > JAHEYN01. The sequence continues at coordinate 40,229 of JAHEYN010000003.1, read as the reverse complement.
AGATTTCTGGTGAAGGCAACGGGGGTAAGCCCGCCGGCATAACGGATCAGGCTGCTGACATCTTCCTTGTCAACAAGTTCATACTTGAAAGGCCTGTTTACCTCTCCTGCAATGGTAACGATTTTTTCGGCGGGAGGAACCACCACATAATCATTGTCTTCGAGGAAAAAGTCTTCCTGCCCGTCCTGGTTAAACATAAACTGGTAAACATCAAGGGTTCTTATTGTTTTACCTCCGCGCTTCACATAAATTTTTCTTACGGAACCTCCGTCGGTAGGGCCATTGGCAGCCATCAGGGCATTAAAAGCGGTATTGATGCCGGGAATGGTATAGGATCCCGGGTTGAAAACCTCCCCGACCACGTTTACTGTAATGACCCGCGAGTAAACGAGGGCAACATCAATTTTGGAGTTACGCAGATTAAGAACCCCCGAAAATTTATTTGTTATGAGGGTTTTTGCATCGGCAAAGGTGAGGCCTTTCAGGTATATTTTGCCTGTCTCCGAAGGTTGTATGGAACCGTCATTTTCGATAGTAAAAGCTTCATTGTAATCCGAAAAACCCCATACGGAAATACTTATTTCATCCCCCACAGAGAGAACATAATTTTCAGGGGCTTTGGCTTCACGGGCTTTGTCAAACAGCCTGATATCCTTATTGCGAAAAAATTCCTGCCCGAAAATATTAGCAGGGGGAGCTTTTTCTTTCTCTTCAAGGGAATCAGGGTGGAGAAAGCGCAGTTTTGAGGTGTCCTGGTAAGTGGTCCTCGTGCTGTCAGTAAAAGTTTTTTTTATTGTTCCTTTCTTCTTTGCCTGTTTTAAGCGCTGTGCCTCAATAAATGTCTGTATTTCCTCGGGAGATGCCCCCATGGATTTCAGCTTCTCGAAATTACTGATGTCATCACTGCTCATGCCTTCATACTGCTTAAGCAGCGATGCCTTATCAGTCTGTGCAAAAGCAGCGGCAAAACACAACAGGAAAATGACTATCAGGGAATGGGTTTTCATTTTTTTCGGATTGAGGCGGCAAATATACCTAAATAATCGGTGACCCTCAATCTTGATATGCGATTTTTGTTACATTTGCTTCACCTCATATTCACTAAAAATTCAAATATGGACTTCGGAACAACCCTCCTCACTCATAAAATATCAGTATGGATTTTTCTCTTACTGTTTATTATCAAGCTGGTGCTTCTGCTCACCGGCAGGAAAAAAGCACTTTCACGCTTCACAAAAACCTTCAGGGTTCCCGACATGATTGTAAGCACACTATTCCTGGCAAGCGGCACTTACCTTTGGGTGGAACTGGAAATAATGAGCACGTGGCTGGTGGTGAAGGTTCTTCTGGTTATTGCCTCCATTCCCCTTGCGGTTATCGGATTCAAAAAACAAAATAAAATTCTCGCACTTATTTCCCTGCTCCTTCTGCTTACAGCCTATCGCTTTGCCGAGACTAAACAATTATCCTTTAAGAAGGAAAAAAAATTCTCCGCCCCTGAAAGCGCGGGAAAGGTTGTTTTTAATGATAACTGCGCCCGCTGCCATGGTGCTGACGGGAAACTTGCCCCCGGGAGTCCTATGGATTTAAGCCTTTCACAGAAAACCACGGACCAGAAAATTTCTATTATCACCAATGGAGATGACGACCAGGACATGCCCGCTTTTAAAGACAAGCTGAGCCCCGAACAGGTCCGGTCGGTAGCGGAATATACGGAGCTTTTCAAGCAATAATTTTTACATTTGAATCAAAACCTTTCAAGGCGGGAAACGGCGGTGATGGTAGGCCTGGTACACAAAAACCAGGATGAAGATCAGCTTAAGGAATACCTTGAAGAGCTTGCATTTCTCGCTGACACCGCCGGGGCTTCTGCCGTAAAAACCTTTACCCAGAAACTCATCCAGCCTGATGTGAAAACTTTTATCGGTTCAGGAAAACTTCTTGAGATTGCCGCATTTGTGAAAGACCATAAAACGGATATGGTCATCTTTGATGACGAGCTTTCGGGATCTCAAATCAGGAACATTGAAAAAATCCTGCAGTGCAAAGTCATTGATCGCACCAACCTCATCCTGGATATTTTTGCACACAGGGCCAGGACAGCCCAGTCGAGGATACAGGTAGAGCTTGCCCAGTACAAATACATGCTGCCCCGCCTTACCAGGATGTGGACACACCTTGAAAAACAAAGAGGAGGCATTGGAGGAAGAGGCCCCGGTGAAACGGAACTCGAAACAGACCGGCGGTCGATCAAGGAAAAACTCGCGCGGCTCACAGACAAGCTGAGAGATATAGAAAAGCAAAATGAAACCCAGCGGAAGCAGCGCAGGGAAAAGATACGTGTAACCCTTGTGGGATACACCAACGTGGGAAAATCCACCATCATGAACCTGCTCAGCAAAGCAGGCGTGTTCGCTGAAAATAAGCTCTTTGCAACCCTTGACACCACGACAAGAAAAGTAGTGATTGACAATATTCCCTTCCTTCTCTCAGATACGGTAGGGTTTATAAGAAAACTGCCCCACGACCTGGTGGAATCTTTCAAATCAACCCTTGATGAGGTGCGCGAAGCTGATATTTTAATTCATGTTGCAGACATATCACATCCCAATTTCGAGGAGCAGATAAAAGTTGTCAACGAGACCCTCGTTGAACTGAAAGCTGCTGATAAGCCTACGCTGCTTGTATTTAACAAGATTGATGCGTACCGTTTTACAAAGAAAGATGAAGATGACCTCGGCCCCCTTCTTAAAGAAAATATAAGTCTTGAAGAGATGCAGAAAACCTGGATAGCAAGATACAGCAGCTCCTGCCATTTTATATCGGCACTTAACCGCACGCACATTGAAGAACTAAGGAAGAAGTTGCTGGAAGAAGTAAAAAAGATTTATTTCAAAAGATACCCCAACAGCCGGGTGATGCAGGAATCGTGACAGCAGGAACCAAATGAGCATAAAGGAAAAATACAGGGCCGCCTTAATCAACACCTTACTGTTTTTCTGTGCATCGGGTTCGCTCATTATTCCCGCCCTTCTAAACGGCTACCCTCTTGTTTATTCCGACACGGGAACCTACCTGTATTCCGGGCACAGCGGAATAGTTCCCGTTGACCGCCCCATTATGTATGGCCTTTTCGTAAGGCATATCAGCATGTCATACAGCCTGTGGTTCGTTATAGCCACCCAGGCATTTATCGCAACATCTTTAATATTGTTATGTTTCAGGCACTTTGTGAAAGCGGGCCATAGTTATCTCAGGACATTTATCATGGTCTTCTTCCTGTCATCAGTTACAGGTATTTCCAACTACACCAGCCAGGTCATGCCGGATATTTTTTCCGGGCTGGTGATAATTTCGCTTGCACTCCTGTGCTGTGCCCAAAACCTCTCTGTGCTCACAATAATATACCTGTTCCTCCTTGTGATACTTTTTAACCTGTCGCACTCCTCGAACCTGCTGACATCTTCATGCCTTGTAATATTAATAGGAATCACGGCAGTCTTAATCTCCTGGCAAAAAAAGAAAAACAATAAATTGGTATTAACCCCGGACACTCTTGTCCGCTGTAACGGAACTCGAAGGCGGATTAACCCGGCGCGCGCGTTTTTCCCGGTTGCGCTATCCTGGCTGCTGCTTCCATCGGTGAATCTCATGTACGGGGGCGGATTCGGCTTTCACAGCGCAAACAATGTTTTCCTGGCGGGAAGAATGTCAGAAAGCGGGATTCTCGAATCGTACCTGGAAAAAAAATGTACAAACGATACTTTTCCTCTTTGTGAATACCGCGGGAAATTCCCTGCATTTGCATGGCAGTTTTTCTGGGACTACAGCGGCCCCCTGTACGGGGGAGGGTGTATGCAAAAGGGATGGGGCAACTGCTGGGTAGAAAAAGACAAAGAGTATGGGCCTGTTATACGCGATATCCTGTCTGATCCTGTTTACCGAAAGCGCTTCGCTGTTTATTCAGCAAAAGAATCTTTCCGGCAGCTTATCACTTTTGATGTGGGGCACCTCACCCCTATGACCGAAGGCTCTCCTGTTATAGGGGGTATAAAACAATATTACCCGGATGAATACGCGAGATATCTTGATGCGAAACAGGCGCATGGAACCCTGTATTTTGTGGCTCTTTCTTCCCGGCAACACCTTGTTGTGCTGTGCTCGCTGATTATCATTACATGTGCCTGTGTTCTCCGGAGAACCCGCATAAAAATTCCGGGACATGTGTCATTGCTGCTGATGGCTGTTATATCCGGACTATTGATAAATGCAGCAGTCTGTGCCACTTTCTCAGGCACGGTGAACCGCTACGAAGGAAGAGTGATTTGGCTGCTGCCTCTCGCCGCGATCATTATTTTACACCCGCTTATTCTTGCAAAATACGCACAGGACAGCCGTCAGCTGCGGGAGGAAGAATGAAATTCGCCTTCCCATTTCGCCACCACCACGGAAGCAAGGCAATTGCCGAGAACATTCACCGATGTTCTCGCCATATCCATGAGGGCGTCTATACCGAGCAGGAGAAATATCGGTTCTGCAGGCAAATTAAATGAGGCTGCTGTCCCAAGCAGGATTACGAGCGATGCACGCGGGACCCCGGCCACTCCCTTACTGGTAAGCATAAGGGTAAAAACCATGAGAAGCTGCATCCCGAAGCTCATCTCAATTCCCGCAGCCTGGGCCACAAATACCGAAGCAAGCGAAAGGTAAAGGGTGGTACCGTCAAGGTTAAAACTGTAACCGGCCGGGATTACAAAAGATACTATCTTACGGGGAACTCCCAGCTTTTCCATCTCTTCCATTGCGCGCGGAAGGGCTGCCTCCGAACTGGCGGTAGCAAATGCAAGGGAAACCGGACCGGCAACCGCCTCAGTGAATTTTTTAAGCGGAACCCTGAACAGCAGCGCCACAGGCAAAAATATAAAGAACACAAAAATTACCAGGGCAATGTAAAGCGTTAGCAGAAGGCTCAGCAGGTTCCCGAACACTTCTGTCCCGTATTTCCCGATGGTATATGCAATGGCTCCCCCCACGGCAAAAGGGGCAAAGTACATGATGATGTTGGTAAACCGGAACATCACTTCCGAAAGCCCTTCGGCAAAAGCAAGCACTGGTTTGCGCTTCCCTTCCGGCACCATCGCAAGCCCGACAGCAAAAAGAATACTGAAAACCACCACCTGCAACACCTGCCCTTCTGCAACCGATTTGGCAACATTCTCAGGGAAAATGTGCAGGATGATGTCAGCGGGAGATTGTTGCTTTATTTCAGGGACTCCGGCAGGTGCAGCAGCGTGGACAGGGATATTCCTCCCCGCTCCTGAAATATTGATTGCTGCAAGGCCTATGAATAATGCAAGGGTAGTAACTATCTCAAAATATACCAGTGATTTCCAACCCATGCGTCCTACCTGCCTGAGATTGGGATGCCCTGCTATGCCTGCCACAAGCGTTCCGAACAGGAGGGGCGCAATGATCGTTTTGATAAGCCGCAGGAAAACCTGGCTCAGCAGGCCGAGGTTGCCTGCAGCACCGGGAAAATCTATCCCCGTTACGATACCGAGAGCCATTCCTGCGAAAATCCATGCCGAAAGAGATTTTGACTTTATACCCGCATAAATAAAGGTCCCCGCAGCAATCCATCTCAGGGAAACGGACAGGGAAGAAGGCGTCTCAGCCAGCCTGTAATGATGCAGCAGTAACGGGATGCCGGCAGAAAAAACTGCAATGCATGCGGGTATCCAGTGGCGTAATTTCATGAGATCTCAGGCAAAGGTAGTGGCATTCCGCAATTCTCCGGCAAAAGCATCCGCCTGCTGTTTCTTTTGTTCTTCATCCCAGCCCAGCAGCGCAGCAAATGCCGATGCCACCACGGGAAGCCGCACAGGTATTTTGTCTGTACGGAAAAAGAGATTGTCTGTTCTCCTTGCCATAAAGTCAGTGATGTTGCGCGCCGCTTCGAAATTTACAGCGTACCATACTTCAGCTTCAAGCAGGCCAAAGGCATTGCCTTGAGGAGCCGATAAAAATCTTTCTGCAATTATATCTGCATTATTCCCATACCTTCTTGCGAGCATCACAGCATCATCCCTGGTGTACCCGTACGGAAGAATTTTTTCTGCAAGACTTTCCTTGTAATTTTTGAAACCCCCATGCTTCGCGAAGCCGTTCCCGGCAAAAGGAATATTTTTAGTCTTACATGCAATGAATTTCTTTTCTCCCGCAGCGGCAAGTCGTTTCATCACCAGGTCCGTTATCTTCTCTGCCATGGCGCGGTAGCCGGTAAGCTTTCCGCCTGTAATAGTTATGAGCCCCGAAGAAGATTCCACCACTTCATCCTTCCTTGAAATATCCGATAGAGATTTCCCTTCCTGGTGTATAAGCGGGCGTATGCCGGCCCAGGCGGAAAGTATGTCTGCCCTCGTTAACCTGGTACCATGAAATTTTTTATTGACAGCCTCCAGGAGATAGTCTGCATCTTTCCCGCTTACCACAGGATCTTCAAGCGGACCGCGATAATCAGTATCAGTCGTGCCGATATAGGTGGTGCCGTTCCTGGGTATCGCAAAGATCATCCTGCTGTCGCGGGTGCCGAAATAAACCGACTGGCTTACGGGCAGCCTGGCATGGGGAAGCACAATATGCACCCCTTTGGTATGATGAAGCATCCCTTTTCTCCCTGTATCATCCTGTTTTAAAAGCTCATCAGCCCAGGGGCCGGTGGCATTGACGATATGCTTCGCATGAAAAAGATATTCTTTACCGGTTTCCTTATCAATAGCTTTGACTCCGCATATTTTTTTATCCCGGTATATAAACTCCTGTACTTTTATATAGTTAAAACACTGCGCCCCCGCGGTGCATGCCGTTTTAACCAGCTCCATCACCAGCCTTGCGTCATCGGTTCGGTACTCATAATACAAACCCGCCCCGGTCAGCCCGTCAATACTCAGCATGCTTTCCTTCTTGTAAGCCTCCTTCAGGGTGAGCATTTTTCTTCTCTCGTTCTTCTTCACTCCTGCAAGAAGATCATATACCCGGAGACCAAGTGACGTAAAAAATCTGCTGTATTGCCCTCCCCTGTATACAGGCAGCAGCATCTTTTCCGGGTAAACAAGGTAGGGCGCATTTTTACATAAGACAGCCCTCTCCTTCCCCACTTCATGCACAAGGCGAAACTCAAGATTTTTCAGGTACCTCAGTCCTCCGTGTATCAGCTTGGTCGACCGGCTGCTCGTACCCGAAGCAAAATCCAGCTTCTCAAGCAGCAGCACGCTGAGTCCGCGGGAAGCGGCATCCAGAGCAATACCACCGCCTGTTATGCCGCCTCCTGTAACGAGAACATCAAAGACTTTCTCACACGCCCGCCCGATGGCAGGAACACGGCCGGAAGCTGACAAGCAATCTGCAGCCATCATAAGACAATAATTTTGTGCCAAGTTAATGCCAGAATCTTCAGGTACAAAATTTTCGGAACCCCTTTCCGTGGTAATTTATCATTAGGCTTTGTACAAAGCACGGAACGTAATTATAAAATATTGCTTGGCATCGATTACTGCTTCGGCGAAACCCGTCATCGCGAAATACATTATCTTTGCCTGCGTTTGCAAAGATAAAATGACCTCCGGGACAAATATCAGGTCAGAGCTTCAGGAAGCACAGCGCGTTCTGGCATCTTTTCTTTCGGAAGAGAAAAATTTTCTTTCCATAGAACGGGCAGGCTCCCTGCTGGTAAGTTGCTTCCGGGCCGGGGGAAAAGTAATCTCCTGCGGAAACGGCGGATCCATGTGCGATGCCATGCACTTCGCAGAAGAACTGTCGGGACGCTTCAGGAAAGACAGGAAACCCCTCCCTGCCCTGGCAGTATCAGACCCCTCCTACCTTTCATGCACCGCCAATGACTATGGCTATGAGAATGTTTTTTCCAGGTACGTGGAAGCCTTCGGGCAAAGCGGTGATGTACTGCTTGCCATCAGCACCAGCGGCAATTCCGCCAACGTGCTGAAAGCAGCGGAAACAGCAAAGAGTAAAGGTATGGCCGTGATCGGGCTCACCGGAAAAGACGGCGGAAAACTTGCTCCATTATGTGACGCGGAAGTGCGGGCTCCCCATTCGCCTTTTGCCGACCGCGCACAGGAAATCCATATCAAGGTTATTCATTGTCTCATTAATTTTATAGAGAACGGACTATAGCAGTTAAAGCACCTGCAGGGATTTATTATTTTTTAATACTTTTTTATGCTTGTCAAAACTTTCGGAAGCGCCGTTTACGGCGTGAATGCCACTACCGTTACCATCGAAGTAAATATCGGCAGAGGCATTAATTTTTTTCTTGTTGGATTGCCTGATAGCGCTGTTAAGGAAAGCCATCAGCGCATTGATGCTGCTTTAAAAAACAATGGTTATAAAATTCCCGGGAAAGGGATTACGGTGAATCTGGCCCCTGCCGACATCCGCAAGGAAGGTTCTGCCTACGACCTGCCTATTGCTATAGGAATACTGGCAGCTTCGGAAAAAGTCAAAGAAGATTTACTCAGCCGGTATTTCATTATAGGAGAATTGTCGCTTGATGGCGGGTTAAATCCGGTAAAAGGCATTTTGCCAGTTGCCATCAGCGCAAAAAAGCTTGGTTTCAAAGGAATTATTCTGCCAAAACAAAATGCCCGTGAAGCCGGAATTGTTGAAGGGCTTGAAGTATTAGGTGCATCAAATATCGTTGAAGTAATAAATTTTTTAAATGGAGAATGTGAAATCGAAAAAACAAATGTCAATATTGAACAGGAATTTTCTCATGGCGTATCTGACGGAGAACCCGATTTTTCCGATGTGCGCGGGCAGGAAAATATAAAGCGTGCTTTGGAAATTGCCGCATCAGGAGGACATAATGTAATTCTTATCGGCCCGCCTGGCGCCGGTAAAACAATGCTTGCAAAAAGATTACCCACTATTCTGCCGCCTTTGAATATAGATGAAGCATTGGAGACGACAAAAATTCATTCCGTTGCCGGGAAATTATCTCCTTCTCAAAGTCTCATCACAACACGTCCTTTCCGTGCTCCGCACCACACCATTTCAGACGTGGCACTTGTCGGGGGTGGGGCGTATCCGCGACCCGGTGAAATATCCCTCGCCCATAACGGCGTTTTGTTTTTAGATGAATTGCCGGAATTTAACCGTGGTGTATTAGAGGTATTGCGTCAACCCATGGAGGAAAGAATAATGACGATATCCCGTGCAAAATTTTCAGTTGAATACCAAAGCAGTTTCCTATTGGTCGCTGCCTGCAATCCCTGCCCTTGCGGATATTACAACCATCCGGCCAGGGAATGTGTTTGCGCCCCGGGAATGGTACAGAAATACCTGAATAAACTTTCAGGACCGCTTCTTGACCGGATAGACATTCATATTGAGGTAACACCTGTGCCTGTTTCCGAACTTTCATCTGAACGTTCGGGTGAAAAAAGTGAAGTGGTGAGAAAGCGGGTTATTAAAGCAAGATCAAATCAGGAGAAACGCTTCATGCCTTTTCAGGGCATTTACTGCAATGCCCAGATGTCCTCAAAAATGATTCGTGATTTTTGCCGGATAAATGCGGAAGGGCAGGAATTATTGAAGCGTGCTATTGAAAAACTGGGTTTGTCTGCCCGCGCTTATGACCGCATCCTGAAAGTTTCCCGCACCATTGCCGACCTGGATTCGGCAGAAGAAATACAAATTACCCATCTTGCTGAAGCTATCCAATACCGTTCGCTGGACAGAGACAATTGGGGGCAATAAAAGCAATCGGGTGCCGCAGCCTCGACAATGAGGGTTGGGGGGGGGCAATTTAACAGTAGAAAGAATTCAAAAGAACATGAAAAATAATAATTTGATGCAGCATGGTGTATCTCCTGGGGAGATTCAGTACGCACGAAAAGACCCCTTCAGTGATCGGGGCGATTTTTATATTTGGATATTGTTGTCTGATTAGTTAACTTTACAAAGTGAGTTTTGAACGTGAAGTTGTAGCCTATAAGCGATACTTTCTCGACTTTTACCAAAGTCAGACAGAAATCGTTCAGGCAAAAATTGAGTGGACGCTGAAGTTGATAAAAGTGACACAGCATGTGCCCGAGAAATATTTTAAACACATGGAAGGCACCAAAGGCCTTTATGAAATTCGTGTTGAAGCAGGTGGCAACATATACCGCATCTTCTCATTTTTTGATAAGGGAAATTTGATAATTCCGGGTAATGCATTTCAGAAAAAGACGACAAGGACACCAAAAGAGGAAATCGTGAAAGCACTTAAAATAATGGAGGACTATAAACATGAAAGCAAAAGCAAGTAAGAACCTTACCTCCCTGGACGAAATTCTTGATTCCAAATACGGGAAACGTGGAGTTTCCAGGCGTGAAAACTGGGAGCAGGAATTCGAGGCCTTCCGACTTGGGGTATTACTTGAGGCGGCAAGAACAAAACGCGGCATGACACAGGAACAGCTTGCAAGTAAATGCGGAACCAACAAGGCATATATTTCAAGGATTGAGCATAATGCATCTGATATCCGCTTATCTACATTGATGAAGATTATTCAGCAAGGACTTGGAGGCCATCTAAAGTTGACGCTTCAGATATAAGGAATACGCTGCCCATAAAATGGTATTAGGGATAGAGGGCGGGCATTAGCAACCCAAATATCGGAGGACGGAAAGATGACTGCGAACAGCCCGCCATCCCCAATGTCCGAACCATCACACTGTGCAAAAACTCTTTATAAGTTTTTGATTGATACCGCAACGAATCTGAACTGCTCCTTTTGCGTGAGCATCTTATAAACTATCACGGCCAGCTTTCGGGCGGTGGCCGTGACCGCACACTGATACCCTTTGCGCCTCTTGCACTTTCGCATATCCTAAAAAAATGCTATATTTGATCTATGGATAAAGTATTAAAGATTGTGTCATTAAAGGATGTTCAATCTGATTATACTTATTGGACATCAAAAAGCATTAAGGAACGATTGGATGCAGTTGAATTTTTAAGAAGCCAATACATTAACTTTAGCAAAGATGTTCAGCCGGGATTTCAGAGAGTTTGTAGAATTGTTAATCAAAAACAAAGCTGAGTATCTTGTCGTCGGTGGCTATGCAGTTGGCATCCACGGTCATCCAAGATATACTGGCGATTTGGATATTTGGTTAAATCCTACACCCGAGAATGCAAAAAGGATATTAAACTGTGTAAATGAGTTTGGCTTTTCTTCTTATAGGCTAACTGAAGACGATTTCACAAAGGAATCAAACGTTGTTCAGCTTGGATATCCTCCTCTGAGAATTGATCTTCTTGTGAGTATTGATGGTGTTACTTTTGAAGAGTGTTTCAGGAACCGCAAGGAAGCAGAGATTGATGGCATAATGGTAAATTTTATAGGTTATCAGGATCTTTTGAAAAACAAAAGAAAATCTGGGCGATTAAAAGATCTTGATGACCTGAACAACTTGAAATAGGGTTACGGCATATAACAGCAGCTTGCCAAAAGCGAAGCGAACGTGCGAATACGAACATTAAAGCAATAAATTAGTATTAACCCCGGAGCAAGCCCCGGACATTCTTGTCCGCCGTAGCGGAACACGAAGGCGGATTAATTTTGATAAAATGGATTATCAAGGTATCGAGTTAAAAATAATTGAAGTAATTAAACAAATTTGCTTCAAACAAGTTGATGCGAATCAGGCATTAGTGTCCTCAAAACTTTTAGACTCTATCGTTATAGTTGATTTGGCGGTTGAACTGGAAAATGAGTTTGGTATTAGTATTCCGTTTGTTGATATTAATGAACATCATTTTGAAACCGTGAAAACAATTACCAAATACATTGAATTAAAAATCAGCCATAAATAAAATTATTTTGAAAGCATCAATAATGTTATTGTCCAGAAAGCTGCTTTCGATTGTTATTGCTTTATTTATCAGTCTCGGGATTATTAAAAGCTGGAATTATTTTCATACTGCCACTGCCACACAAATTGAAATATCCTCAGCGCACAGGAATTTTTATAGCAATTTTGAAAGCAGTTCGGCAGCCAGGCAAGATTTATTTAATGCCCTGAATAACAATCAGCTTGTAATGCTTGGCTCATCAGAACTGACCAATCAACAGTTTGCAAGTATTCCTAATCGTTTTTTTAATGAACAATTAAATATTCCAATGCTTTCTTTTGGTCATGCAGGCAATCAATCTTTTAATTATGCCTGTGAAATAGCAGCATTGAAAGAAAAAAAATCTTCATCATCAAAAATTGTATTTATTATTTCTCCGGGTTGGTTTGCAGGTGAATCAGGGAAAGGAACTTCAATAAGTTCGTTTTTAGAATTTGTTGATGATGGTATGTTGAATAAAATTATGCATGACGATTCAATTTCTGAGAATTTTAAAAACAGTGTGTTGAATTTTATCAGCAGCAATTTTGAGAATATTTATTATCCTACGCCATGTATTAAGTATCTTTTTTATCAAAAATTGCAAATGCAAAGTTTAATTGATAAAACTCTTTATGCTCCATCAGCACTGCTTTACAGAGTATGGGCTCAATTTTCAAAGACAAAACCTACTCGGTTTAGTTTGCCAAATATTTACACGTTAAAAAGTAAATACGAATCTCTTGTTCCTCAACCAGAATGGGATTCATTACTGCAATCCGGATTACAGAATGAAAAAAATAAATGCAGTAATGTTTTCGGTGTGAATGATGATTACTATAAAAAATATGTCATAGGCAATTTGCCTAAAATGATGTATACACCTACAATTCCTAATCAGGAGTTAAACGATTTAAAGTTGTTGGTACAATTATGTAAAGATGAAAACATTGATGCACTTTTTATCATTCAGGCTTTAAATCCGTATGCCTATTCGAATTTAGAAGAATTAAATCCGATGATGAATGAAGTAAAGAAAACTATTGCAGATGAAGGGTTTCAGGTGTTTAATCTGTGGCAACCTGCAAAAGAAAAATATCAAAAGGGATTGCTTACAGATCTGATGCATACGGGCGAATATGGTTGGTATTTAATTGACAGGGAAATTTATAACCATTATTTTCAAAAGAAATGAAAGTCAATTTAAAAGCATTTTTTACTGATATTTTTATTTACACAGCCATAATTGTTGGGTTTTATTTTTTGTATTTTCATCAAAATGAGAATAAAAAAACAAAATCAAAGATTCCTTTTGTTTATCAACAATTTTAACGAATGTTGCCATTTACCAGCATTGATTTTTATATCCTTTTGGGAGTGCTGATCTTAGGAGTGCAATTGCTGAAACCGATTTATTCCAGATTCATTTCCTACTCTAATTTATTATTTGCGATAACTTTATTTTATGTGCTGTTTTTTTTTACACGGCACCTGCAACTAATTGGTTTTGCCATTTACAGTTATTTAATTTACTACATCTTTAGTTTCAAATTCAAAAACCCGCATCGGCTTTGGGTATCTTTATTGCTGGCGTTGCCAATGATTTTATTGAAAGTGCAATTGAACATTTCATGGCTTAATTTTGCCGGATTATCTTATATCACTTTCCGGACAATTCAAATTTTTATTGACCGTCAGCCTGATGAAAAACCAGTTCACCCCAGAGATTATTTTTCGTTTTTAGTTTTCACACCAACACTTTTAATCGGACCTATTGACCGCTGGCAACGATTCAAAAACAATCTGGAGGAAGGCTATAGAAACCTCAACTCAAATTTGTTTGCTGAAGGTTGGCAAAATATTGCGTTGGGTGTTTTACAGAAGTATGTGATGGCTGAAATCGTTACGCGATATTGGTTGCAGCCCGAAGATAATGTTCATTCATTTCTGCAGCATATAAATGCCGCCTTTGCTTACACCGCTTATTTGTATTTTGATTTTGCAGGTTACTCATCATTAGCAGTCGGGTTTGGAAACATGTTGGGAATAAAAGTACCGCACAATTTCAATCATCCCTATTTAGCGGTGAATCCGCAGGACTTTTGGCGGCGCTGGCATATCACATTGGGTGACTGGCTTCGCGACTATTTTTTCAGGCCAATTTATAAATGGCTGAGTGGTTTTTATTCGTTGAAAAAATATCCGCTGACGAAACAAAATCTTTCTTTGTTTTTCACATTTGCGTTGATGGGGTGTTGGAATGGTTTACAACACAATTATATTTGGAGTGGTTCGATTTTCGGCCTGTATTCAGTGATTCACAACACATATCTGATTGAGTGCAAAAAGAAAGATAACGATATTCTGTTCGGGAAATTAAACCCTAAATGGGTGCAGTTAATTTCAACACTTGTTATGATTTGCGCAGCGGTGTTTGCCATTTATGTATTTAGCGGGCGCAGCGGTATTTAATTTTTTGAAAATGAAATTTAATTTTTTTACATGCCAATTTGAAGATGAAAATTACCGGCCGGATAAAACGGCTGTAATTGGCTCCGATAAAGCTTATACATGGAATGAATTAAAGCAACGAACTGATTTTTTTATTGATTGTATTTTAAATGCTAGCATCCCATTAGGCAGCCCTGTAATTATTTACGGACATAAACAGGGGAATATTTTACCCGCTATTTTAGCCTGCTTCATCACCAGGCGGCCTTATATTCCTGTTGACCCTGTAATGCCGATTAACAGAATTCAAAAAATAATGTCAGCGAGTTCAGCGCAAGCCTGTTTTTATTTTGAAAAGAATGAAGTGGTAAAATCACTTTTCAAAACAGTGATAGATGAAAACGGAATTGTATTTTCAAATACCATTTCAGCGTATATAAATATTTATTTCAGCGAAGTTGACCCACTGGCTTATGTCATTTTCACAAGCGGCAGCACAGGCGAGCCAAAGGGAGTTCAAATCACACACAAGTCTTTACAATCATTTGCTGATTGGATCTCAAAAGATTATCAGTTCGATGAAAATATTGCTGTAATTAACCGGGTACCGTTTATTTTTGATGTGTCAGTATTTGATTATTGTTCGGCATTATTGTTTGGTGGCACACTTCTTTTGACGGATAATTCAACGGCTGCCAACGCTGATGTGTTTTTCAATAACATCAAAAAATACAACTGCAACACCTGGGTTTCAACACCAGGCTTTGCATATCAATATCTTAAGCATCCCGATTTTAACAAAAATTATTTGCATTCTTTAAACACATTTTATTTTGCAGGCGAAGTGTTGATGCCAAATGTTGTAGAACAACTTTGGAAGCTTTTTCCTGGCTGTAAAGTAGTGAATGCCTACGGGCCAACTGAAGCAACAGTTTATGCCGCCAAAATTGAAATCACTCCTGAAATTATTGCATTTAGCCGCTCTTTGCCGATCGGGTATCCTAAATTGGGAAGTAAAATTTTAATTCAACCTGATGCTACCGCTGAGAATAATGAAGGTGAAATTGTGATTGTCGGGGATCTTGTTTCTGTTGGCTATTGCAATAACCCTGAATTAAATATAGAAAAATTTACTTTGATAAATGGTGAACGTGCATTCAAAACAGGTGATTATGGTTATTACAAAAATGATGTAATTTATTTTTTGGGAAGAAAAGATGAACAGGTTAAATTGCATGGTTATAGAATTGAGCTGGGAGATATAAATGCTCAACTTTTAAAAACCAAATTAGTGGCCGAAGTGGCTACAGTGCCCTTGAGAAGGGGTGGAGAGGTCAAGAGAATCATTAGTTTCGTTAAACCTGAAAATGAAGCAGAAAGTAAAATTGCTTTGACTGAAAAAATAACTCAACATCTGAAATCTGCATTACCAGCTTACATGATACCTTCAGAAATTCTTGTACTGCAAAACTTTCCTTATGGCAACAGTCATAAAATTGATAAAATGAAGTTGCTGGAAATGTATTTAGATAACAACATCTGACAGGAGTAAAAAAAGGACTTTCCGGTTTCGCTATTTTTATATTTGGGATTGACATAAAATACCCTCGACAAGCTTGATATCTAAGCCCGCGTATATCCACCTCTATATTGCGTGATACTCCACAACATGTGCTTGATATACGCTATTATGGGTTATATTTGTAGCCGATAATTAATTGTTAGCGGCAATGCTATGGCGGCAGTGCTAACATCAAACTGACGAGCAATGAACAACCTTTTTGAACGACTATTAAAACTTGCAGTTATCGTAACTTTCATTTACGGACTGTTGACGGAACAACATTTCTACTCTCCTTTTCTTCGTTGGCTTCTCTTTAGTTCATCAATCTATTTTGCTTACAATTCCAAAAAGACGACAGGAAAATTTGGAGTATTTGTTTATTCAGCACTTGCAATATTATTCAATCCTTTTGTTGACATTAATTTTCGCGAAACTGTATGGAGAATTATTGACCTAATTGTTTGCATCCTTATTGCCATTTCTCTTAATTGGAAAGGATATGCGGAATCGCTTTCAGCAAAAGGCAAACAATCTTATCACTTCATAAAAAATTGTGTCTATGGAATCCTATAGAAATATCATTATGCATAACCCTAATTCACGACTCGAAGCATTTTGCGATGGTGTTTTTGCAATTGCTATCACCTTATTGATCCTGGACATCAGAATCCCTGCAATGGATCGAATTTCCACTTCACAAGACCTTTGGATTGCACTTAAACATATGCTGCCTTCGGTTTTTGCTTTTCTTTTAAGTTTTGGAATTATTTTAATAACATGGGTTAATCACCATGCTATACTAAAAACAGTGACGGCATCATCCCATCCTTTTGCTTACGCTAATGGGTTCTTGCTTCTCACGATTGTCTTTCTGCCTTTTCCAACCGCCTTGCTGGGTGAATATATTTTTACAGATCATGCAGCTCCGGCAGTTGTTCTTTATAGTTCAATGAATGGACTGCAGGGCATTGGATGGATTTTACTGGCTCAGACAGCTCTTAAAGGTAAGCTGGTGAGAGGTGAAAAGACTATCCTGCAAATGCGAAAAATGAAGAAGGATGCTCTTTTTGTGCTGGTAATTTATACTATATGTACAATTCTTGCTTTCTGGGTTCCTCTTGTCATTGCAATTACAATTACTGCAATCTGGATTTTCTGGTTGATTTATGGTATTAACATTAAAGAGGAATAATAAATCTCTTTACACAGCCAGGTTTTTAGAAGCCATCTCAAAAATATATGCTTTAAATTATCTTTGCAGCGGTTTTACGGTTTTGTGTATTTAAATCCAAACGTTAGTGGCAATAAAAGTTAATGGCTGAAATCTTCGACATCCTGATCTGTGGTGCCGGCCCGGCTGGCAGTACTTGTGCCTTGGCTCTGGGAAACTCAGGATTAAAAGTTGCTTTAATAGAAAAAGCTGTTTTCCCCCGTGACAAAACATGTGGAGATGCGGTAGCTAATTATGTTCCAAAGGTGTTAAATACAATAAATCCTTTGCTGGTAAAAGAACTGGGGGGGTTCGCTGAAAAAGAAACTGTCAATACTATCCGCATAGTTGCTCCCAACGAAAAGTTTCTTGATTTCCCTTGTTCTGAAAATGGTTTTATAAGCAAACGGCTGCATTTTGATAATTTTTTGTTTGAGCAGGTTGCAAAACTTCCGAATGTAAAAGTGTTTCTTAACTCAACAATTCAAAATGTCTCTGTAAAAAATCATGTTGTAAGAGTTGAGGGCAATGGGTTTGAATTGGAAGCATCGCTTGTGATCGGCTGTGATGGCGCAAATGGAATAATCAGTAAAAAACTAAGTAATAATAAAGTCGACCTGAAACACCATTCCGGTGCAGTGCGTGCATATTATAAAAATGTTAAAGGGATTCCGGATAAAACTTTCGAATTGCATTTTCTTAAAAATATTCTCCCTGGTTATTTCTGGATATTTCCATTGCCCGATAACCAGGCTAATGTGGGCTTGGGGATGTTATCTTCTTCCATTTCCAAAAGAAAACTAAGCCTGCGTGACAAAATGAAAGAAATTATTGAAAGCGAACCTGCATTAAAAGAGCGTTTTGCAAATGCCGAAATAATCAGCCCTGTAGAAGGGCATGGGCTTCCTTTGGGCTCGCGTAAAGTAACTATTTCAGGAGAGCGTTTTATGCTTTGCGGAGATGCTGCTTCATTGATAGATCCCCTCACAGGAGAAGGTATCGGACAAGCAATAATTTCGGGCAGATATGCCGGGTGGCAGGCTGCCAAATGTTTTAAGGAGAATAATTTCTCGGCCTCATTTATGAAACAATACGATAAGATGGTTTATGATAAACTCTGGAAACCTCATCAAAAAAGATACCTGGTTCAAAGAATGATCAATGAAAAGACATGGCCCATTAATATGAGCATTAATTTGGCTAATAAGAATAAGGTCTTTTATCGGCTAATCAAAAGTCTTATTTAAAGTTTCGGCTGCCTGACATGATTATGCATTTGTGCGCTCCCTCCTTCCCTTTCACATTTATTTTTCTCAGCCCGTAGTAATTGATCGGGTTACCGAAACCCGGCTCCAATGTTCCAGTGCGGGGCAGACAATTGAATGTTCCAAAATCCCGCCAACGCAAGGGCAAGCATCTTCTTTCCCTTTCTATTTCTACCTTTGCAGGCTCATTCTGAAAAACACCTTATGCAGCTCATCCGTAATATCGCTATCATCGCCCATGTGGACCACGGAAAAACGACCCTCGTGGATAAAATCATCAAGGAGTGTGAAGCGCTCGATCCCCGCAAGGATATGGGTGAACTGATCCTCGATAACAACGATCTCGAAAGAGAAAGGGGCATCACCATCCTGGCCAAAAATGTTTCGGTTAACTACAAGGGAGTTAAAATTAATATTATTGACACCCCCGGGCATGCCGATTTCGGGGGAGAAGTGGAGCGTGTCCTGAAAATGGCCGACGGTGTACTCCTTCTCGTGGATGCTTTCGAAGGCCCTATGCCCCAAACCCGCTTTGTGCTGAATAAGGCTGTGGAACTCGGCCTTAAGCCTATTGTAGTTATTAACAAGGTAGATAAGGAAAACTGCAAACCCGACGAGGTGCAGGAAAAAGTTTTTGAACTGATGTTTAACCTCGGTGCTACGGAAGACCAGCTGGACTTTGTGACAATCTACGGCTCCTCCAAGCAGGGATGGATGAGCAGAGACTGGAAACAAAGAACCGAAAATATAGTCCCTCTGCTCGATACAATCCTTGAGGTAATACCCCCTGCCCCCGACAACGAAGGGCCCGTGCAGATGCAAATCACTACGCTCGATTACTCCAGCTTCGTGGGACGTATCGCTATAGGCAGAGTGTACCGCGGGGTACTTGATGCCGGCAAAGATTACCTGTTATGCCGGCGCGAAGGAATACAAACAAAAATAAGGATTAAAGAACTCCTGGTATTCGTGGGCCTCAGCCGGGAAAAGGTTAATGCAGTCCGGAGCGGCGACCTGTGCGCCGTAGTGGGGCTCGAAGATTTTGATATCGGGGATACCATCACCGACCTCAATACTCCCGAAGCTATGGAAAGAATCCAGGTGGACGAACCTACCATGAGCATGCTCTTTACCATAAACACTTCGCCTTTCTTCGGAAAAGAAGGAAAGTTCGTAACATCACGCCACCTGAGAGAACGCCTCTATAAAGAAACTGAAAGGAACCTTGCTCTCCGTGTCGAAGACACTGACACCGAAAGCAAATTCACCGTGTACGGAAGAGGAGTGCTGCATCTCTCCGTTCTCATCGAAACCATGCGAAGAGAAGGCTATGAGTTCCAGGTCGGGAAACCAAAAGTGATCCTCAAAGAAATAAACGGCATTACCTGCGAACCTTTTGAAACGCTCGTGATTGATGTCCCGCAGGAATACACAGGGCGGGTCGTGGAACTGGTTTCCGACCGCAAGGGAGAATTGCTCGTGATGGAACCTAAAAGCGATCTCATGCACCTTGAATTCGATATTCCTTCAAGAGGATTGATAGGGCTGAGGAGCAACATTCTCACTTCTACCGCCGGCGAAGCCATCATGACACACCGGTTCCGCTCCTATGAGCCTCACAAAGGAGCTATTGACCTCCAGCAGAACGGATCTCTCGTGTCCATGGAAACAGCACAGGCCCTCGCATACGCCATTGACAGGCTGCAGGACAGGGGGCGTTTCTTCATTGATCCAGGGGAACAGGTCTATAAAGGACAGGTAGTGGGAGAAAACTCAAGATATAACGACCTGGAAGTAAATGTTACCAAAGGGAAAAAGCTTTCAAACATGAGGGCATCCGGTAAAGATGAAAGCGTGAAGATAACACCGAAAGTCCGCTTCTCGCTCGAGGAAGCAATGGAGTATATCAGGGATGATGAGTACCTTGAGATAACCCCAAAAAGCCTCAGGATGAGAAAAATATAAATTGGTATTAATCCTTCAGCCAGCCCCGGACCTTCTTGTCCGCCGTAGCGGAACGCGAAGGTGGAACGCGAAGGCAGATTAAACGGAAAGGTTTTTACTGCCGTCCGCACCCGGTCTCAAAAATAACTACCTTTGACAGACACTGAGTTGTATACTATTTATATGTATTTTCAGTTATAACTTCCCTCTCTGGAAACACCGCAGGTATTATGCTGGTATACAGGCGCTATATGAAATTTCTTTTGCTCTGCCTTCCCGCAGGGATTGTTTTATCATCCTGCTCCACAGAAAAAAACACCATTATAACCCGCGGCTACCATAATGTCACCTCGCATTACAACGGATTTTTTAATGCAAGAGAAAAAATTAAAGACGGGGCAAACAAGCTGGCACAGGCTCATGAAGATAAATATGACCGCATCCTTTCTGTTTTTAAATATGCAGATGCGACTAAAGCAAAATCGGTATTCCCCCAGATGGATGAAGCAATCAAAAAGCTCTCCCTCGTAATTGAAAGGCATACCATCAAAGAAAAAAGCGGCAACGAAATACCGGGTGCCGTGAAGTGGATTGACGACAGCTGGCTCCTGATCGGGAAAGCGCGGTTCTATAAATATGAAACATTCCAGGCCCTCGAAACATTCCAGTTCGTCGCTTCCCAATACAAAAAAGACCCCATCCGCTACCAGGCGATACTATGGATGATACAAACGCATGCCCGCCTCGGAAACCAGCTTGATGCAGAGAACCTGATTGACTTCCTGAAAAATGACAAGAAATTCCCGGGGGAACTGGAAGGAGCGTTTTTTGCCGTGCAAGCCGATTTCTATCTCCAGAAAAAAGATTACATCAAAGCGGAAGACTGCCTCACCAAAGCTATAGTGTTTGCAAAGAAGAAATCCGACAGGATACGCTATACCTTTATTCTCGCGCAGGTTTACCAGTACGAGAACGACCACAGGAAGTCTACCTTTTACTACCAGCAGGTCATCAAAATGAATCCGCCATACGAGATGGCTTTCAACGCAAAAATCAACATGGCCCGTTCTTTTGACGTGGAAGGGCAGGACAGCAGAACCATCAAGGAAGAGCTCGATAAAATGCGGAGAGATGAGAAGAACAAAGAGTACCTTGACCAGATATACTATGCCCTCGCAGGCCTTGCCCGCAGGGAGAAAAATACCGAAGAAGCCGTAAAATATCTTAATCTTTCCATACAGTCCAGCATCACCAACACCAACCAGAAAGCCCTCTCATCCCTTGAACTGGCAGACATCTGCTTTGAACAACACCGGTATAAGTTGGCAGAAACTTATTACGACAGTGCTGCCTCCCTCCTCACAAAAGATTATCCCGATTATGAAACAATTCTCGAACGCAAATCAGTGCTCGGAAGCCTTGTCAGAAATCTGAATATCATTGAAGCCGAAGATAGCCTGCAGAAAATAGCAGGTATGAGCCCCAAGGAAAGAGATGCAGCCATTGACAAAGCCATTAAGAAAGCTTTATCCGAACAGGAACAGAAGAAGAGAGAAGCGGAAGAAAAAGCAAAAAGCACACCCCCGATCCAGAATAATCAGCCCCTGAACCAGTTTGGAGGAGCCTGGTATTTTTATAATCCCAATACCGTGAGTATGGGCCTAACGGAGTTCGTAAAGAAATGGGGAAACCGCCCCCTCGAAGATAACTGGAGAAGAAGCAACAAAGAGTCTGTGATTGCGGAATCTATGGATGAAAGCACTTCAGCAGCACAGGAAGATACCTCCCTCGACGCACTAAAAGATAAACAAAAATACCTGAAAAATATTCCCTCCTCCCCTGCACAGGTGGATTTGTCCAACCAGAAAATAATTGATGCCTACTATGCCATAGGCGGTATCTATAAAGAACAGCTCGATGATGACCGGGAGGCGGCTAAGACAATTGAAGAACTGCTGAAACGTTTCCCCGATAATAAATACAAGCTGCCCTGCTATTACCAGCTCTACCGGATATACTCCGGCCTTGGGCAAACAGACAAGGCTGAGCATTACAAGAACATACTGCTGAATAATTACCCGGGGAGCGAATACAGCCTGCTGATAAAAAACCCGGGGGCTTTCAAAGACGCCCAGTCAAACAAAGAGAAAGCCCGTAGTTTCTACGAAGAAACTTTTAACGCCTTTCGCGATAAGCAATATGAAGATGTTATCCGCAGAAAATCCGCAGCCGACTCCCTCTATCCCGGAAATGAACTCATGCCCAAGTTTGCCTACCTCCGCGCACTCTCCATAGGAAAAACAAAGGATGTAAAATATTTTGAGGCCGCACTGAATGATGTAACGAGGGATTATCCTGCCGATCCCGTCAGGGACCAGGCGAAGGAGATCCTTGCGTTTATCGCTGCTTCAGGCAGCACAGGCAAACCCGACTCTGCTTCCCGGAATAACGACCCCTTCTCCCTCCTCCCCGATACCACTCATTTTTATGTGGTATTAATTACAGATGAGAAAACCGACCTCAACAAACTGAAAGTGAAAATCTCCGATTACAACGGGAAGTACTACAGCACTGCAGATCTGCTGATTGAAAATCTCACCTTCGACAAAAATACCCAGCTTATTTCCGTTAAGGATTTTTCAAACCGGCAGCAGGCCATGGATTATTTCTACGGCATACGGGAAAGTAATGAAGTATTCGGGGCTTTTGCGCCTGAAACCCTCATGCAGTTTACCATCTCCGCAGGTAATTATGCAAAACTCTACCGCCGGAAAAATTCAGCAGAGTATCTCACCTTTTTTCAGGAAAATTACATGAAGTAGCTTCTTTATTCCCTGGCGACTTTGATCCGGCCTTTCCCCTCTGCTTCAAAATTAATGCAGTCAAGGCTGTGTTACAACGGAACGGGTTCGACCGGATTCTTATTTATTCTCCCGAACAACAATTTTCCGGACGTCCTTTTTTGGCCCGCAAGAAACTGTTACAAAATAAACCCCGCTGCTCCATGAGGCAGAATTGATAAGGTGGTTGTATATGCCGGCCGGAAGCCCTGTAATGTCATACTCCATTATCACCTGCCCCAGCACACTGCTCACAGATATACGGACACCACGGCGCATCTCATGGGGAATGAACATGGAGATGGTAACGTTTTCCCCGGCGGGATTGGGGAATATATCAACGACCTTCACCTCTCCGGCGGGGTTGATATTCACCTGTTCAGTGTTGGGCGCATAAAAGTTTCTCCCGTCATAATCAGTCTGCTTAAGGCGGTAATAAGATATCCCCTGCAGCGGACTCATGTCATTATATGAATAACTTCTGATAAGGCCGGAGTTACCGTTACCCCGTACTTCTGCCAGGGACTCAAAATGTTCCCCGTCCCCGCTGCGTTCAATGGTAAAGAAATCATTATTTGTTTCGGAAGAGGTGGACCATTCCGCATGCACATATTCATTGCGTACCGCCTTTGCATTAAAGTACAGCAGGTTGATAGGCAGCGTGCATCCTGCATCAGAAAGCTTAAAAAGATAAGGCTGGTCAACACCTCCGTTCCCTTTAACATTCTGGTAAACGCCGGCCGTAACAGGAAGCGGGTCAGAGTGGGAGGTAATCCCCCCTATCATCTGCTCAACACCTCCGCAGTTATATATGTTCATCGCCGGCGGCGTAGTGCCGTTGAAAGAATAGTCATTACCGGTACCCCCGTAATAGGTTGAATAAAGCAGCGTGCTTGCAGAAGAATTAAAATGCGCAATATAGGTGTCGTAATTCGGAAGCGCGGAAGCTGAAGCGTTGAAAGAGCTGTCATATGACCCGCCGGTCATAGGAATATCATTGGTGGTGGTGGTGGATTTTGTATTCCCCTGCACATAGATATCCCCGGTAAGGCCGACTGAAAGACTTGCCGTCTCTTCAATTTTCGTGCCTCCGAAGAAAGTGGAAAACACCAGGCCAGAAGCTGCCGAATTTAGTTTCAGGATAAAGATGTCACCGCTGCCGTTATAGGAAGTGTCGTAAGATCCCCCTGTAACCGGAAACGCAGAGGCAGTGGTTTGCCCGGTAACAAGCACTTCGTCCGCGGAATTCACGGCTACGCCGTAGCCTGTGTTTCCAAGTGCAGCGCTGCCACCGAGAAAAGTGGAAAACACAATTGCAGAACCGGCAGCATTTAACTTGGTAACAACAGCATCCGGGGAGCCGCCAATTGCATTGGAGGTAGGTTTGTATGATCCGCCTGTGGTTGGATACGGATTGGCAGCCCCTGAACCGGACGAAGTGTTACCTGTAAAATATACCTCCCCCGAAGTATTGACAAACATCCCGAACGGAATTTCATAGTTGGTTCCTCCGACAAAGGTGGAATACGACAGCGAAGAACCGCCTGCAGCAACTTTCGTTATGAAAATGTCATCTGCAAAATTGAAAGAAGTATCGTACGCCCCCCCTGTAACCGGAAAATTCGCAGAATTGGTATGACCCGCAAGATAGGCCTCCCCGCCCGCCCCCACGGCAAGCCTGTCCACATAATCATTTCCTGTGTTCCCTATGTATGACGAATAAACAAGCGCAGTGCCCGATGCGTTGAGCTTGGAGACAAAGCCATCATTGCTTCCCCCGCCTGTCCCCTGGAATGCATTGACAGCAGGGAACTTGGTGACCCCGCAGCTGCCGGAATTGGTATATCCGCCAATAAATGCCTCGCCACCGCTGCTGATGGCAATGCTGTTAGCCCTGTCCTCATTGCATCCTCCTATGTAAGTAGAATAGATGAGCGTCTTTGCGTCAGAACTGAGTTTAAACACATAGGCATCATTGTCGCTGCCGAACCCATTGTATGAAGTGTCATAAGATCCGGCAATGGTGGGAAACCCGTCAAGGTAAAAACCCGTTCCGTATATGTTCCCGTTTACATCCACCGTCATGTCGGTGAGATAGCCATCATCTCCCCCGCTGAAGATCGTAGAGCCTACCCAGGTAGCCCATTGAAGGGTGATAGGGTCGATTATCAGCTTACAGGCAGGATCATAATTCTCTCCTGTGGTAAAACCAAAGGTGTTCCTGTCAATAAGCCTGTAGTCTACCCTGACTTCTTTTTTAACCCCTTCAACAAACTGGTATGAATATGGGCGTTCTTCTATGACAGTACCCCATTCATTGCTCACCTCAAGCTGCCCGGAAGCATTGATGTTCAGCCCTTTTATACCTTCATACTGAAGCGCTATTGAGCCCGCTTCAGCATGGGGGGCTAAGATAAAATCATATTTCAGTTTTGTTTGGGACTTATAGTACCGGAGGTCAATGCCGGAATACAGCTGACTGTAACTGACCATCTCGTAATCCGGAGCGTTGACAACGTGCTTCGAAGGGTCGCTGCCTTTGAGATAATTGCAGCGGCTGTCGTGCATGCCTTCCCCGGCAACGGCAACTCCCGGACTCGTGTTCATGAAATACATATTCCATACAAGTGTTTCGTGCTTGTCCTCTCGTGAAGATGCCTCTCCTTCATTTTCCTTCCCGGCCTCCCTGCGGCTTCCAAAACTCAGGCCATTTTTCATAAGATATACATTGGTATTGGCATCGCTGCTCCGGTAGAGAATTTTTTCATCCCACTGGCCCATGTTTTTCCTGAAAGCCACAGGGAGATTTTTGAGAGTTTCTTCAACATCTTTTTTCTGCACCCCGGAAGAAGGCCGGGCGGCTTTCCGGCTATAAACTTCCTTAACAGAAACAAGATAACGGTTAAGTCCCGCAATTAGTTTTGCAAAAGCCTGCTCTTCCCTGTCAGGAATTTCAGCAGGATTGATATGCTGCACAGATGTCATGTCAGCAGGAGTCCTGTATACGGCAGGAACACCGGCTGCTGTATACAGCCAGGTGCAGAGAATAAAGGCGGAGAAGGTGGTGGTTTTTTTCATTTGGTTCGGTTGTATATATGTGTTATTACACCCATCAGTTATTGGACTCAAAGGAAGCAAACTGATGTGTGGTTATAAAATTTTTTTTTACTTTTGATGAAGTATCTGATATAATATATATGAAATATAATGTCTTTTTTTAATTAAATTAAAGCTTTTATATAATTGCAAGATGAAAAGTGATAATAAAATAAACACCCATTTATTTCCTCTTATAAAATCCATGAAGCCTTCTGAAAAGCGCTATTTCAAAGTATTTGCAAAAAAACATGTTATCCGTCAGAGCAATAATTATGTGAGTCTTTTCAATATAATAGACGGAATGCAGGATTACAATGAGCAGGAAGTCCGCCACTTATTCAAAACGGAAACCGGCAGCGGAAACATAGCCGAAGCCAAGTATTATTTATACAGGCTGGTGCTGAAGTCTCTCCACTCTTTCCATATTTCCTCTTCTGCTGACGCAAAGCTGAAAGAACAGCTTCACCACGTGGAAGTACTTTACAGGAAAGCCCTTTACGACCAGTGCCTGAAGCTGCTGGCCGCAGCCAAAGCATTTGCTTACAGGCATGAAAAACATATTTATCTCATGGAAATACTGGCGTGGGAGATCCGCATCGGGACAGGTGAAATGAAGCTTCCTGATAACAGGCTGGAAGAAATTTTTTCCGAAGAAACCAATGTGATAAACCTATACAAAAACACCGCCCTTACCCGGAATCTTGCCAATAAAATTATCATGAACCAGGGCCCTGCAAGAAAATCTGCCGACCTGCAGGCACACAAGGCTGTTATTAAAAATCCTGTTTTCCGCAGCGAAAAAAATGCTCTCACCTATGAATCAAGATTTTTCTTCTATAAAGCATTCAGCACTTACTGCCTCATTAAAGGAGATTACCTGAACAGTTATAAGTTCGATAAAAAGTTTGTTGACCTGATTGAATCCCGGCCTCAACATATTGCGGAGTCTCCCAACGACTATACTGTCGGGCTGCATAACCTGGCGCTGAAAGCAATTTACCTGAAAAAATACAATGAGTGCCTTGAACAGGTAAAAAAACTCCGGGAACTGCCGGCGAAATATAAGCTGAAGTCCGGACACGATTATATCAAAATATTCATCCGGTCCAACCTGGCGGAGCTCAATGTATACCTCGATACAGGGAACTACAAAAAGGCGGTTCTCCTTGTTCCCTCAATAGAACAGGGACTGTCAGCATATGATAAACAGATAAGCGATACGCACAAACTTTTTCTTTATTACTATACGGCATACGCTTACCTGCTTGCAGACGATAACCGCAAGGCGATACAATGGCTCAATAAAATCCTGAATACTACATGGAACACAGCAGAGATTGTTCCCATCTACGCACGGATACTGAACCTCATTGCGCACTTCCAGCTGAAAAACTATGACACCCTCGACTACCTCGTGAAATCCACTTACCGCTTCCTGTATAAAAGCAGGCACCTCTATAAATCGGAATCAATAATCCTCAGTTTTATAGGGAAAAAACTTTTGCGTGTCACCTCTGATGCTGAGCTGGTCATGGCTTTCAGGGAGTTAAAAGAAGAGCTCACCGCTATTTCAAAAGACCGGTTTGAGCGCAGGGCGCTGGAATATTTTGATTTCATTTACTGGCTGGAAAGCAAAATCTCTAACCGGCCTTTTGCGGAGGTGGTAAAAGAAAATACAAAAACCGCCGGTTAAGTTTCAGGAAAATATCCTTGCTATGGAATAAGCAGCGGCAGCGGCAAGTACTCCTATGAACAAGGTTTTCAGGGCCCCGGCAAAAGGATTCTGACCGATTACCCGGCTCTTGAGATATCCGAAAATAAAGAGGCAGGCAACAGTGATAAGCGAGGAGATGAGCAGGCCGGCATGAGGAGTTGAACTGAACACGTATCCGAGCAGGGGAATAATGCCGCCCACGATATATGCAATGCCAATGTTGAAGGCACTTTTGCTCGCACGCTTTTCATCCGGCTTTTCCAGCCCAAGCTCAAAACGCATCATAAAATCCACCCACTTGTCCTCGTCTTTTACAAGTTCCTCAACTATCATCTCCTGTGACTTTTCCGAAAGACCATATTGTGCAAACACATCCCTCACCTCCTGACGCTCAACTTCATTGAATTCTTTTATCTCCCTGTATTCCCTCGCCAGTTCCGAACGGTAATGTTCAATCTCCGTTCTTCCGGCAAGGTATCCTCCCAGCCCCATCGCTATGGATCCTGCAATGATCTCCGCAACCCCGGCAGTAATTATGATACCATTACTGCTCACTGCGCCGCTTAACCCTGCCGCAAGCGCAAAAGGTACTGTAAGGCCATCGGACATGCCGATAATGATGTCCCTTACAAAATCCGGCTGTTCGAAATGTTCTTCTTTGTGCATAAAAATAATTGCAGTCCCAAAAATAAAACTTTTATTACAAGCCGCCGGCTATCTGTCATTTTTTTCTTTTTTCTTTTTCTCCACCCATGCAACAAAGTCGAAATACTCAAGCACCTGCCTTTCAAAAGGATCCTGCATGAGTTTTTTCAGTTCACTGCCGAGCTGTGTAAAGACCTGTATGAGTTGCTGCCCGGACTGAATGCCGGGAAATTTTCTCAGGTATGTCAGGAGCAGTATTTCAAACCTGAACAGGCGCTGCCTGCTCCTGAGGAACCTGTACAGGGACCTTACAAGGTAAGGAAGCACTTCATTATTCCTCAGCTCGTAATGAATGAGCAGCTCTATAATACGGGAAAATACGTAAATCCCGTGATGGGAACGGCACGAAGGATCATTCAGGATTTTGTTGATGTAGTTAAGGGATGCCCTGTAATCTTCTTTTTCAAAGTACAGCCGGGCAATGTTGAAGTACAGGGAAAAAATATTCTGCCTGCTCAGCCGCTTCCCGAACCGGTCAATCTGTTCTTCAATTTCCCTGACAAGAGATTCCGCTTCCCTGAAACGCGAGGTAACCAGGTATAAATACAACTGAGCCGAACAATAGGTAAGAAAAACCTGCACCTTGAAAACTCCCTGTGCAGGTTTCAGATCCCGGATGCGTGCCGTGTATCCGAATGCCTCGCTGTGCCTCCCCAGCCGGATACAGGATACCACCATGTTGTTGAGCGTGGAGAAATAAATGTCAAAATGCTCCTGGCTGAGATCCGGGGCATTCTCCAGTATGCCAAGAAGCTTGCTGTAATGGCTGTATGCTTTTGTTGCATGCCGCTTTCCTTTTACCGCCTCTTCAATCATGAAGTGGTATAGGCCCATGGTGTGGTGGAAATAAGCTTTTGCCGTAACCGACGAAGCATTCTTCTCATTGCTGAAAAACGGATCCATAACCATGACGGAAATGTCATCATGGAATTTCCTGAGTTCCCTGCGGGTTCTGATAAAGCGCTCCTGTTTTATCTTTTTGAAATAAATGGCGCTGTGGTGCCAGGAAAAGCGATTCATATTCTGAAGGCGGACAACAGATTTCTCCACCTGCCTCTGAAGTAATGTAAATTCCTTCCCCCGAATACCTTCATAATGAAGTGCATTCAGAACTTTCCTTTTCCAGTTATACACTTCCACCAGGGTTGAAAAATTCTCCGTCTGCTCACAAATCTTTCCTGCCTTGCCAAGGAGATCAAGGCACAATGAAAACAACCCTTTGTTAAAGAGTATGCTGATCTGGTGAAGCATCATCTTTACCCTGCTGTCAGCGGAATTTTCCAGGTGGTATGAATGCATGCTGCGCAGCAGAATTTTCTGCAGGTAATGTTTCGCCACATGAAGCTGCTTTATGAAAGCCTCTCCCCTGAATTTCCGGCGGATAAGCGATTCGTCGTATTCTTTCATTTTGCAGATAAGATTGAAAAGATCCATGTAACGCTTCTCTCCCTTCTGCCCATGCTGCAGGGCATGCAGCCGGAAATACCGTTTTTCCTGCTTGTCCATCGAGCTGATAAGAAGAAATAACTGTTCCTTTCTGTTCATTGAACTTATAAGTAAATATTATAAATAAACTCAAATATAAACAATATTGTAAACTTTATGATACATCTTATGTATTTGGACTTCTACATTTATTTTTAAAAAGGTATTTACAAAAACAAAAGCTCTGTCTATATTTGTTTATATATTAATAATCATTTCCCATGAATAAAATTTTATACCGATTGCTTGCAGGAATTATGCTGGCATTTGCCTTCCCGGGCGCTGATGTCAGGGCTGCCGTTTCTGTTACCGCTGCCACCGGCGGGACCAATCTTACCAACGCCTCCTGGACTACCCTCGGCAATATTGTTATAACTGAAGGCGTCTCTACGGATTATGCAGCCAGCCAGACAAACACCACGCTTATACTCACATGCCCCTCGAACTATGAGTTTAAATCGGCAACAGGCTCCTGCACCATCTCCGGCCCTGACCTTACAGGCGCTTCAATCTCAACCTGGAATACCAATGATATTACAGTAACTATTTCTACCAACGGAACTCCAAATGCCCTTACGGATATTTTAACCATCACGGGCCTGCAGATTCGTGCCACTGCCGCAGCCATGAATACATGCTCCTCAAACGCCGGAAGTATTACAAGGAGCTCCGGAAATGCCGGAAATGCGACTATCACCGGGATTACAAACGATGTTACGAATTTCGGATCTCTCACAACCTCCTACACCGCCCCCACTGTGAATAGCGTATCTATTACCTGGGGACCCGTGGTTACGGGAATGGATGCATGCGGAGTGGTTGCCACAGCCGTTTATAACTCCGAACTGTATGTGGGCGGATGCTTTAATAATGCAAGTGGCGTTTCTGCCAACTATATCGCTAAATGGAACGGCACCAGCTGGTCAGCCGTCGGCTCAAATACCTTTGATAATACGGTGAATGCCCTGTGTGTTTATAACGGGGAACTGTATGCCGGAGGCTCTTTCTCTACTCTCGGAGGCGCCCCCGCAGATTATATCGCCAGGTGGAACGGGACTACATGGTCATCCGTGGGCTCAGGTACAAATGCAGATGTGATGTCCCTCGGACTTTATAGCGGTAAAATATACGCGGGCGGAGCATTTACCAATGCCGGCGGAGTTCCAGCCAATTATATCGCAAGCTGGAATGGGACTTCATGGGCCGCCCTGGGCGCAGGAGTGAACGGAAACGTAAATTCAATCTGCACCTACGGCACAGACCTCGTCGCAGGCGGCTCTTTCAGCATGGCTGCCGGCAGTTTTGTTTATTATATCGCCAAATGGAATGGCGCTGCATGGTCTATGGTGGGTCCCGGGTTGAATAATTTTGTGAAAGTCCTTAATGTTTACGGCTCCGACCTGTATGCCGGCGGACAATTCACCGGAACATTTGGAAACGCTGTTTCTGCCAACTACATTGCTAAATGGAACGGCAGTGCATGGTCATCTCTCGGAACAGGAACCAATAATTTTGTGGAAGCGCTTACCGTTTATAATTCCGAACTATATATCGGCGGATGGTTCACCGCTGTCAACTGTAATCCCGCCTCCCGTATAGCAAAATGGGATGGCACTAACTGGTGGACCCTCGGGGCAGGCCTGAATAACTGGGTGTTTACTATTGCCGCATATAACTCGGAAATCTATGCCGGCGGATTCTTCTTCAACTCGGGAGGCCCCGATGTGAATTATATCGCAAGATTTACCGTCACCCTTCCTGTCGGACTTCTCTCATTTACAGGTAAAAACAATGGCAATGAAAATGTATTTGAATGGATTACCGCATCCGAAGTGAATAATGATCGTTTCACAATAGAGAAAAGTACTGACGGGATTAACTTCTCTGAAATCGGAAATGTCAAAGGCAAAGAGCAACCCTCTGCAACAAACCATTACCGTTTCATTGAGTTCGGACCCTCTCCCGGAATGTCTTATTACCGTCTCAGGCAAACAGATTACGATGGAGTTTCAGTCTATTCAAATGTTATCAGCCTGAATACAGAATCCGGCAAAAAGCTGACTGCAGAGATTTATCCCATGCCTGTGGTCAATGACCTGAACTTTGTCGTCGCTTCCGACGAATATTCTGAACTGAATATAGAAGTGACTGATATCCGGGGCAAAATTCTCATGCATGATAAGACAATTGCCTCCATGGGCATCAATAGTTACAGCCTCCCTGCCCGCAGCCTCAGCCCGGGAATGTATTTCCTGAAAATAAATGAAAAAGGAAATAGTTGCAGCCAGGTTAAATTTATAAAAGAATAATATGAGTATGCGATTCCCTAATGCCGGCATTGTTGCCATAGTATTCTTAATCACTGCATCCCGGGCTGATTCCCAAACCTTCCAGATCAGCTACGGCGGCACCAGCGGGGAAATTGCGCAAAGCATAAGCCCTACTACCGACGGCGGTTACATCATCACAGGGAATACCTCCAGCTGGGGAAACAGTGATGAGGTTTACCTGATGAAAATAGATTTGAACGGAAATCTTCAGTGGTCACAAACCTACGGCAGCACTGCCAGCGAATATTCCCGCTTTGTGAGGCAAACTACTGACGGGGTATATGTCGTCGGGGGACATACTATGGGTTACGGAGCCGGCGGCAGCGATGTCCTCTTTTTTAAAACAAGCAGCAATGGCACAGTGCAATGGGCTAAAACCTATGGAGGCACTGTAACGGGCGTATTGTCAGATGTCGCATGGGATGGCCAGCTTACTTCCGACGGTGGCTTTATCCTCGTCGGCGAAACCTCTAACTTCGGTACCGGCGGCACCACGGATGTGTACCTCCTGAAAGTAAGCTCCTCCGGCACTTTGCTATGGACAAAAACTTATGGCAACAGTACGGGGACCCAGTACGGACATGAAGTGAAAGAAGTAAGCGGAGGCTTCGTTATCGCAGGATATACCGGCGCCGGACTAAATGAAGATATCTACATTTTAAAAGTCTCTACAAACGGAACTCTCCTCTGGACTAAAACCTACGGAGACCCTTTTAGCAATGACAGAGCTTATGGTATAATTACCACCTCGGGCGGAGGTTATATGGTGACAGGCTACTATGGAGCGGAAGCATTCCTTATGAAGACGGATGCGAACGGGAATATAGACTGGATGAAAACTTACTTCGGCGGAACCCAGGAAAATGCAAGGCGTGTGTGCCAGACTACTGACGGTGGCTATGCCGTCGCAGGAGATACCTATAGCTTCGGCTTTGGAGTGTTTGACTTCCTGCTTTTTAAAACAGATAACGCCGGAACAGTCCAGTGGGCATCTGCAACCGGAAGCACCGACTGGGACGAAGGCTATGGAGTAATACAAACTGCCGACGGGGGATTTCTTGTAAACGGCAACAGCAGCCTCGGAGCCGGAGGCGTGGGATCCAACTTCCTTGTGTTTAAGACCAATGCCTCAGGGGCCAGCGGATGTAATGAAGTTACCGGTACACTGACGGAGACCGTCCCCCTCCCGTCTTCCGGGACACTTTCACTCTCCGGGGCAGGAGGCGGCGCCACGGGGAGCCCCGCCCTCGGAGGTAATCCCTCTCCCGGATCTACACAGAGCATCCTCTGCCAGGTACCCCTCCCTCTTGCTTTTCTATCGTTTACCGGCCATAGCACCGAGCAAGGTAATATGCTGAACTGGTCTGCCTCTCAGGAAAATGATTATTATTATTTTGCTGTTGAAAAAAGCGCTGACGGTATTGACTTTGAAGAAGCAGGAAGGGTGAAAATACCTGCGGTTACTGCATTCTCCCGCAACTTTTCCTTTATTGATACTAACCCTTTCACCGGAATAACTTATTACAGGATCAGGCAATCAGATTATGACGGCAGGGAAACTTTCTCCCGCACTATTTCAATAAAAGCAGGTCCTTCTCTCTCCATAAGACTTACTTCTGTAATAACAGAGCATTTCGTTGATTACCACCTCTCGCTTCCTGCAAATTCCACATTGAAAATTTATGTGCTCGGATTGTCCGGCAATGTATTATCCGAACAGGAACAACATGCAGCAAGCGGTACTCTGTCCGGTAAAATCAATGTGAGTAATCTCTCCGCCGGAATGTATTTTCTCAGGATCGACGACGGGAACCGCCAAAGTCAGTGCAGATTCATAAAAAATTAACGGATGAACAAATTTATCCTGCTTTCTTGTCTTTTTTCCATTGCTGTATCGCCTGCTCTGCAGGCACAGCAGTTTCATGTTGCTCTCGGCGATGCAGGGCAGGAAGTGGGAAGAGCTTCGATCCAGCTGAATGATGGCACCTTTGCTGTATTTGGATACTCAGGCAGTTATACTGGCTCATCAGCCTATTTGCTTGCTAAATTAAAATCGGACGGAAGCCTGTTATGGGCAAAAACATATGCTTCAACCGGCGTGGAATGGGGAGCAAAAGGCCTCGTTGAAAATGCAGGCGGAGCAATAGCTTTTTGCGGGCAAACATACCTGGGAGCTGCAGGATCAACGGATTTTCTTGTTACAAAACTGGCTTCGGACGGAACCCTCCAGTGGGCAAAAGCATACGGGGGAACCCTGGGAGAAACACCGAACTCTTTCGTACAAACTACCGACGGCGGCTTTGCTATAGCAGGCAATACGGCGAGCTACGGATCCGGTGGAACAGATATGTTCCTCATTAAAACACTTTCCGATGGCTCCCTGTCCTGGGCAAAAACATACGGAAGCAGCTCATCCTTTTCCCAGGATTACTGTAACGACCTTAAACAAACTGCCGATGGCGGTTATGTGTTAACAGGATATGTAAGCTCAAGCTACTGGCCGGGAGCAGGAGGTATGGAAGTTTTTCTGCTTAAAACAAATGCTTCAGGCACAGTAAGTTGGGCGAAAGCTTATGGAGGAACAGGGGGCGATTATGCATATTCTGTTATCCAGAATGCTGCAGGCGAGTTCCTTGTATTCGGATACTCCATGAGTTGGGTAGGACAAAGAATGTTTGTGATGAAAACTACCTCCAAAGGTGTGGTGAGCTGGGCAAAGACATACGGGAATACCCTCAGCCAGGCATACACAGGCATCCAAACCACCGATGGAGGTTATATGTTCTCGGGAGAAGGCTGGGGCGGTTTTAATGCCGGGGATTATGGGCTCGTGAAACTGGATGCGGCAGGCACGGTTCAGTGGTCCCGTAATTACGGAGATACCAATGACGAAAGAAGCTGGTTTATTGACCAGACCAGCGACGGAGGATATATGTTTACGGGATATACCTCCAGCTTTGGACCCAATGCGGCATCGGCTACCAATATTGAAGTGGTGAAAACCGATGCGGCCGGCATCGCAGGATGCAATGAGATGGCCCTCGCCCGCCCTGTGAATGACGTTACTGCATCAATTGTTGAAAATACCGTTACTTCCGTGGTATCATCTTCCTCCCCTGTCCCTTCAGCCAATACCGTTACCAGCGGCTTCACAGAATCCACCCAGGTAGTTACCAATACTGTTATGTGCCCTTCTGCCCTGCCTATCGGACTGGCATACCTGAAGTGCAAAAAACAGGATGAAAATTGCCTGCTCGAATGGGGTACTTACAGCGAAACTGATAATCAGTACTTTACCGTGCAAAGGAGTGTTGATGGGCAAACCTTCGAATCCATTGGCAAAGTGAACGGTGCAGGCAACTCCGTTTCAGAAATAAAATACGCTTTCCTAGATGATAACCTGAGTGGTGCCGGCAGAATAATATTTTACCGGCTCGAATGTACCGGAGTTAACGGGGAAGCATCTTATTCTTCTCTTATCTCATACACTATCTTCGAAAATCGTCCGCCAGGAGTTTCCCTCATCCTGAACCAGGCCGGAAATAATATTTCCCTCTCTGTTTATGATGCCGGGAATACCGGTAAAGTACCGGTAAATATTTATGATGTGTCAGGAAATCTGGTGTTGAAAAAAGAAATCCGCCTCTCAACGGACGGGGCTTGCACAGATAACATTGACGTCGGCACTCTTACCAATGGCATCTACTCCCTGCTGCTGAGCACCCCCACAGGCAACAGCTCACAGCGGTTTTCCATCCTTCGCTGACTAGCAGATTAAGATGCTGATTCCACTGCCTTTCCCGAAATATTTCATCACAGCTTTCATCTTCTTCTCCGTGATTGCCGGCCGGCAATCTGCCGCGCAGGTTACAATGGAAAAAATGTTTAACGGTGGAATTAACAGGAATGATGATATAAGCGGCATTGTTACTTCCGATGGGAATTACGTCTTTCTTGGTTCTTATGACAGCTTTCAGCCTGATGAAAGTATTCATGTGGTTAAGCTGAACTCCAGCGGGAATGTCGTATTTTCAAGAAAATTCGGGGGACTTTCCCCTGATGTCGCCAATGCAATAGTGCAAACTGCCGACGGGGGTTACGCCCTCACCGGAAGGACCTCATCGTACTGCACCGGGGGAGGTGTTTATGATGCATATCTTATTAAACTGGACTCTCTCGGGATGCTGCAGTGGAGCAAAACATTCGGCGGCTCAAGTTATGACAGCTTTGAGTCTGTTTATCAAACTACAGATGGAGGATTTATCATTGCAGGAAACACTTATACAAACGGTGGTTTTGACCGGGATGGATATCTGGTAAAAACTGATTCACTTGGAACCCCTTTGTGGGAAAAGATTTTTATCCTGGGAACCAATGAAGACGCCCTGTCTTCCGTAATCCAGTCTGCCGACGGAGGATATATATGCGGAGGATATACAGCAAGCATTTCTTCCGGGGGGGATTATGATTTTTATTGTGTGAAAACTGATACCGTCGGAAACGTTCAGTGGCAAAGGGTTTATGGAGATTCACAGGATAATTATTGCAATAAAGTTATAAGCTCCGGCAGTAGCGGCTACCTCCTCGCGGGAAATGGTGGTTTCTTTTCCAATGCATCGGATTTTAACCTGCTTAAGATTGACCTTTCAGGAAACATTCTCTGGGAAAAAACCTACGGAGGAACCAAGGATGATTATTGTGTCTCCCTCAGCCCAACCTGCGACGGAGGCTATCTGCTCGGCGGGCATACCTTCAGTTTCGGGGGTGCACTGAATATGTATCTCGTGAAAACTGATTCTGCCGGTAACATGGCATGGAACAGAACTTTTGGAGGCTCAGACTGGGAATATGCAAATGCCGCATACCAGACCCCAATCGGAGAGTATGTTATTTTCGGGGAGAGTATTTCGATGTTCACCAACACCAGCAGTATGTTCCTTATCAAAACAAATACAGCCTGTAATACCAGCTGCACCACATCTTCGCCAGTATCTTCTTCCGGGTCAACAGGTTTTATCACAACAACACCCCCCGCAGGGAATATGGATACCATCGGAATTACGGCATCCCCGTTAACGATTTCCTCCCCGGTCTCAATGATGACCAATACAAACTGTTATTCCTCCAGTCAGTTTTCAATGCCCGGAGATACTGTCATTTGCCCGGGGGGTACAGCTATCCTTACTGCCAGTGGCCTTGCGGGTTACCTGTGGAGCACGGGAGATACCTCAGCATCTATTACCGTCAGCCCCTCCCAGTCAACAACTTATTATCTTTATTCCGGCTGCTCGTTTACAGATTCTGTCAGGGTCACTGTTCTGAATATATCCTTTGATCTCGGAAAAGACAGCCTGATATGCTCGGGAACACCCCTGACTCTTTCAGTAAACGGACTCCCCTCTTATTCATGGAGTACGGGAGACACAACACCATCAATAACCGTGACCCCCTCCCAGACCACGACATATTATCTGACCACAGACTGTGCGGTAAAGGATTCTGTAAGAATTTTTGTACATACTACTGAAGTCTCTCTGGGCAAAGACACCTCTGTCTGTTCAGGTGAATCATTACAACTGGATGCGGGGAATAACGGCTCGTCTTTTGCGTGGTCAACAGGTGAAACGACACCTATTGTTAAAGTGAATCATGAGGGAGTTTACTGGGTAACTATATATGATGGTTTGTGCAGTGCGGGAGATACTATCACTATTGGCTTTGCTGCCTGCAAGGAAGATATCCCCTACATCCCTAATGCTTTTTCTCCTAACGGAGATAATATCAATGATGTACTCTATGTACGCGGAATCGGCTCAGGGACATTCACATTTCACGTTTTTAACCGATGGGGAGAGGAAGTTTTTGCTACTTCAAGCACGGATTCAGGATGGGACGGAAAAGAACATGGCAAAAATGCTAACCCGGGAATGTTCAGTTTTCTGCTGCAATGGGAAAATAACGAAGGGAAACAAATCCGCTATGGACAAGTCCTGCTGTTAAGGTAGGGAGAGAGGCTCCTTACTTGCTGATAACAAGTTTCTTGCTGTAAACTTCGTTTGCAGAAGCCGCGCTGATTATATACACTCCGGGATTAAGCTCCTCCAGCACATCTCTCGCGATTACAAAGTTATTATCCTCATAGACTGGAAGTACCTTTATAAAAGCTTCCCTTCCTGTAAGGTCACGGATAACCACCAGAATGGGATCTTTCTGAGGCTCCCCATCAGGAATTGAAATACTCACATCCTGCCCGTTCGACGGGTTGGGAAAAACAGAAAGTGTTTCGCCAAATTGAGGTTCAATATTGACTGACACGGTAAAAGAATATGTAGAAACTCCATTAAAATCTGTTTGTTTAAGACGGTAATAGGAAAGGCCTTTCAGGGGTGAGAAATCAAAATAATCATAGAAAAGATTGTGTGAGCTGTTGCCGGCACCGTCAACTTTTTCAACTTCTGAATAAGTCATACCCTCAGCACTTCTTTCAACAGTATAATAATCGTTGTTCTTTTCTGATGCCGTGCTCCAGGAAAGCTCAACGCTTTCTCTAGCAGGAACTGCATTAAAATTAACAAGCTGTATAGGAAGCCCTGCGGCGGCCTGAATTGAAACTCCAATAAGAACCCAGTCTTCGCTTGACATGGTATAGGACATGGTAACGCTCGCTGCTCCCGGCGCAGTAGAAGATGCATTATATAATGTATTTCCTATTTCATGCGTTTGTGTCTGGCTCGCATTCGGTGTAGGATTGCTGACAATAGTACCAAGAATTGCAAACGCCAGATCGCTTGCAGTGCTTGTAACATTTAAACTTGGAGCATTACTGTTGGCTTTGGCCGTTGAGAAAGTACCCAAAGGTGTACCCTGGTCAACCCCGTTAAAAGAAACAGCACCACAATATAAATCTGCATTGCCCGATTGGGTTACCACTACCGTATGAGCACCGGTTGGAGGATTAACAAGATACCAGAATGAAACCTCCATTGCGGCTCCGCCAACAACAGAAGACCCTTTTGTCAGTGGAATAGTGTTATATGTAACAGAGGTAACAGATTTGTTTTCGCTGGTAGCCCCGACTACAAGAAGCCCGTCCGATCCCGAGCAGGTATGGCTCCAGCTATTGCTGCCAACACCCATTCCGGATTTTGTACTGGACTGATCATAGGTTGGTTGGGAAAACGACAGGAGCGGAATTAATACCGCAATCAGGAATGTAATTTTTTTTAAGCCAAAATTAATTCGGGAGAGGGGGTAATAAACAGTCATGTTATGGCAATTTTACTTTATGCAATAATAAATAATTATTCCTGATTTCTAAAATAAATTTTTCTAAAACGTGGGAGTCTATGCTTTAACAGTGCTTTAAAAGAGCTCATAATTTATAAATTTTTTACTAAACTGTTTATTTTTTGCTAAAAGCTAAGAGAGGAATAAGCACTGTATAAAGAAAAGGGAGGATTATCAATCCTCCCTTTTCCCTTTTTTAAAGATCGTAGATCATTTATTGATTATCAGTTTCTTGCTGTAGTCTTTGTTTTCAGAACTTGCATTGATAATATACACCCCTGCGGTAAGCTGCCCCAGCAG
This sequence comes from Bacteroidota bacterium, assembly GCA_023251555.1. Classification (GTDB taxonomy): domain Bacteria; phylum Bacteroidota; class Bacteroidia; order AKYH767-A; family JAHEYN01; genus JAHEYN01. Next base: position 136 of record JAHEYN010000003.1, on the reverse strand, counting down.
GTCCCTGGCAATGATGAAGTTGTTGTTCTGTGAAAGCGGCATCACCTTGCTGAAGGCCTCCCTCCCCGTAAGGTCTCTTACCACTACCAGCACTCCGTCATCCGAACCGTAGGGAAGCGTTACCTGTATATCCTGT
>JAHEYN010000038.1 GCA_023251555.1 Bacteroidota bacterium | reverse complement strand
CTATTCAATCTCTCCGGATTCAAGATACCTGCTGACCACGGCAGACAGCGTGGTCAGCATCAGGGAAACAGCGGGGAAATCCGTTACAAATATTGCTGTTCCTTATCGCCCCGGTTTTGTACTGTTTTCGGCCGACAGCAAAAAGATTATCACCGGCAACGAGAAGTTCACGGATGTTTATTCGGTAAAGGGCGATTACCTTGTACGCGGGAAAGGAAATTTTGCGGGATTCTCTCCCGACAAAAGTTATTGGCTTACCGTGGCTGATAATAACACTGCATACGTCTATGATGAAAAAGGAATGGAGGCTGTAAAGTTGTCAGTGGGCGGCGAACCCCTACTGTACGATTTCAGGCTTTCCGCGGATAACTGCTATGCCATCACTGCAGGCAATATGGGCATACTGAGGATCTGGAAATTAAACCTGCGGAAGGAAAGATATGCAAACACAGCTGTCTTCTCCCGTGACGGATCCCTCACTCTCCGCTTGTCTGATACAATGGCATTCGTCTGCGATGCATCGGGCAAAGAACTTAAAGCTCTGGAGGAAAATAAAAACCTGCCCCCTTCCATAACTGTAAACTTTTCCGGAAAAATATCCCCCGACAACAGGTACGCACTGACATGGGGTAGAAATAGGGCTTTCTCAACTATTGCTTCCTTGTGGGATATCTCAACCGGAAAAAAGCTTCTCACCTCCAGTGTTTCATCCTATAGAAGTGCGGTAAGTGTAAAAGAACCTGTTTTTTCATCCGATAGCAGGTACGCAGGAATCCTCACCCATGAAGGCAAAGCGAAAATATATGAGATCTCCGGTCTTCCTGCGGACACTGCCTTTATTGAGATTAAAGGACATAAAGAAAAAGTTAACGGAATTGATTTTTCACCTAAAGGAAAATTCTTTGCTACAGCCTCCGCTGACTCAACTGCTATTGTCTGGAAAATTCTCCCGGATTCCTTTTCTTACAGGAAGTTAAGTGTCCTGAAAGGACACAGGGCTGCCGTGAACTCTGTGAAGTTCTCACCTGATGGAATGTTTGTTATTACCGCATCGGACGACAGCACTGTCAGAATCTGGAACCTCCTTGGTGAAGAGCTGTCAGGAATTAATTCGGAAAAGCAGGACAACTACTATATGGAGCCCATGGCGAACAGACGACCTTGTTTTTACGCAGAATTCGGAAAAAGCATACGCTTTATTCATGTTTGTCAATACGAAAAAGATTCTCTCGTCGGAAAAATAACTTCTTTTATGGATGGCCTTCTCGTGGATGTTCATTTTTGGTCATGGGAAAATCTATGGATGTCAGGATCTGAAAAAAAATTCTTTAGTGAGGGATTTGCTATCTATGATAATATCACGGTGTCTCCGCAGGGGGATAAGGTACTTTACTATACTGATCCGGATAGATCACACGTTATCACAAGCTCCAAAAAAGAAATTGTCACACTTCATGGTTTTAATCCCGGATTTTCTCCCGATGGAAAATATGTGATGCTTGCTAACGCTATGGGGATTAAGTTATATCCCGTAACCGCCGCTGAGGTTATCAGGCTTGTCAGAGGTGCAAAAAGTTTCGGAACAATAAGAGAATTCACGGAAAATGAAAAAAACGAGTTCAGAATAAAATGAGATACACTTGCCCGGTTTCCAACTCCCATTCGGGAAGTGGGCAGGGGTGAGGGTAAAACCAACACAGCATGGCGCAGGTCAATGAAGATTTAGTAAAAAAAGTGTTCGATGCAATGGTGCGGCATAAACCCGCCCTCGCAAAATACCTTATTGCTGACGAAGACGAGCCGGGCGATGGGGTGGATACCAGGATACTCGCAGACCTCATCACCAGGCATTTTCCATGGCCGGTGGGAGTGGAACTGCGAAGGCTGTTCTCCGGTTCCATGCGGCAACTGGACAGGGGGCGCCTGGATCAGCTTTTTAAAACAATTGAAAGAACCACGCAGTTCCTGAGTTTTGTGATGCTTGCACAACTGTGGGAAGAAAAAATAAAAAATAATATTATTATCCCTGAAGAATACTCCGGGCAGTTCAGGAACCGCATCTGCATCCTCTCCCTCGGCAATTTTACATGGCTTATACGTGCCACCGGAAATCTTTTCGAGAAATTATCCATAGAGCCTTTTATGCCGGAGATGAAGGAAATTCTGAATAACAAATTTTACCAGGCGCTCGACTTCTGGGTCCCAGAACGTAATGAAATAGGCCATTACCAGATTAATCTCACCGATGAGGAAATACAAAAACGATGCGTGGAGTATGAAGATAAACTCACGTTAATTCTACAGGGGATATCCTTCATCGTTAAATACAAGCTCGTTACCATACGCGAAATAAAAGTCCTCAAAAGCAAGCATAAAGGCGCAAAGTTTAACCATGTCATGGACATGCTCAACAGCTCTGACTCGGATTTTAAAACTTCGGAAATACAGCATGATATCTTTGCCGACAGCCACTCCGTGCTGCTGATGAAGGACTTTAAAGTTCCTAATGAGTTCCTTAATCTTTCTCCGCTGGTTATTGACACACGGACTGAAATTATTGACACCAAAGAAAAATTCAACATTAAAAAAGATATTTTCATGTATACCAAGTTTGCAAACGATAAACTGATGTACGTTGGCACTGAAATCACTGAAAAATGCGACCTGGGATCCCTGAGCACATACGCCGTGCTGGTTGAGCAGTTTAAGGAAATGCTGTCAGTACTTTCCGGGAGCCCGGAAGCAGCAAGGGGGTAAGCCTCTCGCAATTCCCCTCCCCGCAGCCCCTGAAAAATCACTATTTTCGCCTATTATTTCGTTGTCATGAAAAGAATTTTCATCCTCCTTGCCGGAATACACGGTCAGATCATCAGGTTTATTATTGTGGCCGCCTGTGTTTTCGCCATCATGTACCTCCTTCCGGGCGAAGCACGTTTTAAGTACGAAATACAGAAGGGAAAGGTCTGGTTATCTGATAACCTTACTGCCCCGTTTGATTTCCCGGTGAACAAAAGCAGGGATGAGATTGAAGCTGAAAATCAGGAAGTCCTGAAAAGCACTCACCCCTGTTTCAGGATGAATGATGCTGTCCTGGATAAAAAAATACAAGAGTTTGCTGTACAGTTTAACGTCAGGTGGCAGGATCTCAAAGCTTCCGGCGAAAGGGTCAGCGATCGGAAAAGAAAAAAACTGGAAGCAGAGAAGCTATACCAGATTAAGACAGGGACAGAACTCCTTACCGGACTTTTTAATAAAGGTATTGCCCGTATACCTCTCCCATTTGAGAATATGCCGGGTGATTATGGGATCTCACTCCTCCGGGATAATGTTGCAGAAGAATCCCAGATGGATGACCTCCTGACGGTTGCAACAGCCATGGATTATATCCGTGCTAAAGTTCCTTCACGTGCGGACACTGCACTGCTTTTCCCGCTTATCGAATCCCTTGTTACCGAGAATGTTTTTTACGACGAAGCGCTCTCCCTCCGCATGGAGAAGCAGGCGATCGAAGACATATCTTCCGTCCGCGGACTCGTTAAAGAGGGCGATATTATTATATCAAGAGGCCAGCTCGTGGATGACGAAAAATACAAGGTACTCGTTTCCTTTAAGGATGAATACATCAGCCGGGAGGGAATGCAGGGCAATTATTATGTGAGGGCAGGTTATTTTCTCATAGTGCTTTCCTCTGTACTGGTGCTGGTGGTATTCCTTTCCCTTTTCAGGAAAGACGTGTATTCGGATAACAAAAAAATCTCCTTTATTTTCCTCCTCATCTTCCTCATGGTTTTTGTATACACATGGGCCGTGAAAGCTAACCTGTTCAGCCTTTACCTGGTTCCTTTCTGTATAGTGCCCGTAATGGTGCGTTCCCTCTTCGACACGCGTCTTGCCCTGTTCACCCATATTGTGATAATCCTTATCGCCGGTTTCCTTTCTCCGAATGGGTACGAGTTCATGTTTATGCAGACTGTAGTGGGTATGATAGCCATCTTCAGCATAGTGAATATGCGCAACAGGGCACAGTTTTTCATTGCCTCTCTTTATATTATGATTGCTTATGCCGTAACATACACCGGTATTTCGCTCATCCACGAAGGGGCATTCAGCGACATCAGCTGGGCTTCGATGAAGTGGTTTGCAGGCAATGCCCTTCTCACGCTTTTTGCATACCCTCTTATTTTCATAGCAGAGAAACTGTTTGGCTTTATTTCCGACATCTCCCTCATGGAGCTCTCTGACTCAAACACGCCCCTTCTCCGGGAACTTGCTCTTAAGGCTCCGGGAACATTCCAGCATTCACTGCAGGTGGCCAATCTGGCAGAGGCTGTAATCAGGGAGGTTGGCGGCAATTCGCTCATGGTAAGAGCCGGCGCCCTTCATCACGATATCGGCAAGATGGAAATGCCCCTGTACTTTATAGAAAACCAGGTAACCTCGGTGAATCCCCATGATGATCTTTCTTTCGAAGAAAGTGCCGCGATTATTATCAGCCACGTGATACGCGGGGTGGAAACAGCAAAAAAGCACAAACTCCCCGAGCAGGTTATTGATTTTATAAGAACACACCACGGAACCACTACGGTGCAGTATTTTTACCACTCCTACCTGAAAAACTTTCCTGACAAGGTTTCGGATGAGGAGAAATTCAAATACCCGGGTCCTTTGCCTTTTTCCAGGGAAACGGCTGTGCTGATGATGGCGGATACCGTGGAAGCCGCTTCACGCAGCCTTAAGCACCATAACGAGGAAAGTATTAATGCCCTCGTCGAAAATGTGATAGACCAGCAGGTCTGGCAAAACCAGTTTATCAACAGCAATATCACCTTCAGGAATATTAATACGGCGAAGAAAATTTTTAAAAAAATGCTTTCAAGCATCTATCACGCCCGTATTGAGTACCCGCGGTAGCAAGAGGACGTCCGTCCCCCTGCTTGTTTTACTGGAAGAAATTATGAGAAAAAGAAACTCCCACCACATAATTGTTCTGCGGGAGTGGTGCGCCGAAATTAGTTTCCATTAAATAAAAAAGCTCCAACTGGTCAATGGAATTGATGTTGTAAATGCATCCGGCATAAAACCTGTTTCTTGTGAAGGTATGATACGAAGGATCGCCCCCGTCCAGGCGGTAATAAACTTCGTCCGCCAGGAAAGGGAGTATTTTCTTTTCAAGTTTATACCTGCACGTGAATTTATTCCTGAGGTAAAAATCCTTAAGGTATTTCCCTTCGAGGGAAGAATAATAATCCTGGAACTGCCCCTCGTTCAGAACCCGGTCGAAAAAAATGAATCGGCCTGCCTTTTTCCTGTAGGTGAGAAACAGGTTATACTGGTGCCTGGTGCTGAAGGTCTCGTCAGTTCTCTTTTTCTCTACAAGGATATAATCCGCAGAGAAACGGAGGTTTTTGTCAAGATGAAACGTAATACCCCCGTCTAAGTAGTAGTAGGAAAAAGTGCCGGCATTATCGGTGAACCTTGATTGCCAGGTAAAATGCCCGAGAAGATATTTATTCATTTCGACTTCGGTTTCGGCAAGCTGCCAGAACTGGAAATCATTTTTCTGTGCAGGGGAAAGCAGGGGGGATGAGAGAAGGGGGAGCGCTAAAAAAAGTTTTCTCAGCATTAGCTTATTTTCTCAGCCTGGGGTCAAGAGCATCTGTAAGCCCTTCTCCCACGAGGTTGCATAGCGTAACGGTAATAAAGATTGCAAATCCGGGGAACACGGCGAGCCACCATGCAGATGAACTTACCCGTGCCGCTGCGAGGAGGGATCCCCATGTCATGGTCTCAGGAGGGACGCCGATACCGATAAACGAAAGGCTTGACTCCACAAGTATGGCGCTGGCAATCCCGAAGGCGATAGAGATAAGCACTGGCGACAATGCGTTGGGTATGGCATGCCGCAGAAGGGTTCTTTTTTCTGTATATCCCAGCGCATGCGCTGCTTCGATATATTCGAGGTTCCTCACACGCAGAAGTTCAGCTCTTATAAACCTTGCTATGCCCGTCCATGAAGTAAGCCCTATGATTACCATGGTAATGTATATGGATGGCTTGCTTACAATGGCTGCTATGGAGATGATCAGGAACATGGTCGGAATGGAAACCATGATCTCAATGGAGCGCGAAACAATAATATCCACCGGTACGCTTATCTTTTTAGCGAAATACGGAAGCCTGTTCAGCAGCCCCGAAAGAAGGCGTGCAGCAAACATGAAGCATGACAGGATAAGCAGGCTGATGAACATCTCAAAGAAGAAACTGCCGAGGGAAGTGGTCAGTGCATCTCCCAGCAGGTAAGACCTGGAACCAAAGCTGTAGAATATTCCCATGATAAGGAAGATGCAGTTGAGAATGATCCTGCCCCTTGACATCTTCAGGCGGGTGTCGCCATAATAACCTGCCATTGCCCCCAGGAAAATCCCGATAACAGAGGCAATGCTCATGGAAACCAGTCCCACAGTAAGAGCAATCCTTGTGCCGTGGATCATCCCTGCCGTCACATCATGCCCCAGCTCATCCGTTCCCAGCCAGTGCCTCCATCTCCAGGATTTTACATCCTGTGACTCAAAAGGCCCTACGGACTGGGAATTATTGTAGTCTATATTTTTCGGAAGATAGGGTACCGGTGGAAAAATGGCAAAGTCAAACTTCAGGTCTTTCCACTGTATGTTCTGGAAGTCTTTCGGCCATTCGCTCAATCCCATATCAACAGCGTATCCTTTCAGCACAGGGAAGTAGGTTTCTCCCTTGTATCTGGCAATAAGAGGCTTCTCATTGGCGATAAAATCTGCTATGAGGGCGAGAATCACAAGCATGTAAATGCCTCTCAGCGAATATACCGCCACGCGGTTTTTCCTGAAGTGCTTCTTTACATTGCTCCAGAAGCTTTCGTCGGAAGGTGCTCTTTTATCGGTTACTTCATTCATACGCTTTTTCCTGAAAAGGAGATTCTCGGGTCCACTGCCGCATATAATATATCTGCAACCAGTGTGCCGATGAGGGTAAGAATTGCTGCAAACATCATCTCCGTAAAGACGATGGGATAGTTTCTTGCAATAAGGGCTTCGAGGGTAATCTTTCCCATTCCCGGGATGGAGAAAATCCATTCAATTATAAATGAGCCGGAGATGACCAGCGGGAAGATGTTTGCAAACATGGTGATAATGGGCAGCAGTGAATTCCTGAATGCGTGCCTCCATACAACCTGCTTCTCGGGAACACCTTTGGCTCTTGCTGTACGTATATAATCCTGCCCGATCACATTCAGTACGCCCCCCCGCATCTGTCTTGATAAAAAGGCAAAAGAGGTATAGGTCCAGCAGAACAGGGGAAGTATGAGGTGGTAGGAAGTATCCGTGAGGCGCTGCATGAGGGGCGCATCATCCGGCAAGGTGCCGAGCCCGAAGGCGGGGAACCAGTCAAAGTAATCGCCCCCGCAGAAAAACATGATCAGCATGGTTGCAATCCAGAAGGGAGGCATGGAGTACAGCATGAACAGTCCGGTGGTCGTAACCCTGTCGGAACGGGTGCCTTTTTTTACAGCCGATTTAACTCCCACCGGGATGGAAACAATATAGGAAAGCAGGATTGAAAGCGAGCTGATGAGCATGGTCCAGCGGACGGCATCCCATATTACGGAAGCTACAGGCCGCTTGTCCTGGTATGAAATTCCGAAGTCACCATGGATGAAATTTACAATCCAGTTATGGTACTGGTTGTTGAACCCGTAAAACTGCAGCCTCGGAATGTATTTCCTGTAACTGCTTTTGTTTTTCTGTATCTCTTCGTAAGATGATCTGGCAGCCTGGAGATAAACATTAAGGGAGGCAAATGCGGGAGTATTGGAGAAGATATATTCGAGGTTAGACAGGATGACATTTGTTTTAAGCTGGTCGTACGTTTCAAGCAGGGAAGCGGCAAAATCTTTCGACCGCTGCAGGTCGAGGGCAATGGACGAATCTTTGGGCACCGAGTAAAGGCTCATGTCAAGGTTCCTCACAGTAAGGTAGTATGCGGAAATAGATTCCCAGTTCCCGTACTCGTCGCACATGCGTTCCAGCGCGTAACGGTGCTGGGCCTTGACGATACGGTACATGGTGTCCGGAAGAGAGGCATTTGAAAAAGAAAAGTAAAAAATGGGGAGATCAAGCCCGAGCTTATGTTTGAGGCTTATGTATGCTTTTTCCGTAGCGAGCTTCTGTGCCGACTGCCCCTGGCCGCTGTTGCTCTGGTTCAGCATCATGTCAACGGGATCGCCGGGTGCGTTGAGGCTGATGATGAAGGTAAGCAGGGAGATGGCAAAAAGAGTAGGAACGAAAATCAGTACCCTTTTTAAAATATATTTAAGCATTCGGGTTTACGGGCTTAATATTTTTCAGACGCTTTGAACCCGGACTCCCAGTATCCCGGCCGCATTTCATAAACTTCTGCATTGGTGAAGCGCTTGTGAATGGCAATCTTTTCTTTCGGGCAGGTCATGAATATGTAAGGAACCTCTTCGTAAAGCATAGCCTGGAAGCGCTTGTTCATGGCTGCACGCCTCTCTTCATCCAGTTCAACTCTTATGGAGTCAATAAGCGCATCGGATGAAGGGTTTCCGAAGCCCACATAATTCGAGCCCCCGTTGTATGATTCGGTATGGAATATCTGTTTATGGTCCGAGGGGCTGGGAGAGTGGATCCAGGATCCGTAAAACATTTCAAACTTATGATTCTTCTGGTTGTCAAGGTATTTCGACCACTCCTGCGCCATCACGTTAACCTGTATACCCACCTTGCGGGCTTCTTCCTGGAACATCAGTATCACGGCTTTTCTCTCGTCATTACCTGCGTTATAGGAGAAGTCAATGGTAAAATTTTCCAGCTTTCCGTCAATCATCTTATCAAGAACCCCGTCCCCGTTGGAATCTTTCCACCCGGCCTCCGTGAGCAACTTCTTTGCAAGTTCTGTATCAAACGTGTAGGGCGAAAGATCGGTATTGTATTCTTTTTTGTCCGAGGGAAGGATCGGGCCTACCGTTCTTACGGCCAGCCCGTACTGTATCTTCTGTATGATTTTATCCACATCCACGAGGTGGGCCAGCGCCTGCCTTACCTTCTTGTCCGAAAACTTGGGCAGCCTGGTGTTAATGCCGAGGTAGCTGTATGCAAGCATAGGGGGAGAGTAAGGATTGAAATTGGTCTTGAACTTTTCTGATTTGTCAAGCTCCACAAAGTCCTTGGACTTGATACCGTGCATCACATCAATGTTCCCGGCTTTCAATGCTACCAGCGCTGTTGTCTGGTCGTTGATGGTCTGGTAGATAAGTTTGGGCGCATGGTTTTCAAAGTAGATGTTCCTGTTGTTCTTTACGTTATCGCCCCACCATTTATCCTTGCGTTTTATTACAATCTTCTGTCCGGTTTGCCATTCTACAAATTCATAAGCTCCGGCCCCTGCAATAAACCCTTTTTCGCGCTGGTACTTTTCGGAGTTGAAATCTTTTGCAAACTCGGTTATTTTGGGATTCTCAGTTATCTGGGATGCGCTGTCAGTGAGCTGCTCAATGCTGAAATCGCCGAGCAGGTTTTTAGGGTCGTAGATCTTGCGCTGGAGCACGGAGAGGTCCCCGCTGGAAATTTCTGCAAGAATGTAAACATCTTTGCAGAGGAACGTGAATTTCCTTGTGTCTTTGGGGTCTTCATAGAAAAGCATCTTCCGGATAAATTCGTAATAGGGCTTGTTGTTCTGGTTATCTACCTTGGGGCATTTAATGACTTTGAGGGTGAACTCCACATCCTTGGCGGTAATGGGGCTTCCGTCGTCCCAGGTTGCCTCGTCGCGGATGCGGTAAGTGATTTTCATGCCGCCCTCGGGGGTTTTTTCTATCACGGGCCTGCTTTCGGCTAGGATGGGAACCAGTTGCAGCGTTCTGAAGTCAATCCCCAGAAGTCCTATATACATGTGGCTGAGGATGTATCCGGCGTCGGCCGACTGGTAATTAATAGGATTCAGCATATCCGGGTCGGAAAGGTTGTGCACTATGACTTCTCCCGGGTCCTTTTCTTTTTTCGAAGAACATGAAGCGATAAAAAGGCAAGTCATGGAGAGAATTGCGGCACTCCCGGCAATTTTTACTGCCCTCATACTGTTATTGTACATACCTTGTGTTTCTTTATAAAGTTCACAAATATAATATAATCGGGCATAATGCAAGAGGTGAAAACTAAAAATTCCGGGGAAAGGGATCGGGCAGGCTTTAAGTCACACTTTTGGACCTGTTTTCCTGAGAAGGACCGGGGGCTGTTCAGCGTTTAAATAATGCGGAATTCCCCGGGTGAACTGAATTTTTACGGGCAGAGTAATTAATTACCTTTGTTTGCTTATCACGGTATTCATGGAACTCAATCCCCGTACCAGCAGGTTAAAACGGACACCGCCTCCGGGCTCTGTTCCAGGCACCTTCATCATGCCGGAAGATGCACTTCCTCCGAAAGTGGTGGTATATTCATATGATAAAAACGGTGTGATTGAAAAAAACTTAGGAGGTATTGAAGAACTTAAGTCTCATTTCTCAGAATTCAAACACCTTTATCACTGGGTTTCAATAAGAGGTATCGGCGACAAACAGTTTCTCGAAGGACTTGCGGAATATTTTTCGATTCACCGGCTGGTGCTGGGGGATATCGTGAATGTATACCAGCGCCCCAAACTTGAAGAACATGCCAAACATCTCTTCATCGTTTCAAGGATGCTCTACCAGAACAGTGCAGGGGAGATGTTCAATGAGCAGGTGTCCGTTTTCCTCGGAGAGAACTATGTCATCAGCATACAGGAACGCCATGATGAGATGCTCAACCCCGTGAAGGAAAGGCTGATACACGGAAAGGGTTATATCAGGAGCAGCAAGCCTGACTTCCTTGCCTATGCCATTATTGATGCCATCCTCGACCTCTTTTTTCCCCTGCTGGAAAAATTCGGAGACTATCTTGATGAGCTGGAGGATGAGCTTCTTTCCGATATTCCGAAAAGAAGGTTCATGTCCGAGATACAGGAATCCAAGCGCGAGCTTATCATTATCAGGCGCACCATCTGGCAGGAGAGAGATAAGATTACCGATCTCCTGAGAACCAATACCCCGCTCATTACGGAGAGCACCCGCCTTTTTATCAAGGATGCATACGACCACAGCATACAGGTAATGGATATAGTGGAAAGCTTCCGGGAGGTAACGTCGAGTCTTATGGATATTTATCTTTCGAGCGTGAATAACCGGATGAACCAGATTATGAAGGTGCTTGCCGTGATATCTACTTTGTTTATACCGCTCACTTTCATCGTTGGAATTTACGGGATGAATTTCCAGAGAACAAACCCTGTTACGGGAGAGGCAATGCCGTTAAGCATGCCGGAATTATATTCACCCTACGGCTATTTTTCCGTGATGGTTGTGATGGCGCTGATTGTGTGCGTGCAGCTTTACATATTTTACCGTAAAGGCTGGCTCGGGAAAACATAGGGGATATGCCGGCTGAAAAAATTACCATGGTGGCCAAGACTTTTTCAGGACTTGAAGAAGTTCTTGCCTCGGAGCTGAAAACCCTCGGAGCTGAAGATGTTAAGGTGCTTTTGCGTGCAGTAAGCTTCAGCGGAGACAAACACCTGATGTATCTTTCAAATTACTCCTGCCGTACGGCCTTGAGGATACTGGTTCCCATAGCGGAGTTTCATGCTCCGGACGAAGGAAGGCTTTACAGGGAAATACATAAGATTGAATGGGAGAATTTCTTTTCGCCGGACCAGACCTTCGCAATAGATGCCAATATTTCCAATTCCGGGATATCTCATTCAAAGTACGCAGCCCTGAAAGCCAAGGATGCCATCGCAGACCGCTTCAGGAAATATTCCGGCAGGCGGCCTTCGGTGGATACAGCCAATCCCGACCTGCAGATAAATCTTAAAATAAGCAGGGACATCTGCACCGTTTCCATTGACAGTTCCGGAGATCTGCTTAACAAAAGAGGCTACCGCACAGAAGCCCTCACGGCCCCCCTGAATGAAGTGCTTGCCGCGGGGATGATTGCACTCAGCGGGTGGAGGGGAGACTCTCCTTTCACTGACCCCATGTGCGGTTCCGGGACATTGCTTATTGAGGCGGCGATGCTTGCAACGAAAACGCCTGCAGGTTTTTACCGGCCCGGGTTCGGGTTTGAACGCTGGAAAAAATTCCTTCCGATGGAAGATACATTATGGAAGGATGTGAAGAATGAAGCTTCTGCCTCACGTGTTGAGAATATGCCTGTTCCGGTCACAGGTTCCGATATTTCAAAAGAAGCCGTGCAGGCTGCGCAAGAAAACATCCGCAGGGCGGGATTTGAAGGAAAGATAGATCTCTGCAACAGTCCTTTCGAAGAATTTATCCCTGAACATCCGGGAGGGGTGCTCATGTTCAATCCTCCTTACGGGGAACGCCTTTCCGTGGAAGGACTCCATGATTTTTATTCAACGATAGGGGATACCATGAAGTCAAAACACCGGGGACGGGATGTATGGATTATATCTTCTGCGCTTGAAGCCCTGAAGCATATAGGTCTGAAGCCTTCAAGAAAGATTCATCTTTTCAACGGGCCGCTTGAGTGCAGGTTTCTCAGGTTTGAAATCTATGAAGGCTCCCGTAAAAAGGGCATTCAGGCAAAATCCTGAAATGATCTCTTTCTGCCTTCTTCATGTATTTTCCATATTCTCCAGCAATAACGCTGTTCCTTGTCCGCCGCCTATACATATGGAAGCAATCCCGTATTTTACCTTCCTGATTTTCATTTCCCTTGAAAGCGTTACAGCAAGCCTGACTCCCGTGGCCGCAAGCGGGTGGCCTATGGCAATGGCTCCTCCGTTAACATTCAGTTTTGCCCTGTCTATTCCGAGTTCGCGTTCACACCCTATCAGCTGAGCTGAAAAAGCTTCATTGATTTCAAACAGGCCGATATCACTTATTTTTAACCCGGTCGCTTCAAGCAGAAGCCTGATGGCAGGAACGGGACTCAGCCCCATTTCTTTAGGATTTGTTCCGCAGCTTACTCCTGCGGCCACCCTTGAGAGGTACTTCAGTTTTTTCGCACTGATTGTATCCCTGTGTGCAACAACTGCAGAAGCCGACCCGTCAACTACCCCGCTGGAATTTCCGGCAGTGAGAATCCCCACTTTGCTGAATACGGGGGGAAGTTTTGAGAGCGCATCGATCCCTGATGGCCTGACATGTTCATCGGAAGATACAGAGGTGATTCCTCCCGGCAGTGTTATTTCTCTTTTCTCCAGGCTCTCTGCATAAAAAACCTTTGGTATTACGGGAGAAATTTCATCATTGAAAAATCCCCGGTTGGCGGCGGCTATGGTGCGTTCGAACGAGAGGCAGGCAAATTCATCGGCTTCCTTTCTGGTAATCTTATATTTCTTTGCTATGTTTTCGGCAGTGTATCCCATGGGGCAGCCTGCGGCAGTGTCGGTAAGTGCTTCCCAGAGCATATCATGGAACAAAGGTTTTCCGAGGTGGTAGCCCATGCGGTTCCCGAAACTCACCGTAGGTGATAGCGACATGTTTTCTGTTCCCGTGCATAAGATGGTTCCGGCCTTCCCAAGTGTAATCTGCTCCCCTGCAGTGATAATAGTTTCCAGCCCTGATCCGCAGATCCTCTGGACCATGAGAGCCGGAACACTTTGCGGTATTCCTGAATAAAGACTGATATGTCTCGGGAGAAAATAGGCATCACAGGAACTTTGCCCGATATTGGCGGCGATTACCTGGTCTGTTTCTTCAGCCTTTATACCGGCCTTCTCCAGTGCGGCTATGGATGAGTGAATCCCAAGATCTGTCGGGGAAATACGCGAAAGGCTTCCACAGTATTTTCCAAAAGGAGTGCGGGCTCCGCTGATTAGAAAAATGTCGTCGAAGACAATACCTGTTCCTTTTTTATTGTCATGAAACCCTTTCATGTTTTTTGGGGGATGTAGAAGAATAAGCTTCCTCCTTTGCATACATGGCAGCCCCGAGGGATACCACGTACTGCGGGTTTTGTATGATCTCTGTGTCGCGGCTGTACTTGCTGCGGAGAAGGTCTTTGAGGTAGGGATGGTGTGCAATAACGCCTCCTATGAGGTATACGGGAAGCTGTGCGTCAACCCTGAGCTTGGAAACACGGTTAATAATGGAAAGATAAATACCTCTTGCAATATCTTCCACAGGGAGGCCTTCAAAAAGCCAGCTCATGATTTCTGTTTTTGCAAACACTGTACAGAAACTGTTAAGCTCTTTTCCGAAAGCTGATTTGGAAGCCAGTCCGCTCATGTCGCTGATGGAGATGCCGGCCCGTTCGGCCACCTCGGTGATGAAGGATCCTGTCCCGGCCGCACATTTGTCGTTAAGGTAAAAATTCTCTATGTGTCCCTCTGCGTTGCACTTTATCACTTTAATGTCTTCTCCTCCGATGTCAATGATATTTTTTGCGCCCGGGAAATATTTTGAAACACCGAGTGCTGCGCAGTTCAGTTCCGTTTTTACGGTGCCGGCATCAGGGAAATGTTTCCTGCCGTATCCTGTTGCGCAGATGCCGGAGATGGAATATTCTTTCTTCAGTGCTTCAAGCACGTGCCTGACGGAAATTTTATCCCTGTTTAATGTTTTCAGCGCTGTCTGGAAAAGAACTTTCCCGTTTTCTCCTATGAGGCTGAATTTGGTATAAGCAGAGCCGAGGTCCACGCCGAGAAAGGTTTTACCGCCTTCATGCTTTTCCATGCGGCCGTTCCCGCCTGTGCTGACTGCGCTTTTTGCCGTTTGAACAAGTCCCGAATAGTTTTTATGCGACATGGCTTTAACCATGTTTGTGAAAGTGAGATTGAGAGAGGTGCGGATGTAATGCTTTCTTCCGTACTCCACTATTTTCCCGTTCATGAAATCTATTTCGGTGGGACGGCCGTTGAGCAGGTCCACGGCAAGGGAAGGAAAATGATTTCCTGCTTTGTTAAGATAGCGCAGGCATTTACGTATGAAATCATCCTCGAACTTTATTTTTTCGGCTGCGGCGACTTCCACAGCTTCTTCTATGATTTGCTCTACGAGTTCTACCGTGTCGGGGTTGCTCATCGCTTCACGTATGCTCATTCTGCCTACCGCGCAGAGGGCGCTCAGGGATGAGTTGAGAATGGTTTTTTCCCAGACTCTTTTAAGGAGATCAAAAGAAGAGATTGCTTCGGTGTCCAGTTTTACCGAAGTGAGAAGCCGTGATATTTCTTCAGCATCTTTCTTCCTTGAGTCGTCAATGGAGGCGATATAATTGGGAGGATTGAAAAAGGTAACCTTTGTGATATCCGGGGCGGTGAGGTTTCCCGCAAAGTTTATGACCATACGGAGTACCCTTGATTCTCCTGCAGATGAAGCGGCCATCTGCTCCACGTCTATCCCGTTCATGGCGCATACAATGCCTGAGGTTTTGTCCGCCATGGAGGACAATTCCTGCATAGCTCCGGGGAGATGGGTGGTTTTAAGGCACAGAAAAACGAGCTCAGGGCCGAAACTTTCCAAATCACGGATTGAACTGAATACATTGCGGAAAGAAACTTTTCGTTTAGTTTCTCCTTCGAAGGAAATTCCTGATGTCCTGATAAGATTGCTTTTTACTTTGTCCAGGTCGCAGACGGCAGTTTCGATCCCGGCTTCCTGCAGGTGTGCCGAGAGGATCATCCCCACAGGGCCCATTCCTATGACTGCTGCTTTTTTTATTGTGTTTCCTTCCATGTTCAGTGTGTTACCCGGATACTCTCAAGCTGCTCTATAAATGTCTCTATCTTGGTAATGCTTTGTCCTTCGGAAAAGAAACGCAGGTCACAGAGGTCTCCTTCAACAACGAGTACGGGGATGCCTGTTTCCCTGTAAAACCTCAGGGGAAGCCCAAAGTTCGCATTCGAATTATTGAAGCATGTTTTTGCGTTGTGGAAGATCATCCCGTCAATCCTGAATTCTTCAGAGAGTTCTTTAAGCATCCTCATCTTGGCGTTTTCGCTCCTGTTGATGAATATTTCCGTGTATGCCTTCGCCGATGACACGAAGGGGTCGTTTTCATCGAAAGCATCAAACACCCAGCTGTTGCAGTATGTTGAGGCAACCACTGCCGAATTATTCTGAACAAAAAGTTCAGAGAGTGTACGAAGTTTTCCCCAGATGGGCATTCCGTCCCAGTAGATCCGGCTTTTTTCTTTTTCAAGAAAACCTTTTTCCGAAGAGATCTTTTCCCGGAGTTCAGCGAGGAGCGCGGTGTAGTAGTCCTTTGCAGCCTGTGTGCCTCTCAGCACCACGATGGGTCCCATGTGGATGGTCCCGTCGAAGAAACTGAGCGGGGCAGGTGTGTTTTTTGATGTTGCCAGGACTTCTTTCCAGAGTAGGGTTGCTTCTTTGCTCATGAGCAGGGTTTCCCGGAAATGGTCAATGTCAAACTTCTTTCCGCTTGCCTCTTCGCATGAGGGTATAATAGCTTTGAACTGGGCGGCGACATCTTTTATTTCAGCCTCTCCGGCTTCTTCCACATGCCTCGGGGGAAATATTCCCACTGCGGGGCATTTGAACTCTCTGGCGAACCATGTGAACCAGTCCTGTACTTCCCTGCACTGGTTGGTATTGTACACTATGAGATCGGGTTTGGGGATGCCGTTCAGGCCATAATGCTCTGCGAGGGGTGTTTTTTTATTAAGATACGCTCCTATGTCGCTTGTAAGATATGAGCAGATGTCTCCCGAGTATCCGAGTGCAACCGTTGATGGGATGAAATCCCCTGCCTGCCTTGTTGCTCCGAGGAGAGCGCCGTGGTTTTCCGGAAAATATACCTCGAATCCGAAGGAGCGCAGGAGTTCGGCCGGGCCCACGCTGGTGCACCATGCAATTTTACGTGCCGACATGAAGCTGCTGAAGTAATCTTTCATTACGTTTTTCAGAAGCTTCGTGGTTTTTATTTCGTACATGCTTTTGCCTCCATGGTTTTTCTTGAAACGGGGTTTTCTGTGTCCAGTCTGATAACATAAACTTCTTCATTCACATTGTTGCTGCCCCCGAAGAGGTTTTCAATGTGTGCTTTGTATGCTTCAAAGACTTTCCCGGGTGCTATTTTCATAGACGGCGTCAGGGTGTTCTTTTCGATACTCAGTTCATCATCCACGAGGATGGCCATCTTCACCCTTGAGAATTTTTCACCCATCTCGCAGTTGGCATCATGCATGCATCCCTGCAGGCATTTTCCAAGTTCTGAGAGGCTTCTGGGGCAGAAGCAGCCTTCTTCCGGAGTGCGTTCATAGGCCGGCCGCGAGAGCATTTTCCTGTTAGGAAACAGGATGGCAACCGGGTAATCTTTTCCGCTCCCGGTAACCATGGCAAAGGATATGTAATGGCACTTGCTCTGTATGAGCGTTTCCATTTCAGAAGGAATTACTTTTTCCCCGTTTACCAGCTTAAAGACCCTGTCTTTCCTTGCTATAAGTTTCAGGCCAGCCGGAGTTATTTCCCCTATGTCGCCTGTGCAGAACCATCCATCGGCGGAGAAGCTTTTCCTGTTGGCTTCATCGTTTTTGTAATAGCCTTTCATCACATTAGGGCCGTTTACCTGTATTTCGCCTTCATCCGATATCCTGATCCTGACACCGGGTATTGGTTTTC
>JAHEYN010000037.1 GCA_023251555.1 Bacteroidota bacterium | reverse complement strand
GACAAGCCATAGCAAGTTCACAGCCCCCCCCCAGTGCAAAGCCGTTCACTGCCGCAATTACAGGCTTCCGGCAATGTTCAACCGCATTAAATACCTCATGCCCGGCAGCAGCCATAGCCTTGCCTTCGGGAACAGATAAATTAAGAAATTCCGAGATGTCTGCTCCCGCTGCAAAAGCTTTTGGCCCTGCTCCGGTAAGAATAATGGCTTTAATGCCGGGATCGTCTTCGCCTCCCTGAATGGCCATCCCTATTTCCTGAATGGTAACACGGTTAAGAGCATTGAGCTTATCAGGACGATTAATGGTAATCAGGAGTATCCCGTTTTTGTTTTGAGTTAAAATGTTTTGCAGGTTCATATGTTTATTGTTTGTTCTTGCTGATCCAGCCGTGAATGTATTCCACGATTTCGCCCGTATCGGTTCCCGGGGGAAAAAGCTTCCCTACCCCCATCTTATCCAGTTTCTCCATATCTCCCGGAGGAATAATCCCTCCCCCGGTTAATAAAATCTTTTGCATCTTTTTTTCTTTCATAAGCTCAAGTATCCTGGGGAAAACTGTCATGTGCGCACCGGAGAGAATACTCACCCCGATAACATCAACATCTTCCTGCAAGGCAGTGTTCACAACCATTTCAGGGGTTTGCCTGAGTCCTGTATATATCACTTCCATTCCGGCATCCCGGAGGAAAGAAGCTATTACCTTTGCTCCCCGGTCATGACCATCAAGACCTACTTTAGCAATTAAAATTCTGACGGGCTTTTGCATCTTCCGCAAATTTAAAAACTATTTGTCATCCGGAATTTTCAGATCCTTTGTACAAAGGAAGACGGATAAAAAATGTGGTCCCCTCCCCTTCTTTAGTTACAAACCAAATTTGCCCACCGGCACTCTCAATAATGTTTTTAACCATTGCAAGGCCCAGCCCCATTCCCGATGTTTTGGTGGTGAAATTGGGGACAAATATTTTTCCCCTGAGAGATTCATCTATCCCCGTACCATTATCAGCAACTGAAATAATAACATCGCCGGAATTTCCATGTGACCTGAGATCTACGGTTATGATTCCTTCCCTTGTCTCCGGAATGGCTTGTATTGAATTATTAATGAGATTTGTCAAAACCCGCATCAGCAATGCCTTCTCAGAAAACACATAAACAGGTGCCGGCGAAGCATTGTAAACAAGCCTGACATTTTCCGTTTCTCCGAAAAGAGCAATGGTATCACTAATTGCCTCCTGAAGAATTATTTTATGATTAACCGGGGCCGGAGTTCTCGCAAAATCAGAAAACTCCCCTGCAATGGCAGATAGTGTATCTATCTGCTGAATAAGGATCTTGCATATGCGATCCACAGCTGCTGACGCCCCACCGGATTTTTCATCCAGAAGCCTCTGAAGGTGCTGTATGTTCAGTTTCATCGGGGTAAGCGGATTTTTTATTTCATGAGCAACCTGCCGGGCCATTTCACGCCATGCGCTTTCCCTCTCTGAAAGCGCAAGCCTGTCGGCACTTTCCGCCAGTTTCTCCACCATCAGGTTGTATTCTTTTATAAGATCTCCTATCTCATCCTCATGTTTCCATTCAACAGGTTCATTCTGCTTGCCCAAACGCATCTTCCCTATCCGCTCCCTCAGTATATTAAGCGGTTGGGCAATGCGGGTGGAAATAAAAAACACAAGCAACAGAGCCAGGACAAAGAGAAAAACATAAGCATTGACAAGTACAACCAGGAAGGAAGAAATCTCGGCCTTTAGTTCACTTTGTTTGGAAAAATAAGTATGCTCCATATACCCGGTAATCCTGTTCTCTGCATTTCGTATAGTACCATAGGCAGAAGTATATTCAAATCCTCCGATTTTCTCATTTCTTAAAATACGGGTTTTCTTAAGAGCCGTCAGCTGCATGAATGCTTCAGGATTCATTCTCTGGGAAATCAATTCCTGTTCATACACTTTGGGCTGTGTTGAAAAAAGAAGCTCCCCGTTCACATCATAAAGATTATAGTCAGAAGAAAGATTGGCAGACAGCCGCATTAAGTCGTACGTGTAGTTATTTAATTCTGCCTTCGAGGGAATCCCCTGGTTCGCAAACATACCCTCAACAGCAATGATAAGGGCACGGAGGTTCTGATTAATTTTATCCTTTTGCTGGTTGTTGTATTTGGAGACCATGTAATATGCTGTCCCTGATCCAATCAGGGAAACGGTAATAAAAATTACAAACATCATTGAAAGCTGCATCCTGCCCTTAAAGCTTCCTGCAAATGAAGGGCGATTTACAGGCAGCATATTCCCCGCCGAAAGTAAAATGGAAAAAATACAAAAGAAAGCAAACAGATAGGCGAATAAAATAATATATCCCGGAAATCCGGATTCCTTCCTGCTTACAACTATTATTGTATTTGCAGAGGGTTTATAAATAACATGGTTGTAATGGTCCTGTTCTATAAACTTATGCTCTCCCTTTATCTCTCCGAAAACAACAGAAGAAGTATAGTATTGAAATTCTCCGCCCTGGCTGGCCAGTTCTCCATTGTTATAACGGGCATATGAATAATCGGAAAGTTCTTTATTCCCCGGAATTTTATCACTCAAAAGTAAATCCAGGAATCCATTTTCTTCCTGGAGATGCTTGGATTCAAATTCAATAATAATTGTTCCGATCGTATCCGCCCTGTTGGGAAAATCATGTACAATAATTCTCGCAATATAACCCGGGCGGGCGGCGGGATTCGTCATTAAAAAAAAATTGTCGCTGTAGGTAGATTGCCCGTAAGCAGCAAGGATGTTCTGAAAATAATTCAGCGGAACGTTCTCATTATTGGAATTAAACAAACCTCTCCCAAGAGTATCATACACATGTATTTTACTATCGTATTTGCTCCAGTACCCGTTAAAATAATGCTGATAAATCCGCCTGATAACCGGTTCCATGACCCCGGGTTTACTGCTGAATGCATGGGAAACAATGCTGTCGGACGCTATTTTAATTTCTGCTTCTTCAAAAAGATATTCTGCGATATGGTCCTGTTCCTTGTTTATTTTTTCCGCCAGCAATAACCGGTGTGTTTTTTCTTTTTCGGAAGAATACCGTGACACCTGTTCTGCACAGGCTGCCGAACACAATAAAAGAACTATCAGGAAATTTGAAATACTCCATCCGGATACGCTTCTCCACAGGTAAATAACAATAAGAAGCAGGAAAGAGAAGAGTCCCCCGGGAATGTATATATGTGTTTTTGCAGACAGCAGCAGCAAAAAATATACTGCAAGACCGGCCGTCAGAGCAATCAGGACAGCAGGTAGTTTAAGCTGCAGGCTCCTGGCAAACATAATAATCCTGTCGGCCAGCAAATAAAAAGTAAAATATAACAGGCCAATGATAATAAACCCGTATAAACTGTAACTGTCAAGGGAAAAAATATTGCTTACTTCCATGGAAATGGAAGAGTTAGAAACAAGATCGTAAACCAGGAAATCAAGAACGGATGAAAGGCTGAAAAATATTGCCGCGGCAACGGTTATAAAAATTATCCCTGTAGCCCGTCCCCGCCCAGTCAGCCAGGCCATTATTTTGCCGGATTTAATTTTACCTGTAATATAATAAGTGAGGTAAAATACAAGCATAACATTAATAAGAAGATCGCCAAGAGATCCCAGCAGGGGTGAACTTGCATAATATCTCGGCCCGAATAAAGGCTGCCTGAATAATACTTCGGGCCAGGCGAAAAATATGGTAATTGCACGCATAACAATAATCCCGGTAACAAATAACAATGCAGGCATGGCCCCCCTTCCCGGGAGAAACTCCCCAAGCCGGAAGAATGCCCCCAAAAGCACTGCCGCGGACAACAGATACAGAAGCAAAGCTTGCCACGAGAGTTTTACATGGTCAACTGCAGAAAGATCCTTGACAGAAAAAATATATTCTCCCTTTTCATTCTTAATGGCATAAAAACCGGGAATCGGAGAGGCACTCAGTTCTGCATTATCAGCAATCCCAAGAAGGGGATTAAATGTATTTACAAGGTAATGGTTCTGATAAGAATATTCGTTTTTGATAAGCAGGAGGCCCAGCACAGTTCTGTGCCTGAATGTTTTTATAAATAATTCATACCATCCGTTTTTTAGCCTTAAAAACTGCCTGTCCCGCCACACAGGATTGGGAGAGTGAAAGAATGCAATCCTTGTATCTGACCATAATTGCAATGTGTCGTTTTCGTAAACAAGGAAATAATATCCTTTCCCGCTGAAATTTTCACCGGAGACTTGTCCTGGACTTAAATCCCCGTTTGCAATCCGGACGGTTAATCCTTCTATTTCTTTCTGACATGTATGCAATTTTTGTTCTGCTTTAAAAAAAGCTGCCGAAGAACTTTCCACGGTATAAGAAAAGTGTTTTTCGTAATAGCGCGCTGCCGCATACAAAATAGCTGACAGACTCAGCATGAGGAATATCCTGACCGGAATTGTGACTCTCATTACCTCTGGTTGTTAATTTTGTCTCTCAGAACCGCAGCAAGAACATTGGAGAAAATGCGCGCTCCTTCTGTGTTTGTTAGAAGAGGCGATGAGAAGTACCGGCGATTATCGGCTATCTTCATGGTATCAAAATTAAGATACTCTGCATGATATTCCACGGACAGGCTATTAATCTTCGCTGCAATATCCTCTCTTTTCAGCCTGTATAGTTTGTACTCGTTTAATACAGGAGAATTGTAAAGCATGACTGAGATATTTTTCTGCTGTGCAAGCATTATGATCTTTATAAGATATTTTTCTGCCCCGGAACTCCACAGGATCTCTTTCCCTTCCGGATGCTTACTTGCAAAATATTCAAGTGTTGAATCCCATGGTGCATTGTTCGGCTCATACCCGTTGAGATGAAAAGGATACTTACGGGCTTGTATAAAATACCTGGCCCCCTGTACTGCATTAAAAGTTACAAAGGTGTTATAATAGGAATAGCGCATGAAAGGAATCTCTATCCAGCGTGCATATCCGGGATCTCTTTCCTTTATAACCCCATCCACTACGGAATCTCCAATGAAAGGGATGAAGCGGTATGCGGCAAAAATGTCATTCGCCTCCTCCATAGCCTCAGGGGAAACATAAAGCAGAAGAACCTTCGGTGCCCGGTTATATTTTAAATACAGATACAGGTGCAGAAAATTATCTGCGTACCCCGATTGATTGACAGCCAGATTATAAGAGGCAAGATGCAGAGCCGAGTCAAGCACTAAAGGGTCCACCATTGACAATGGCACACACGGACCGTGAATAAGTATGTCGTATTTCAGATGACCAGTATGAATGTAGGAGGTCTTTATATTCTTGTTTTTCAAGATAAAAAAGTCATAGGTCTTCTGCAGCAGCCATAGAAAAAGCCCAGTAGCAATTGATATATATATGATTTTTTTGCTCACTCAGAATTGATTGTATATAAAATGATGTCCTTTATCAAGTACGCCGAATAATAATACCGATAAAAAAACCAGAACGAAATAACCCCACCGGACCTCTGCTGAACGGGCAATATTGTCAGCTTTTGTTTCTATAATAAAGAATAGCGTTGCCAATAAAACAGAAACATAAAAATTAAACTGCGATTCCAGATCTCCTCCTCCCGCAAGCGGGGCAATAAATCCCCCGACCGGACTTTCCGGAAAAAAATCATGCACAGATAAAATCTGCGTCATCCTTGTTTTTGCAATGACCCACGAAGAGGATCTGAAAAAAATAAAACTTAAACATACTGCACTAAATGTAAAAAAGATTCCCAGCCCCTTATATATCCGAGGATACATGTATTCCGACAGTTTCCCTTTTATGTTTTTTGTTGCCAGTTCTGTTACTAAATAGAGGATATTCATTCCGGCATATGCAATAAAAGTTAATCCTGCCCCATGCCATATTCCGGAAATTAAAACTGTAACCCCTATTCCCGCAATCACCGCAAGCATACCGAATTGCCGGAGAGAAAATGCAACCGGCAGATAAACATATTCCCTCAGCCAGTCATAAAGAGAAATGTGCCATCTTCTCCAGAAATCTGCCACAGATGATGCCCTGAAAGGGTAACGAAAATTTTCTTTTAGCTCAATTCCAAATAAACGCGAGGCTCCGATTGCTATGTCCGTATATGCAGAAAAATCAAAATATATTCTGAAGGCAAAAAGACAAATTGCGGCAAAAACCGTTATCCCGGAATAATGCCCATCCTGATCGAAAAGAAGAGGGGCCGCCATAGAAAGCCTGTCTGCCAAAACAATCTTCTTAAATATGCCCAATGCCATACGGTTTATCCCGGTAATAATATTTTCTTTCCGAAAGAGGATTTTCTCCCTAAGCCGGTCAATAAAAGAGTCCACCGGAGTAAGAGGGCCAGAAGTCACCTTAGGGAAATAATTGCTGTATATGGCATAATCTATAAGGCTTGCCCGGGAATCATTTTGCCCGCTGTACATTGATACCAGGTAAGCGATATTCTGAAGGGAATAAAATGAAATTCCTAATATATACACCTCGCCCCCCGTATGAAAAGCCCCTGGTAAAGCGTCTCCCGCAAACATAGGCGAATAACGGATGAGAAAAAATGCAACAATATTAATTGCAAGGCCGGAATAAAAAAGCAGTTGCCGGAGGCTCTTTGCTTTTGAAAGATGTCTTCCTGTGTAATAGTTAAATATTGTAAGTGCCAGTAATATCAGAAGAGATGCCGGATTTCTGGCCAGGACAAACAAAAGAGATCCGCATAAAAGTATAATCCTTTGCCCGGAAGGGAAAAAATAAAACACGGCTGCCACAAAAAAAAGAAAAAGGAAAAAATCAAAAGAGTAAAGTTCCATCCGGGTTATTTCTTTGGCGGCTTCATGCGATCAATGAGAAGTTTGGCAATATCTCCCGCACATTTTATCGCTGCGGCTTCCGAAAAATGAAATCTGGTTTTAAAATGTTTCTCTACCGTTGTAATCAGCTCGAGATGCGCCATAGAGTCCCATTGCGAAAACTCCGTGAAAGGGGTTTCTGCTTTTATTGACAGTTGATTGTTACGAAAAAAAATTCGTAAGACCTGCTCTAATTCCTTTAAAATTTTTTCTTCTTCCATGTGTTGACCCGGCAGGGAGAGGGGACGCTAAGTCTTTCCCAGTTAATGCTTTGCGGATAACAAAAATAAGAAAAAGACCGCCCTGCCGACTGCCCTCTACCGCTGAATCATTGCCAGGAGTTTTCCGGTATCCGTTTTCCCATTCCTGTTTAAAGGAATTTTTCCCATATATGTAATACTGTAAGGCTGCATATGCCCGGGAAGTTTCTTGAATAGTTCAGCTTTTATCCTGTCCTTCTGCCTTGCACTCCCTTCAATAAAAGAGTATAGCCTTTTAACTCCCTTTCCTTTCTCCACGCATAATGTAACGGCTTGACTGCCTGTTATCTCCCTCAGGTAAAAATCTATCTCCCCAAGCTCTATCCTGTATCCGTTTACTTTCACCTGGCGGTCTTTTCTCCCATAAAATTCGAGGTTCTTATTCCTATTCTCCCTAACAATGTCCCCTGTTTTGTAAAAAATACTTCCGCCCCTTTTGAGGAGCTGTTTTGAAGAAATTCCTCCGGAAGAAAAATTAAATAATTGTACTCCCGAAATGCACAATTCTCCTTTAACCCCTTTTATAACAGATTTGCCCCTGCTGTCAACAATGCAATATTTTACTCCGTGAAACGGCTTACCTATGGGTACAATGCCTTTTGCAGATTCCGCTACTGCAGTTTTTTTATCAAACAAA
Source organism: Bacteroidota bacterium (assembly GCA_023251555.1). Lineage (GTDB taxonomy): Bacteria > Bacteroidota > Bacteroidia > AKYH767-A > JAHEYN01 > JAHEYN01. Next base: position 10,674 of record JAHEYN010000037.1, on the reverse strand, counting down.
TAAGCGGTACATGCTATTGTTGTTTCAGTAAGGCCATACAGGTTGATAATTTTTGCCCGGGGGGTGAGTTTTTGCCATTGACAGGCAGATCTGTAAAGCAGACTCTCTCCTCCTAAAAAACTATAACGTAAATGAGGAAACTTAATAGTATCCCTGTAAGGCTCAAGGTATGGAATAACAGAAGGAGGCATTAATGCTACTGTGATTTTTTGTGATTCCATTAAACTCGCAATCTCTATGTACTTAACTCCTCCGGCAGGAACAACATAGCAGGATGCCCCGGTCATTAAGGGAAGAAAAAGGGAAAACACAGACCCATCAAAAGTTAAATCATACATCTGGAGCCAGCGATCAGTATTTTTAAAATCGTAACCCTCTCTCTCTAAAAAATACTGAAACAGGTTATAAACTCCCTGCTTCAGAACAGGGACTGCCTTAGGAGTCCCGCTTGTGCCGGAAGTAAATAATAAATATGCTTCGGAAGTATTCACTCTCTCCATCCCTTCCCAGGATAAATGCAGCGGAAGGCTTAATGTCTTTTTCTCCGGGATGCTGGTGTTAATAATACGAGCCCCATTTAAACGCGGGGCTCCCGATCCTGAGGCAAGGATGCAATCAATGCCCGATTGCTTTATCATTTCCTCTGTTCTTGCTGCCGGATTTCCGGGATTCAGTGGCACATACGATGCCCCGTAAAGAGAAACCGCGAGAACAGATGCATAGGTTTCTGCATCATCACCTCCGTATATCCCTATTCGGGATGCCGTTATTTTTTTGGTTTTGAGTATTATATAGATTGAGTACACCCGCGCCATCAGCTCTTTATAAGAAAATTTTTCGCCTCTTATATAAAGCGCAGTCCGCGCCGGATTTTTCAAAAAATTCTCCAGAAATCTAGCGGCAAGCGGGGGCAGCGTTTCGAACCCCATGTCACTATGCAAAATTTTCTTTTTTCATTCCCAACCACTCAAGAGCAGTACCCCCAAGCAATCTTTCTTTTACATCATCCGGATACGGCATACTCCTGACCAGTTTCCCGGGAACATCTTCCCCGAGGGGGAAAGGATAATCGGACCCGAGCGCCACCCTGTTTGCTCCCAAAAGCGAAACAAGATATTCCAGAACTTTGGGATCATGTACAAGCGAGTCGACATAAAACCTGCCTATGTATTCCCGGGGGTTAACATTGTTATGGATGGCAACAAGATCGGGGCGGCAATGAAATCCATGCTCTATTCTTCCTATGGTTGCAGGAAATGACCCTCCCCCATGTGCAAATGCAACCCTCAGCCGGGGAAATTTTTCAAATACCCCTCCGAATATCATAGAGCAAATCGCAAGTGCAGTTTCAGCAGGCATTCCTACCAGCCACGGAAGCCAGTAGCGGGGCATACGCTCCTGACCCATCATCTCCCAGGGGTGAACGAAAATCGCAGCCCCAAGTTTTTCGGCAGTCTCATACACAGGAAATAAAGCAGGGGAGCTGAGGTTCCAGTCGTCAAGAACATGCGAGCCTATCTGCACTCCCCGCAATCCAATCTTCATGCACCGCTCCAGCTCTTTTACCGCCAGATCCGGAGACTGCATGGGAATCGTCCCGAGCCCGGCAAAACGCTTCGGATAACGGGCAACAATCCCGGCAATATGATCATTCAGCAGCATGGATAGCTCTAAACAATCATGAGGCTTTGCCCAATAACTGAACATTACAGGTATCGTTGATAATACCTGCACATCAACCTCGTTATGAGTGCATTCTTTAATTCTTACCGAAGGATCCCAGCAGTTATCCTGCACCTCCCTGAAAAATTTATCATCTATCATCATCCGCGCACAGCAGGGTTTATGATGCTGAAGTTGAACAAAACCCCCATATCCGAATTTTTTTTTCAGATCAGGAAGATGCTCGGGGATGATATGTGTGTGAATATCTATTGTCAGCATAAAAAACCCGTCTGCTAATACTCGCCCTTCTTGCTATTTTGCAAGGACAGGAGGCTCCATAACCGTCCCGCATTTCTTGCAGGTTCTTTTCTCTGCAGAAGCGTAAAAATTATTCATCACAGGAGGAAGTTGTTTTACAATATCCTCAAGGACAAAGTACTCTTCGTGCAGTTTGTTATTGCAATTCTCGCAAAACCAAAGAAACCCATCCTTCTCCCCCGCCCCGCGGTATACCTCCATTACCAGGCCCACTGTGCCCGCAGGTCGCTGCGGAGAATGCGGCACCCTCGGCGGGAGCAGAAAAATCTCTCCCTGCCTGATGGGAATGGAAACTGCCTTCCCGCCTTCAATGATCTTCAGGGTTACGTCCCCTTCAAGCTGGTAATAAAATTCCTCTCCCTCGTTATAATGATAGTCCTTCCGGGAGTTAGGCCCCCCGACCACCATGACAATAAAATTATTGTTATGCTTGTACACCTGCATGTTCCCAACGGGAGGCTTCAGCAGATGGCGATTGTCATCAATCCATTTTTTAAAGTCGAAGGGGGGAGTTATTGCCATGTTATTTAATGATTTTTAATGCCAGACCATTGGTCAAAGATACATTGTCGGGCTCTGCAAACAAAATGGCCGCAATCACAGGGATAAAAAGAAAAGTATTTTTTGATTTTGTTTATATAAATTTGTTTATTTGCAGCCTTGTTTAATCATAAAAAGCAAAAAAATGTCAAAAAATTCAAACATTGCAACCAGAGTAAAAACAATTATCGTTGACAAACTTGGAGTTGACGAGAAAGAAGTTACCCCTGAAGCAAGCTTTACAAATGACCTGGGCGCAGATTCTCTTGATACTGTTGAACTGATCATGGAATTCGAAAAGGAATTTAACATTGCAATTCCAGACGACCAGGCAGAAAAAATAAGCACTGTAGGACAAGCTATAGAATATATCGAAAAAAACGCCAAGTAGTTTTATTCCGAACAGCTTAATGGATTTGCGAAGAGTCGTTGTTACGGGGCTGGGAGCTATTACCCCTTTGGGCAACAACGTTGCTGAGTACTGGAATGGTCTTATTAAGGGTACCAGTGGGGCGGCCCCAATTACCAGATTTGACTGCACTAAATTCAAAACCCGCTTTGCCTGCGAAGTAAAAAACTTCGACCCCAATAATTTTTTTGAGAGGAAAGAAGCAAGAAAATTAGATCCTTTTGCACAATACGGCCTTATCGCTGCCGATGAGGCAATTAATAATTCCGGTATTCCAGGCGCAAATATAAACCCTGACCGGGTGGGCGTCATCTGGGGTTCTGGGATCGGAGGACTGAGAACATTTTCTGATGAGTGCGGCGCATTTTATAAAGGAGATGGAACACCCCGCTTTAATCCCTTCTTCATTCCTAAAATGATTGCGGATATTGTCTCTGGCCAGATTTCTATAAAACATGGATTCCGCGGTCCTAATTTCACGACAGTTTCCGCCTGCGCCTCCTCCACAAACGCCCTTATTGATGCTATGAATTACATCCGGCTGAATAAAGCTGATGTAATTGTTTCCGGCGGATCAGAAGCCGCTGTTACTGAAACAGGCGTAGGAGGGTTTAATGCGCTTCAGGCCCTTTCCACAAGGAATGATTCCCCGGCTACGGCATCGCGCCCCTTTGACGTGGACCGGGATGGGTTCGTCCTCGGAGAAGGCGCCGGCGCTGTCATACTCGAAGAATATGAACACGCAGTTAAAAGAGGCGCCAAGATCTATTGCGAACTTGCCGGGGGAGGGATGTCTGCTGATGCATTTCACATAACCGCCCCCCACCCCGAAGGATACGGGGCAAAAGCCGTTATGAAAAATACACTTGAAGATGCGGGCATGCACCCCGAAGATATTGACTATATAAATGTACATGGGACCTCCACTCCTCTCGGTGATATCAGCGAGACAAAAGCCATCCTTAGTGTTTTCGGTGATTATGCCTATGCCTTGAATGTCAGTTCTACCAAATCAATGACCGGTCACCTGCTGGGGGCCGCCGGAGCCATAGAAGCTATTGCCTCTGTCCTCGCCCTGAAAGAAGAAACAATACCCCCTACTATCAATCACTTTACCGATGACCCCCAGATTGATAACCGGCTCAACTTTACCTTCAACAAGGCACAGAAAAGAAAAGTGCGCGCTGTTATTAGCAACACATTTGGCTTTGGAGGACATAATGCCTCTGTGATTTTCCGTAAAATCAATCTGTGACCTTATCTTGCAGTTGATCAGAAAAATTTTCTGCCCCTCCCGCAAAAAAAATAGTCCGTTTTCCGCTCTTAAACAAGTCCTTGGGTTTTATCCCCAAAATGAGGCATTGTATGCCCTTGCATTCCGCTATAAAGCTGCATCGGGGAAGCCGAAGAGTAGCTTTTCAGGTAATAACGAAAGGCTTGAATATCTTGGGGATGCAATATTGGGCGCAGTAATCGCAGATTATGTGTTTAAACGCTTCCCATATAAAGATGAGGGCTTCCTGACACAAATGCGCTCTAAAATGGTAAACCGGGAGCAACTTAATAAATTAGGACAAAAAATCGGACTTACTGCCTTTTTGCAGACAGAATCTGCCCATGGAATTCCTGGAAAAGCATTGATTGGAAATGCTTTCGAAGCGCTCATAGGCGCTGTTTATCTCGACCAGGGATATAAGATCACTCAGCGTTTTATTGAGAGCCGCATTATCAACAATCATCTTGATATCGAAATGCTTGAGTCTCTTGAAACAAATTTTAAAAGCAAACTGATTGAGTGGGCACAGAAAGAGAAAAAAAATATTGTATTTGAAACTGTTCCCGACGCCCTCAGTGAAAACAACAAATTGATAACAATACAAATTATTCTCGACGGAATTACCCTTAAAGTTGCGAAAGATTTTTCTAAAAAAAGAGCCGAGCAAACAGCCGCAGAACAAGTATGCAAAACACTCGGACTGTGAGAGTCCGCCTCGCTTTTCCATGAAATAAACAAGAGTTGTATTTTTATTTTTACTTTTATCCCGTACTCATATCAGGCAATGGCAAGAAAAGTTTTATCTGTTCAGTACGATTATAATTTTGCCCTCTTCGGAATTATTTCACAGAACAAAGATTACCGGCTTTGTTATGAAATTAATAAAGCCTTGTCTATTACACTGCAAAAAACCCATAATCTCCTCGTTTCCCTGCCAAAACAGAAAAGCAATAATGAGTTCCCTATGTACTATTTTGAAAACGATACAGGGACTCAGTTTTTTCTTGTAAATAATAAAAACGAAAAGGGGGCTCTTTTGCCCGAACAAAAAGTTATCGATTACCTTCTCATTATAAAAGGACCCTGCCCTGAAGATGTTAAAAAACAATATGAAAAGGGTCTTAAAAAAATTCAGATTGTGCTGGGCATTTATGAGCTAAAACCCGAAACCCTTAAATCAAAAGACAACTTACTGTTCTGATTTCAATGGAACCTGTTTTTAACCGGACGAAAATTATTGCAACCCTTGGCCCGGCCTCGTCTTCAAAAGAGACAATGCTTCAAATGGTAAATGCCGGCGTCGATGTTTTCCGGCTTAACCTTTCTCATGGAGATTATAATCTCCATAGTAATGTGATAAATAATATTAAATCTATAAACAAAGAAAATAATTATAATATAGGCATCCTAATTGACCTCCAGGGCCCTAAACTTAGAATTGGCCCCATTGAAAGCTATGAAGTTATACTCTCCCCCGGAAATGAAATAACAATAACCACAAAAGAATGCACAGGCAATGAGAAGCAGGTTTTTATTACCTATCCTGATTTCCCGAAAGATGTTAATGAAGGGAACATTATTCTTATTGATGACGGTAAAATTAAACTGCAGGTTTTAAGCACTAACCGGAAAGATTCGGTCAATGCAGTTATCCTCCACGGAGGACCGCTTTCCTCAAACAAGGGCGTGAATCTACCCAATACAAAAATCTCTTTACCCTGCCTTACGGATAAAGATTTGAAAGATCTTGACTTTGCGCTTGATAATGATGTGGACTGGATAGGTCTTTCATTCGTCCGCTCAGTAACTGATATTGTAGAATTAAAGCATATTATTAAAACACATAAAAAACCTCCCCGCGTCATAGCAAAAATAGAAAAGCCGGAAGCCCTCAGCGAAATTGACAATATCATAGATATGGCTGACGCCATTATGGTAGCACGCGGCGACCTGGGAGTAGAAATGCCGATAGAAGAGGTTTCTATCATACAAAAACATCTTGTCAATAAATGCATTAACGCCTCCAAGCCGGTAATAATTGCAACCCAGATGATGGAGAGCATGATTCATAATTTTGCTCCGACAAGAGCCGAAGTAAGTGATGTAACAAACTCTGTGCTTGACGGAGCCGATGCCCTTATGCTAAGCGGGGAAACCTCTGTCGGGAAGTACCCGGTACAGGTAATTGAACAAATGCAAAAAATTATTGCATCTGTAGAAGACAAAGTGTATAATTATTATCATGAACACCCTCCTACAATAATATCGCGGACTTTCGTCGCAGACTCCATTTACTATAACGCATGTAAAATGGCTCAACAGTCGGGAGCAAAAGGAATTATCTGTATGACACATTCGGGATATTCGGCTTTCAGACTTTCAAGCTACAGGCCGAAGGCAAGTATTTACATCTTCACAGACAATCCTCATATACTTAAATTAATGAGCCTGGTATGGGGAGTCCGGGCATTTTATTACGATAAGTATGAAAGCACTGACCAATCTATTTCCGACTCTATAGCCTTTCTGAAAGATAGCGGATATATTTACCATGATGATATCATCATTAATATTGCAAGCGTTCCGATATACGAGAAGGGGCGTGCCAATATGATTAAACTTAGCTATGTATAACCCTTATTAATAATAATGTTTATGATTAATGTACCTCTGTTGACAAAAATTTGTGAAGCCCCGGGAGCCCCGGGATTTGAACATAAAATCCGGAAAATTGTGATGCATGAAATGGAACCCCTTGCAGATAAAATAACAATTGATAACATGGGAAATCTTATCTGCCTGAAAAAAGGTAAGAAAGATAAAAAAATAATGATCGCCGCCCACATGGATGAAATTGGCTTTATCATAACTCATATTGACGATAATGGATTCCTGCGTTTCCACACCCTGGGCGGATTTGATCCTAAAACCCTTACCGCCCAAAGAGTAATTGTACACGGGAAAAAAGACCTTATTGGAGTTATGGGGTCCAAACCGATTCATCTCATGAGCCCCGAAGAAAGAGGCAAGAATGTTAAAACTACCGACTATTTTATTGACCTCGGACTCAGTAAAAAAGAAGTTTCTCAATATGTAAACGTAGGAGATCCTGTAACCAGGGAAAGAACACTTATTGAAATGGGAAATTGCGTTAACTGCAAGTCCATTGACAACCGGGTATCCGTATTTATTCTCATTGAAACTTTCCGCAGACTGAATAAAAATCTTCCCTTTGATGTATATGGGGTATTTACTGTACAGGAAGAGGTTGGAATAAGAGGGGCTTCCGTGGCTGCTCACTATATCGAACCTGACTTCGGATTCGGTCTTGATACAACTATCGCCTTTGATGTGCCTGAAGCCGAACCTCATGAAATGGTAACCCGCCTCGGTGAAGGAACAGCAATAAAAATTATGGACTCCTCTACGATATGCGATCCAAGGATGGTACGATTCATGAAAGCAACAGCCGGTAAACATAAAATCAAATGGCAAACGGAGATATTGCCTGCCGGAGGAACTGATACCGCCGGACTGCAGAGAATGGGCAAAAAAGGCGCTATCGCAGGCTGTATCTCTATCCCGACAAGACACATACATCAGGTAATTGAAATGGCTCATAAAGATGATATTGACGGAAGCATCAATCTCCTGAAAAAATGTATCGAAGAAATTGATTCCTTTGACTGGAGTTTTTAACTTCCAGTATACAAATATCAAAAGTGGCCCCGGCAGTAAAAGCAAGGAAATCAGGCAAGAAAAGCTTCTTCCTGGATTGGCTGCCTTATCTCGTTATTTTTATACTTGCTTTACTTGTTTATAAACAAACCTTACAGTTTCACCTAATCGAATTTGATGATAAATCACTTATAATAGATAACTACAGGTTTATCAAAAATCCCGGTAATGTCTTGGATGCTTTTCGACATGGGGTATTTTACATTAACGGCCATTCTCCGAATGCCGACGATTATTACCGACCGATGCTGACTATCTCTTTTATGCTTGATGCACAAATGGGAGGGCTTGGCTTAGCTGTTTATTATCGCACTAATCTTATTCTGCACATCATTGCTTCTTGCCTCGTCTTTTATTTTTTTACCCGTCTCAGTTATTCCCGCCAAACATCTTTTCTTTTTGCAAGTCTCTTTACAGTTCATCCTCTTCTGTCCCAGGCAATCGCCTGGATCCCAGGAAGGAATGATATACTGCTTGCACTATTTGGCATTCCTGCATTCCTCAGCTATGTAAAATATTCTCTTGCTCCCCGATATAAATTTTTGCTTCTCCACCTCTTGTTTTTTATGCTCGCTTTATTTAGCAAGGAATCCGCAGTTGTAATACTTCCCTTGTGTTTATCATATAGTGTTTTGATCCTGGGGGACGGCGTTACTGGGGTTTTTTCGAAGGAATCTGTTATTCGTTTTTTACGGAAAAATCTGCTCTTTTTTACGGGATGGCTTGCCTTACTGGGGCTTTGGTGGTGGATGCGGCACCAAGCCTTAAGTAGTAATACATACAAACCTTCTTGGACACAAGAACTGCATAATTTGATTACAAACCTTCCGGTACTACTCCAATATATTGGAAAGTTTTTTATTCCCTGGCCTCTTTCGGCATGGCCTACAGCGGGATCTGTTCCATCTGTTCAATCTGTCGCCTCAATAACGGGAATGTGTATGGTAGTGCTTCTGTCTGTTGGGCTTGTTTTTTCAAAGCTAAAAAACAACAATCGCATTATATGGGGGTTGGGATGGTTCATCTTGCTGGTGCTTCCAACTTTAATTATTCCTTTTTTTGTCGGGCTGGAACAAAGAGTTTATCTGCCTGTGCTTGGTGTTTTTGTAATAATTGCAGAAATTGATTTTGTTAAATTTTTTGATTACTCAAAAAAATCTGCCATAGGGCTATCTATTGCCATGACGCTTTTTTTGAGCCTGATTGCATACCGCCATGCCCAGTGTTTTCAGGATAGAAGCAGCTTCTTAAGAAATGTAATTTCCACCAACCCGACGTATATTCCCGCCAGACTATCCCTCGCAGAATTATATGACCACAACGGAATTTATGATCTTGCCGAAGAAGGATACAAACAGGTTCTTGAGATAAGTCCTAAGGAAAAAGTTATAAATAATAATCTGGGCGTGCTTTATTCAAAACAAAAAAGAATGCCGGAGGCTGAAAAATGCTTTCTGAGAGAAATGGAAAATAATCCTGATTATGCCGACTCTTATTTTAATCTCGGAATTCTTTACTTTCAACAGTATAAGGATAGCCTAAAAATGGAATTCTATCTAAAAAAGGCTATTGAAAAGAATTCCGATCATGTAAATGCTATGAAGTTCCTTGCTGCACTGTATTATGAAAAAAACAACACTATTTCTTATTTGTTATATGTAGAGGAATTACAAAAGAGAGGGTTTCCTCCTCCTCCTCCCCATTTATTGAAAGTTCTAAATCCTTAAGGCTGGTATTGACCTATTTTGTAATTTTGATTTTGCTATGCTCAAGGAGTATGACATTATTGTTGTAGGTGCCGGCCATGCCGGATGTGAAGCCGCTGCTGCCGCCGCAAACCTGGGCTCTTCCGTGTTGCTTATAACAATGAATATGCAAACCATTGCCCAAATGAGTTGTAATCCAGCTATGGGGGGTATTGCTAAAGGACAAATAATAAGGGAAATTGATGCTTTGGGCGGCTATTCTGCTATAGCAACCGATTACTCTGCTATACAATTCCGGATGCTGAACAGGTCTAAAGGCCCGGCCATGTGGAGTCCCCGCACACAAAACGATCGTATGTTGTTTGCAAGTGAATGGCGAAAACTTCTGGAAAAGACCCCTAATGTGGACTTCTGGCAGGATATGGTCAAAAGTCTCTTGATGGATAAAGACAATGTTTGCGGAGTTGTTACCTCCATGGGAATGAAAATTAAAGGGAAAGCTGTTGTTCTCACAAATGGCACTTTCTTAAATGGAATTATTCATATTGGAGAAAAACAATTCAGAGGAGGACGGACAGGAGAAAGTTCTGCCACCGGCCTGACGGAACAATTAATTTCTCTCGGGTTTATAAATGGAAGAATGAAAACTGGAACCCCGCCCCGTATTGATGGAAGATCTATAAATTACGCTGCAATAGAGGAACAAAAGGGTGATGAAAATCCGCAAAAATTTTCCTTTTTGGATACCCCGGTTTTAAAAACACAAAAAAGTTGTTATATAACATATACCAACCAAAAGGTTCATGACCTTCTAAAAACGGGGTTTCATAAATCTCCCATGTATACCGGAAGAATCGAGGGAATAGGCCCAAGATATTGTCCATCTATTGAAGATAAAATAAGAAGATTCTCCGATAAGGAAAGGCACCAGATCTTCATTGAGCCGGAAGGCTGGAATACAGTAGAAATTTATGTAAATGGATTTTCAACTTCTTTACCTGAAGAGATACAATACAAAGCTT
>JAHEYN010000002.1 GCA_023251555.1 Bacteroidota bacterium | reverse complement strand
CCCCTGCATTGACACTCATGCTCTTACAAGTACCAGCTACTACAATATTGGGATACGTCCCAACCACCGGTATAACAGCATCAGTACCCGCCCCCGGAATCCCCCCGCTCCAGTTTAATGCATTATCCCACGCCGTCGATACTGTACCAGTCCACGTCGTCTGCGCTTTTATTATGGTAAGCGTACTTATCAGCACCGAACCAAGGATTGTAATTGTTTTCTTCATTTTTTTATTATTATTAAGATTATTTTCAATATCAGGTAATGCCTTGTTTGTTTTTCTACGGAAGGGGAATAGATTAAGTTACCGAAAAAAGAAAATAACATGAAAACCCGCCGCATTTATAAAAAAAGTGGTATTGATAACGTTAATATGTACCTCCATTAATTAAATATAGCGAAGGAGTATTATTTAATACCGGGGCGTAATTTCTCCACCCCACTGGGTTGTATAGAATTTTTATTCAGTACACATCGGACCTAGCAAAGTAGTTTCTTGAGATATCCAAATAGACTATTGCCAACACTTATATTGACAGTTCCTTTTCATATCAGATGAATTATATAATTTTGGGGCAGTATTAATCATAAAAAATACAGGCTCATGGCAATAAAAAACAAACCGGACTTTGCTTTCGGGAAAAACAATTACCTGCTGATGATCGTGGGTCTTGTGGTTATTACAACGGGCTTCGTGATGATGTCTGGAGGCGGAATAGACGACCCTTCGAGGTTCAGTAATGAAATATTCAGCACCCGCAGGATTACCCTCGCTCCCATAGTGGTAACCATTGGTTTCATCATAGAGATCTTTGCGGTAATGCAAAAACCGAAAGGCTGATAGCTCCCCGATGTCTCTTATTCAGGCTCTTATTCTGGCAATCATCGAAGGGGTTACCGAATTTTTACCAGTTTCCTCCACAGGACATATGATTGTGGCTTCATCGCTTATGGGCATTGCGGGGGAAGATTTTACAAAGTTGTTTACCATAGCCATACAATTTGGTGCCATTCTTTCTGTTATTGTGTTGTATTACAAGCGTTTTTTTCAAAGCATTGACTTCTACCTCAAGCTAGGCATAGCCTTTATTCCTGCAGCTGTGTTCGGAAAACTTTTAAACAAGTATATTGATGCACTGCTCGAAAATGTGACAGTGGTAGGCTGCACCCTACTTGCCGGAGGAATCCTTTTTCTCTTTATAGACAAATGGTTTATCCGCAACGAAGACCCGCAGAATACCCGCCGGTTATCTTATGCCTCGGCGCTGAAAGTCGGGCTGTTCCAGGTAATATCCATGATTCCGGGGGTGTCACGCTCCGCTGCTACCATTATCGGAGGTCTTGCCCAGGGCATGAATCGCAAAGATGCTGCTGAATTCTCTTTTTTTCTGGCCGTTCCTACCATGTTTGCCGCCACGGTATATAAGCTCTATGACTATCACAAAAGCGGTGGCAGCCTTGGTATGGAAAATGCGGGGATTCTTCTGGCAGGCAATGTGATCGCATTTGTGATAGCCATGCTGGCGATAAAGTTTCTCATTGGGTTCCTTGCCCGGAACGGATTCAGGCTGTTCGGGTACTACCGTATTGCAGCGGGACTGCTGATACTGCTGCTGCACTACTTAGGCATACAACTTACAATCATTTAGGATGAACACTGCCGGGAGCGGGGCTATCCTGCTTTTCAATAAACCATACGGATGGAGTTCCTTTGATGTGATACGAAAAATCCGTCCTTTTCTTAACTCACGGAAAGCGGGACATGCCGGAACACTGGATCCCCTCGCCACAGGCCTGCTCGTAGTTTGCACGGAAAAGTTTACAAAGAAAATCAACATGATACAGGCGCTGGAGAAAGAATACACGGGAACTTTTTTTCTCGGGGCTGAGACTCCCTCCTTTGATATGGAAACCCCTGTATCCCAAACCTTCGGGATTTCCCATATCACGGAAGAAATGATTCGTAAAGCCGCCGGGCGGCTTTGCGGTAAAATTAAGCAGATCCCGCCCCTGCATTCGGCAAAAAAAATAAACGGGGAAAGAGCCTATAAAAAGGCCAGAAGGGGGGAAACGCTGGTTCTGGAGCCGAAGGAAGTGACGATTTCCGAGTTCGAAATTACGGGGGTAAATCTTCCCTCTGTAGATTTCAGGGTTATCTGCAGCAGCGGAACATACATCCGTTCCCTAGCTCATGATCTGGGAAAGTTACTGGACAATGGAGCATATCTTACCTCTCTTTGCAGAACACGTATCGGGAACTACCTTCTCAAAAATGCCATGGAAGTTGAAAATTTTGCCAAATCTGACAAAAAAGAGGCGTAAAAAAATTTTTGAGGCCTTTGTCATAAAGGCTTTTTCTTATATTACCTTTGCGTCCCTTAATTTAAATTTTTACTATGAAATTATCTCAATTTAAGTTTCATCTTCCCGACAGTTTGCTGGCTAACCACCCTGCCAAAGTCCGCGACCAGTCCCGCCTAATGGTTGTTGACAGGAAAACGGGAAAGATTGAGCACAAGATTTTCAAGGATATCATTAACTATTTCGGCGATAAAGATGTGATGATTGTCAACAATACCAAGGTTTTCCCGGCACGCCTTTACGGTAACAAAGAAAAAACAGGGGCCAAAATAGAAGTGTTTCTGCTGAGGGAGTTGAACCGGGAAAGCAAACTCTGGGATGTGCTGGTTGATCCTGCCAGGAAAATAAGAATTGGCAATAAACTATATTTCGGGGACGACGACTCTCTCGTTGCGGAAGTTATAGATAACACCACCTCCCGCGGGCGCACACTCAGGTTTCTCTACGACGGCTCTTACGAAGAGTTTAAAAAGAACATTGAATCCCTCGGGCAAACCCCGCTGCCCAAATACATTAAACGCAAGGTAGAGCCTGAAGATAAAGACCGTTACCAGACCGTATTTGCAAAACATGAAGGAGCCGTGGCCGCACCGACTGCCGGACTGCATTTCAGCCGGGAACTGATGAAGAGGATGGAGCTCAAAGGCATTCATTTTTCCGAAGTTACCCTGCATGTAGGGCTTGGCACTTTCCGTCCGGTAGAAGTAGAAGATCTCACCAAGCACAAAATGGATTCCGAACAATTTGCCATCACACAGGAGGCCTGTGATATTGTCAATAAAGCCAAAGGACTGCACAGGAAAATATGCTGCGTGGGCACCACCACAATGAGGGCTATTGAGACGTCGGTGTCAACTACAGGAGAAATGAAACCTGCAAGCGGATGGACCAATAAATTTATTTTCCCTCCTTATGATTTCAGCATCGCAAACAGCATGATCACCAATTTTCATCTTGCGGAATCCACCCTGCTCATGATGGTATGTGCTTTCGGCGGCTATGATCTGATAATGCAGGCTTATAAAACCGCTATCAAAGAGAAGTATCGTTTTTTCACATACGGAGATGCCATGCTTATCCTGTAGGAAAATCACAATTTCTTTTTCTTGAAGAATTATGCCATCATCGTAGCCGGAGGAAAGGGCACCCGCATGAAGTCGGGTATTCCCAAGCAGTTCCTTCCGCTGGGGGGGCTTCCTGTATTAATGCACACGCTTAATGCGTTTACCCGTGCCATGCCGGATATCATCATTATTCTCGTTCTTCCGGCGAATCATCAAAACCGCTGGAGGGCACTTTGTAAGAAATACAATTTCACAATACCTCACCTTGCAGTGAATGGCGGCATAACCCGCTTTCACTCCGTGAAAAACGGATTACGAAAAGTTAGTACGCCCGGAACAGTTGCTGTTCATGATGGGGTCCGGCCGCTGGTGAGCCATGCACTGATAAAACGCTGTTTTGCAGCAGCTTCCCGAAACCGGGCAGTGGTTCCGGCTGTCCCGGTAAAAGAATCTCTCCGTAAAATAACAGGGCAAAGAAGCGAGGCGGTCAGCAGGGACAGCTTTGTTGCTGTTCAAACACCGCAGTGTTTTTCCTCACTTGTACTTCACAAGGCTTATAACCTGCCATATAAAAAATCTTTCACGGATGATGCATCAGTAGTTGAAGCGGCAGGCTTTCCCATCTTCCTTATCGGGGGAGAAGAGGGTAACATCAAGATAACTGCCCCTGCAGACTTGTTAATAGCAGAGAAATGCTTTTTGCGCCGGCATATAAGCTGATCTGTAAAAGTTTTAATCTCTATTTTCACCCTTTTCCCAGCACACAGGTCTTTTTAAAAGACTGAGTTTGCCCCTGGAGGTTGAACACCTCCACAAGGATCACATAAATGCCAACAGGAGCCTGCAGGCTGTTTTCAGTAATGCCGTCCCAGGAGAAAAAACCTTCCGTGCCAAGGAGCTCATTCTGAATAAGCCTCCTTGCTACCCGGCCATGAGAATCATAAACGGATATGCTGCAGATAAAGCCCGGTGTGCTGAAGTGATACCCGATATTGAGCAGGTCGTCGCTCCCGTCATTATCAGGAGAAAAAATTTCGGGGGTAATCGTTATTTCTCCTCCGGACAGGCCTGCTTCTGCAAACTGGGAGTTACGGCACGCCGGGGTGGCAAATCCCGCATCTTCTGCAGCAGAGTGCCAGTTAGTATTATCCCGGGAATTTTTGTCGGGGTTTACCCGTTCAAGCGAAATGCCTTTAGTATCCCTGAGCAGGGGCAGCTGCCAGCCGGGACTGTAGATGACACGGTCAATCACATTATATGAATAATCCGTAACGGTAATAATATCTCCTTCATCGCTCAGCGCAGGGAGAGAAGGCAGGTCAATAAATTTACCAGGATTACAGGAATAGTACCGGCTAATGATTTTCTGCTTATCAGTGCTGAGAATGATATAATCGCCCGGAAATAAAAGGTATCCGGCCGGAGCAATGATTTTGATCTCCGAAAAGGTTTTGTTCACAGTATCTTCGGAGCAAACAAGAAATTGTTTCAGGTCTATAACTTTTTCTGAGCGATTATATAACTCTATCCATTCCGGGTCATCGCCCAGGGGAGAATACATAATCTCATTAATGACAACATCATTGATACCGCAGGGATCAGGAAGTGCCAGGCGAACTGAATCGGGAAGTTTTCCTTTATTGCCGGAACAATCAGTGAAGAGCCCATCCAGGAGCAATTCATAAGTAACTCCTGCCGCAAGAGGGTGCTCCAGATGTAATTCCGCCACTGCAAAGCCGGGAGACATCAGGGTGACATCCAGAGGAGTTCCGATACCATTATTTATTTTGTAGAGTGCCGTATCCGCCACAGAACTGCTGTCGGCCGTTTCTGAAAAAAACACATCTACTGTAAGAGAATCCTTGGGATAAGCTCTCAGCAGCCGGGGTGCTGTTTTATCAGGGTTGGATGCCGACACTGAATTTTCAGCTCCGGGCGTACCTCCCGGAATTGCTTCCGATGCTTTCCAGTTACTGCTTTCTCCACAGGGATTCAAAGGGTCTATTTGTTCCAGTGACCATCCCCCGTCCGACTTAATTGTATTACGGTACCACTTGTCGGTATAGGACACCGATGAAATAAGCTTTCCTCCTGCATCTCTCAGGGTAAGTGTTGCACCTTCGTTTGGAATAGCAGGGAAGCCTGTTATTCCTGCCGCAAGGCCATAAGGGGAAAGCACTTTTTCTCCATCAGTGCTTGTAATAATAAAATACCCCGAAGGAGCAATCACAAGCGGAAGGAGCAGTGCTGCGGATGAAGAGGAGGCAATCTCCCACCCGTCTATGTTAATGGGAAACAGGCTCCTGTTATAAAGCTCCACGTATTCATACGCAGGAAGCCCTGCGGGGGGCGAAGGGTCTGCCATAATTTCATTAATCTGTACATCGGCAAAAGCAGGAACATAATAAGTAAACTGTATGAAGCAGGTGCCGGAAACATTCCCACTGATATCACTGATACCGCCTGCCTGCAGGGTATATACTGTTCCATTCTGAAATGACGAAGAAAACACAAGATGTACGAGATTGTGATCGGAAGCATCTCTTGCTGCGGATAAAGGATTCCCGGCAGAAGGGCTTACAAAATAATTCCCGGGATTTCCGGCGGAATCTTTATTCACAGGTTCAGTAAAAAAAACATCTATGGAGGCAGAATGAGGCGTTACACTTTTTATTGCAGGAGGCACGGAATCAATTATTATGGCTCCTGCATAAAAATCATCAAAGTAAAACTTCCCCGCATTGCTGCTGGTATATTTACAC
Organism: Bacteroidota bacterium; assembly: GCA_023251555.1. Classification (GTDB taxonomy): domain Bacteria; phylum Bacteroidota; class Bacteroidia; order AKYH767-A; family JAHEYN01; genus JAHEYN01. The sequence goes on along the minus strand of JAHEYN010000002.1, from coordinate 150,466 downwards.
CACACCCCGAAATAGCCTGAACTACTGTAAGTGTTCTCCTGAGCTGATCCCTCGGGGATGAAATCTGTCCCGCCAAGCGTATCGGAATATACGGTCCATAAGCCTCCAATACTGTGTGTAACTTTAATCCTGAGAGTGTTAACAGATTTATTTGTATTCGTGTTTATCCCCGACAAAATTTTTGCCGGTACAAATCCATCCTGCCGGTACAAAACAAGACTGTCATTACTTCCTCCGATTTGTATGAAATATCCGTTCAGAGGGGCGGCCAGGTCTTGATTATCAGCAGCCAGATAGATGCGTGCATAGTTGCTGCCGGAAGTTGCGAAGGAAAGTTTCACCCAGAAATCCCATTCTGCATTGAGGACAAATGTATTTGCAACTGAAAGGCATGCCGTATCAGCAGCCGTAATTCCGTTAAGCTGCAGCTGGAAGGAACTGTTCACCTTGAACTTTGCAGTATCCCCTGACCAGGAAGGAGCATTTGTAAAATCACCATCGCTGAAATTGTCCTGGAACTGGGCTGCGAGGGAAAAGGGCGCCAAAAAGGCCACCGCCAGAAAAATCTTTCTCATATCTTTGCACACTAATCAATCAGCACAGGTCAAAAGTAAGAGTATTCTGTTTATTATCCTAAAAAATGAAAGTTGCAGTAGTAGGTGCCACGGGTTTGGTGGGCGGAGAAATGATAAAAGTACTGGAAGAAAGGAATTTTCCCGTGGACGGGATAATTCCTGTTGCTTCGCAAAAATCGGCCGGAAAAAACATTTTTTTCAGGGGACAGGAATACCAGGTTGCGGACATACAAGAAGCTATAAACATGAAACCTGCGCTGGCTTTATTTTCTGCAGGGGGAAGCGTTTCCATTCAGTGGGCTCCCGGATATGCAAAGGCGGGGATCACGGTGATAGACAACTCTTCGGCATGGAGAATGGACAAAACAAAAAAATTAGTGGTGCCGGAGATCAATGCCGCCGTTCTCACAAAAGAAGACAAGATCATAGCCAATCCCAATTGCTCTACGATCCAGATGGTGATTGCACTTAATCTTCTGCATAAAAAATACAAACTGAAAAGAGTGATTGTTTCTACGTACCAGTCAGTAACAGGAACGGGCAAGAAGGCGGTTGACCAGCTTATGAGTGAGCGAAAAGGACTGCCCGGGGAAAAAGCATATCCATACCCAATAGACCTGAATATTATCCCGCATATAGATGTGTTCCTTGATAACGGCTATACCAGGGAGGAAATGAAAATGGTAAACGAAACAAAAAAGATCATGGGAGATGACAGCATTGCCGTTACGGCAACTACTGTCAGGGTGCCTGTGATGGGAGGCCATTCCGAATCGGTGAATGCGGAATTTGAAAAAGAGTTCGAGATGGCCGACGTGCATGAACTTCTCTGCGCATCTCCCGGAGTGAAAGTGGTTGATGACATTAAAAACCTCCGCTACCCCATGCCTCTTGAGGCATATGGAAAGGATGAAGTTTTGGTAGGCAGGGTGAGAAGAGATGAAACACAGCCCCGTACATTAAACATGTGGATTGTTGCAGACAATCTCCGCAAGGGGGCGGCTACCAATGCAGTGCAGATCGGGGAATATCTTTTGAGCAAAAATCTTTTGTAATCTCCGGTCCCATGTTGTTCCGGCAGGTAATAGGCCAAAGCGCCCTCAAGCGGAAACTGGCAGAAACAGCGAGGCAGGGGAGAATCAGCCACGCACAGCTTTTCCTCGGACCGGAAGGGTCGGGGAATCTTGCTCTGTCAATGGCTTACGCACAATACGTATCATGTGTAAACAAAGGGGATGAAGACTCCTGCAACACTTGCCCTTCGTGCATCAAGTACAGCAAACTAATACATCCTGACCTGCATTTCCTATATCCCCAGATGGTGAAGAAGGATGATAGAAATGAACGGTCGGCTATCATCTCTCTATGGCGTGAAGCATTCAGGGAAAACCCATACATGAATTCCGGGCAATGGCACGAGAAAATGAAAATGGAAAACAAGCAGGGTATCATTTCGACGGAAGACAGCGCCGACCTCCTCCGTAAGCTGAGTCTGAAAACATTTGAGGCCGACTACAAGACTGCTATCATCTGGATGCCCGAAAAGCTGCATGCCACCGCAGTAAACAAAATGCTGAAAATGCTGGAAGAGCCTCCCCATAAAACCCTCTTTCTCCTTGTAGCGGAGAACCAGGATCTCCTCCTCCCCACCATGCTTTCACGCACCCAGCTGGTTAAAGTCACGAAGCTGAAAGATGAGGAAATTATGAATGCGCTGGTGGACTTTCACGGGGCCGAATACCATAAGGCGAAAGACATTGCATTCCTTGCCGACGGGAATTACAATGCCGCCTTGTCCATGTGGCATACAGGCTCTCACCAGGGAGAAAACACCCTGTTGCTGAAAAACTGGATTCGCAACTGCTACTGTCTTGTTGAGCATCACAAGAGATTCCGGGAAAAAACAGCCGAAACAATTGCATGGGCTGAAGAGATGACAAAAATGGGAAGGGAAAAGCAAAAAAACTTCCTCACACACAGCCTTCATATTCTCCGCGAATGCCTGCTTATTGGCTATGCAGGGAAAAAAATGGCGCGCCTTGAAGGCGAAGACCTTGAGTTTTCCGAAAAACTTTCACCCCTCGTGCACACAGGCAACTGCGAACAACTTGTGCGTCAATTCCAGGATGCCTGTTACCACGTGGAAAGAAATGCCAATCCCAAAATTTTATTCCTTGATTTATCTTTTAAGATTGGCCGCTTATTACATTCCAAAGTGTAAATTTGCCATATCAATTCTGTACATATGGGCTGTGGCTCCTGTTCAACTGTAAAAGGGACAACATCTCCCGGCTGCCGTAATAACGGCAGTTGCGGAACATCGGGCTGCAATAAACTGAGCGTTTTTAACTGGCTCGGCAACATGGAAAGCATTCCCGGGGCAATTACTTTTAACATTGCAGAAATCCATTTTAAAGGAACGCGCAAGGAATTCTTCAGGATTCCTGAGGGTCTCGAAATTAAAGAGGGAGACCTTGTTGCCGTTGAAGGGAATCCTGGACATGATATAGGGAGAGTGTCTCTTACCGGAGACCTGGTCCGGCTCCAGATACGGAAGAAGGGGCTCCATGCAGATTCCCCCGAGATAAAAAACATATACCGCACGGCCAGGCCCGGAGATATTGAAAAATGGGAAGAAGCCCGGTCTGCCGAGGCAAACACCCTTCAGCGCAGTAAAGCTATTATCAGCAAGTTGAATCTTGCCATGAAGCTGAGTGATGTAGAATACCAGGGAGATAAGAAAAAAGCTGTTTTTTACTATACTGCAGACCAGCGTGTGGATTTCAGGGAACTCATAAAACGACTGGCAGAAGAGTTTGGGGTGCGGATAGAAATGAAGCAAATCGGAATGCGGCAGGAGGCAGGCCGCCTTGGTGGGATCGGCGACTGCGGCCGCGAGCTCTGCTGTTCCACCTGGCTCAGTAATTTTAAATCCGTTACCACCAACTCGGCGAGATACCAGAACCTTTCCCTGAACCCCGCCAGGCTGGCAGGGCAATGCGGAAAACTTAAATGCTGCCTGAATTACGAGCTTGATGTTTATCTGGATGCTCTTAAGAACTTCCCCGATACCTCCGTCCCGCTGAGAACCGGGAGGGGTACTGCAATTCATCAGAAAACGGATATCTTCAAAAGGCTGGTATGGTACTCGTTTTCAAATGCTGCGGGAGGAAGCGCAGAGGGGGCAGCTTCGGATAACTGGATCCCGGTACCCGTTGAACGGGCGCAAAGAATAATCCTGATGAACAAACAGGGCACCACCCCTGCCGACCTGCTTGAGGGAGGGCTCCCGCCTGCCCCCGTCAAAGAGCCTGATTATGAAGATGTGGTAGGACAGGACAGCCTTACCCGGATGGACAAGAAAAAAAGAAAGAATAATAAAAGAAGAAATCCGCACCACCGGCCTCAGGGAAAAGAAAAAAAATAACTGTAAATGCGAAAGTATCTTGCCCTGTGTTTCAATGCACTTTTCCTGCTCGCAGTAATTTCCTGCAACCCAAACCGCATCTTAGACAAGAATGAAAAGATTCCTGACGGTGTTTGGGACCGCGCGAAAAAACTGTCTTTTACAGTTAACATCCCTGACACCTCTGCAGCTTATGATATTTATATCAATGTCAGAAATGCCGGCGTCTATCAGTTCAGTAATCTTTTTCTCTTTATAAATACAACTCTCCCGGACGGACGGATAGCAAGGGATACAGCAGAATGTACGCTTTCTGATGCAAAAGGAGAGTGGCTGGGTGATGGCCTCGGAGATATATGGGACAACAGCATCCTCTTCAAAAAGAACATGCATTTTCCCCTGAAAGGGAACTATACCTTTGAACTCGAACAGGCCATGCGGACGCCCCTGCTGCCCGGCATTATGGATGCAGGCATAAGGATTGAAAAAATTTCTGCCGATGGAGAAAAGCGCTAAAATATTTATCGCAGGCCACCGGGGGATGGTAGGGTCGGCAATTCTCCGTAAGCTGGAGGCCGAAGGATATTCCCGCTTCATCCTCCGGACATCCGGGGAACTTGACCTGCGCAGCCAACAGGACGTTGCGGAATTTTTCAAAACAGAAAAGCCGGATTATGTTTTTCTTGCTGCTGCAAAAGTTGGGGGGATATGGGCTAACAACACTCTGAGAGCAGAGTTTATATATGATAATCTGCAGATTCAAAACAATGTGATTCACCAGAGTTATCTCCACAAGGTCACAAAGCTCCTTTTCCTTGGGTCTTCCTGCATCTACCCTAAGCTTGCCCCGCAGCCGCTGAAAGAGGATTACCTTCTGAACGGCCCCCTCGAGTACACCAATGAGCCTTATGCCATCGCAAAAATCGCAGGAATAAAAATGTGCGAGGCATACAGGGCACAGTATGGCTGTAATTTTATTTCAGCGATGCCGACCAATCTTTACGGGCCAAATGATAATTACAATCTGAAAAGTTCTCATGTGCTTCCCGCCCTCATCAGGAAATTTCACGAAGCCAGGGAAAGTAATCGTCCCCGGGTGGAAATATGGGGTACCGGCTCTCCCAAAAGGGAGTTTATGCATGTGGATGATCTTGCGGCTGCCTGTTTTGCCCTGATGCTGAATTACAGTGAACCCCGATTTATCAATGTGGGGGTAGGGGAAGACATCTCCATCAAAGACCTGGCACTGCTTGTGAAAAAAATCACAGGTTATACAGGAGAACTTTATTTTGATTCCTCCAAACCCGATGGCACGCCCCGGAAACTAATGGATGTGTCCCGGCTGCACGCTCTTGGCTTCAGGCACAACATCAGCCTTGAAGCAGGAATTGCTTCCTCCTATAAAGATTTTATTGAGAAGGCAGCAGTCTACTGCAGGGCTTAACTTTGCTTTCCCTGGGGAAAAACCCGGAAATTCTTACTTGCTCCCGTTATTCGTACCTGTAGAATCCGGGGCTGCTTCCGAGTCTATCGGGAAGTCCCATCCTTTCCCAATAAGCTGCACAGCAGGATTATTACGGATAAATACGCTTACGATAAGCATAAATAAAATACAGAATACCAGGAAAAATTGTCTGGAGATTTTAAAATCCGCTTGCCGGAGGCAAAGAATCAAAGGCAGTATAACCGCCAGCAAACAACCCGGAAGCACAAATAAGCCTGCGCCTGGCCAGTGATGCAGTTTGAATATTGTGCCCGTAATCCAGAATGCCATTGTACCGGTTAAAAAGTAATTTATCCCTGTGCTCATCCCTGCTGCCCTGTTATCCTGTACTCCAAAAAGAAAAAGGGTCAGCAGCATAGATGCCCCTGATAAAAGCAGGGCAATATGCCCGCCCGGCATATATGCCGCTCTCAGCGCTATCCCGGCAACAGCCAATGAGAACGCTGCAATGTTAAGAATGGTTTTTGTGTTCATTTTCTGGGGTTTTTATTTCCTGCATGTATGGCCTTTAGGAGTCGCCCGTTTCTCAGAGTGGTTTCTGCTCCACTGTTATATTCCTGTGTAAATATATAATTAATCCAATATAAACCTGTCTGCATCCATGGATACCGGGAAGGATTTACGGTATTCTTCAAGGTCAGCGGAGGAGAGAATCACTGTTTCAGCCGATTCTTCGCACGGCCTGATTTTACTGAGTACCGATCCCCTTGCATCCAGCACGACAGAATCTCCGGAATGATCGATGGCGTTCCCGTCTTCTCCTATACGGTTAACACCGGCAACATAGCACTGGTTTTCGATGGCCCTTGCAATAAGGAGCTGGCGCCACGCAAAACTTCTTCGCGCAGGCCAGTTGGCAAGAAGCAGTAAAACATCATAATCCCCCCTGTTACGCTGCCATACAGGGAAACGAAGGTCGTAGCATATCATCGGGCATATTCTCCACCCATTCAGGTTAACCACCAGGCGGCTATTTCCTGCCGTATAAGTATGGTGTTCATTCGCCATGCGGAAGAGATGGCGTTTGTCATAAATGCCGGGATTGCCATCCGGGAGCATCCACACAAGGCGGTTGAAATAATTTCCTTTCTCTTTAATGATAAGGCTCCCGGCGATAACACATTTTTTTTCTGCAGCTTTTCTGCGCATCCAGGTTACAGTGGGCCCATCCATTTCTTCGGCGTTGGAAGCCGCATTCATTGTAAATCCGGTATTGAACATCTCAGGCAGCAGGATTAAATCCGTGCTGCAGGGAGCAATCCCTGAAAGATGACGATCAAACAGGGTACGGTTTGCATCTGCATTCTCCCAGTGAAGGGCAGTCTGTATAAGAGTGACTTTCAGATCCTGCATAGTCTTTCCGCTGCTTTTTCAAGAGTTTCCTCTGTCTTGGCAAAACAGAAGCGTAATAATTTATTGTCAGCAGGATGATGGTAAAACGCAGACACGGGGACAGATGCCACCCCATGTTCTTTTGTAAGCCTTACGGCAAAATCAAAATCTCCTTCGGAAGTAATCCCGCTATAATCAAGTAACTGGAAGTATGAACCAGGTGCCGGGGAAAATTTGAAACGGGAATTTTTTATCTTCCCGAGAAAGAAGTCCCGCTTCTCCTCGTAAAATTTATTAAGCCCTGTGTAGTCCCTGTTATTTTTCATATAATCGGCCAATGCATACTGCACCGGCGTATTGCTGGAAAAAACCAGGTACTGGTGCACTTTTCTGAATTCGCTCATAAGACTCACTGGCGCGAGACAATAGCCCATTTTCCATCCCGTGTTATGATATGTTTTTCCGAAAGAATAAATCACAAAACTTCGCTCCGCGAGGGACGGATAGCACGCAATGCCGCGATGTTCCCGGCCATCGAATACAAGATGTTCATAAACTTCATCGCTTAAAATCATGATATCGGTATCTCTGGTAATGCGTTCCAGTTCGCGCATGTCTTTTTCCTGCATCACCGCACCGCTCGGGTTATGAGGTGTATTAATCATGATCATCCTTGTTCGGGGAGTGATTGCTTTTTGGACCTCCGCCCAGTCAATATGATAATCCGGTTGTTTAAGGCTAACATATACCGGAATGCCTCCGTTGAGTAAAATGGCAGGAGCGTAACAATCATAAGCAGGCTCAAGCACTATTACCTCATCTCCCTCTCTTATCACGGCAGTAATAGCAGTGTATATCGCCTGAGTTCCTCCGGAGGTAATATTGATTTCGCTTTCGGGGTTATACTTCGCCCCGTAAAGACGTTCCATTTTTTCTGCAATTGCTTCCCGCAGCAGCATAACACCCTGCATGGGAGCATACTGGTTGTATCCCTTCTGCATGTATTGAGTTACGAGACTGATCAGTTCCGCCGATGATTCAAAGTTTGGGAAGCCCTGGGAAAGGTTAATAGCCCTGTACTCATTTGCAAGAGCACTCATAACCGAGAAGATGGTTGTGCCGCTATGCGGAAGTTTTGATTTTACGGTTAACGGAAGGTCAGATATCATCCCACAAATAAAGTGTTAAAATTAACATGGTATAATGAGAAAAACAAAGTTGCATTCTTCACAGCCGCTTTAAACAGTCTTTTCGCCGGGCAAATCTCACAAATAAGAAGTAAATTTGTAAGTATGAGAGCAATGAGCCGCATGAATGCCCGTTTTACCCGGGATAATAAATTAATGCCGGACGGGAGAAAGATCATAAATGGGATTAACACAACAAGGGTGAAAGTTGCCTCCTGTACTTTTTTCTTCCTTGTTGTGATTTTCTTTACACCACATCCCTCCTTTGCCACTCATAACAAAGCCGGTGAAATTACTTTTACCTATAAGTACGGACTTACTTATCAGGCGCTCATCACTACTTATACCGATTCCGCAGCACCGGCAGACCGCCCCCAGCTTGAGCTTAACTGGGGTGACGGGAAAACTGACACTGTGTTCAGGGCCAACGGTCCGGATCTTGACGGGGACAGCATCCCGGACGGCGACTATATCGGGAGCGGCACCAAACTCAATTATTATTATGGAACCCATACCTACAGCGGGCCAAGCACTTATGTCATTTCCTGCGAAGACCCTAACCGTGTGGACCAGGTAGCCAATATTCCTAATTCGGTGAACACTCCTTTTTATCTTCAGACTGTCATTCTTATTAATAATGCCGTAGGATATAATAACTCACCCGTGCTTTATTATCCCCCGCTTGATAACGGGTGTGTCGGACAACCCTTCAAGCATAACCCTCTTGCATTTGACCCTGACGGCGACAGCCTTTCCTACAAGCTGGTTATCTGCAAAGGGCAGGGGGGCGCAGACATTTCCGGGTACACTTACCCTAATTACTGGCCCGGGGGAACCTCAGCCACCGGATCTCTTACACTGGATGCCATAATCGGCGACCTCGTATGGGACAGCCCTCAGATGATCGGAAAATACAATCTTGCATTTCATATTGAAGAATGGAGAAAGATAAACGGGGTCCCGGTCAAAATCGGATTTGTTACGAGAGACATGGAAATTATCATTGATGCCTGCAATAATACGCCTCCAGAAATTGATCCTCTTCCCGATTTCTGTATAGCAGCCGGTGACTCCCTGTTTTTTAATGTCCATGCTTCGGATCCGGATAATAATAAAGTTACGCTTACAGCATCCGGAATCCCATTCAAAGTAGCATCCGGACCCGCTGGCTTCTCTCAGGGAATTTCGGGATTTGGATCCGTGACAGGAGCATTTTCCTGGGTTACCAATTGCAGCCATATACGCAAATACCCTTACCAGGTGCTGTTCAGGGCCGAAGACAGTGGCAACAAGGTACACCTTGTTGATCTCAGGACAGCCAATATTACCGTAGTGGCTCCGCCGGTTCAGAATCTGACCGCTTCACCGATCGGAAACAGCATTAAACTTACATGGAGCCCCAGCCCCTGCACACAAGCCATTGGCTACAAACTGTACCGGAAAACAGGGATATACTCCGGCAGTATACCCTGCCCCTGTACTACCGGGGTTCCTGATTCCACGGGCTATGTACTGATAGCCTCCCTCGACAGCCTGAATAACACTTTTTTCACTGACAATAACGGGGGAACAGGCCTCACCCACGGAGTTGACTACTGTTATATTGTAGTAGCAGTATATCCCGATAATGCCGAGAGCTGTGCTTCCACACAGGTATGTACACAACTTAAAAAAGACCTTCCTGTCATTACCAATGTGGATATTAAAATCACCGATCCCGGTAACGGATCTATCTATGTTGCATGGTCTAAACCTACAGAACTGGATACTATTCAATTCCCCGGCCCTTATAAATATCTTATATACCGTTCTGAAGACTTTACCGGGGGAGGCTTTAATCTTATCGACTCCTTAGGTACAAATGGCGGACTGAATGATACTGTATTTACAGATATTCATGCTCCTGTTAACACCCTTGGGGTTCCATATTCTTATAAGACAGCCTTATACAATGATATTCCTGCGAGATATTTTATCGGTGAGTCCTTAACAGCATCCTCTGTATATCTTACCCTTGCTCCTACGGACAACAAGATCATCCTGTCGTGGGAGGAGCATGTCCCCTGGGATAACTACAGGTACGACATCTTCCGAAAAAATCATCTCACAGGTGTGTTTGATTCCATTGGGACCTCAGTGCTGAGGCAATATGCAGATTCAGGCCTCGCAAACGATACTGCTTATTGCTATAAGGTGAGAAGTGTTGGTCAGTATTCCGTGGGAGGCTTTGTAAATCCGATCATTAATTTCTCCGAAGAAAAATGTGCGGCACCGGAAGATAATGTTGCTCCCTGTACTCCTCTTTCATCTGTTTTTCCGGATTGTGAAAAATTTCAGAATTTTCTGACATGGAACAATCCCAATAATTCCTGCTCGGACGATGTTCTGGGATACCATATCTATTACACTCCCTTTGCCGGTGGGGAGTATGCCCTGATCGCCTCCCTCAGTTCGCCTGCCGATACCACATTCCTTCATGATACGCTGGTACAGTCGATCGCCGGATGCTACTATGTTCTTGCATATGACTCTGCAGGCAATGAAAGTGTTAAGGCCCCCCCCCTCTGTATTGACAATTGCCCGGTATACACGCTTCCCAATATTTTTACTCCTGATAATAATGGGACTAACGATCTCTTTCATCCGTTCCCTTATCGTTTCGTGAAAGAAATCAATATCAGGATTTTCAACCGGTGGGGAGAGCAGGTCTTTACTTCCGTCAATCCCGATATTAACTGGGACGGCATCAATCTCTATACAAAAAGGCCTTCCCCGGATGGAGTTTATTATTACCTCTGCACGGTTTATTTCATCCACCTTGACGGCATAAGATCGGAAAACCTGAAAGGCTTCCTGCACCTGATACGTTAAACCTCATGTTCACAGGCATTATTGAAACCACAGGCACTATTGCCGGGATAAAGAAGGAGAAAACGAATCTTGTTTTAAATGTCGAAGCGTGTTTTGCGCCTGAGCTTAAAAAGGACCAGAGTGTTGCACACAACGGGGTGTGCCTTACCGTGACTTCCATTTCCGGGAATACCTATTCCGTTACAGCAGTTGCAGAAACACTTGCGAGAACCAATCTCGGTTTATTGCGGGTGGGGGATAAACTTAATCTGGAGCGTGCAATGCCGGCAAACGGAAGGTTCGACGGGCATATCGTCCAGGGCCATATTGACCAGACAGCTGTCTGCACTAAAATTGAAGACCGTAAGGGAAGTCTGTTTTTTGAGTTTAAATATACTCCAGGGAAAACTGCGCTGATTGTCCCGAAAGGTTCAATAGCAGTCAATGGTGTGAGTCTTACGGTTGCATCATGCAAAGGGCATTTATTTTCCGTAATAGTCATCCCCCATACTTTTGCCCATACCACTTTTCACTTAGTAAAAGAAGGAGACGTCGTTAACCTTGAATTTGATATTATCGGGAAATATGCAGCAGCAGCGCAGGGATTATAAAAAGCCGTTGCGCTAGAAAATTTTACTGGCTATTCTCCTGGTATTTTCGGCAGAGCCCATTGTATAGTAATGCAGGCAGGGCACCCCGAACTTTTTTAATTCTCTGGATTGCTGTATACACCACTCAATACCGACCTCCCTTACGTCCTTGTCGGTTTTGCATTTCTCAACTTCTTCAAGCAGATCCTCGGGAATATCAATATGGAATGTTTTGGGAAGGATCGCTGCCTGTTTTTTCGTGGTGATGGGCTTAAGACCGGGAATGACGGGAACATTAATATGCATCTCCCGGCATTTTTTTACAAAGTCAAAATATTTCTGGTTATCAAAAAACATCTGTGTGACAATATAGTCGCTTCCTGCATCTATTTTGGCTTTGAGGTGCTTCATATCCGATTTGATGTTAGGAGCTTCAAAATGTTTTTCGGGATAACCTGCTACCCCGATACAGAAGCTTACAGGAGTTGCATCCTGAAGTTCATCATCAAGATATTTTCCTTTGTTCATGTGAACGATCTGCTTTATCAGGTCAATTGCGTAGCCATGGCCGTCAGGTTCAGGAATAAAAGCCGCTTCTGATTTAATGGCATCCCCGCGGATAGCCAGTATATTGTCAATCCCAAGAAACTGGAGGTCTATGAGCGCATTTTCGGTTTCATGTTTTGAGAAACCTCCGCAAATAATATGCGGCACAGCATCTGTCTTATACCTGTTGATGATGGCGGCACAGATGCCGACCGTACCGGGCCGCTTACGGATAGAAATTTTTTCAAGGTAGCCGCCTTCTTTCTTCTTGTAAATATATTCCTCCCTGTGGTATGTCACATCAATAAAGGGAGGTTTAAACTCCATCAGAGGGTCAATGCATTCGAAAATAGACTGTATGCTCTTCCCGCGGAGAGGGGGTAATATCTCGATTGAGAAAAGAGTGGACTTGGCTTTTTTAAGATGTTCGGTAACTTTCATAAATAAAATACCTCCATTTAATTTTTCAAAAACATGTGAAAATACAGAAGAGGGGTGATTGTCCTACTGGTTCCGCAGCAAAGTAACGGTACCATGCCTTGATGTCCCATCCCAAAGGTTGAGGATATAATAATAAACCCCGTCGGACATCTTGCCTCCGTCCCAGTTATTCTGGTAATCTTCATTCTCATAAATTTTTGTTCCCCAGCGGTTATATATCCTGATATGGCTGTGCGGATATTGTTCAAGGTTAATCACTTCGAAGTTGTCGTTATGCCCATCGCGGTTAGGGGTAAAAATATTCGGCGGAAGAATATCTTTAACAATAACATCAAGCCTGAGCCAGTTGGATTCTGATTTAAAGTAATTGGTCCCGGAGGTATTTTCAGTCTGCACTTTCAGCAAATACTGTCCTTCCACAGCAGGATGCTGGTATGAGTAGAAGGTATTTGTGGTGGTACCCACAGGTTTCCATGTGGTCGTATCCGGAACTTTGCTTTCCATTACAGAGTATTCAGGACCGGACCAACCGATATAGGGAGTCCAGGTCAGGTCGGATTTAGTGGTATCGCCCTGGGGTGTTTCAAAGAGATAGATACTCGCAATGGAATCAGAGAAGAAATTTGCACAGGCATTTAGCATTACATTAATCCTGTAATAGTATGGGCGTACGTGTACCTCTGCCGTGGTATCATTGAAGGTTGTATCATTAAAAGCAAAAGTTTTCCCTATCAGGGTATCGGGCCCCCATGGATTGGTGGAACGGAAAATCTGCCACTCCTGGAACTTGCTCTGGTCAAGCCCTGCCGGCTTCGCCCATATAACATTTATATAATCGTTAATTACCACCGTTACATTTTTATTATCCGGGGCACCGGTAAAGCAATCTGATATGATATATTCCACGCTGTCAAACTGAACCATAGTCGTACCGCACTCACCTAAAAGCGTTTGCAGGTCATTCCCCATTTTTGACCAAATGTGATATGTCCCGTTTTTACAAAGAGGGAAGAATGTTGTAAGTGTCAGTTCAGACGACAATCCGCCGAGGCAGTTAAATCCTTTGGCTTCAATAATAGGGATGGCGTTTCCGTCGGGATCAAGCATACGGAAATCTGTTCCGTCAAGTGATACCGACCCGCACTGGAAGGGATTAGTGAATTTAACGTGTATAACACTGTCGCCGCAAAGCCCATGAAGTGCAAGGGCTTTACTCGGCACAACCGTAGTATCCTGAACATAATCAATGGGAACATTGATACAGTTAGGAGTTATAATGGCCTGCATATCCCGTTTCACAGAGCCGATGAGCACCCCGTTCCGGTATTCTTTGACAAGAACACAGATAACGCTAATCATCTGGGCCGAAGGCTTGAAGGTAATTATCCCGGTAGCGGGATCTATTACCACTCCATTGGGAGGGTTGGTCGCCAGGGGATAAGTTGCGGAGTAAGGACTTACGTATGATATCAGTGCCCCTGAAGAGGTTTGTGCATCCACAAGGGAGAAAACAAGAGAGTCGCCGTCAGCATCGGTTGCCTGCTGGTTATAATAAAACAGGTTCCCCACACAGAAGAACGGAACAGGCTGAGTAGAGAAAACGGGGGAACTATTACACGGGGCAGTAACGTTATCGAGGAAGGCGCTGACATAAATACTTTCGCTGGTGGGATTTTGTAAAACGTTGTTGGGGTTGCGGCAGCAAAGTTCATAACTGAAAATCCAGTCGGAGGCGGCCCCAGGAAGCGTCACTGTTCCCTGATAAATCCATTCGATGATATAATGGTAAAGGTTGGATACGCTGCAACTGAATCCTGTCTGGACAACACATTTGGAATTCTGAAGGGTGTCCCCTGTTCCGGGGATCGGGTAGAGGACTGCGCTGGCACTCGAAGAGAGAGAGGTAGACTGGTATCTTACTGTAACTGAAGAAGGAGCTGCAACCCCTGAGCAATCCCGATAAAACTTGAGCGTAAGCTGGTACTGGTTACCGCCAAGGCATTTGTAGGTAAGGTCTGCAGCAGTGGAATGACTTGCATAGGTGAGACCGGGATTGACGGCAAATGTAAAAAGGAGCAACGCCAGAATGGAGAGTACATGTTTTTTCATACTAAGGTCTATTAATGTCTTCCCGGAGGGATGGCAGAATAAATATTTAGAACCTACAAACTTAATGAAAAATTTGAAAATTGCAATTTTCAAACAGAAAAAGGCCTACCTGATAAGCGTTACCGTTCCATGCAGGGCAGTTCCGTCACTGAGGTTCAGAATGTAAAAATAAACCCCGTCGGAGGCATCTCCCCCGTCCCAATCGTTCTTATAATCTTTGCTTTCAAACATTTTATTACCCCACCTGTTATATACCACCAGGCGGCTTCCCGGGAAATATTCAAGGTTTCTGAAAACCATTTTATCATTGTCTCCGCTCTGGTTGGGGGTAAAAATATTCAGGGGTTCCACCCCGTAAGGCTTAACGAGATAATCCATACATAAGGTATCTGAGCATCCTTCAGGGGTTTTCACAAGCTGGCACACCTTGTATTTCCCCGGCATGGGATATTTATGCCCCGGGTTTCTCAGCGTTGAAACAGAATCATCTCCGAACGACCAGAACCAACTGATAACCGAATCTCCTCCTGCAACGGAAGACAGGTCATGATATTCCACCGGAAGATCGGGGAAAGAATTTCCGGGAGGTGTAATGGAGAAGTTTGCCACCGGCTTGGGACTTGACACAACCGTAACGGGATTTGAAATGCCCGTGCAGCCATTGCTGTCAACCACTGTCACAGTATATGTTCCCGCGCCTGTAACAACAGCAGTATCACTGTCTCCGGTTGACCACAGGTACGAATCATAATTCGAGGGGGCAATAAGCAAAGCGCTGTCTCCCCCGCATATAAAGGGAATTCCGCCTATCACAGGTAGGGGGACATCAAGCACAACAGGGAACGGAGGAGATTTTTTTGAACAGGGTCCGTCAGTAACAGTCACCGCATAAAGGCCCTGCAGTACTTTTATTGTACGGGAAGTATCTCCGGTACTCCAAAGATAGCTATCGTACCCGGGTCCTGCATCCAGTTGTACCGTATCTCCCGCGCAATAATAAATTTTCCCGCTGATAACCGGTAAAGGCAGCAGGAAGGTGTCTATCTTCACCACTATAACAGTTGTCGTTGTCTGAGGAGGAGTGCCGTCATCTGTACCTGAAAATGAGAGTACATTGGTTCCGAAATTGCTGCCGTCTGCAATAAGCCGTACGGTCAGGTCGGCTGTATTTCCGGAAGTATTGCTAAGCACAGAGAAATTGGACACTCCCGGGGCCAGGCAGGTAGCGGTAGTAATTTGTCCCAGTTCGGGAGAAAAAAATGAAACACTCAGGTCAAGCGTATCGCCTTCACATACTTCCAGCGTGTCGCAAATACTTATCCCGTTGGTAACCGGCGGAATATTGCTGCTGCTGCATGTGCTGAAGAAGAACGATTTATTGTCGAGCCAGCTTATCTGGTCCGGATTGTTGAACGGGCCGTCGTAAGAGGTGCCGGGAGCGTCAAACTGCCCGAACTGTATATAATCGGTTCCGTTTCCCTGGTTAGCGCCAACGGTAGCGGCATAACCTCCAAATCCACCTACCCCGCTGGAGGCATCCCCGGTAGTCCACTGCATATCTCCATAGCAGAAGGAGACATTGTTTCCCGGGGGAAGTATGGGGTCGCTTCCATCTGTCATGATCAGCTGGAAGGTATTCAGTTTATCATACCACTGATCAAAATAGCCCACCGTATCCCATTTCACCACGAGGTAGGTGGGAGTAAGTTTATAATAGACAATGCCGCTACCCGTGCCGCGGGTATCCACATCGGCCCAGAAAGGTGCAACCATGGAGAAATTACTGGAGGGAAAAGTTTCGGCAGTATATGTATCATAAGGAGATCCTATAGAAACATTTCCATTATTATTGATGAAGACTTTATTCACATTTTGTCCATAAAAACAAAAGTAAAAAGGGAGTGTAATGGTGTCAGTGTACCCGTCATCGTTCCTGTAATCGGGAGGAGACGGGACGCCAACAGCATAATCCTCCGCAAACGGGACTACAGAGAAGGTGCTGTCAAGGGGAATCATGCATTTGCAACTCGAAACTGCGGTTGCCGCATCAGTCGAAGGAAAGATCACTGCGGGAGAAGGAGCTTTCTTATAGGCGGGAGAAGGAGCAGGCAGCAGGCCTTTTTTCTTAAGCAATTCGTACTTGTAGGTATGATCGGAAAGAGCTTTTTTCTGGGCATATAAAAAAGAAAACGTTCCGGGGAAGAACGTCATCACCAGTGGCAGGAATATTTTTATAATACTTTTCAAAGGCATGCAAAGTCTGTTACAAATTAAGGTTTTTTAGACCAGATAAAAAAAATATTCATGGACTATCTCCTGTTTTTCCGAAATTACTTTTTGAGGACTTACTAATCCCAATTGAAGAATGGCATTCGGCGATAATACTGTTCAAAACACGGTTAAGCACTCCAGCCTTCAGATAGAATTACATAGCTGGCTGTACCGGTGTACTATTTATCACAGTGATCAACCCGAATTTCAAGGGAGATTTAATGAATGTATCCCTCCGCACAAGTAGAGAAGTTTATTTTACCTTTGCAGAAGGCAAACCTGTCTGGCTGTGAGAAAGCTATTGCTGTTATCCGGATCTTTCTTTTTGTTTCTGTTTCCTGCAGAGATTTTCGCTACACATATTGTAGGAGGGGAACTTAATTACAAAGATCTCGGGAACGGTAATTATGAAATCCGTCTTACTGTTTACCGTGATTGCTATAACGGTGTCCCGCCTTTTGACAACCCTGCTTCTATCGGGATATTTGATGCAAACAATGCACTGGTAGCGAATCTCCTTGTGTTTGTGCTGGACTCTTCTTCCGTTCCCAATGCCATCAACTCCCCGTGCCTGATTCCTCCCACCAATATCTGTTACAGGGTAGCACATTACGTGGATACCGTTTACCTGCCTCCCAAGCCGGGGGGCTACCAGCTTGCATACCAGCGCTGCTGCAGGAATAATTCGATTATCAACATCAACAATCCGGGCGGCACCGGAGCCACGTACTATGCAACCATACCGGATACTTCTGTAGTTTCCAAGAACAACAACCCGGTTTTCAACACACTGCCTCCCACTTTTATCTGCCAGGGAGCCCCGTTCACTTTTGATCACTCCGCCACTGATGCAGACGGGGATTCGCTGGTGTACCAGCTATGCACTCCACTCAAAGGGGGAACTTCCATCAACCCCATGCCCCAGCCACCCAATAATCCTCCTTACAACTATATTACGTGGCAATCTCCCTACTCACTAAACAACGTGCTTGGCGGAACTCCGCTGGCCATTGACCCCGTTGCGGGCATACTCACCGCCACCCCAAATACACTCGGACAGTTCGTATATGCCATCTGCGTTGCAGAATACAGGAACGGTGTTTATATCGGCGAGACACGGAGAGATTTTCAGGTGAATGTTATTACCTGTCCCAATCTTATCGTATCATCCATACAGTCCCCCACCATAGTATGCGGCAGCAAAACCGCACAGTTCACCAACAACAGCTACGGGGCATCCACCTACTTCTGGGATTTCGGAGTTGCTTCCCTGACAGACGATACTTCCGGAGTTACCAGTCCATCTTATACTTACCCCGACACCGGCTATTACAAGGTTATGCTCGTGGCCTATTCCGGTATCAACCCCGGCTGCAATGATACCAGCTACGGGAATGTTTATATCTATCCCCCGCTCACCGCTGATTTCAGGTATATAGATACATCGTGTTACTCCTATATGGTATCCTTCTTCGATTCTACCTCCCAGTACAGCGGAACACCCAATTCATGGCAATGGAACTTCGGGGACGGAACTATCTCTTCAAACAAAAATCCCGTTCATACTTATAACACCCCGGGTACATATAATGTATCGCTGCTGTCCATCACCTCCAGCGGGTGCATGGATACCGTAACACACTCCATAACAATTCTTCCGCAACTTTCAGCTGCCTACAATATTGCTCATGCGAGCTGTGCGAATTACTGTGACGGCGGTATTACGGTAACTCCCGCCGGGGGGCACCCGCCATACAATTTCCTCTGGGGAGGCGGGCAAACAGCATCATCACTCAGCAGCCTGTGCCCGGGCACTTACCCACTCCTGATCACAGATTCTGCAGGGTGCTTTTTAGCTGACACCATCACCATCCTTCAAACCTTCAGTGCATTAATATCATCCATCAATGCTGCCACCTGCCTCGGGATCTGTGACGGGGAAGCCTCCATCAGCGTGGGAGGCGGCACTCCGCCATACACCTATTTATGGAGCAACGGCCAGACGGGGCAAACCGCCACGGGGCTTTGTGCCGGCAATTATTCCGTCACTGCAACTGACACCAACGGATGTTTTACCACCACAAATCTTACCGTAGTAACCAAGTTCAAAGACTCCCTGAGTGCAGAAAACATAAGCTGCTTCGGCGAATGCAGCGGCACCATTTCCACTTCCATAAGCGGCGGAATCCCTCCCTATACCTACCTCTGGAATACGGGATCCGCTGTCCCGGCGCTGAATAACCTTTGCCCCGGCTTATACTATGTTGCAGTAACCGACTCCAATAACTGTTTTACTGTTGACAGCATAGTTATAACGCAGCCTGAAATTCTTTCGGATTCCTCTTCATCAAAAGATGTTACCTGCACGGGCGTGTGTAACGGGCGTGCATCAGGAAGCATCAAGGGAGGAACAACACCGTATATATACCTCTGGAACGACCCTGCCTCCCAGTCCACCTCTGATGCCGTAAACCTCTGCCCCGGCACATACATACTTACCGTAACTGACAGCAACGGCTGCCAGCTTAAGGATACCGTGGTTGTAGGAAACCAATTTTATTTCCCACCCGTGAACGCAACCGCCGATGACGACAGCATATTTATTACCCAGAGCACCATACTGCACGCAGTTTCAGTTCCCGGGGTATTGTTCTCGTGGTCTCCCCCGGACGGGCTGAACAACACAACCTCTCCTGATCCTGTTGCAACACCTTCTGCCACCACCACTTATACAGTTACAGTTACCGACTCCACAGGATGTATCAGCGCAGATACAGTTACAGTAAAAATTATCGGGATATACTGTGATGAAAGAGACATCTTTGTCCCCAATGCGTTTACCCCTGACCAAGACGGCCACAATGATATTCTTTATGTAAGGGGGCAAGGAATCAGTGAACTGTATTTCGCTGTTTACAGCCGGTGGGGAGAGTGCGTGTTTGAGACAAAAAGCGTCAAGAACGGATGGAACGGGACATACAAGGGAGCGCTTGCCGCCCCGGATGTATTTGTGTATTACCTGAGAGTAAAATGTTACAACGGAGCGGAATATTTCCTTAAGGGAAATGTAACGCTTATCCGGTAGTATGCCTGCATGAAAAAGAATCTTCATATTTTCTTCCTTGCTGCCTTTCCGGCAATTGCTGCTGCGCAGGATATTCATTTTTCCCAGTATGAGGCATCGCCCCTGAATCTCAACCCGGCGCAGGCAGGTAATTTCAGCGGGGATTACCGTTTTACAGCAAATCACAGGAGCCAGTGGGGGTCGGTGACAATACCTTTCAGAACTTTTTCCGGGGCGTATGATATGTCATTCAGAAAAAAGAGTAACGGATGGTTCGGGGCAGGCATACTGCTAAACAGCGACAGGGCAGGAGATTCGCGCATGGGCATTCTCCAGGGAAATATTGTTTTATCCTACACATCAAAACTTAACAGGGACTCGACTCTGTTTTTATCGTTCGGCATGTCGGCAGGGATGGCACAAAGAAGCGTAGATTATTCCAGGCTGACCTTTGATGAACAGTTTGACGGGCAGGCTTATAACCCTGCCCTCAACAACTGGCAAAATCTCGGAAATATAAGCTTCACCTTCTTTGATTGTGCTGCCGGAATGAACTGGCATTACCGAAGCCCTGGCCGTTTCAGGATAAATGCGGGAACGGCATTTTCCCACCTCAACACTCCATCCCAGGCCTTCCTTGCAGCTTCCGCATCACGGCTCCCTCTGAAAACAGCTATCTACGCCATCCCGGAAATAAAAATAACTTCGGAATTTGACCTCATCCCTTCGATGCTCTACCAGCGCCAAAGCAGTTTCAGCGAACTATGTGGCGGAGTAACAGGGCGTTATATTCTCCGGTCGCAATCCGGATACACCTCGGCATTGTATCTGGGGGTTTCACTCAGGAAAAGCGATGCCCTGGTATTTCTTGCGGCTATGGATTACAGGGACTTCAGAGCAGGCTTCAGTTATGACGTGAATACTTCAGGCCTTCGCCCTGCCAGTAACGGATGGGGAGGCTTTGAGTTCTCTTGCGCTTACATTATAAGAAAATTTATTCCCCTCAAAGTAATCAGGAAAGTATGCCCCGTCTATCTGTAAAAAACCTTTCTTTTCTGCTGCTTCTTGCTGCCGGGCTGCAGACCTACGCCCAAACTCCGGGACAGTATGTAAAGGAGGGCGACAGGCGTTTCAGGGATAAAGATTTCTACGGTGCAGCCCTGCATTACCGGACTGCCTGGCAGATGGATTCTTCTTCTCTTGATGTCGCATATAAATATGCAGAAGCCTCCAGGCTGTATAATGAGTATCCCATAGCAGCGCAGATGTATGCTTTGGTCTGGACGCTCTCAAAAAAGAATGATTATCCGCTCTCCGTCTTCTGGCTAGCAATGATGAAAAAAGCCCAGGGCAATTACCCTGAAGCAAAAAAATATTTCCAGGCGTATTGTGATAAAAACAAAGGGGTTGATTATTACTTTAAAAAATCGGCTTACGAAATTTCCGCCTGCGATTATGCCATACAGCTCAAAGCCCGCCCCATTAATGTTACGATTACTCACCCCGACTCCGCAGTTAACACCGTTTATTCTGATTTCGGGGCGTACACTACCGGCGACACGCTTCTTCATTTCTCCTCCCTGAGAATTGATGAAAGCGGGAACACAGAAATTCAGAATAGTTTTTCAAAATTATACCATGCCTCACAAAAAGATGCGACCTCATGGAACAAGGCTGTAGCTGAAGACTCCATAATCAACTTCCCGGAACTGCACAATGGCAACGGGTCATTCAGCGCTGACGGGAAAAGATTTTACTTCACACGGTGCCATAACAATGATTCGATGGAAATACAATGCAGCATCTTTATTTCAGAACTGCAAAACGGCGTATGGCAGGAACCCCGGGAGATGGACGAGAATGTGAATGTAAGAGATTACACCAGCACACAGCCCTGTGTGAGCCGTGACAGCACAGGCACTGAATATCTCTACTTTGCATCCGACCGCCCGGGAGGGGAAGGGAAAATGGACATCTGGCGGTGTACGCTTGACAAAGAAGGGAAACCAGGGCCCGCACAGAATGCAGGAAAAACAATCAACAGTATTGACAATGAAATTTCTCCTTTCACAGATAACGAAAAAAATACTTTATACTTCAGTTCCGACTGGTGGAAAGGCCTCGGAGGGTTTGACATTTTCTCCTCCGCCCGGAATTATTCCGACTCCTCATGGAGTGAACCGGAGAACCTCGGCTACCCCCTTAACACAAGCTATAACGACCTTTATTATACTATCGAAAAAAATGGAATCAGAGGCTTTCTGACATCCAACCGTCCCGGTTCATACTTCACAAAGGGAGAAACCTGCTGCAACGATATTTATTCTTTCTCATATCCCCGGCCTGTAAAAGATACCGTTGCGCAAATAACAGCTATTACCCCAAAGCCGGCAGCAGCGGCTATACTTATGCCGGGCAACAATGATCTGGAGCCATTCCTCCCGCTCACCCTTTACTTTCACAATGACCAGCCTGACCCCCGGACTACAGGGACAAAAACACAGCGCAGTTACGATGTGGTTTGCAGGGAATACCTTGCTTTGAAAGAAAAATATATTTCCCGGTACACAAAAAATCTTACGGGGCAGGAAAAAGTAAATGCAGAGCAGGAAACGGATGAATTCTTTAAAAATTACGTTAAGGCCGGCTATGACAAATTAGAAACATTTTCCGGACTGCTGCTTGCTCATTTGCAAAGAGGAGACTCTGTGCACCTGGTGCTGAAAGGATACTGCAGTCCCCTCGCTTCAACAAAGTACAACCACAATCTTGCGAAGAGAAGAATATCCAGCCTCGTGAACTACCTGCTGTCATGGCAACATGGTGCACTAAAAAATTATACAGGCAAGGCCGGCCTCTTTATCATTACCGAAGAAGACATAGGCGAACTTGAAGCCCCCCGGGGTGTGAGCGATAATGCAAAGGATAAGCGCAACTCTGTTTACAGCCCCCATGCTGCATACGAAAGGCGAATACAGATAACAGGGGCTATGGTTATCCCCGGAAATAAAAAGTAAAGGGAAGCCTGATTACTTCTTTGCAGCAGAATCGGCAGCAGGGGCCTGTGCAGCGGCGGAATCGGCAGCAGGAGCAGCTTCAGCAGCCATCTTCACCTGGTCATCAACCGCTTTTTCAGCCTCTGCTTCTGCTTTGGCTTTTTCTTCAGCGCTCGGGCCGCAGGCAACAAAACCAAGGATTCCGGCAAACATCAGTAAGAGAAATAATTTTTTCATAGCTGTTAAAATTTTGCATGCTAAAGTAGGGATTCTCCTGCCTGGAATACCACATAACAACTGAAGTTATAAACAAAGAAATGTTATTATAGCGGAACCATTTTTAGCAACCCCCGGCTCTGGTATTCGCTTCAGTCATAGGTTTTTATTTCTTAAACCGACAGAAGTCCTGCGCGGAGAAAAGTTAGACCCATTTTTGAGAGGATTTCTATTATTATTTCCTATTTTTGAGGCTCTTAAAATTAATTATTAAACCCTCAAAACCCTTAATACTATGGCATTTCAACTTCCTTCCCTTCCTTATGCGTTTAACGCTCTTGAGCCTCATGTAGATGCAAGAACCATGGAAATACACCATGGGAAACACCACCAGGCTTATGTCACCAACCTCAACAACGCCATTGCCGGAACAGATGCAGAAAAATTATCTCCCGAAGAAATCTGCAAAAATATTTCCAAATACCCTGCTGCCGTACGAAACAACGGGGGCGGCCATTACAATCATTCATTATTTTGGAGCATCATGGCTCCCGGGAAGGGTGGGGCTCCTTCTGGGGCTCTCGCAGAAGCCATCAATGCAGCATTCGGTTCTTTCGATAACTTCAAAACACAATTCTCGAATGCGGGTGCCACCCGTTTCGGCTCAGGATGGGCGTGGCTGGTGAGTGCAGAGGGAAAACTCCATATAGGGTCCACTCCCAACCAGGATAACCCGCTGATGGACGTATCGGACTTCAAAGGCAGCCCTCTCCTTGGGCTGGATGTGTGGGAACATGCATATTACCTCCATTACCAAAACAGGCGCCCGGACTATATTGCTGCATGGTGGAACCTCGTTAACTGGGACGCTGTGGCAGAAAGATATTCTGAAGCAGCAAAATAAACTGCATTTGTATTTACCGGAAAAGCAGGAGATGGAGGCTTCTTCGCCTGGCGGCAGGATTTCACGCATCTCCCGGCATAGAAGGAATCCGGAGTATTCCGGTGCTACAGATACCAGCCAGGAGAGAATACTATGAAATCTCTTGCCTGCATTCTTTTTTTAACTGTCTTTACTTCAGGTGCCGGTGCACAAACCGACAGCACCCTGTATTATGAAGCCCGGATGGGCCAGAAGAGAGTCCTGAAAACAAATCCCCTCCCCATACTCTGGGGAAACGTAATCCTGACAAGTGAGTACAGGCTGGTTGGGGAAGCCCCTGTCGCCCCGCGCCAGTCGATCATGTGCGGACTATCCTATCTTGACAAAGGGCCTTTCTTTGATATCGTATGGCAGGCAATTGGCGCAGGTCTTGATTCTGCACAACAGGCGCTGTGGAACCAGCTGGGAAAATATGCCCGTTACAATGGCTACAGGATACAGGGCATGTACAGGTTTTATCTTACACGCTCCCACCTTGCACCCCGTGGGTTTTATGCGGGACCCCATGTTTCTTTCTCTGTTGCAAAACTCAGCTGGGAGGATGCGCAATACAAAAGCTTCTGGACACGCTACAAATATTTCAATGTTAACCTGGTTTCCGGGGTTCAGGGCATTATTGCAAATGCAGTTGCAGTTGACTTTTTCATAGGAGTGGGTTATAAATACAACACGGAGGAAACACACGATTTCAACGGAACCACTGCGACTGTCAACATCACCAACATATTCAAGAACCCCGGGGCGAGGTATACCGCTTCGGATTATATAAAATATACGCTGGGATTAAATTTCGGGTACGCGTTCTGAATATCGCCGCGTGGCAATTAACACCAGCCTGTTGAAAGAAGCAGGCCGCATTAATTGTATGTGTGCGGGATTAGTAATATACTTGTATGCATGGAGTATAAAAACAGAATGAAGCGCATCAGGATTATTGTTTTTCTTGTACCGGGAGTCCTCCTGTGCATTTCCCTGCTATTGTTCCCGCATAAAATTGTTATTTCCAAAAGCACGGAGCACCCTGATAAATCAACCTTTTTCGACAAGGCCCCAGGCACATCTTCTGCCGGGAACTATGCTGTAAATTTTATCCCCGGCCTCGTGGAGAAAGACCAGGTAGCAAAAGCGGGGCTTCTTTACGACGCAGAAAAAAATGAGGTGGTGTGGACAAAACAAGCTGACTCCTCCTTTGCTGTTGCTTCGCTCACAAAGATGATGACGGCATTACTTGTAACAGAAGATGTGATGAGCAAAAAAATCAGCTGGGATACCCCGGTAACCGTTACAAAAGAAGCTTCAAGGATCAGCAGCTCAAAAGTATACCTGAGTCCCGGAGAAGTTTTTACTGTTTACGACCTTCTCAAATCATCTCTCATTGCCTCAGCCAACGATGCATGCTTTCTCCTTACGCAGCATCTCGGTGGAACAGAGAAAGATTTTGTGCTTCGCATGAACCAGAGAGCGTTCGAACTGGGAATGAAAAATACAGGCTTTTGTAACTCCACGGGCCTGCCTGCAAGGTTCGGAGAAAGAGATAACTACTCCTCCCCCCACGATCTTCTGCTCCTTACAAAAGAAATACTTAAATATCCCGTGATACTGGAAATATCGCGCAAAGACGGGGAGTACATCCGTGAAGGTGCAGCGAAATTCGACCTCAAGAATCACAACAAACTTGCCCTCAAATATTCTGAAGTGGACGGGTTAAAAACCGGTTTCACTTTCAAAGCCAGCTTCTGCATCGTAGCTACTGCCCTGCGTGCCGGGCACAGGCTGGTAGCAATCGTTCTTGGCTCCCCGACACAGGCTGCAAGAAATAATTTTGTTGCCAATATGCTCAGCAATTATTATGGAAACGTATTATGCCTCGGACGCCTCGGGCAGCCTGTTACCGGCGACACCTCCTCTGTAAAAATCAACAAATCCTCAAACTGATAATCATGAAAACAAAAAAATTGATTCCTCTTGCTCTGTGTATCGCAGCAGGGTTTGGCATTGTAACTGCCCGGCAAAAGCAGCAGGAAATACAAGCCCCCGTCATGCCTACGGATCCTAATACCAAACTTGTTACCTACGCTGCAGTGGATGAAGTCAAAAACACCGGGAAGAATGAATTGTTCAAAAGAGCATCGGGGTGGTTTAACACCTATTACAAAAACCCAACTGAAGTGATTCGCGAAAAAGACACGGTTGCACTGAAAATCGTCGGGAAGCCCCGCTTCAGAATCTACAGTCCGCCCAATGAAAAAGGAGTGAAGATGGACGCAGGGATTGTTCAATACACAATCACCGTAGCTGTAAAAGAAGGTAAGTACAAATACGAAATCACGGAAATAAACTGGAAGCAGCAGTCTTATTACCCCATTGAAAAGTGGATTGAACAAAAAGACAAATATAAATCCAACAACTATTACCTGTACCAGACAGACTCCATCATCACAAACGATGTAATCAAAAACCTGCAGCATGCCATGCGCACAGCTCCCAAGGTGATTGATAAAGACAACTGGTAAACATTACATTTTCGGGAACAGGCAGGGCAAGGGCGGATAAATCATTATCTTTGGGAGCAACCAAAATCTTACTGCCATGATATTACAAATCGCCATTCTCCTTGCCGTTATTTTATTTTTTGCCGGGATCCGCATGATCAGGCCTACCCACCGTGGGCTGGTGGAGCGTTTCGGGAAATATCAGCGCTTTGCTTATCCCGGGTTCCAGTGGGTTATTCCTTTCATTGAGAAAATGTACCTCATTAATGTAACCGAGCAGATGGTGGATGCAGAACCCCAGGAAATTATCACCAATGATAACCTGAACGCCAAGGTGGACGCACAGGTCTATTTCAGGATACGGCCGGACGAGGCAAGCGTCAAAAACTCCCAGTACAATGTTAACACCATACAACTGCAGGTAGTAAACCTTGCGCGTACTACCCTGAGAAACATCATCGGCACGCTTACGCTGAAGTCCGCCAACAGCGAAAGGGGAAAAATAAACAAGGAGCTTCATTCCACCCTGATGGACGAAACCAAAGAATGGGGTATTGATATTATCCGCACAGAGCTGAAAGAGATTGACCCTCCCAAGGACGTACAGGAAACAATGAATAAAATCGTAAAGGCCGAGAACGAAAAACTTGCTGCCGTTGATTTCGCCACTGCCATAGAAACCAAAGCCGACGGTGAAAAGCGTGCCGAAATAAAAAGGGCGGAAGGAAGCCGGCAGGCCAAAATACTGGAAGCTGAAGGGATACGGCAGTTTAAGATTCTCCAGGCTGAAGGCGAAGCCCAGGCCATCGCCCTCGTGAATGAGGCTGCAGAAAAATATTTCGTGGGCAATGCCCAGCTTCTCCGCCGGCTCGAGGCACTGGAGAAATCCCTGTCCAGCAATTCCAAAATCGTGGTGCCCTCCAACACAGAAATGATTAACATGATCGGTGACATGGCAGGGGTGATGCCATTAATAAAGAAGGATAAAAAGGAATAAACTTTTTCTTCCCCGGCACCCGAGACCAATAAAGACCTCCTTCCGTTATCAACTTGTCCTGTTAAAAACTTTAAATAGAGGGTGGGACTTTTCACTTTGGGTTTGACGTAATTTTAACACGTCCATAAACAAACTCACCCATGCTTAAAAAATTCCATCCCGCCTGTTGCTTTACAATACTCATTGCAGGGGGGCTCCTGCTTCATGGCTGCGTTCCCTCAAGGCAGTTTGACGAGCTCAAAGCCCGGCAAAAAGAATGTGACAGCACCACGGCACGGCTGAAAACTGAAAATGAGCAGCTCACAACTAAAAATAATGAGTTCTCCTCCCGGTATGAGGAAGCAATGAAAAACAATTCCCGCCTTGAAAAAGATACCGCGGATGGGGGGAACAGTTACCGCAGGCTGAACCAGCTATACAACGACCTCACCAAGTCCTATGATAAGCTTATCGCCAATAATGACAAGCTCCTGCAGGGAAATTCAGAAGAAACGAAAAAAGTCATTGCACAGCTTAATTCCACGCAGGAGGAACTGCAGAGAAAAGAAGATGCGCTGAAAAAACTTGACAGGGAACTTTCCGCCAAGGAAAAAAGCCTTGACGAAATGGGCAGGGAACTGCAGCAGAGGGAAAATAAAGTACAGGAGCTCAAAATGATCCTCATGCGCAAAGATTCCACTGTAAATGCCCTTAAGAATACTGTCGCCGGGGCATTGCTCGGCTTTCAGGACAAAGGCCTGACTGTAACACAGAAAAACGGGAAAGTCTATGTTTCGCTCGAAGAGCGCCTGCTCTTTGCCACGGGGAGCACTGTAGTTGATCCCAAAGGCCAGGAGGCCCTGAAACAGCTGGCGAGGGTTCTCGAAAAGAACCCGGATATCAACATCCTGATCGAAGGACATACCGATGATGTTCCCATGAAGGGCAGCGGGGAGATAAAAGACAACTGGGACCTGAGCGTGATACGTGCCACTTCGATTGTGAAGATACTGACCTCCGGCACCTCAATAGACCCGAAACGCCTGACTGCTGCGGGAAGAGGAGAATATCTCCCTTTAGATCATGCAAAAACTGCGGAGGCAAGAAAGAAAAACAGGCGAACGGAAATCATTCTCTCTCCCAGGCTTGACGAGCTGCTGAAGGTCCTGGAAACAAATTAAGGGGGCGGTTCAGAAAAGCACCTTCACAACTTCTTCAATCTTTCCAGCAAAAACGACTTCTATTTTAAATCTTTTGAGGTCAAGGCTTTTTCTGTTGAATTTTGAGATACATATCTTCTCAAACCCCAGTTTTTCAGCTTCCGATATCCTTTGTTCGATACGGCTCACGGGGCGTACCTCACCCGACAGGCCTATCTCTGCAGAGAAACACAACCGGGAAGCCACCGGAACATCTTCGCCGGACGAAAGCACCGCGCAAACCACGGCAAGGTCAACAGCAGGGTCTTCAACGCGTATGCCTCCGGTAATATTCAAAAACACATCTTTGGCCGCCAGCCTGAATCCGCACCTTTTTTCCAGCACTGCCAGAAGCATGTTGAGCCTGCGGAGATCAAAACCTGTAGCGCTGCGCTGCGGTGTTCCATACACTGCAGAACTCACCAGCGCCTGCGTTTCAATAAGCATGGGGCGCGCTCCTTCAATGGTTGAGGCCACCGCCACCCCGCTCAGCAATTCGTCTCTTTCGGAGATAAGCACCCGTGAAGGATTTGTAACCTCTTCCAGGCCTGACTCCCGCATTTCATAAATCCCTATCTCCGAAGAGGATCCAAAGCGGTTCTTGACAGCACGCAGTATCCTGTACATGTGGTGGCGATCTCCTTCAAACTGCAATACGGTATCTACCATGTGTTCCAGCACTTTGGGGCCGGCGATGCTGCCGTCCTTGGTAATATGTCCGACAAGAAAAACAGGGACCGCAGTTTCTTTGGCATACCGCATCAGTTCTGCCGTACATTCGCGCACCTGGGAAATGCTGCCGGGCGAAGATTCTATCCTTGATGTATAAAGCGTCTGTATGGAATCAATGATTAGGAGATCGGGGGCCAGCGCTTCCGCCTGCTGAAAGATATTCTGCGTGGAAGTTTCAGCGAGGATGTAACACTGCTCATTCGTGATACCTGTGCGCTCCGCACGCATCCTGATTTGCCGGCCGCTTTCTTCCCCGGAAACATACAGCACTTTTTTGCCTTTAAGAGAGAGAGCCAACTGCAGCATCAGGGTGGACTTCCCTATTCCCGGCTCACCACCAACGAGTGTCAGGGAGCCATATACAAGACCATTTCCAAGAACCCTGTTCAGTTCCCGGTCGGGAATCGCCATGCGGTTACCCGCAGCAAGTGAAATTTCAGATACAAGGGAGGGTTTTGCCGCTTTACCGGGAGCAGACGCTCCTGCCCACAGCTTTTTATCTTCCCCGCTTTGGATGAGCTCTTCCACGTATGTATTCCATTCGTTGCAGGAAGGGCAGCGCCCAATCCACTTTGCTGACTGTGCCCCGCAGTTCTGGCAAAAAAAACTTGTCCTGGGCTTTGCCATCAGTCAGTTACATAAAAAATCTGAAACTTATTCTTTGGTAAACTCCCGCTCCGATTCTCCGGCACTTTTTCCACCGGAAGTCTGCGCATTAATTATCACCAGCACAGAATTGGTGATATGCACCACCTGCCATTTCCCGTTATAAATATCTTTATTGGCGGGAAACCCTGCAATAGTCACATACGACTTGGTAATGCCGCCGCCGGAAGAATAAGTAAGGTTATACCAGGTAGAATCCTTCCCGGTCAGGGACGCTGTCTTATCAATTTTCAAGGCTCCCCCATCACTGAATGTCCATTTTTCGGGGATTGTATCATCCCACACGATAGGGATAAGTTTCCATGTTCCGAGGAGCATCTTTTGGAGATTCTTGTCGGAGATGTAAGAGCCGTCTGTCTGGCAGCCGGACCATACCATCCCTGCAAGGAGCGCAGACATTATGATAAGGAAATACTTTTTCATCGGGATTAAAGGTTAAGCATATATTACTTTTTCTGAAATTCGTACGTAGCCACACCGCCGCCGCCATAAGTCCTGGCAATCCGGCAGACTTTAGTATTTAACTCTAGTATTTCCCACCTTGCCTCGAGTTCAGTATTAAGGGGGTCCACATTCACGAGAACAAGAAATGATTTGGAGAGAGAAGCATCAATAGCATATCCGCCGGTATAAA
This sequence comes from Bacteroidota bacterium, assembly GCA_023251555.1. Taxonomy (GTDB): domain Bacteria; phylum Bacteroidota; class Bacteroidia; order AKYH767-A; family JAHEYN01; genus JAHEYN01. The sequence continues at coordinate 119,737 of JAHEYN010000002.1, read as the reverse complement.
AAGTATCCACAACACTGCCTGTATTTTTAACCACATAAAAAACCCCGCCTCCCATAATCCAGTCTTCTTCTATCGGGGCCTTGATTGGATCGGATACAGGCCTGACAAGTACCTCCCATGTACCTCCTATATTCTGATCAAGCTTTGACTTGGAATGGAACCCTATGACATTTTCACAGCCTCCCAGTATTGCCATGGCAATAACAAGATACAATATCCTGTATTTGGGAATAAGAGTCATTGCAAGGCGGGGTACTGATTTCAGGGCAGCAAAGTTATTGAAAATAATGAATATTACAAGGGTATAAAGGCCTCACGGAAATATAGCCTCTTTCCCCCTCCCTTGTCATCCTTCTTTAATTTTCTTTTCAATGAGAGAGGTGGAATATCCTTCAACAAAGGCAATGCTTGTAACAATGCCCCCATTGGCGGTTACGATATCATACCCTGCAATTTTCTCCGGCTGCCAGTCGCCGCCTTTTACAAGCACATCAGGCATGATAAGACGGATAAGTTCATAGGGCGTGTCTTCATCAAAAATAATCACTGCATCCACCACATGCATAGCGGCAAGAATCAGCGCCCTGGAGGTTTCATCCTGTATAGGGCGGGAAGGCCCTTTACCTTGTGTCCGGACAGAGCGGTCAGAATTAACTCCAACGATAAGAATATTTCCCAGTTCAGCCGCCCCGGCAAGGTATTCCACGTGCCCCCGGTGAATAAGGTCGAAGCAGCCATTGGTAAAAACAATTTTTTTGTTTTTAAATCTCCAGATGGCGAGGAGGCGGGTTAAGTTCTCCGTGGTATATATTTTAGATTTTATGACTTCTGATTTTTTCATGCCGTTGCTTCTTTTTTGGAGAATATGAGAAAGAAGAATGAGAGCCCCCCGAGGAATATTGCAAAGATAGTCTGAAACGTATGAACGAGCGTGGCGAAAACCAGGCCGTCGGTGAGAGAAACCTGGTAAAGCTGCAATCCTCTTGAGACAAAAAGATGAAAGGTTCCGAAGCCTCCCTGTACCGGGGCGCTCATTCCGAAGCCGCCTACCACAAGGGCAAACAGCCCTGCCGCCGGTCCGAGGCCGGAAGTTGCGGGCAGAGCAAAAAAACAGAAATAAGAGGTCAGGAAATACATCGTCCAGATGAAAAATGTGTGTAACAGGAACAATTTATTATTCTTCATTTTCAGCACGGACTTAAATCCATGCAGCAGTCCCCGTATAAAATTTGCGGCTTTCTCTCCCAAAAGGGTATTGCCCAGGGAATATCTCTTTATAAGGAAAAAGGCTGCGAGGAGGGCGGTTCCGGAGAGTAATAAAATCCAGAGCAGGGGAAAGTTTTGTGTAACGGTAGCCAAACGGCCAGCAGCAGGGATGAGGATGTGCCTGTAAGCGAAGCCTCCGAGTTTATCAAACTCCAGGGCAAGGGCGAGGCAGGAGAGAAGCAGCAGGGAGATAACATCAATGACTCTTTCGGCAACCACTGTCCCAAGTAAAATGCTGAAAGGGATTTTCCCCGCCCTGCTGAGGGAGGCACAACGGGTTACTTCCCCGATTCGGGGGATGGCGAGATTGGCGAGGTACCCCGCCATCAGGGAGAAAAAACTATGATGCAGGAGGGGTTTATAGCCAAGGGGCTCTATAAGCAGATTCCATCGCCAGGCCCTGCTGATGTATGCCAAAAGTGAAGCGAACAGAGACAGTCCAATCCAGAAATAATCTGCATGGGAGATATCGCGGTAGATCTGTCCGAGGTTCTGGCCGCGGAAGGTAAGGAACAGAAGCCCGGCGCCAGCACAGGAGAGAAGCAGGTATTTGACCAGACCAAGGAGCCTGCTTTTCAAATTTCAGCTGATTAAACGATTATTTTCACCCGGGTATACAAGAAAGGGTTTAAATTTTTTTGCTTCCTCAAAATCCATGGAAGCATAGGAGATAACTATAACCATGTCTCCCACGGCGCCTTTGCGGGCTGCCGGCCCGTTGAGGCAGATAATTCCGGAGTTGCGCTCCCCGCGGATAACATAAGTTTCGAGCCTTTCCCCGTTATTGATATTCACAACCTGCACCCGTTCGTTCTCAATGAGGTTAGCGGCTTCCATCAGGGTTTCATCAATGGTAATGCTTCCCACGTAATGAAGCTCTGTCTGGGTAAGTTTTACACGGTGTATCTTGGATTTTACGACTTGTATCTGCATAGAGCGCAAAAGTAGAAATTTATACCGAAAGAAATCAGGCAGGAGGAACATTTAAGGGAACATTGTCAATAAGCCGGACGTGCCCGATTTTTACGGCAATGCATGCGCGTATAAAAGCAGCGTCTTCCCATTGTGCCAGGGGCAGCAATGTATCGCCGTCCACGATCTCGAAATATTCAGGGCGTATTAAAGGGCTTGATTTTAAAATTCCGTGTACAAGTTTTTTCACTTCTGATATGGTAAGTCCGGCAGCTTTTTCCTGTGCTGCGAAGAGCGCACGCGAGACGAGAACAGCATCTTTCCGTTCTGCTGCCGAAAGCAGCACATTCCTCGAACTCATTGCCAGACCGTCGTTTTCACGTATCACGGGGCACCCCACAATCCTGGCGGGGAGATGATATTTCTCCACGAGCATCCTGATAACCGCCAGCTGCTGAAAATCTTTTTCCCCGAAATAGGCTGTTACGGGCCCGCATATTCTGAACAGTCTTGCCACGACCCTTCCGACGCCTTTAAAGTGCCCTTTGCGGAAACGGCCTTCCATGATATTTTCAAGGTAGCCGAAATCATATTCACCCTGCACTTCACCCTGCGGATATATTTCGCTTACAGGCGGCATGAAGAGAATATCGCATTCTGCACGCTCCAGCATCTCAATGTCGGCAGCGGGAGTGCGGGGATATTTCTCCAGGTCTGCAGGATCATTAAACTGGGCGGGATTAACAAAGATGCTGCACAAAACAAGGGTATTCTCCCGTTTTGCCCGTTCAACGAGAGAAATGTGCCCGGAGTGCAGGGCTCCCATGGTGGGCACGAAGCCAATGGAACATCCGCCTTCCCTTGCGCGGGAAAGTTTTTCACTTAAATCTTTTACAGTTTCAGCTATCTTCATGGAGCAACGCAAAAGTGCTAATATTTTTTTATCCGGCAGGCAGGTATGTATAATCTGTAGCACCATGGATGTTTCCTGCTATTCTGTCTCTTATTTTATTCCCTATAAGCCATATTGGCATTGTGTTTCATGAGTATCATGAAATTTTTTCCGGAATTCCGGGGAGGAGCGGCTTTTGAGGGAGCTTGCCGGAATGTTTAACCCAATAAAATAAGGAGGACTTAAAAATGACTATTGTAAAATGCTGCAGCACGGACAAAGATCGTTTCACTGACAGGGAAGTGTTTTTCCCTTCGGTGTTTCCGGGGCTGTTTAATGATTATGGCAGGGTTGTTCCGGCAGTGAACATCTCTGAAACAAAAAACGAATTTACTGTTGAACTCGCTGCCCCCGGAATCGGCAAGGATCTGTTCAGGATCGGGGTTGAAGATGGTATTCTTTCCATAAGCGCCGAAGTGGAAAATAAAACCGGCGAGGATCGTGAAGGTTATTCCCGGAGGGAGTTTTCGTCCGGTTCTTTCAGGAGAACCTTCCGCCTGCCTGACACGGTGGACAGTGAAAAGATTTCCGCTTCCTGTGAAAACGGGATACTGTCAGTGAGGCTTCCGAGGAAAGAAGAAGCGAAAGAAAAAGCTGCAAGGGAAATCAGGGTTCAGTAAAGAAGAACAGAGACTATTGCAGCAATATACAGAGCGGCTTAATTCATGCCGTTATGTATAAAATAAAAGGAGAAGTCCGCAGGGGTTTCTCCTTTTATTTTTTCCCGAGCAGCTTTTTTATTTCGTTGAGTTTCATCAGGGCCTCGACAGGAGTAAGGGAGTTGATGTCGGTGCTGAGTATATCTTCCCTGATTTGCTGCAGCACCGGGTCATCGAGCTGGAAGAAGCTGAGCTGGAGGGATTCTTCCGTTGCTGCATTTGTTTTCCGGTCGGAGAGGGCGCTGCCGCTGTGCGACTTCTCAAGGTGTTTCAGTATTTCTTCGGCTCTTCTCACAAGTTTCTGGGGCATGCCGGCCATGCGTGCGACATGGATACCAAAGCTGTGTTCACTGCCGCCGGGCAGGAGTTTACGGAGAAACAATACTCTGTTATCCGTTTCTTTTACCGAAACATGATAATTCCTGATGCGGGGCATTGTCCCGGCCATCTCATTCAGTTCGTGATAATGGGTGGCGAAGAGTGTTTTGGGTTTTGCGGAAGGATGAGAATGAAGATATTCCGCGATTGCCCATGCGATGGAGATACCATCATAGGTACTGGTGCCCCGGCCGATTTCGTCAAGCAGGAGGAGGCTGCGGTCGGAGATATTATTCAGGATACTTGCTGTTTCATTCATCTCCACCATAAAAGTGGATTCGCCGGAAGAGATATTATCGGACGCTCCCACCCTGGTGAAAATTTTATCAGTCAGGCCTATGTTAGCCGATGAGGCAGGAACGAAACATCCTGCCTGGGCCATCAGCACGATGAGAGCTGTTTGCCGGAGCAGCGCTGATTTCCCGGACATATTTGGCCCGGTGATCATCAGTATCTGCTGGGTTTCATTATCAAGATAGATATCATTTGCCACATACTGTTCGCCGGGAGGAAGAAATTTCTCAATCACGGGATGGCGGCCGTTTTTTATTTCAATAATCCTGCTGTCATTGAGGCGGGGCCGCACATAACCGTTGGCAATGGAAGCTGTGGCAAAAGAAAGCAGGCAGTCTGTTTTCCCGATTACCGATGCATTCACCTGGATGGGCTGTATATACTCTGCAAGGGCTGATACCAGTTCGCCGAACAGCCGTGTTTCCAGCGAAAGGATTTTTTCTTCAGCACCGAGTATTTTCTCTTCGTATTCTTTCAGTTCAGCGGTGATGTAACGCTCAGCGTTAGTCAGCGTCTGCTTCCTTATCCATTCAGGCGGGACCTTATCTTTATGTGCATGCGTTACCTCTATATAATACCCGAAAACATTATTAAACCCGACTTTGAGTGAAGGAATTTTTGTTTGTTCGATTTCCTTCTGCTGGAGGCGGGCGAGATAATCTTTCCCTGAGTAGGCAACTTTGCGCAGGTCATCCAGCTGGGAAGAAACGCCTTCGGCGATGACCCCTCCTTTATTAAGCTGGACAGGGGGATCGGGCATGATTTCCTTTCCTATTTTTTCCCTTATCAGCATACATGGATTCAGCTGGTCGGCCAGCACTTTGAGATGCGCGTCCCCTGAATGTTCGAAAAGTATTTTAACCTGTTCCGCCGCATCCAGCGCGCGTTTCAGATGAAGCACCTCACGCGGGAGTATCCGTGCGAGGGCAATCTTGGAGGTCATGCGCTCAAGGTCGCCGATCAGTTTCATCTGCAGGGAGATTTTCTCTTTGAGATCTTCGTGGTGTACAAAGTAGCCCACTGTTTTGAGGCGCTCTTCTATAGGGGCGGTTTCTTTGAGCGGCAGCATGAGCCATCGCTTGAGCAGGCGCCCGCCCATGGGAGTGACAGTATGGTCAAGGACATCCGCAAGGGTTGCTCCTTTTTCATTGGGGGAGAATACCAGTTCCAGATTGCGGATGGTGAACTTATCGAGCCACATATACCTGTCTTCCTCGATCCTTGAAACAGACAGGATGTGTTTAAGCTTATCGTGCCTTGTTTCGTTCAGGTAATGCAGTACTGCCCCGGCTGCTATAGTTCCTGCCCGGATATCCTCTATACCAAAGCCTTTCAGGGAAACCGTCTCAAACTGCCGGAGCAGGGTTTCCCTTGCATAGTCCTCTTTCAGGATCCACTCATCAAGGCTAAAAGTGTAAAACTTATCCCCATGGTTTCGGGTGAAATCTTTCAGTTTGTTTTTCTGAACAAGCACCTCATTGGGCCTGAAATTCTGCAGGAGCTTGTCAATATATTCCGTGCTGCCTTCGGCGGCGTAAAACTCTCCTGTGGAAATATCCGCAAAGGCAATACCGGTTACTTTGGGGTCATAGTGAACCGCGGCAAGAAAATTATTGGTCTTATGGTCAAGAATCTTATCACTGACAGTAACCCCCGGGGTTACCATTTCGGTAATGCCCCTTTTCACAAGCGTCTTTGCCAGTTTGGGGTCTTCAAGTTGCTCACATATTGCCACGCGCTGCCCCGCACGCACCAGCTTGGGAAGATAAGTATCAAGAGCGTGAAAAGGAAAGCCTGCCAGCTCCATGGAAGAGTCGAGCCCGTTGTTACGCCGGGCAAGCACGATACCCAGTATTTTTGATGCCTTTACAGCATCCTCCCCGAAAGTTTCATAAAAATCACCCACCCGGAAAAGCAGCACCGCATCAGGGTGCTTTGCTTTGATGCTTTTGTACTGCCGCATCAGCGGAGTGTCGGCATCGGTATTGGGAGATTTTTTCATTGGTAGTTCTAAAACAAACTATGTATTTATTTTTACCAGCTACCTGATAAAAGTTTTATTGGCCCACGTAAAAAATTCTGTAAGGTTGAAAACAAAAATGTCCTTCTCTTTATTATTTTCTGCTGTATACATCTTTTGCCTGACTGCCTTTTTCAGCCAGGTAATGGAGCCTGGCTTCCACCCGGCTCCGTCAATCAGAACCATTATTGATTTTTCAGGCATTGCCTCAATAATATTTAAATAAAGGTAAGGGAGTTTCTCGTCAACGGATCCTGCTACCTGCTGCCACTTACATTCAATGCGAATTTTCAGATTATATTTCTGAGAAAGAAGAAGAAACTCTGTATTTCCTTTATGTTCATATACCGTTGTAAAAGGAACATTTTCAAGAAGTAATTCTTCTCCGTATTTTTCTTTGTTTTTAACCCATTCCCGGTAGCGAATCAATTCAAATCCCTTTCCTGTCAAAACAGTTTTTACGGCTTTTTCAAGCTGATTTCCCGTTATGTTACTATTAACTCCTTTTTGCATTATGCAATGGAATAATTAGTAACCACAATTTCATTTATTATTCCGCGTTTTTCGGGAACCGAATTAATCATTCTTCTTGCAGGAACTCTTTTAATATTATAACCCTTGTATATGTCATCAAAAAAATTGTCGGCCGGGTTATTATTCTTTGGGTCTGAATTACTCAGCATAATTTTTGCTCCTTCTTTGTCAAGTTGCCGGAACAACCGGGCCAGCTGAATTTGTCCATTCTCGGCAAAGCCCTCTTTGCTGTATGCTTTAAAGTTCGCTGTCTTGCTAATTGGCCTGTAAGGCGGATCAAAGTACACAAATGACCTGGCCTTTAAGTCCGAAACAATTTCTTTAAAATCGGCTTTTTTGATTTCTGCAATTTGAAGGACCTGATGAACTGCCAACAGATTTTGTTCATCACAAATTGTGGGATTGTCATAATCACCAGCCGGAGAATTAAACTCTCCTTTCGAATTTACCCTGTAGAGTCCGTTAAAGCATGTTCTGTTTAAAAATATAAACTGAGCCGCCCTTGGGAACCAATGGTCTGAATATTTATTATAATCAATATTAAAGCGTTGCAGGTTGTAATTCATTCGCTGATCGTAGAAAAATTTCTGCCGTTGTTTTTTTTCAAGTTTGCTGTAATTTCTTTGATACCGGAATAAGAAATCAAGAAGTTTTGAAACATCTTTTTGAATGACTTTGTATGTCAAAACAAGTTCCTCGTTAATGTCATACAGATAAGCTCCTTCAATACCAAATTTTTGTGCGATGTCAAAGAATACCGCACCGCTCCCCAAAAATGGTTCATAGAAAGTCTTTATTTTTTTCCGGATAAGCTGCCGGGGGTAAAGTTCCTGAAATGTATCAAGCAATTGTCCTTTCCCGCCCGCCCACTTCAGAAATGGCCGGGCTCCAACATTGTATGGATTAAAAAGATCTTCAGCTTTAGGGATCCTGTCTTTTCTGATTTTATACACCGCTGCAGCTGCCATGCTGTTCAATATTATTGCCAAATTTAATAAAATGGTATTAACCAGGGGCAAGCCGCGGACCCTCTTGTCCGCCGTAGCGGAACGCAAAGGCGGATTAATTTGGTATTATCTCCGGGGCAAGCCCCGAACCCTCTTGTCCGCCGTAGCGGAACGCAAAGGCGGATTAAAAAGTGCCTCATGGAAAGTTTAATTTTAAGTTAAAAGAAAGATCATAGACAGATATTTTTGAAATTGCAGATTAATTATCCATGCGCAAACTTGCAAACAGCGAACTGAACCGTCTCAGCCGGGAAGAATTTAAATTTTCTCCCAAGCTGCCGGTAGCGGTAGTGCTTGATAATGTGAGAAGCCTTCATAATGTAGGTTCTGTTTTCCGGACTGCCGATGCCTTCGGGGTAGAAATCCTTTACCTGTGCGGCATCACAGGCTCTCCTCCTCACCGCGAGATAGAGAAAACAGCACTGGGAGCAACGCTGTCCGTTAACTGGAAATATTCCGGTACCACGATCGAGACATTGGCTCTCCTGAAAAAAGAAGGCTATGTTATCATAAGTGTTGAGCAGGTGGACAAAAGCATAAAACTGGATTGTTTCACTCCTGAGCGGGGAAGAAAGTATGCACTTGTTTTCGGCCATGAAGTGTCGGGGGTGTCACAGGCTGCAGTTGCATTTTCCGATGCCTGCATTGAGATACCGCAATCAGGGACAAAGCACTCGCTCAATATAGCGGTATGTGCAGGAATTGTTTTGTGGGAATTTGCTTCGGCCCTGGGCGGATAATGAAGAGCTTTCTTTCCCTGCCTGCTGATGCCCCCGAACACTACGTTTGCTGAAGTGTTCCGTTTGGGCTAATCGTCCCCTAAATCAGGTATGTGTTTTTGTGAGCAAAAAACATATTGCTAAAGTTCAGAGCCCATTAGATAAATTGGCAATGGATACAACCAAAAAAATCAAAGGCAAATGATGGGGGTTTATTTTTTTATAGTGGGGGTTTATTTCTATATTTGATTGATAATGAGCTGCTTGAGGTTTTAGGAGTGGCGGATAATAGACTGTTGAACAAAACCGCTTCGCTTGAAAGTGGCTACGTGGCGCTTGGGCGCCACTCCCGCCCCTTTCATTTTGTTCAACGGGGCGATTTACTTTTCGCTAAATTTGTCCTGTACAAAAACCGCGAATGCGGCTTCGTACAACACCCGATTTACGACAATGTTCCGTACAAAGCGAAAAGTGTCCACGATATTCCCGCAGCCACTCCGTAACGCGAAATGCGTTACTCCCGTGCCTGCTCCTTATCGTGAACACTGCGTAAATCGCCCCGTTGGGGGCAATGCTAAAACCAGACAGTTCTCCGTAGACAGTGACGCAGTAACCAGACGCTTTTATGCAATTAAAAAACAGACAAAAGAGTGGGGGACAGTTCCGCACTCGGTGGACAGCAGTACAGTAATTTCACTACTTTAGTTAACATAAAAAAAGAAAATTAAATGAGCGACAAACCAAGAATATTTATTGCTTCTTCTACAGAATATGTGAAATATGCGCATGCCGTACATATGTTCCTAAATAATAAATATGCCCATACAAAATTATGGGAGGTAACAATGGAGCCTGGCGACTATGCGTTACCTGCTCTTTACAAAACATTTCATGAATACGATTTTGGAATATTTATCTTTAGTCCAGACGATGTTCTTGAATTACGCGATAAATTTTATAAAACTACGCGTGATAATGTGATTTTTGAATTTGGACTTTTCCTTGGAGTCAATGGACTTGATAGAGCATTTATCCTTACTCCGTCTGATTATCTTAGTACTGGACGAATTCCTTCGGACTTATTTGGCATAACTATAGCAACTTTTGACGGTCAACGGAAAGAAGAAGAACTTATTGACGCTTTAAGTTCAAGTTGTTTAATTATAATGAAGAAAATAGAGCGAATTACTACAGCAAAGGCTCAAAAGATTCCAATGGATACTTCAGTATTTGGAATATTAGAATATGAGGGCGATATGCTTTCAAAATTGGTTGATATGTTGAAAAGCGCTCGCAAATATGTAACTTTTGTAATCACAAGCAATGAGCGATTGATAGTTTTTGATTTAATTACTTCTATAGTATATGCGAAATTAAATAACATTCAAATTGACATCCATTATTATCCCCTTGTTGACACACATGAAATTTCATTTTGTGTTGAATTATTCAAACAACTTGGCTGTAATGTAATCCAATATCCAACAGGTATTGCACCAGAAAATGTTGCTTTCTTCTCGGACGCTGATACTTTAGACTATTCTGTACTAATTATAAAAACAAAAAGATTTGCAAGAAAGAATGTTTTCGCTTTTTTTTATAAAGGACCTATTCATTCTTCAACAATAAATTCTTTTGTGAAAAATATTACTCCGATAAGTAAAACAGATTCTTTCAAACCCGAGTTATTACGTGTTTCCGAAGAAGAAATATTAAATAAGTTTAAGACGGTTCCACTTTATGCGCAAAACAAGTGTACATTTTCTTTGGCTCAAATAAAACCAAAGGATACTTTACCAAAATCATTTAATTTAATTAAAGAATATAAGTTGAAGCAAATTCTACTTTTGAATTTAATCTTTAGTGAAAATAAATTTAATCTTTATGAACCTGTTGCCATAAAATTAAAAAATGGACAGAAACATTATTTTGTGCCACCCGTTGTAGAAAATCAAAAGGGGGCACTTTTTATAATTGAGGGGCATACAAGATTTTTTAATCACCTTCAAAGTAACATTCCTATCACTTGTGTTCTCGTAAAGGGCATGGAAGTCCCATTGCCAACCGAGCCGACAAAGTGGGATAGAATTAAAGTAGCCTCATACAGCGTCCCTCAAGAATTCATTCCGAGTGCTGGTTACTTAGAAAGGTTTAGAAAAATTGAAACTTATCTTCATAAACCAGATTGGTTTCCGGAGACAACAAAAATGATATAAGCGAATCATTATGTTTTCCGAACATCCTGTTTTAAAAGTGATTGAATTAATTTCTAAATTAAATATTCCAAATAATTCTATCTTTCATTTCAGCACATATCAATACAGTTATAGAAGGAATATTGATTTGAGAAAATATTTGACTGTTAAAAGTCAGGATATAACAATTGAATGGCTAAAGAAAACATTGGATAATTTAGAACTAGAATGGAATTTGTCTTTTCATGGAAATATTTCCTTCCCTAATGGTCAAGAGTACTTTTTGCCATTAATTGATTTTAATACAAGACGAATAGATGATGAGATTTTAGAAATAATAAATTTTCGACTTTCTAAATCAAAAGAAATCTTAAAATATAAAAACATATTGCAAGAAATGACAATCTATTCATCAGGCAGGTCATTCCATGGTTACGGCAATACCTTATTAGAATTTTCCGAATGGAAAAGTTTTACTGTTGCAATATTACTTTTAAATTATACAAGGCTTTATAATGAACTTGACACTATAGTTGATACTCGGTGGGTTGCTCATAGACTTTTAAGTGGCTATCCATTTCTTAGGTGGAGTAACAATTCTGACCACTATTATCAATATCCAAAATTATTTAAGCAAAATTTCTTACTACAATAATTAATATTCAAGCATACAACAAGGCAAAGTAAAGCAGTGGACAGTTTCGCATTTCATATAACGTTCGCAACGGCAGACAGCAACGCTGGCGGTTCCGGCTTTGCACTTTTGCGCTTGTCTTTATTAATAATTTTTATTGTTGCCGCGCAAAAGAGCAAACCGGCTGACACTGCTCCAAATAATATTTCCGTTCTCAGAGCAAGCCCATTTGCAACCTTCATTTTTCGGTAGACACTTTTTTATGGGTTGCAAATCGGCTCGCCCTTCGTTTTTATTTTTCGCTTCGGTTTCGGCAGACAAAAAACAAAACAACCAAATGGGGACAGTTACGCGCAAGCAGACTACTTCTCCCTCGTGGACAGTGGCGCAGGACAAGAAAAAAGCACAGCCCCCAACAGCGGGCTTGCGCAATGCGGGCTTTCATAGGTAAAATAATGTTCACTGCATTTAATTACCTTTGTTCCTGCGGACAGCGAAGTGCTCCGAAACCCCGCACTTCGCAAGCCCGCGGAACGTTAGCGGGCATTTTATGACGACCGTTTTCAACAGACAATTTTGTGCAGACAGACAATTTGATAATTTTGATAATTCAATATAACGACAGACAATTATGAGTAAACCGATAGTTTTTATTTCTCACATCACAGAAGAAAAAGAGTTAGCAATTAGTTTAAAAAACTATCTTGAAAAAAAGTTTTTAAAAAGCATTGAAGTTTTTGCATCATCTCACGAAGACAGCGTAGGACTTGGAGATGAATGGATAAATACAGTCAAGACATCTTTAAAAAAATGCAATCTTGAAATCGTACTGTGTAGTCCTCTTTCAGTTGGCAGACCTTGGATTAATTTTGAAGCAGGTGGCGGCTGGGTTAGAGAAATCCCTGTTGTTCCCCTTTGCCACTCTGGACTGACACCTGGTGAACTTCCAATCCCACTAAAAACATTGCAAGGTGGACAAATAAGCCAAAAACCAGACATAGAAAAGTTATTCAAAAAAATTGCTGCTATCAATGACATTGCAACGCCTTCAATTGACGACAGTGAATTTTTTAAAGTCGTGACAGATTTTGAAAGTAAAATTAAAGGTTCGCTATTAGCAAAAGACACATTAGCAGTATTTAATTTACTTGCAGGGAATGTTGAACTTTTAAAATACTCTATTGTCTCTTCAACGACAGAAATCAATGATATAAATAAAATTCAAATTGAAAACATAAGCAATTATAAAATTGAATTTAAAAAATTAGGAAACCTGTATAACATTTCATTGCTAATGATGTTCCACCAAGAAAAAGTATTTGAAGTTTTTTATCGGACAATCAATAAACTTTCTGACGACATTAAATTCATTCTTACCCATAAATCGTTGACACTTTCTCCAGAACTCATTGACTTACTAAACAGTTTTTTATTCCAAGTAAAAAATGCGGACACTTGGATTAGTTATTTTAATGTCATTGGTAAACACAATAAAAAAATGATGGAACACGACCAAGAGTGGCTAAAATCATTTGAGACAGTTCCTGAAAAAAGACACAGCAATGCAATAAATTATTTCATTGACTATTATAACAGTTTGGTTTTTTACCAAATCTGGACAGTACTCTTTGACAATATTGTCCAAAAAATTATACCGACAGACAGACAAAACGCCCGCTAACAAGGGCTTTGCGGTCAGGCGGGCTTCAGTGGTAAAAGAAAATATTAACTTCGGTTCGGGCGTTCGTCTCGGTAGACACTGACTTCGTCAGGTCTCCCGCCCGAACGCAAAGCCCCGAACCGTTAGGCACAAGCCGTTTTAAATAGTAATGTTGTTGGAAACTTGCATAATTATTCAATATTTTATATCTTGTTAAGAAATCGTTTTCTATGAATATACAAATCGAAAAACTTCATCTGATAGAGTGGATTTTAGCGCTCAAGGATCCAAGTGCTGTTCAAAAAGTAAAGCAGCTACAGGGAGAGATAGCTGATTGGTCAGACGGTTTAGCTCCCGATACTCTTAAATCCATTGAGCGGGGACTAAAAGATGTTAAGGCAGGAAGATTGAAGCCACATTCGACAGTTAAAAAGAGATATGAGAAGTGGCTTAAGAATTGAATGGTCGCTCGAGGCCACAAACAATCTCAATCAGATTTTCGATTACATAGAGGATTCCTGGTCTGAAAGGGAGATCAAGGAATTTTCTAAGTTCCTTGAGTCTACGTTGGAGTCCCTATCCCTTTATTGAAGAAATAAACAATATTTTGCTTGACGCATTTAGACGGAAAATAATTGACGACAGCAACAAATTTTTCGACAAGATTTAACTGCCCCTAACATCAGCCTGGCCGAAATAAATATTATCGAAAAGATACTGGCTTTATGCTTTCTTTTTCGCAAGCATAGTTCGAAAACTATTCCCCGGGGTAGTTCACGGGTGTTCTAATCACCTGAAAATCATCCATGAAGTCCGGGGAAACAACCCGCAGGGTGAGATATGGGGATCGAACCCACAACCTCCAGAACCACAATCTGGCGCTCTAACCAATTGAGCTAATCTCACCGTGTAACACTGAAAAAGAACAACAATATTTCCGGGAGCGCAAAGTTATACAATTCCGAATATTTCTCTGTATACCCGGAAACAGGGCTTACTCATTTTGCGGGCAACGGTCAATGCTCTCATTAATTACCTTTAAATTTGCCTGCTGCAAAATGGACAAACGCATTACACTGCATATAGAAGGGATGACCTGCTCTAACTGTGCCCTTACCATCGGGAAAATCCTGGAAAAGGAAGGGATGAAAGAGGTAAGTGTCAATTTTATCGCCAAGGAAGCCTCTGCCGAAGTTCCCGATCCGAAAAATCTTAACCGTGCCGTGGAGATTATCAACTCCATCGGCTACCGGGTCTCAGAAATGCAGGAAACGGGCCATGAGCACGGGCATACACATCAAGGGAAGGAAGTCTCTTTTTTCACGACGGAGAAAAAATTTTATTTCTGCCTTGCATTCACCCTGCCTCTCTTCCTGCACATGCTCCTGCCTTTTCACCTGCTTCACCTGCCTCTTGTGCAGCTTGCCCTGTGTATCCCGGTGATGGCTGCAGGGATACAGCACTTCGGCCGCAGCGCATGGGGATCCGTAAGATCGGGGGTTCCCAACATGGATGTATTAATCACCATAGGATCTTCTGCGGCTTTCCTGTACAGCCTTGCCGGCACAGCGATTTTTTATAACAGCCCCGAGGTGTCGCGTTATCTTTTCTATGAAACCGCGGCAACCATTATAACACTTGTGCTGCTCGGCAACCTGCTTGAACAACGGTCAGTAAAGCAAACCACTGGAGCAATAAGAGAACTGGCAAAAATACAGGCAACGAAAGCAAAAAAACTGAAGGCAGGTACTGAAAACGAGTTCACGGAGGTAGTGTACGCCGACATTGTGAAAGGAGATATTCTCCTTGCGGGCACAGGAGATAAGGTTCCTGTTGACGGAACTATTTTATGGGGAGATGCCCTCATAGATGAATCCATGATTTCGGGGGAAAGCGTTCCTGTGGAAAAAAAAGAAGGTGATACAGTGATCGGCGGTACCCTGCTTGTAAAGGGTTCCCTGCGGATGAAAGCTGAAAAAGTAGGAAGCGAAACCGTACTCTCCCGTATAATAGAGATGGTAAAAAACGCGCAAAATTCCCAGCCTGCCATACAGCGGCTTGGCGACAAGGTAAGTGCAGTTTTCGTCCCCGTGGTGGTCGGAGTCTCTATCCTTACATTTATTCTTTCCTTTTTTCTTTTCGAACTCCCCGCACAGAAAGCTCTCCTGAGCGCAGTGGCAGTGCTCGTGATTTCATGCCCCTGTGCAATGGGCCTCGCGACCCCCACTGCAGTGATGGTGGGAATCGGGAGGGCTGCCCGGAGCGGCATACTGATCCGGGGAGGAAGCACTCTCGAGACTTTCTCAAAAATACAAACTATAGTGTTCGATAAAACAGGCACCCTCACAACGGGAAATTTCCGCATCAGGAATATTCTCCCCGGCCCGGGGATGAGTAAAGAAATGGTGATGTCTGTTCTTTATCACATGGAAATTCACTCCTCTCATCCCATTGCAAAATCTATCGTGAAAGAAAGCGGACAATACGCAGCAGGAATACCCCTGAGGCTCATCTCCGTTAAAGAAGACAAAGGCATGGGTATGCTCGCCGTTGACCATGAAAACAATCAGTACAGGCTGGGATCTTTTAACATGGTGAAAGAATATACGAATGATCCCTCCCATTCAGTTTATCTTGTCAGAAATGGGCAAATGGCTGCCACACTTGACCTTGAAGACGAATTAAAACCCAATGTGAAGGAAGTTATACAGTACCTGAAAAAGAAATCCGTCAGGACTGTTTTGTTAAGCGGGGATTCACAGAAAAAATGTGAAGCCATTGCAAAAGAAACGGGGATAGATGAGGTGTACGGCGGGCGCATGCCTCATGAGAAACTTGAAATTATAGAAAAACTGGGCGCTTCGTCACTCGTAGCTATGGTGGGGGATGGCATCAATGATGCCCCTGCCCTTGCGAAAGCAGCGGTAGGCGTCTCCCTGAGCAATGCTTCCCAGACGGCGATACAGTCGGCACAGGTTATACTGCTTCAGGGCAATCTGGAATATCTGGTTAATGCAATGCGTATCAGCACCCATACCATGCGCACCATCAGGCAGAACCTTTTCTGGGCGTTCTTCTACAATGCTGCTGCCATACCTGTTGCTGCGGCAGGATTGCTCAGCCCTATGATTGCCGCGCTCGCAATGGCATTCTCGGATGTCATCGTTGTGGGGAATTCCATACGGCTCAAAACAAAAAAAATATCCTGACGGACAAATAACACATGTGCGGGATAGCAGGAATAATTAATATAAACAACAGGGAGCATCTTGCGGGAGAAATTACCGGGATGACAAACCTTCTGAAACACAGGGGCCCTGATGACGAAGGTTTTGTTTTTTTTGATTCCGGGGACATTGTAACTGCGGGAGGCAAGGACACTCCTCCTGACGTATGGCAATTGCGTTACGGCTATGCCCCCGTGAAACAGGCAGCAGAAGTTACAGGACATTACACCGCTGCCCTGGGATTCAGGAGACTTTCCGTGCTGGACATTTCCGCTGCAGGGCACCAGCCCATGTGCACGCCCGACCGGAAACTATGGGTGGTATTTAACGGGGAGATATACAACCATCCCGAAATCAGGGAAAACCTCCGGTCAAAAGGATATACTTTCCGCACTTCTTCGGACACCGAAGTGCTGCTGGCGGCATACATGGAATGGGGAGAGCAATGCCTTGAACGTTTCAACGGCATGTGGGCATTTGCCATCTATGATACCGAAAAAAAAATATTGTTTGGCGCCAGGGACCGCTTCGGAGTAAAACCCCTCTATTATTATTTTGACCACCAAACCTTCGCCTTTGCTTCGGAACAGAAAGCTCTTGCCGGATCAGCATTCTGCCATACAGGCATTAACAACCAAATGGTCTTCGATTATTTCGCCTCAAATAATATTGAATCCCGGGAAGAGGGGTTTTTCCGGAACATCATTGAGGTGATGCCCTCATGCGCTTTCCGCTTCAGCATAGAAACGCGCCTGCTCCAAAAATGGGAGTACTACAAGCTTCCGTATAACGACCAGCCTGAGCAGTTCGATGATGCGAAGTTCGCTATGCATAAGGAGAAAACGAGAGAACTGATTTTCAACGCAATTAATCTCCGGCTCCGTTCCGATGTCCCCGCGGGGTCCTGCCTCAGCGGCGGATTAGACAGCTCAGCCATTGTATGCACGGTTAATGAGCTGATGAAAGCGAACTCCATCCTTTCAGTGGGCAGCAGGCAAAAGACCTTTACAGCCGCTTTTCATGATAAACGGTATGATGAAAGCATGTGGGCAGAAATGGTGGCACAGAAAACCGGGGCGGAGTGGTTCAGGGTAACCCCTGAACCCGGGCAGCTGCTGGAAGAGCTTGAAACGCTTATCTATTGCCAGGACACGCCGATCTGGAACACCAGTACCTTTGCACAGTTCAAGGTCATGGAGCTTGCGAAGCAGAACGGGGTCAAGGTGCTGCTCGACGGGCAGGGAGGAGACGAACTCTTTGCCGGCTACAGGCATTATCACTATGCTTATGTGGCAGAACTCACAGGAAAATATGATAAGTCCGTGTTCAGGGAAATAAATCATACAGGGCACCCGGTGCAGGATCTCGCCTTCCTCTTAAAATGTCACCTGAAAAAGAAATTCCCGATAATGAACTTACTGCCACCCGAAGCAGGTTACCTTAACAGGGAGTTAATCTCATTATACGGCAATGTACCTTATACGAGAAACAAAATCACAGCCCCCCTCAACCGCATACTTTATGATGAGTTCAACCGCTCTTACCTCAAAGGCTATCTTAAATGCGAAGACCGCTGCTCCATGTGGTTTTCCATAGAAGCACGCACCCCCTTTTCCGATGATCTGCCCCTGATAGAATACATCTTCAGTCTTCCTGCCTGCTACAAAATACACCATGGGGTGAATAAATTCCTGCTGAGGGAATCCATGAGGGGGCTTCTCCCGGAGGCCGTCGCTTCAAGAAAAGACAAACTCGGCTATGCAACCCCTCACAACCAGTGGATAGCAGAGATAAAAAACGATCTCCGAAACTATTTTTCCAGCGACCTGAACGATTTTCTTGATACGGGCAAAATCCTCAGCGATTACGATCTCCTCTTTAACAGGAGGGAGAAAAAAGAAAAACATAATCTTTTCAAACTCATCAGTTTTGCCGTTTGGAAAAAAGTTTTCCGGGTATAACGGCAACCCTTATCCCTCCCAGTTAATTTCCTTTTTGCAGGTATCAAAATACTCATTACATTTGCTATCCCTTAACTAATTTTCAGTCTAACTAATCCATATTAAAATGAAAAAAGTTTTATTAGCACTTGTTGTCACAGGAATAGCTGCGGCAAGTTTTGCCCAGCAAACACTCAGAACCCGGGCAAAGGCCGACAGCCGGTTTATTAACCTACCGTACACGGCAACCGATAACCGCTACTCTGCCAAAGACAAATTCAACAATGCTGACCTCGCAGAAAAAAACAGCAGCAAAGCATATAAGAACAACCCTCAGGCGCCCGTTCCCCAGCCTCTCAGCGGCAATATCCAGATTGGGGAAACAATCTATGACCTGCAATCCAACTCTGCCATGCCGAGAAGACTTATCAACTATGGTAACGGCACACTCAGTGCAATCTGGACCACTTCCACCAACGACAGCCTGAACAATTATCAAGACCGTGGCACGGGTTATAATCATTTTGACGGTACCTCATGGATACTTGATACCAACACCGGGTTCCCTCTTGTTATAACCAACAGGTTTGAAACCAAACGAACAGGATTCCCCGGATTAGGCTTGCTGAAAAATCAATATGAGTACATCCTGGCACATGACACTTCTTACGGATTTTATGCTTCGGTTAAAGACACCGCTTCCGCCGGCCCCTGGGTGTCAGGCTCAACAGCCGCAGGGCATAACTCATCTGTGACTATCACCTCCAAAGGCAGTATCTGGAACAGGATGGCGATTGGCGGCCCCGGCGACTCAACCGTTCACGTTATCTCGAATTATGCCGACTCGGTATCCCTGAAGATCAATAGCGAGATTAAAATCAATGGAGTAAAGCGCCCCATGGTTTATTCAAGGTCGCTCGACGGGGGTATGACATGGACAGACAACGGTATTACCCTGCCCGGGTACGACAGTACCCGTACACTCTACGGGGCAGCCGAAGATTATGCCATTGATGCATCAGGCGATAATGTGGCCATTGTACTGGGAGGGCTCGGCGAAGATGTGACCCTATGGAAATCCACAGATAACGGGGCAAATTTTACAAGGGTGTTTGTTGACTCCTTCCCTTATGCTCCCAACTATGAAGCTGTAGCTCCCATGGGGGACACCACCTCCACTAATGATGGATCTGTGGGGGTCCTCATTGACAATAACGGGATGGTTCACGTAGCATACGGCTATACCGAGATCTTTATGGACACTGACCAGCAAACAGGGAAGCCTGCATCGTTTTTCCGCCCGGGGATGGCAGGTCTGGCATACTGGAATGAAACTGCAGACTCAGTCCGCCTGCTGAATGTTTTCGACTATGACAATGACGGAAACCTTGACGCTACCATAGATTTAGACGGTAACGGAAATTGGGACATCGGAGGTCTTACTACAAACAGCAGGCCCACCACACAATATCCCGGCGCCGCAAGATACGGGAACAACGCCCTGCTGAACAAGCCTGTATTTTCAACAGACGCCGCAGGTAATATATATATCGTTTTCTCTCTTCCGCAGGATGGGGACTCCACCCTTGACGGGCAGAGTTTTCGCGATATCTGGGTTGTTGCTTCACAGGACGGAGGCACCACCTGGGGCCCTGTGCAAAACCTGACCTGCACCATGTCCACTGAAGAAGCTTTTGCTTCCTCAGCAAGACTGGCCGACGGATACCTCCACCTCCTTTACCAGGAAGATTTTGAGCCCGGAACTGCCCTCACCAACAAAGACCCTGACGGGCCCAATGCCATCAAATACACCAAAGTAAACACAGCCGACATCCTTGCGGGAACAGCAGGATGTACAGGTAACGGAATAAAAATCATGGCTCACAACGACCTGTTTTCCGTTTCCGGGAACTATCCCAATCCTTTCTCAGGAACTACCTCCTTTGCAGTTAACCTGAAGAAAAATGCCGATGTAAGCATCAGCGTTTCGGATATGCTCGGACAAAAGGTACTGCAGGTTAAGCCTTCCGGAAACCTTGCCGCAGGAACCTATTACTTTAACATAGACTGCAGCGGACTCAGTGCCGGAGTGTATTTCTATACCGTAAAAGCAGGAGACTATTCTATTACAAAAAAAATGATTGCAGAATAACAAGTTTTGCACAAACAGATGCAAAGGCTGCCCCCACGGCAGCCTTTGTTATTTGGATCCATCCCGCAAAATCCAATGCGCATCCTCCTGAAAATAATACATGAAAGCAGTTTGTTTGCTTTACATGCCCTGAAAACAAACAGGCTCCGGACAATCTTATCCCTGCTGGGAATCACCATAGGTATTTTTTCCATTATTTCTGTGTTCACTGTTGTTGATTCACTCGAAGCAAATATCAGGAAGAGCATCCGCTCCCTGGGCGACAATGTCATCTATATACAAAAATGGCCATGGATTTTTGAAGACGATTATCCATGGTGGAAGTATGCCAACAATCCCCGGCCTTCCTATCAGGAGATGGACCATCTGCGTGAGAAGTGTGTCATTGCCGAAGCGGTCACATTCCGTATCACTATCAGGAACATGATGGTAAAATACCTGAACAGCAGCCTGGAAAATATTTCCGTTTACGGGATTTCTGAAGATTTTGAAAAAATCAAAACATTAGAACTTTCACGCGGGCGTTATTTATCGGCATTGGAGCTGAGAGAAGGGAAGGGTACTGCCATTGTGGGGGCAGACATTGCCGGGGCTCTCTTCGGGAAGGAAGATCCGATTGACAGGATCATTACCATACGGGGCAGCAAATTCCGCATTGCGGGCGTATTAAAGCGAGAGGGCAAGAGCATCATTGAACTGGGCAATTTAGACAACACTGTCATATTGCCTGTGAACTACATACGTCATATCGTGGATATACGGGGCAGGCGTTTCGAGCCGGAAATAATTGTAAAAGGCATGCCCGGCATCAGCAATGAACAGCTTAAAGACGAACTCATGGGGCTGATGCGCTCTCTGCGGAGGATTCGCCCTTCGGAGGAGAACACTTTCAGCCTGAACGAGGCGAAAATGCTGGCCTCCGCGCTCAACAGCCTGTTCAAAACCATCAAGCTCACCGGGTGGATCATAGGGGGATTCGCAATACTTGTAGGCGGGTTCGGGGTGGCAAACATCATGTTTGTATCGGCCAGGGAACGCACTCCTGTTATCGGCATCCAGAAAGCGCTGGGGGCGAAAAACTATTTTATCCTGCTCGAATTTCTTTCGGAGTCAGTCATTCTTTCCATGATAGGAGGGGCAGTGGGGCTGCTTCTTATATTCGGCGGGGTGCTGGCTGTCAATGTTACATTAGGGTTCCCGGTAGTGCTGTCATTCTCCAACATACTGCTGGGACTGGAGGTATCGGCGGCGGTAGGACTTTCTGCCGGGCTCATTCCTGCTTACTCAGCATCCCGTATGGCTCCTGCCGAGGCAATGCGGATGAGCTGATCCGCCCAAGCAGGGCGGCTGCCGGCTGTATCCCGCTTACATTCTCAAAGACAAGCATCAGTTTTCCTTTTTCTTCTTTTAACCCCATACCCTTGAATTCATTCTGGACAAACCCGAGGATCGCCCCGAAAAGATCTGATTTATAAAACTCCGATGCAGGATCGCTGATGAAATACGCCACCATTTTATTTTTCTTCAGTACCACTTTCTCAAACCCCAGTTTCCGCGCGGAACGGCGGAGCCCAACTGCGTTAACAAGCTCCGTCACGGGGGTGGGCGGTGTTCCGAATCGATCTGTGAGGCGATCCACAAACTGCAGCAGGGCCTGCTCCTCTTCCAGGCTATCCAGCTCTTTATAGAGATGGAGTCGCTCGGTGATATTCCCGACATAGTAATCGGGGATCAGCACTTCAAGGTCCGTATCTATCTGGCATTCTTTCACAAACTCCCGGGGCGTATTCTCCCCCGGGTCTCCGCCCGGCGAAGAAAATATTTCCCTGAATTCTGTTTCTTTCAGCTCCTGAACAGCTTCGTCAAGAATCTTATGATACATTTCAAAACCTATCTCTGCAATAAACCCGCTCTGTTCTCCCCCGAGCATATTACCGGCACCCCTGATGTCAAGGTCGCGCATGGAAATATTGAAGCCGCTGCCAAGGTCAGAGAAATCTTCTATAGCCTTAAGCCGCTGCTTTGCCTCAGGGGTCAGCAATTCAGCCGGGGGAGCCAGCAGGTAGCAGAAAGCTTTTTTATTTGACCGGCCCACCCTTCCGCGGAGCTGGTGCAGGTCGCTCAGGCCGAAATTCTGCGCCTGATTTATAATGATGGTATTGACATTGGGGATATCAAGTCCTGATTCAATAATAGACGTTGAAACGAGGATGTCATAATCTCCCGTAATAAAACCGAGCATGGTATCTTCCAGCTGCCTTCCGTCCATCTGCCCGTGCCCTGCCGCAATTCTCGCACCGGGGCAGAGTCGTTCCAGCAGTGCAGCCACTTCATGAATATCCTGGATGCGGTTGTGAACGAAAAACACCTGGCCTCCCCTTTCCATTTCATACCGCACAGCCTCGGCAATAATATCTTCATTAAACGGGTGCAGTTCGGTCAGGACCGGGTAACGGTTGAGGGGCGGCGTATTAATGATGGAAAGGTCCCTCGCCCCCATGAGCGAAAACTGCAGGGTGCGCGGGATAGGAGTGGCAGTGAGTGTAAGTGTATCCACATTAAGTTTCAGGGCTTTCAGTTTTTCTTTTGCCGCCACGCCGAATTTTTGCTCTTCGTCTATCACAAGAAGGCCGAGGTCTTTAAATTTTACATCTTTCCCGAGAAGGCGATGTGTGCCGATAAGAATGTCCACCCTGCCCGCTGCTGTTTCCCGGAGAATTTCATTCTGTTTGGAAGCACTTCTGAAACGATTAATATATTCCACCCTGCAGGGGAAATCCCGGAGCCGTTCGCGGAAAGTTTCATAATGCTGAAGCGCAAGAATGGTAGTGGGAACAAGCACAGCAGCCTGCCGGCCGTCGGCAACGGCTTTGAATGCAGCCCTCATGGCAACTTCTGTTTTTCCGAACCCCACATCCCCGCATATAAGCCTGTCCATGGGATACGGTTTTTCCATGTCTTTTTTCACATCTCTTGTGGCTTTGAGCTGGTCGGGCGTGTCTTCGTAAATGAAGGAGGCTTCCAGTTCATGCTGCAGGTAAGAATCGGGGGAGAATGCAAATCCTTTCTGCATGCGTCTTTTCGCGTAAAGGGCTATAAGGTCTTTGGCGATATCCTTTACCTTTTTTTTCGTTTTCTGCTTGAGGGTGCTCCATGCGGAGGAGCCAAGCTTGTGGAGCGAAGGTGTTGTCCCGTCCTTTCCGCTGTATTTTGTTATGCGGTGAAGGGAATGAATGCTGACATAAAGAATATCATTATCCCTGTATACGAGCCTGATGGCTTCCTGCGGCTTCCCGTTCACCTCTATCTTTTCCAGTCCCGCAAACTTCCCGATGCCATGATCGATATGCGTGATAAAATCCCCGGGCCTGAGCGCAGTAATCTCCTTCAGTGTCATCATCTCATTTTTGGTATAACGCTGCCTGAGACGGAAACGGTGGTACCTTCCAAAGATCTGGTGATCGGTATAGCATGCGGTTTTCAGGTCATTGTCAATAAAGCCCTCGTGAACCTGTAAAACCCTTGTTGTAAAGGGAATTTGCTGCGCATGGCTTGCTGCGGCAAGGTCTTCAAAAATAGCATACAGCCTCTCCGACTGCCGGGCGGTTCCCGCGAATATGATATTATGAATTCCTTTTGCAGCGTTATCTTCGAGATGAGTTCTCAGCAGTTTAAAATTTTTATTAAAAGAAGGCTGTAGCTCTGTTGAGTACCTGAGTGTAAGCGATGGCGTATAATATGAGCGGGAGCCTGTTTCAAGAACGGTGAATTTGTCCATGTGCAGCTGAACATCCTGTGGTTGTTCAAAGAGAAGATTTTCCGGGACTGCTGATGCAAATAACTGCCGGGCGTTATTAATCCACACTGCTGTATGCTGCGGAATAAAAGCAAAGAATGACTCCCTGTTTTCCTTCACCAGGTATGTCTGGATATTAGGTATGATAACCGCTTCATTAAGTTCGGCCACAGAAAGCTGGCTTACGGGATGGAATGAGCGGACGGATGATACCTTTTCGCCCGAAAATTCGAACCTGCAGGGAATCTCATGGGCAAAGGAAAACACATCAATGATACCCCCGCGGACGGCATACTGTCCCGGTTCCGCAACAAAGTCAGTGCGCTCAAAGTCGTAGCTGTCAAGAAATGCCGTAACAAAATCCATGGAGAGTTTTTCTCCCGCATGAATTTCCATGGTGTTCTGAACGAGGTTTTGTTTTGTCACAACCTTTTCAAACAGCGCCTCCGGCCATGTCACGACTATCATGCCTGCTGCATTGCGTTCACTCTCCCGGAAACTGTTCAGCACCTCAGCCCTGAGCAGGACACTTGGATTATCAATCGTTTCAGTGTTGT
Organism: Bacteroidota bacterium; assembly: GCA_023251555.1. Taxonomy (GTDB): domain Bacteria; phylum Bacteroidota; class Bacteroidia; order AKYH767-A; family JAHEYN01; genus JAHEYN01. Next base: position 94,835 of record JAHEYN010000002.1, on the reverse strand, counting down.
ATTTTTTCTTATAGGAGGCAGGAAAGAACAGCACGTTTTTTTCTCCGACCAGGTTTTCCAGATCATTCAGGAAATACAACGCGCTTTCTCTTTCAGGAAGAACAAACAGGTGAGGGCGGTCGCAGGGTATTGCGGCAGCGATGAAGGCTGCAGCCGATCCGGCAAGCCCTTCAAGCCGTATGCGCTGTACCTCTTTATCCGCCAGCGCATCAACAAGCTGAGAATGGTTCGGATGCAGGCAGTAAAGCGCTTTCAGTTCATCCGGATGTTTCATTTGACCCCTCATCTCTGCCAGGAAAGACCTGTTGTTAAACTGCCACGGGTGAATATTTCTGCATACATTCTTCCGCCTTTTTCACAAGTTCTTCCGAGCCTATGAAAAGAGGAGTCCGCTCATGAAGAGCCGCAGGGTGGAGAGATAAAATTCTCTTTGAACCGTCTGAAGCTTTTCCCCCGGCCTGTTCAGCGATAAATGCAAGAGGGTTGCATTCATAAAGCAGGCGGAGTTTTCCGCGGGGAGTTTTAGCGGTGGGGGGATAAATAAAAATACCGCCTTTGATAAGGTTCCGGTGAAAGTCGGCTACGAGAGAGCCGATATAACGCGAAGAAAACGGTCTGCCGGAAGAGGTCTCTTCCTCCTGGCAATAGCGGACAAATTTCTTCACCCCTTCAGGGAACCGGCTGTAGTTGCCTTCGTTGATGGAATATATTTTACCATGTTTGGGAATCTGCATCGCCTGGTGAGAAAGGCAGAATTCGCCGATGGAAGGATCAAGGGTAAAGCCATTCACCCCGTGGCCTGTAGTATAGACAAGCATGGTAGAGGATCCGTAGGTAACGTACCCGGCAGCTACCTGCTGAGTACCCTCCTGGAAAAAATCCTCTTCTCTCCCGGGGCCTGACCCTGACTTTCTGCGATAGATAGAGAAAATCGTTCCTATGGATACATTCACGTCAATGTTGGATGAGCCGTCAAGAGGATCAATGGCAACAATATATTTGGCATCCCCCGATACCTTGTTCTGAATGGGAATAATTTCCTCGTTCTCTTCCGAAGCAATAGCACAGCATTCCCCGCCTGATGAAAGAGCAGCTATAAACTGCTCGTTGGCAAATACATCCAGTTTCTTCACACTTTCTCCCTGCACGTTCACCGACCCTGCATCCCCGAGAATGTCCACCAGTCCCGCCTTGTTTACCTCCCTGTTCACCACTTTTGAAGCGATACCGATATCCCTGAGAAGGCGTGACAATTCACCCTTCGCATAGGGAAATTCTGCCTGGCGTTCAATGATGAACTGCCCGAGTGTTGTAATGTGCTTACGGGGAATATTCATGATATGCAGGTTATAATGAGTACCTATACAAATATCGTAAAAAAACTTATCCGGAAGGATGCACAACACAACTTCCCCTCATAAAATCTAACACGAATCTCACTTTATTGCCGGAAAATTTGCCTTACACCTCATCCGGAAGCCCCCCGGATTATTATTATCTTTACTTATCTTAACAGTTACAGACAATGCAATCGTATATAAAAAGATCCCTTCATTTCCCGCTTTTCATTTGTATCGCGCTGCTCTTTCAAGGCTGTCTTTCGCCCGAGGAGTCAAGGATCAAAAGCGAGATAAAGGAAGATTATAAAGTGAAGGAGATCCGCATTCATGATGTGGAAGAAGAAAACAACGGAAAGCAGATTACCGTAAGAGAAGTGATTTTGCTGAACAGCCCTGTACTGAAAGAAAGCAAGACTGACCTCGAAGACGGACTCAGAATAGCGAGGAAATTTTTCAGGGCGATGAAAAACAAAGAACCCTACAGCGGTATCCGTGTTATCATCCTGAACCGGGAAGGATCGGATGAGATGATGGGGCAGTCAAAAAATTATTATTACGACAAGGACCTGCTGGAACACTGAGGAAAATTACTCCTTTCTTGATCATTCAGAACTTATAACCTACTCCCAACCCAACATGCGGCTCAAAATAATTACCCGTATCATCCATAAGCGGGTCCTGCATATGTGCAACGCCGGCATATAGTTGCCAGATTATCCCTGATGAGCCCGTTCTCTTGTACCCAATGATGCAAGAATAGCCAAAAAATATTCTTTTTTTGATAGACTCAGTCGGGCGTTCAGCGGAAATGTAATTGGCTCCTATCAATTGAGGTCCTGCTATCAACCTGTGTTTTTTCCCATATTCAAGATTGAAGCCGGCAGCACAGTTAAGCCATTGCCCTTCCGCATTGACAGTATCGGGAGGATATGAGCTCCCAATTGAAAAGCCCAACCCGGCAAGGGGAGTTAGCCAGATATTTTCCTTTAAAATGACCTGATATTCAAACAACACTCCCACTCCTCCGCCATATAACATTCCTGTTCCAACCTGAAAGGAAAATCCTGCTTTATTGTATTTGCACGTATCCTGGGAAAATAATTTGCAGGGAGAAATAAACAATATCAATGCAATCAATAGCTGCCATACTTTTCTTTGCCGGCTTACTGCAACCCAAAATTCAATAAACTTAATCCGGGCAAATCCCCGGCACACATCAGTCATTCTAAAATTGGGAATTGTCATTCTATCTTTCTGCTGAATTGCTTTTCGGTCAATATCTATTTGAGCTACTGAATATGTATAAATTTATTCACACTCTCCTGCCTTAAAAATGATATTTGTCATTACCACATGGAAACATGTTGTCTGGATATGCCACTTATCTCACCGGAACAAAGCGCTATGGTTTTTACTCCGCCTTCTCCGCTACGGCGGACAAGATGGTCCGCGGTTTGCCCGGGGTTAATATCAATTTATCAGGCGGGGAAAATTTCCGTGCACTTTTTTTTATTCTGTATCTTTGATGCTTACAATCAAAAAATCCCCCCATGAGAAAATTACTCATCTATGCCGCAATGGGTTTTACCCTGCACGCCACATGTGTGTTAGCCACCACTTACACCGTTGTAAATTCCGGGTTTACATTTTCGCCCGACAGCATCTCGGTCACACTCGGTGACACCGTTATTTTTTCCCTCAGTGCCAGCCATAATGCCGTAGAAGTGAGCCAGGCCACATGGAACGCCAACGGCAGCACTTCAAACGGGGGCTTTTCCTTCCCGCTGGGGGGAGGAACATGGGTTCCTGCCGCCGCAGGAACATATTACTATGTTTGCTCACCCCATGCTTCTTTCGGAATGAAGGGAAGAGTGTTTGTAAATGTGCCCACAACTACAGGTAATACCAAAGCCTTTGCCGCCGGCACTCTCAAAATATTTCCCGATCCTGTCAAAGACAAAGTTTTCTTCAGTTTCCCTGGCATAGCTTCCCGGTTTATTGTTTATGATATTCTCGGGCAGGAGGTTTACAGGGAGTCACTCTCAGGAGGACAGGCAATGGTGAACCTGTCCGGTTTAAAAAAGGGCATCTATTTTGCAGAGGTAATTGCCGGTGAAAAACAGTCAGGCATCTGCAAATTTATTAAGGAGTAAGAACACGGCCGTGTATATTGCAAAGCGTTATTTTACGGCCTTGCCGCTCCTCCTGTGGCTTACGGGCTGCACCAGTGACAAGGGAGATCTTCCCGCGCCTCCGGATTATTGCGATTCCATGACAGTAAGTTACACCGGCGATATTAAACCCATCATAGACTCGGCCTGTGTTTCCTGCCATGTGTCCGGGGGGCCCGGCAGCGGGGACTTTACCACTTACGAAGGACTGAAAGCCAAAGTAGACAATAAGTCGCTTAAAGCAAGAGCTGTTGACAGCAAAGATATGCCGATGGGCGGCCCTGCGCTCCCCGACAGCTCTGTAAGGAAGTTAAACTGCTGGATAAAAGCCGGCGGGTTGAAAAATTAATCTCCACCATCTATCCTATGAAAAACCTGTTATTCCTTTGCTGCCTTCTCTGTGTAACAGCCATGCAGGCTCTCGCCCAGGGAATTTACACCACCAAGAACGGGGAGGTTTCTTTCTTGTCTCAGGCACCTCTTGAGAATATCGAAGCGCACAATAACAAAGCCGGATCCGTCTTAAAGACTGCATCTTCCGAAATCATGTTTTTCATTCCCATCAACCAGTTCCAGTTCGCTAAGGGGCTGATGCAGGAGCATTTCAATGAGAACTATATGGAGAGCGATAAATACCCCGATGCCACCTTCAAGGGAAAAATAAATGAAACGATTGACTACACCAAAGATGGCACTTATCAGGTCAGCGCAACAGGCAAAATAAAAATACACGGGGTAGAAAAAGACTGTACCGAAAAAGGCGTACTCACCATTAAGAACGGGGCTATCACCATACAATGCGAGATAGAAATAAAGATTAAGGATTTTAATATTGAGATTCCCAAACTGGTTTTCAATAAAATTTCAGAAACCATACAGGTGAAGATCAACGCAGTATATATGCCTTATAAGAAATAAGCGGCCGAATACATACTTAACAGCACAAAATTACTGCTGCTTTTGCCGGCCCTCCCGGTAAATTTTCCGTACAACTGTCTCAGGGATTTTTTCCGTAATTTTGCAACGATGTTCGGAGATTTGCTTTCCGTTTTTTATCCTTTGAATTGCCCTGCCTGCGGCCTGCTTCTGTACAAGAGCGAAAAAGTAATTTGTTCTCAATGCAGGTTTCATCTTCCAAAAACTCATTTTCACCATGACAGTGAAAACATGATTGCCCGTCAGTTCTGGGGAAGGGTGCCTTTGTCGGCTGCAGCATCCCTGTTTTATTTTGATAAAAAAGAAAAGGTTCAGCGCCTTATACACCAGCTGAAATACAAGGGACGAAAGGAGATAGGGGTGTTACTTGGTGAAATTTACGGAGGCGATCTCATGGAATCTGAGGCATACAGAGAGGTTGATTTTATCATTCCCGTACCCCTCCATCCCGGAAGAAAAAAAAGAAGGGGTTATAACCAGAGCGAACTTTTTGCCCGGGGCCTTGGAATAAGCATGCAAAAAAAAGTGGACCCCAATCTGCTCATCCGTCACGCCAAAACTGCAACACAAACAAGAAAAACCCGGTTTGCAAGGTGGGAAAATGTAAACAATGTTTTTGGATTGACGGATGCCGTCAGACCCGGGGAGGGGAAACACTTTCTTCTTGCTGATGATGTGATTACCACCGGAGCCACAATAGAAGCCTGTGCGCAAACTCTACTGCAAATCCCCGGAGCGAAGGTCAGCGTGGCTGCAATTGCATACGCACCACATTAAATTGGTATTAACCCTGGGGCAAACTCCGGACCCTCTTGTCCGCCGTAGCGGAACGCGAAGGCGGATTAAATTTTTCCCTGCAATACCCGTATCTTCGTGTATGGACATTCACTTCAGCATCCCGGGGGGAAGCCGGGACAAACAGTACGAAGAACTTATTCCCCAGGTAGAAGCGCTTCTCGGAGGAGAACATGACCTTATTGCAAACCTGTCCAACATCACTGCTGCGTTGAAATACGGGATGAATTTTCTATGGACTGGATTCTATTTTGTAAAAGGCAGGGAACTTGTGCTGGGGCCATTCCAGGGTACCCCGGCATGTACAAGAATTCCCTTCGGGAAAGGAGTTTGCGGAACTGCGTGGAAAGAAGAACAAACAATTATCGTAAATGATGTGGATGCCTTCCCCGGCCATATCAGATGCAGCAGCGAGACCCGATCGGAAATTGTGGTCCCTGTGTTTAAAAAAGAAAAAGTTTTTTTGGTGCTTGATATTGACAGCAGCAAATCCTCCGACTTCGGAGAGACTGATGCGCACTACCTGGAAAAAATATCAGGGATTATTGAGGCTAAAATCAGTCCGGAAGACACCTCAAAGTATGGCTAAAAAGAAACTCCAGCGTTTCGGGGAAATAAACACCTTCCCCAATGTGGTGCAGCCCGGAACAGAGGGCTGGCATTTTTTCCCGCCATCCGACTACCGCCTGAAAGGCAGGTGGAACAGTGAGCATTTCGGAAGGCAGGCTCCGCTTGTACTGGAGTTAGGCTGCGGCAAAGGTGAATATACCATTCACCTCGCAGAGAAGCACCCGGATAAAAATTTCATCGGCATTGACCTGAAAGGAAACAGGATCTGGAGAGGAGCAAAAACTGCACTCGAAAAAAAACTGAATAACGCTGCGTTTCTCAGAACACAGATAGAGCAAATTCATTATTTATTTGCCCCCGGAGAGGTCTCGGAAATATGGATCACCTTTCCGGATCCCCAGCCGCAGAATGACAGGGCAAAGAAACGCCTCACCTCTCCTGCATTTATTGAGCGCTACAGGAGTATCCTGCAAAAAGGAGGGAGCGTTCATCTCAAAACCGACCATGAGCCTTTATACAGGTATACCCTTGATGTTATCAATGACATGGGGCTTATCCTCCTTGATTCCACCGATGACCTCTACGGTTCTCGTCCTGCAACACAGACTACACGGGAAGAAGCTGCTGCCGTTCAAACCTTTTATGAATCACAGTTTCTGAAAGAGGGAAAGAAAATCTGTTACCTGAAATTTAAAATTTAAAGGGCATGCCTGGAAACGATTTTTTTGAAATGGTATATGAAGTGGTAAGGCTCATTCCCCGCGGAAGGGTAACAAGTTACGGGGCTATTGCAAAATACCTGGGAACGGCGCGGTCGTCAAGGATGGTAGGCTGGGCCATGAACCAGGCGCATGGCAAAACACCGCCGGTTCCGGCACACAGGGTAGTCAACCGCCAGGGGCTCTTAACAGGGAAGATGCATTTTCCCACTCCCGGGAGGATGGAAGAACTTCTGAAAAAAGAGAAGGTAGAAGTTAAAAATGATCGTGTCCTGAATTTTGAAAAAGTTTTTTGGGATCCCCGCCTTGAGCTGGAACTGTAATGACAGGGTTGATTATTGCTTTATAAACTTAGCCTGAATATCTCCTGTTCTAAAAAAGTACATGCCCTGCGGAAGGCTGCTGATATCAAGTTTGAAAATATTTCTTCCCCTTGCTGCTTTTACGATTTCCTTTAACACCTCTTTCCCCATCACATCAACCACAGAGGTTTTGATATCTGTATTTCTGTCAGCGTAAAATTCACAATATAGTTCCCGCTGTGCAGGCACGGGGTAAATACGGATCTGATGGTTGGACGGCTGAGTCATTTTGATTGTGTTCGAGCAGGTGAAACTGCCGTTAAAGTCAAACTGTTTGAGGCGGTAGTAGGCCTCTCCCTTCCAACTCTCCTCTCCAATGGGAAAGGGAATGTCAGTGAGGCGGTCCGTATAATAATACTCATGGGGGGTAGTTGAATTTCCCGATGCTTTTACCTTCCCGGTTGCCTCAAATTTTTTCCCGTCATAGCTCTTTTCTATCTGGAAATAATCGCTGTTTGTTTCGCTGGCAGTAGACCATTGCAGGAATGCAGCATTGCTTTTCATTTCGCCGGTGAACGAAACCATTTCCGTAGCAAGAACGGGAGGACAGTAGCCGAATATTGTTCCCATGCTGTTAACTCCTCCGCCGGATGTCATTCCATAAAGGCATGAGCCTATAAAAAGAAGGGACCCGTAAGGAGAAGCACCGTTTGCCGGGTTGAGGTCATCAAAGTCCCACAGGTCAGAATAGCCGGTGCCGTCGGGTTTTATCCTGAAGATCAGTCCATCACTGTTGGGGCTGCCGAAGGTCGTCATTCCATAGAGATAAGTTCCGTCATAAACAAGTGAGCCATATGTAATGCTCCCGTTGGATCCCCCGGCAAAATCAAGTAATTTAACATAACCGGTGCCGTCGGGTTTGATTTTAAACACCACCCCGTCGTTATTGGTGCCACCGATTTCCGTCATTCCATAAAGATATGTCCCGTCATAAATCAGGGCGGCATAGGGGCGGTAGCCATTGGCTCCGGCAAAATCCAGGAGTTTCACATAGCCTGTTCCGTCGGGTTTGATTTTGAAAACTACTCCATCACTGTTAGTGCCACCCCCATAGGTAAGCCCGTACAAATATGTTCCGTCATAGAGCAGTGTTCCCTGGGGGTTGGCGCCATTGGCAGCCCCGGAGAAATTAAGCAGCTTCACATAGCCTGTTCCGTCGGGTTTGATTTTGAAAATCGTGCCTTTGGCGCTTGTGCCGCCATCTCCTGTCATTCCATAGAGATAGATCCCATCATAAATGAGATTGCCCCATGGGTCGCTTCCATTCGAGGCTCCTGCGAAATCAAGCAGTTTGGTATAACCTGTTCCGTCGGGTTTAATTTTAAATAACACTCCAAGACTATTGGCCCCTCCCTGCCATGTCATGCCATAGAGGTAAGTTATCCCGTCGTACATCAGTGATCCGTATGGATAACTTCCGTTTGAGGCTCCGGCAAAATCAAATATTTTGAGGTAGCCTGTTCCATCCGGTTTGATCTTAAAAATCGTCCCCATATCATTAACCCCGCCGGAGGGAGTCATGCCATAGAGATAGGTTGTCCCGTCATATACAAGATCCCCGTAAGGGCCTGCCCCATCCGGGTTTCCTGCAAAATCGTATATCTTGGTGTACTGGGCGGATGCGGGAATAACACGGAAAAACAGCAGGAGCAGCAAGGTCTGTATAAGCACGTTTTTTTTCATGGGGGAGAAGAGCTTTATTTTATTGTTTAATGAATTTTACTTGTTCCTCGTTCACTCCATTGCTGACTTTCAGGATATAAACGCCACGGGGCAACCGGCTGATATCAAGGGTGTGTTTCATGGCTGTAGCGGGGATCTCGGTGTTAACAGCCGTTTTCCCAAGCAGGTCGGTAACCTTCAGGGTAAGCGTTCCAGTTCTTTTTGAAAACACTTCACAATTTAAAACCGAAGATGCGGGGTTAGGGAAAATATTAATCCCGAAGTGTTCAGATCTCCTGATGGTCACGGAAGCTATCCCGGAGAAGGTATATTTCCCGTCATAATCCACTTGCTTCAGCCGGTAGTAATTGGTTCCGGTGAAGGGAGTCAGGTCGGGGAAGGAGTAGTCCAGCCTTGAATCTGAATTCCCGGCAGCCTGCACTGTTCCGATGGATTCAAAATCCTGCCCGCCGGAACTTCGTTCTATTTCAAAATAGCCGCTGTTATTTTCACTGGCGGTTGTCCAGCGGATAAGCACATGATTTTCATTATCTGCACGGGCAGAGAACGAGAGCAGCTCTATGGGCAGGGGAGTCAGACACAGTACCATTGGAGGGTCCGTAGATACGGGGGTAATGGTTTCCGAGCCTGCCGCATAAGCGGGAACTCCCGCAATAACTGAAAAAGGAGAATACGGTGTTATTGTAATCGGATTATTGGTTGACCAGCTGAATGGGGTTTCATTGCAGCCCGTAAGGTCATCCGCATCTCCTTTAGCCAGCCACAGGTCGCTGCCTCCTCCGAGCCCTACCGCGGGGAAAGTATACCCGAACGCGACAAACCCGCCATCGGCAGTGGCTTTGATATCATTAAGCACTTCACTCTGGGGCAACCCGACTGTGTTACTGAAAGAAATATTGGCAAGCGTGGCATCTGTTTTAGACACCACTCCGCAACTCCCGCTGCTCAGCTGCCCGGTAGAAATGAGGTATGATCCGTCTGAAGTCTGAGCGATGGAGAGGCCGTCATCATACCACGTACCTCCATACCGCCTTGATATTTGTACGGCACCCGTTCCATCGGTTTTTATTACTTCGGTATAAGAAGGGGTGGTATTGGTTCTTACAGTCATTATATAGCCTCCGTCGGCAGTTCTTTTCACATCCCAGCAGTCGCCGTCGTCATAACGGTAATTCCAAAGCATATTGCCGTTGGTATCCACCTTGAGGAGAAAAGTACGCTCACCTGTAATAACCACTGCTGACCCGTCAAGGGAGTAATCCATTGCATAAGGATCTTCATAAGCGGTAGATGCATATTTATTTATCCACGTAACAGTTCCCGTACTTGAAACTTTGGCAATAAAGGGATCAATCCACCCGGCGCTGGGGGGAGTATCACTCCATCCAAGCACCATATAATTTCCTCCCGCCGTTTCTATCACCTCCCTTGCGCCTTCTTCACCGGACCCGGTGAAATTTATTGACCATTGCTTGTTCCCGCTTGCATCGGTTTTAATAAGGTATCCGTCTGAGCCGGCTGCCATACCCACCATGACATAGCCTCCGTCTCTTGTTTGCTTGATGCCGGATCCATAGTCGCCCCCGCCAAGGTCGTAAACCTTCGACCATTGCTTTGTTCCATTGGCATTTACTTTCACCACGTACATATCAAAATTGCCGGGCGTATTCCAGGAGTCCGAAGAAGCAATCATGATATAGCCTCCGTCAGCGGTAGTTGAAACTTCTCCCATGTAACTGCTGACCATATTATCATCGCCTGTACCGCCATAGTACATCTGGAACTTTGCCTGCTGGCCACAACCTCCGACCACATCCCTGCTTCCGGAGGGAGCATTGAGCAGAGGAATATGAGAAGTGCCCCCCGTAACCAGCGAAGCGCATTCGCCGTCAAGATATTCCGTGCATACTGCGGCAGCGCTTAAGTCATAAGTTAACCAGAAATAGTTCATTCCATGCTGCAATGCCTGATTGCCGTTGACATTAAAATTAGCTATAGTGGGAACGGCCGATCCAAAGAGTGTAGTAGTGGCAAAAGTCGAACTTGTGCCCGTATAATAAATTTTTGCATTAGCCCCGTTTATGTGAGTAATATCCGTTGTCCCGTTGGCATTAACAGTGAACTGTGTGGCATTAAGTGCAGGAGTATAACCGGCTGTGTAAACATCCATCCTGATAATAGCCACGTTGACTGAACCCGGGGACACTATACCGGAAACCTGCGTAGTGGTGCTGCTCACATAAATCATGGGACTAAGGGTGGCATCAGCCTCGTCTGCACCTATATCCGGTTTTAATCCGCCTCCATTGACCTGTCCTGCCTTGGGATATCCTCCTGCGGGCCGTGTTCCTGCAGCATCGTAGTCGGCTGTGTAACCCGATATTTCCACTCCCCCGCTTTCAGCAAGGGTGGCAGAGGTCTGCACAAGGTGCAGAAAGTTTGCATTACTGCCCGTAGTACTGACAAATGGAGGATTCTCACTCACGGAATTAGCTTCCCCTGGCGACATCCTGGTCTGATATGCAGTGATGGTCTGGTCAGAGTTCGTTCCGTCAAAATAAAGCAGATTGGAAGCTCCCGGTGTGCCGGCATAAAAAAGATTATTGTTGCTTGTGGAAGAATATGTGGTTTGAGTGGCGGTGGTCCTGTAGTGAGCAATCGCCCGCCCGGTGCCGGAAGGGGTGCAGTTATTTACAATAATATTGTCAATAAGAGTAGTAGTGGGAGTCGTGGATTCATATATTCCGACTGTGCCGAAGTTAACGCCCCCGGCTCCTGCAATATAAACTGAATTATAATAAAGATTGATGGCTGTAGCCGCAGTCATGCTGCTTAAATCTATGCCCACAAGAGAGAGCGTCGCGTTGGTGGCACTGGTTGCGCTTAAGTCCCCGATAATATTATAATAAAGGTTTAATGTGGTTCCGGATCCCTGTATGTTAAGCCCTTCCACTTTTGCAGCAGCGGAAGCGGAAGATGTTGATATTCCCCCGATTTTATTATTGTACACATTTATAGTGTAACAGCAGTTTGAGCTTTGCTGTAAAAGGCCTGTCACCACTGTACCATTCACCGATGAGATATTTGTGATGCTGTTCTGGTAGATATTTGCGATGTTGCTGTTATAATAAAGATACATGCCGTAAACAGCGCCGGTCCCTGCATTTGAAAAGGTATTAAGCGTATTATTAAAAACATTTTTATCATTCTGCGTGTAAATGTACATGCCGTAAAGAGCGCCGGTGGTGCAGGTGGTAGTGAAATTTGTCACAGAGTTGCCGGCACATTCCGTAGTTGCCCCTATAGTGCCAAAAGTGGAGGAATTATATATGCCGTATGAGGAAAAAGTCGTTCCGTTGGTAACATTCGAAATAATATTGTTGTCAATTTTTATTGCATCCTGGTTAGAAGCATATATGGCATAACAGGTAGCTCCGCCTCCTCCTATATTTGAAATGGTATTGCCCCCGCTCACTCCCACTTCGGTCCCGGCATCCTGGTATGCAAGCGACCCGTAACCTGTCAGCCTGATACCAGCCATGCAATAGCTGATAATATTGCTGAAGTATTTGTTATTATTTTGCCGGCCTGCCGCCATTGTGGGTGCTGCCAAAGCAGCGGTGGAAATAGGCGTATGATTTCCCTGCTCAATTCCCACGGAGGTAGGATTAAGCAATCCCCCCGTATTAAGCGAGATGTTGCAATTCCTGATGGTTACATTATTGCACCCGTCGTTGTTGGTATTTTTACACACTCCATACCCCCATTCCATACGGGTCGTGGCAGTAATATTCCCCACTGCATCTTCCATAAGGTCAATGGCATTAAAAGTAATGTAATCGGTTCCCTGCAACTCTATGATCCCGTCTGCTGTTCCTCCGCCCGCTCCCGCCGTTACCAGGGGATTTGCCCCTGCCCCGCTTTTTTGAAATACTATAGGATTAGCACTTGTGCCGGTGGCAGTAATAATAAGATTGACTGCCGTTTCTGTATGACCGGCAGTAACATTGAAAGTTACTCCTCCGGCTCCCACTCCCTGCGTATTCAGGTCAGCAATTGCCAGTGCAATGGAAGCATAGGTTCCCGGAATGGTTTTTATTCCGGTAAGCTGGGCAAAAGATGCATTTGCACTGACCAATATAATCAGTGCAAAAACCTTCAAGTGATTGGTAATTTTTTTCATTGATTTTGAGTTTTTACTTTATTAAGTATTATTATTTATTCTTTCACAAATTTAATTTGTGATTGCCCTGTTCCATTTTCCATTCTTAAAAAATACACCCCTTCAGATAAATTCTCAATGTTCAGCTTTGATTTAGCTATTCCTCGTTTTGTTTTTATTTGTTCTTGTACAACAACATTTCCCAATACATCCGTTACAGTAATATTTGTCAAAGAGCTTCCTTCCGAGTAAAATTCATAATTCAGTTCTTGATTACATGGAACAGGATAAATATTAATTATGGATTTGTTGTTTTGTCCGTTACTAATCGAAATCGTTTTGGAATAAGTGTAATTACCATCAAAGTCAACTTGTTTTAGCCGGTAATAATTCATCCCCTGAGAATAATTGTTATCCGAATACTCATAACTCATCATTGTATTACTATTCCCTGCTCCTTTTACTTTTCCTGTTTCTTCAAAATCTTTCTCATTGTTGTTGCTTCGTTCAACAATAAAATAATCGTTGTTGATTTCAGATACTGCTGTCCAGTACAAATAATTTTCATGCTGCTTGTTTTCCCCTCTGAAATCCAATAATTTTATTGGCAGAACACCTGTTATTTCGTCTGCTCCCATTTCAGGGGCCAGTCCCATTGGTCTTGTTTCCAAATCAATATCATTGGTAGGCAGTGCAATGGGAATAGCCTTATCCAGGAGAACACAATTAACGCAATTAGATAAATGTAAATCAGTGTTAGATGTAAAAAATGGCACTGCATCAATAGTCAGAGACATTGCCTCGCGGGGAGTCACTAAAGCCTGATAAGCTGCTAATGTCTGCATGGAATTTGTACCGTCATAATATATTAAATTAGTGGCCGAAGGCGTACCTGAATAATAATTATTATAATCACTGGTGCCTGTAAGACTGGCAACGGAAGGCACTCTTAATGCAACTGTTGTTCCTGTTCCATTGGGAGTAGAAGTGTTTTCCACCAAATTGTTGATTATTTCCTCTGACGGGGCTCCGCTTACATATAAACCAACAGAACCAAAATTTGCTCCTGTGCTGCTGGCATTCAGGTAAATGGAATTATAATAAATGTAAGCAATACTACCGGTAGCCACATACATACCATAGGCCCCTGTAGGATTAGCGCTGTTAGGAGCTTTTATATCCGCTATAAAATTATTGTAGAAGCGCGGATTGTATGACTGATAAATGTAAATACCGGCTGCCACGGTTGTAGCCAAGGCAGCAGTAGAGGTTATCGTGTATATTTTGTTACGGTAAACATCTATCTGGTTAGCGGCTGAAGCAAAATTAAATTCTCCATATAATCCATAAGCAGTTGATGCTGAAACATTATAAATTATATTGTCATAATAGGATACATTAGCCAGACATGCAGTATTAATACCATAAGCTATACCTGTTCCCCCGGTGAGATTGTAAAGGGTGTTAAGATAAACAGTGCTTACCGAGTTCCAATTCCAAAGACCCGTAACACTACTTCCTGAAGTTAAATCATGAACAAGGTTATTATTAATTTGAGTATTCTTCTGATAAGAATCTAACATTATACCATAGATTGGACTGGAAGTAGTAAAATTATAAATCGTATTATTGTAAACAGCGAAAAGCGCATTAGCCATACCCCCGGTTAGGTATATTCCATACAACCAGCCTGTAGGGGATCCTTCATTCATCGTGATATTATATACGGTGTTATCGTGAATTACGCCATTGGAACCTCCCGGTTCAATCGCACGCATGCTGGAAGCACTCACAGGAGAATTCAGCGTAATGTCATGCACTGTATTGTTATACATGTTGGTTGTTAAAGAATCACTCGTTCCGCCATTACAGACAAATCCTCTGCATTGTGTGGGAGCGCTTGCATTATTACAAATACAACTATAAAGTGAATTGTTGTATATATTGGCAATCCCTGACTCACTGCTTGAGTACAGTGCGTAAAGACCAATAGGAGCAGAGCAATCATGCTCAATATTATCATGAACATTGAGGGCATGTGTGCCAAGCTGATTAGCAGACGAACTGTTGTTAATAGCTGTATAAGAATCGTAATTGGATTCGGACATTCCTATGAATGAGTTTTGACTTACACAATAAGAGATTTGGTTACTGTAAATATTTGTTGTTAATGCAGTTCCTGTACCAGGCAAACCTGTTGCACAGTAAATATAAATTCCATAGAAAGTTGTTGAGGCAGTGCAATAGTTAATATTATTGTTGTAAATGTTATTGGTATTGGATGTTCCCTTAGCCCCGCTTGCTACATATATCATGTACAAATTGGCATTACCTATACCGCCAACCTGTATAAAGTTATTTGCTATATCAGCATTGGCATTGATAGCAGCACCTATATAAATCGGGTATTTGTTAGCAACAGCAGTTACCGTATCCTTGATTGTGTTATTCATTACCCGGATATTGTTTTGATAAATGCTATAAACACCGCATGAATAAGCGGCACCGCTATTACCAAAGCTGGTAAAAGTATTTCCGGAAGTAACCCCGATATAATTTTGCTGATCGTAAAAACTGTATGGTGCAACGGTACTGTTATATCCGCTGAGCGAAATACCCGTGGCCACATTGGAAATAGTCACTGCATCAATGGTATTATACGAATTTGTTCCGCTAATATTTATGGGAACGAGTTGTGTTACCGATGCCGGTGTATGATTGCCCCCGTATATACCTGTTGCTGACGGGTTGGTTTTATCCAGGGTAATGCTGCAATTCTTTATTTGTATGTGCTGACTTCCATTGGTGAAATCACTTTTCAATAATGCAAATCCCCACTCCATTTGCGTAGTCGTGGTAACATTGGTTGCATTTTCCTGTAAATCAATTCCGTCAAATATAACATAGTCTGCACCCGAAAATTTTACAATCCCATCAAGTGTTCCTGTTCCTGCTACTGCCTTTATAACAGGATTTGCTCCTGCACCTGACTTCACAAAAGTGATGGTGTTGGCAGCAGTCCCAGATGCAGTGATTGTCATATTGGATTCATTGAATGTTTGTCCGGCTTTAACATGATAAACAACAGGACAACCGGGAGTACCAAGATTTAAATCTGCAATTGCTGTCGTGAAGTTTATATAGTTGGAACAGCTTGCAGGCAATGTATTGTCAATGGTGTAAAAAGGAATACTGCATCCGCCTTTGATTATCTTATTTCCTGCAGGCGCAGTAACAGATGGAGTCTTGGAAGCTGCCGCTACAATCATAGAGATGCATTCTCCGTCAATGAAGTTTCCGCAGGGTGCCGCAACACCGATATCATAAGTAAGCCAGAAATAGTTTACTCCCGCTTGTAATGCCTGGCTGCCATTAATGTTGAAATTGGCTATGGTAGGCGTGGTACCTCCGAACAATCCTATGGCACTGAAGTTCGAGTCTGTGCCGGTGTAATATATTTTTGCCGTTGCTGCATTGATGTTCGCAATAGCAGTTGTCCCATTGGCATTTACCGTGAATTGTGTTACTGATTTAGGAGTGGTGTATCCTGTTGCTGAAACATCTATTCTGATGATGTTATTATTTGTCCCTCCCTGTGTTGCTATTCCTGTAACCTGAACGGTATTGCTGCACTGGTATGTCATAACACCGGGGGTGGCATCTGTTTCATCTGCTCCGATGTCGGGTTTAAATCCTCCTCCTTTGGTCTGACCAGCCAATGGATATCCCCCTGCCGGGCGTGTGCCCGTGCCATCATAATCAGTCGTATATCCTGCTATTTCCACGCCTCCGCTTTCTGCTAAGTTTGCAACAGCAGTATTAAGATGTAAGAAATTTACATTGCTGCTTACCGTACTTATAAAACTCGGCAGTTCCGTAACGCTTCCTGTCTCTCTCGGAGCAACCATTCTGTCTTTGAAGGTACATATGGTTTGATCGCTGTTTGTTCCATCGTAATAAATCAGATGTGATGCCGAAGGAACCCCTGCATAAAATAAATTATTGCCGGATGTGGCGGAGTATGATGTAAGCGTTGTACTACTCCTGCGGAAAGCAACAACAAGCCCTGTTCCGGGAGTACAAGCATTAACAACCAGATTATTCTTAAGAGCTAAAGTTGGATTTGTTGATGAGTTAATGCCCGAGGAGCCGAATCCCGCCCCTCCGGTTCCGCTAATATAAATGGAGTTGTAGTAAGCATTAACGAATGTTCCTGCCGGAGTTTGGAAATCCATACCTATCACCGCATTGACAGAGGTGGAGACTGTAGCGCGAAGATCGCCTATGATGTTATTATATAAGTTGCTTGTAACACCCGCTGCAATCTGTACCCCATAGGCAACGCTGGATGCTCCTGTGGTGCTGAGATCGTAAATTTTATTCCCGTAAACATTCAGCAATGTTCCGGCTCCCGCTTTATAGATACCATATACACCCGCTCCAGTTGCTGATAACGTGTTTATCGTGTTTTGATAGATATCGGTATAATCAGACACTGAACTTGCATAAATACCATATACTATTCCGGTTCCGCTGTTGCTTATACTGCTGATCGTATTCGAATAAATTTTATTTACTGCAGTAGTTGGAGTAATTGCTCCTATATCGTATATCCCATAAACTGCAATTGCAAGAGTCGTAGAGCCATTAGAGATATTGTTGTTGGTAACAATGGCGGATAATTGATAATAAATATATATTCCCGAAGTGGCAGCGACATTACTGCCTCCAAAACTGCTTATAGTATTGCCGCTTATCTGATTATCGTGATCCAGATACACAGTATATTGATAATTGGCTGTACTATAACTGACAAGACGAATACCCCATGTGGAGTTTGAGATGGTATTATTCGTATATTGATTATAGGCGTTAGGAAACTCATTCATATACGATGGATTTGTAACAAGTGCAGAAGCAGAGGAAGGAGTATGATTATTAGAATATATTCCTGTAGATTGAGTAACTGTTGACTGAAGAGTAATGACGCAATTTTTTATTGTTATATGCTGGGAACCCAAAGAAAAAACAGCATTTTTAAGAACGGCATATCCAAATTCCATTGCCAGAGTATTTGTATTATTACTGGCAGGATCAACAAGGTCAATCCCGTCAAAAGTAATGTAGTTGACTCCCTGCAGTTTAATAATGCCATCAAGATTTGTTGTGGTACCATTACCGGCAGTAATCAAAGGATTTGCTCCTGCCCCACTTTTTTGAAATACTATGGGATTAGCAGTTGTGCCGGTGGCAGTAATAATAAGATTGACTGCCGTCTCTGTGTATCCGGCTGCTATGTTGAATGTTACTCCGCCTGACCCTACTCCACTTGTGTTCAAATCAGTTATGGCCAAGGCAATTGTTGCGTAAGTCCCCGGAATGGTTTTTATTCCGGTAAGCTGCGCAAAAGAGACATTTGCATTGACCAATAGAATCAATACAAAAAATTTCAGGTAGTTGGTAATTTTTTTCATTGCTTTGGAATTTTTAATTTATTAGCTATTATTATTTATTCTTTAATGAATTTCACTTGCTCCTGCCTGAACTCATCGTTGATTTCGATGAAATAAATGCCCGAAGGGAGATTCGCAGTATGAAGTTTGAGGTTGCTGAATCCACGGGGGCCTTTAACATTTTCGGTTACCACCTTGTTCCCCAGCACATCCGACACCATTACGGAAGCACTATTTCCGTTCATAAAAAAACCGCAGTTTACATCTTCGCCCCCGGAGGGGTTCGGGGAAATGCGGACAGCAAAGCGGGAGAGCTCCAAGACAACGGCCACTATGTTTGAATAAGTAAATTCCCCGTTAAAATCCACCTGCCTGAGGCGGTAATAGATTGCTTCTCCTTTCGGGACGGAGAGAGGAGAGCCGTCAGTGAATGAGTATTGATTTCCTGTGCTTGTATTCCCTGCTGCTTTAACCTTTCCTATGGCCTCAAAGGTTTTTCCATCTTTGCTTCTTTCAACCAAAAAGTATTCGTTATTTGACTCCGAAGCTGTATTCCACAGGCATTGAACGGTATTGTATTCGCCCGGAGAGGCTGTAAATGAAAGCAGTTCTATGGGCAGGGGGGTACAGGTATTCCTGAAAACTGAGATTTTCCCGGGCCAGCCCTGGCAGGTCACTGCCATATCCATATTGGTATCCCCGTCCAGGTCAACCGCCGCAACATCGGTAGGTCCTGAGATAGCACCTGTTGAATAGTCAACGTGTGTCGCAAAAGAAACGGTACCCGGGGAACTCGTGTTCTGGAACACCGAAACAGTTTCCGTAATATTATTGCCTACGGCAAGGTCTGCCTTCCCATCGCCGTTAAAATCACCCATGCCGGAAAACATCAGGGAATATCCCGGGGATCCTCCCGGCACAACATAAGCGACCGTTGCTCCGAAAGAAATAGTTCCGGGGGTGCTGGTGTTCAGCCGCAAAGAGATGCTGTTGTCTGTTCCGTTGGAAGTTGAGAGGTCCAGTTTCCCGTCACCGTCGAAATCAACAATATTGATATCATAGGGGCTGTTCCCTGTGGTATAATCAACTTTGGCAGCAAGGGCGATAGTTCCGCAGGAAGATGTAATATTCCTGTATATTGAAACAACATTTGAGCTGAGGCAGGCAATGACGAGATCCGGTTTGCCGTCGCCGTCAAGGTCATTTATGGAAGCTCTTTCCGACATATACCCCAGGGCATAATCCACTTTTGTGGCAAAAGAAATGGTTCCCGCGGTGGAGGTATTTCTGAATACCGAAATGGTTTGTTCAGAGTAATTTGTTGCAACGAGGTCGGGTTTGCCATCACTATCCAGGTCACCCATGGTAATGCCGTAAGTACCTGCATTAGCCGTACCTGTAGGGTAATCTATTTTAGCTGCAAAGGAAATTATGCCGGGGGTGCAGGTATTCCTGTAAACATGTATAACATTTAATCCCATGTCTGTTACAACAAGGTCAGGCTTTCCATCCCCATCCACATCTCCTATAACAAGGCCGTCGGAATTACTGCCGGCAGAGTCCACTCTGGCGGCAAAGGATATACTTCCGGGAGTACTGGTATTCCTGAAGACGGAGAACTCGGGCCCATATATCATGGTAATAATAAGATCAGGTTTCCCGTCACCGTCAAGATCGCTAGCAGAAATACTCATGGGGTCAGGGACATAAGGAGAGCCCGCTACTGCGAAGTCAACTGCGGCTGCAAAATTGGAAGAGAGACATGAATACAGTATGTCAAAAGGTGCTTTGTAGGCGGTAAGGTTGGAAGCAAGGTTTGTAACAGAAACATTGTCGTAACTGGCGCCAAAGGGAACCGTAACGGTAAGAGAAGTGGCGGTGGCTGCAGTTACACTCGCCTGCGCAGAGCCAAAAAATACGATGTTATTGGCAGGGGTTGTGTTAAAATTGGTCCCCGTTATTGTTACGGTCGAAGCAATATTCCCGGTAAGGGGACTGACATTCGTGATAGTGGGGATTGCGCTGTTGCATAATTTTATTATTGTTTGTGTGCCACCTGCATAAGCCGAGCCTGTTTTTCCTGTCACAGTGAGATTGGCGGTTGTAATTGCAGGCACCGTAATTTTGTTGGTAAGCGTCGCAGCTGCGGTTATATCTGCTGTAACCCAGAAATAATAGGTCGGCGGGAAACAGCAGGGGGAGGGCAATGAAAGCGTGAATGCGGCGAATGTATGTAAGCCGGGGCCCAGGCTTGTGGTTATATCGGTACCCGTCTGCACGGCAGTGCCCAGATCGCTGCCATACCATAACTGGAATTTTGCCACATCAGCTGCGGCATAACCGGCATTGGTGGTAAAGTTAAACCCTGTGAAACTTGCGGACCCGCCGGACACTGTAAGCGCGAATTTGTATATCGCCTGCTTGGGAGTACCCGTGCTGATATTTGCTGCAACTATGGAAGGATTGGCAGAGGAAAGAGTTGATACAACAGCCCCGTCTGCATTAAGGGCAGCAATAATTATCAATGATATAAGTACCTGTCGCTTCATATGTTTAGTCTTTGCTGATTTCATCCCGGATAGTATTATATTATATTATACTGCAAACATAAAAGATTACGGTTCCGGAGGAAACCTTTTTTTCATTATTATGCTAATTCTAAATATTAATAGATGCTTATATAGGTGTTAAAATATTTTAATATAGGCTATTTTATGCTAATTTTGTATTTTAAATATGTAAAATCTAATGGGGAACTCTCTCAAGTTATTCAAATTAGTCAAATCCTTATCCAAGTCGGAGAAAAGGTATTTCAAACTGGCCTGCTCCGTTCATAAGGGGTCAAAAAATTATCTTGACTTATTCGATCTGTTTGACAAACAGAACTCATTTGAAAAAGAGGTTATTCCCGGAATGAAAAAATTCAAAAGGCTCCCTCACCTGAAAAAATATCTTTACAATCTTATCCTAGAAAGCCTGCAGTCATACCATGCCAACCTGTCCGTTGACATGAAACTCGGGAACATTATGCAGCAGGCGGGGATTCTTTTTGAGAAAGGGTTATATGAAGACTGCCTAGACCTTCTGCAGCAGGCAAAAAAAATTGCCGTTAAACACGAACGGTTCCTGCTGCTGATCGAAATTATAGAATGGAAAAAGAAAATTGCCCTCCGAAATACAGATGTGCGGGCGCTGAACGAAGACGCCGATAAACTTTACAGGGAAAAAATACTGCTGCTGGGAAAACAGAAAAACCTGGCGGAATACAGCCGCTATCATTCCATGGTAAACGTGCTGAGCCGTACGGGAAAAACTACCCGTAATATCTCTCTCCAAAACTTTGCCTTCATGGAAAGTCCTCTGCTTGCGGACACAAACGAGACACGTTCCTTTCCCGAAAAAATATACCGCTACCGCATATACGGAAGCTTCTATACCGCCACGGGAGCCTTACTCAAAGCCTACAACAACCACAGGAAATGGGTTGCAATGATGGAGGCACACCCCACCCAGATGGCCGAAGAGATAAATGATTACATAGATGCTGTCAATAATCTGATTAATGCATGTTCCCGCTTAAAAAAATATGATGAAGCGCTTGAAAATATTCATAAGCTGAGAACAATCCCCGGCAAACTTCCACCGGCAAAAAATACCACAGCGCTGAAAGCAAAAATTTTTTCCCGCTCCTACAATATGGAACTTGCCTATTATCTCAATATGGCAGATTTTACCGAAGGCACCAAACTGGTTGATACCATAACTTCAGGCTTGCAGGATTTTGAAACGAAAATAAATAAAAAAGATGTGCTGCTGTTTTATTTCAAAATCCTTTCCCTGTACTACTATGCGGGTGATTTATCCAAAGCACTTGCATGGCTGAACAAAATTTTAAACTTTCCCGAAAAAGATGTTTTCCCGGATATCCATTCAACAGCACAAATCATTAACCTTCTGCTTCATTTTGATTTGCAGAACATGGATCTCCTGGGGTATATCGTGAAATCCGCCTCCCGCTTTCTTTCGAAACGCAATCGTCTTTACAAACTGGAGGCCGCCATACTTGACTTTCTCATGAAAAAATTGCCGAAAATTATTTCTCAGGAACAACTTACAGAAGCATTTAAAGAATTAAAAACAGAGATAGGTATAATTCTCGAGGGTCCATCTGAAAGAAAGGCGCTGGAGTATTTTGACTTTGTCTCATGGCTGGAAAGCAAAACAGAGAACCGGCCCTTTGCCCTAATCGTAAAAGAAAAAGCGGAAGCCAGGGAATCTGCCGGGAATTTGAAAGGGCTGTGATTATTCCGTAATTTTATCGCTCCGAAGCTCATGAACATCACCAAAGAAAAAGTACTTGAAGCGCTCAGCTACGTGGAGGATCCTGACCTGAAAAAGGATCTCGTCACACTCAATATGATTGAGGATATCGTTATTGACGGGAAACATGTCTCTTTCAGCGTGGTGCTTACCACCCCCGCCTGCCCGCTGAAGTCCATGATTGAAAGAGCCTGCATCAACGCAATTATACATTACATTGACAAGGACGCTGATGTAAAAGTCAACATGACCTCCCGTGTAACCAGCAGGCGGCAGGATAAACAATCCCTGCTCCCCGGAGTTAAAAACATCATAGCAGTGGCTTCCGGCAAAGGCGGAGTCGGGAAATCCACAGTGGCGGTGAACCTCGCTGTATCTCTCGCCCGGACAGGGGCAAAGGTGGGAATCATAGATGCTGATATCTACGGACCTTCGGTTCCTATCATGTTCGGGCTGGAAAATGAACGCCTCGCTGTAAGTGAAGCAGATGGACGTTCGGCAATGATCCCTTTTGAAAAGTACGGGGTCAAAATCCTCTCCATCGGGTTTATGGTAGCACGCGACCAGGCCATCGTATGGAGGGGGCCCATGGCATCAAAAGCCCTGCAGCAGCTGTTCAGCGACAGCCTCTGGGGAGAACTTGATTATCTTCTCATTGATCTGCCTCCCGGCACGGGCGACATTCACCTGACACTTGTGCAGTCGGTTCCCGTTACAGGCGCCATCGTGGTGTCAACGCCCCAGGAAGTGGCACTCGCTGACGCACGCAAGGCCATCGCCATGTTCCGTATGCCAGCCATCAATGTGCCTGTGCTGGGACTGGTGGAAAATATGGCTTTTTTTATTCCCGCTGAATTACCGGAAAACAAATATTACATCTTCGGGAAAGAAGGCTGTAAAAAACTTGCAGCAGAACTTGACATCCCCTTGCTCGGGCAGATCCCGCTTGTGCAAAGCATACGCGAGGGGGGCGACGAAGGCCGGCCTGCAGTTATCGGAAATGACTCTCCTTCTGCTTCTGCCTTCATGGAACTTGCAGCAAACGCAGCACAGCAGGTAGCCATAAGGAATGCAACGATGGAGGCCACCAAAAAAGTTGAAATCATAAAATAACTCCCACGGTAAGTGAACAAGGATCCCCGCCTGCTTGAACGTATTGAGAATGCCCTTACGCAAATCCGCCCCTATCTTGAGGCCGACGGGGGCAATGTGTCCGTCATAGGAGTTACGGGAGACATGACCCTGCAGCTCCGCCTGCACGGCGCCTGCCGCTCCTGTGCTATGAGCATGATGACGCTGAAAGCAGGTATTGAACAGGCTGTCATACACGCCGTCCCGGAAATAAAATCGGTTGAGTCTGTTTCAGATGAGGCTTTTGAAAGGCAGCTCTTGCGGAAAGAAACAGAATAGATTTTCTACCTGCTCAGCGATCTCCAGCTTGACAGATACATAAGAATCTAGAACTTTAAAAATTGAAAATAACACGCTACTAATTGAATCTAACACTATCGCTTTAACAACCGAATGGAGCTGATATTAATAATCATTATTGGTTATATACTTTATATTGTGATTTGGAAACCATATTTCAAAGAACCATTTCAAGAAGGATTGCGTGGAATAGACGGAAAAAAAGTACCCAAACTCTACGTTGAAGCAAAAAGCAGAAAGTCACGTGGAGCGCGCGAGCAAGTATCCACAGACTTCTTAAAAGAAAAGGGAGACAAGTTCGAGAAATTTATAGTTAAAAAGTTCGACAAAAATTATTTTACTGTTAAAGAATGGAGAAGTGACAAGTACATAGATGGCGTTTATGCCGAATCGAATATGAATCCAGATTTAGAATTAGAATTTCATATGAAAGGTTTTTCAACGAGATTTGCCTTAGAATGTAAATATAGAAGTGGCCTTTATAATGGATACGTTGAACTAGCGAAAGAAAGACAACTACACAATTACAAACAATTTGAAACAGAAAGAAAGACGTCTGTTTATATTGCTTTGGGGCTTGGCGGAGAACCTGAGAATCCTGACGAATTATTTTTAATACCGTTGAAACATCTGACATCGAATAAACTTTCATACGACGGTCTATCGAGATTTAAGAAAGAACATACCCGACAATTTTATTTCGATATTCAGAAGAGAGTATTACATTAAACGTGAGCAGGAAGGCTCAAATGCACAGGTGCAAAGCTCCGAACTGTGCGCTCCTGTTCAGCGCATTTTATCTCAGGAGTTAGGCGAAGGCTGTGCCTTCGTCTGAATATTGATGTAGCTTTGAGCTATATAACCAAACCGGCACTTATCTACCGTTTATAAGATTGTACTGCCCCTCGAATAAATTTTAAAAACAATTTAAAATTATGGCGCTAATCAATCCACACATTAACTTTAACGGAAATGCTGAAGAAGCATTCAATTTTTACAAATCAGTATTTGGCGGAGAGTTCGCAAAGATTATGCGTTTCAGAGACATATCAAGCCCTGAATTTCCAGTTGCAGAAAATGAAGCAAATAAAATAATGCACATTGCTTTGCCTGTTGGCAAAAACATTTTAATGGCCAACGACGTTCCGGAAAGTATGGGTCAGGTAAATGAAAATGAAAACAGGTCTAAAATATCCATTAGCGCAGAAAGTCGTGAAGAAGCCGACAGGTTATTTAGCGGACTTTCAGCAGGCGGAAATATTGAAGCGCCTATTGGCGACAGTCCATGGGGTTCATATTTTGGAATGTTTAGAGACAAATTCGGTATTGAATGGATGGTGGATTTTGATCCAAAATATAACGGAAAAATATAATCAGAAAACAACGAACACCTTTGCGGTCAGGGGGCGTCAGTGCAAAAAGAAAATAGTGGAATTTTATTTATTGTTTTATAAACTTGGATTGCAGCGACCTTCCTGATAGGTAAAGATTCAGGATATACATGCCCGGAGATAAGCCAGCTGTCCCGACCGTAAAATTATTCTGCCCCCTGACAACTTTCACCCGTTCTTCCCTAAGAATATTCCCGATAATATCTGTTACTGTGAAACTTGCAGTCTCATTTGCAGTATTGTAAAATCCACAGTTCAGAGCAGCACCTGCAGGGTTGGGATAAATGAGGATTTGATGACCGGGAGACCGGATGATGGAGATTGTATTCGAGTAAGAGAAGTCACCGGAAAAATCAATTTGTTTCAGGCGGTAATAATTTGTTCCCGGAAAGGGGTTTTGGTCTGTATAAGAATAGTATTCTTTCTGCTCGGAATTTCCCGAGCCCATTTTTTTTCCGATCTCTTCAAAGTGTTCCCCATCATTGCTTCTTTCAATAATAAACCATGCATTGCTCGTTTCGCTTGCAGTGGTCCATTCTAAAAGATTAATATCCCCTTCGCAATGTCCTGTAAATGACTGAAGTTCCACAGGCAATACTGTGCAGGTGCCGTTGCAGCTGCAGTCATTAGGCAACTGGGCAACCACAATGTCATAGGTTCCACCGCCGTAATTTGTCTGGAAGCCTCCTGCCGTTACCGGGTAGCTTCCCGGGGTGTACCCGGCAATGTAAACACAGGACCCGGCAGAAACGATTGACGAAGAAGAAAAGCCTCCCATCTCCTCGTGCCCGCTTCCACCAACATAGGTTGCTCCCAGGCGGCTGCCGACAGAACTGAAGGAAACAAGGCTGTGGTCTTCCGAGCCGCCTCCCGAAGCAGACTGGCATGCTCCGCCGGTGACCGGAAAATTTGTGCTGTATGTTTCATACGTTGCAAAAACATTGCTGGTGGTCTGATCTACGGCAACGCCTGTGTTTTCTTCATAGTTGCCGCCCCCGTAATAGGTTGCCCACTGGCGTGTGCCGCCCCCGTTAAATTTCATCAGGAATCCATCGCTGTTCCCTCCTCCCGAGAGAGTTCCCTGGTAGGCGGAGAGTACAGGAAAATTCGTAGAATATGTTTCACCTGAGACATAGACATTTCCTCCCGGGTCAGTCGCAAGGGAGTGACCGGTTTCATCAAGGTTGCCACCGTAGAAAGTACCCCATTGCCGGACTCCCGCCCCGTTAAACAATACCACGAAAGCATCCTTTTTATTGGAAGCACAGGAAGCGCAGCTCGCCTGGTACCCGGACGCCACAGGGAAATCACTTGAGTAAGTGTATCCTGTAAAGGACACATTTCCCCCCGCATCGGCACCCACACCCATCCCTTCCTCATCCTTGGCACCTCCGTAAAACGTAGCCCACTGGCGTGCACCCGCCCCGTTAAACTTTACGAGAAAGGCATCAAGGTAACCAACCCCGCATGATGCACAAGTCATCTGCTGGCCGGAGACCACAGGGAAATCGGCAGAGTAAGCCGAGCCTGTGAAAAACACATTCCCGCTGACATCCGAAGCCAGTCCGTAAGCATACTCCGTACTGGTACCCCCATAGAACGTAGCCCACTGGCGCGCTCCCGCACTATTAAGCTTTACAAGGAATGCATCAGGCTGCCCCCCGAACATGCTGCCGCTCCCGCAGGAAGCACAGGTCATCTGGTAACCGCCGGACACAGGGAAGTCATTGGAGTAAGTCCATCCGTCAATAAAAACATTACCGCTGGCATCCGAAGCGATGCCAAAACTGTTTTCAATATCAGAACCTCCGTAATAAGTGGCCCAGATGCGGGCTCCTGCATTGCTCAGCTTCACAACAAACGCATCAGGATAGTTAAATCCGCCGCAGGAAGCACAGGTCATCTGGTAGCCTGCAGATGCGGGAAAATTGGCAGATGCGGTATACCCGGAAACAAAAATATTTCCGCTGGCGTCTGCAGCAACTCCACCGGTGTACTCATCACTGCTGCCACCAAAATATGTAATCCAGGTTGTCCACGGGTCTATTACAAGAGGCTGCGTTTTGTCGTAATTCCCAACCTGTATTTTTACAGACTGCCCGTCTAATTTATAGCCGGCCGGAATAAACTTTTTACTGCCATTGATAAACTGGTAAGCTGCCGGAATTCGCTCCCGTGTCTCCCCGGTTTTCATTTTCACCTGTAATTTTCCATCGCTCTCCAGAGAAAGTGACTCTGCCCCGGTATATTTTAAATTTATAAGATCCACCTCTGCCCCCGGCTTCAGGATAAAGTCATACTCAAGACCGCCGTCTTTCCCGCCGTAAAAACTTACATCCGTGCCGGGATAGATTTCATGGTAGGTGACTTTGCCACAGCCCCGCACTCCTGTAATTCCCTGTGGACATTGCTTGTAATAATAATTATAGTAGCCCTCCGTATAATTGTCGGTACTCGTTTGTGCAAAGGGGCTGCTTCCTGAAAACTCCATATCCACCCGCTGGGAGTATGCCATTAATTGTTTGCGAAGGCTGTCCATGGCTTCTGCTATGTGAACCCTGCTTACACCCTTAGCTTCCAGGTCTTCTTCAAGTTCTTCAAGACGGCCCGCATCTTTCAGGCCGGTCATAACATAGCTTATTCCCCCTGTCCGGAGAAATATCTTCGCATTGCTTTCATCCGCCACGTAAAGTATGTCGGGTCTCTTTTGCCCGCGGTCATCAACCACCTGCCCCCGGTTGGGAATAAATTCTATCCCATTGCCGCGCAGGGAGGATGCATTGGCAACATAGCCTGTCAGAAAAATACTTGCTGTAAGAAGCAAAATTGAATTGGGTATTCTAATTTTCATTTTCGGATATTTTACTGCTTAACGAATTTAACCCGGCTGTGCAGTGCGGGGGAACTGATACAGAAGAAATACATTCCCGGTGCCAGGCTGCTGATGTCAAACCCGGATTTGCTTTTTCCCGCAGAACCCTTTACCTGCTCCTGCCGCACAATCTTCCCGGGCAAATCCGTTACACAAATATTCAAGTCTGCCTGGGTTGTAAGATCAAGATCATAGTTCAGCATATCCCTGGCAGGGTTAGGACTTACTGCCAAAGGATAAATTATTGCGTTTGTAAGAGAGATGGTTTTCGAGTACGTGTAATACCCGTCATAATCCACTTGCCGGAGGCGGTAATAGCTGATTCCTGCGAATGGATTTTCATCCGTATAAGAGTAGAATTTCTTGTCCACGGAGTTTCCGGCTCCCTTTATCTTACCGATTTCTTCGAAATTCTCACCATCATCACTTTTTTCTATAACGAACCAGGCATTATTCGTTTCGCTTGCTGTAAGCCATTCGAGAAAGTTATGTCCCTTTTCATTGTGTCCTGTAAAGGATAAAATTTCTACAGGCAATACGACCGGACAGACAACCATTTTCCAAAGGACAGGATGATCATTCCCTGCCCAGGACTGCGTTGCCTGGTAAGTTCCTGCTGTTACGGTAGAGAAGTTTGTTGCATGGGTCGTACCTGAAATCAGAATTGTATCGAAAGACCCTCCCTGGATTAATGCAAGGGAAGTGCGGACTTCTTCAAGACCGTTTACTCCCCCGGTTCCGAAATAACTTGCACCGCAGCCCAGTGTGGTGCCTGTTGAATTAAAATGCGCGACAAAATAATCACCGCTTCCGGCAAGGGCTGTCTGGTAATTTCCTGTAGTCCCCGTCAGGTTATTAGAATATGTCATGCCGGCCAGGTAAACTTCTCCTTTGCTGTTTATAGCAATACTCTGATTAGATTCCCCTGCGTTGCCCCCGTAAAATGTTGACCACAGGAGGGAAGTTCCTGTGGCATTTAGTCTCGAAACAAAAACATTCCCTCCTCCATTGGTTCCCTGGTAAGCATTCACCGTCGGAAAGTTGGCAGAAGAGGTATACCCCGAAACATAAGCTTCTCCCGTTGTGCTGTTCACAGCGAGTGTAGTCCCGCCTATATCCGGGCCGTTATCTCCCAGTATATCCTGGTCTGTGCCGCCGAGGTAAGTGGAGTATGACAATGGCCCTGCAAGGGTGGCGCCTATTTTTGTTACAAAAGCATCACAATAGTTGGGGGATCCGAACCCGGGGCCGTTCACATAAATCGCAGGCTGATAGCATCCGGCCGTTGTGGGAAAGTCGGTAGAGTTGGTATTCCCCGCTATGTACACATCCCCTGTAGTCTGATTCACGGCCACCCCATAGCAATAATCGTCTCCCATAGTGGCGAACATATCAGGGGTTCCCCCGAGATAGGTAGCATAGGATAACCCCCCGGTATTGCTGATCTTGGCCGCAAAGCCTTCCTGGCCGCCTTTGCTTGCTGTTTGAAAAGATCCTGCAGTAGCGGGGAAGCCTGCCTCAAGCGTTGTTCCAACCACGTATGCATCCCCGGCACTGTTCAGCGCAATATCATACGCATCCGTTCCGCTGCCAGCACCTCCAAGGTAGGTGGAGTACACCAGGGCGGTCCCTGCGGAATTGAGCTTTGTGACAAATGCAAGATGTGAGGCGCTTGCATTGGTGGTTTTATATGCCCCCGCTTTTGTAGGGAAATTCGTGGAGCTCGTAAAACCTGTTATGTATGCTTCCCCCGAGGCGTTGGCAGCTATCCCAAAGGCCTGTTCATCATCGTTGCCCCCAACCCAGGTAGTGTAGCCTGCTGCTCCTATAGTCCCTACAACACTCAGCTTGGTAATCCAGGCATCCCATCTTCCTACCCCCACTCCGCCGGGACTTGTCATAAAAGCGCCAGCTGTAGTGGTAAACGACTGTCCTCTTCCTGTTATATACACATTGCTGGCAGCGTCTATACACATATCGTAAGTGTAGTTATTTCCCGCACTGGTTTCTTTCATGTAGGTACCCCATATATTGGTAAAGGGATCAATAACAAGGGTGTTGTGTTTATCGTAAGTGCCATAAATCTTATAGCCGAGGGTATGGTCATCTTTCAGTTCATACCGCACATCCACTTCATGCTTCTCCCCGTTGAGCATCTGGTAACTGTATGGTTTTGCATCCCTGATGGAACCCCATTGATTTTTTATTTCGAGTTCTCCGGCGGCATTTATGTTCAGCCCTTCGATACCTGCATACTTCATACGGATATCACTAACATTGGCCCCGGGGTACAGTACAACGTCGTATTTCAGGCGGCTCGCCTGCTTATCAAACCCGTGAAAGCGGAAGTCGGTTTTATTATATACACCACGGTATTCAAGCATTGCATATTCGGGAACATTTATTGCATACTTTGAGGCGTCGTTGCCCATGATAAAATTCGTCCTGCTGTCTTGTTCCCCTGATGCAACAACCTCCGCATCTTTCTGCATTCCTTCAAAACTCATAAACCAGATGAGCGTTTGGTATTCCGACCTTTCCCGCGTCCCGGGCATGTGGTGTTCCGCTTCCTCATTTTCCACTTCTCTCGAAGAATAAAATCCGATTTTATCTTTCATGAAACCGAATGCAATTCCCTGTGCATAGCCGGAGTAGAGAACTGCATCAGCCCACTGCCCCCGGTTTCCGAGGAACATGAAAGGGAGGTTTTCAAGCTGATCAATAATCAGCTTCTTTTCTTCAGGGGTAGGCTTCCGCACAGAAGCCCCCTCAGGGGTTTTATGTTTCAGCATCCCGCTCACAAGAGCCGGCAAACTGTTTTTCTTATTACCGGCTCCTGCC
This sequence comes from Bacteroidota bacterium, assembly GCA_023251555.1. Taxonomy (GTDB): domain Bacteria; phylum Bacteroidota; class Bacteroidia; order AKYH767-A; family JAHEYN01; genus JAHEYN01. Next base: position 63,789 of record JAHEYN010000002.1, on the reverse strand, counting down.
ACCTGCATATTTTCTGCTTTACGAAAAGCGAACACCACAGTACTCAGGGCAAGCAACAGTAAGAAGACTTTGGTTTTACGGAAGTTTTTTTTCATGACGGGAGTGATTTTAATAATGGATTATTGTTTTACGAATTTAAGCTGTGTTTGTTTCTCCTCAGCACTGATGCTGATAAAGTACATTCCCGGGGATAAGCCGCTGATATCAGGAGTGATTTTATTATTTCCTTTTAATGCCTTAAAAGGCCTCTCCTGAATTACAGTATTCCCAAGCATGTCAACTATAGAAATCTCAATGTTACTATTTGCCACAAGCGTAATGGAGCAGTTTATTATGTCTTTTGCAGGGTCCGGAAATACTGAAATACTGAAAGGGCGGTAATTTTCAAAAGCAATCACCTGAGAATATGTGTATGCTCCTTCATAATCAACGCCTGACAGGCGGTAATAATTTATGCCCGGCAGAGGATCTTCATCGGTAAATGAATAAATGTTCAAACGCGTGGAATTCCCTGCCCCTCTTGTCTTCCATACATATTCAAATTCGCTGCCATCGGAGCTTCTTTCAAGGATGAAATATGCGCTGTTTCTTTCGCTGGCTGTCCGCCATTCAAGCCGGTTTTTGCCGTCTTTATTTTTCCCGGTAAAAGACAGGAACTCTACCGGTAACGCAACGCAGTTGGAGGTCAGTTTTACAAGGAATGCGTCAAGCGCACCGCCGCCGTATGAGTTCTGGAATCCGCCGGAGGCAATATTGGCAGGGTTGGGAGTTTCGCCGGATAGGTATACATTCCCGGAAGGATCCACAGCCACATGGTCATCTTCTTCGTCAGAAGTGGTGTTGTCTCCGTAATATGTACCGCATATCCGGGTCCCGGCATTATCAAACTTCGCCACATAAATATCCTCCGATCCCCCGAGTACGCTGTGAAAGCCGTTGCTTGTAGCAATAGCATTGGTGCTGTATGTACCACCGGAAAGAAATATATAAGTCCCTGTTGCATCCAGGGCTACCCTGCCGCCTTCATCGGCGTCAGAACCACCGTAATATGTTCCCCATACACGGTTCCCGGCTGATCCGAATTTTACAAGAAAATTATCCGCGTTGCCCCCTGCACCTCCGCCCCCGAATGCTGTCTGAAAAGCGCCTGCAGAAGCAATCCCGGCAGTACTTGATGTCTGCCCGGACATATAGATATTCCCCGATGCATCGGCAACAACACCGTAGCCTACATCATTCCCGCTTCCGCCGTAGTAAGTGGCCCACTGCCGGGTCCCGGCAGAATTGAATTTCACAAGAAATGCATCATTTACTCCTCCTCCTGTTCCCCCGAATGTGTTCTGAAATCCTCCCGAAGCAATGTTATTACTGTTATAGGTTTGCCCGACTATGTATACATTCCCCGCAGGGTCCACTGCCACGGCACTTCCGTTATCTCCGTTCTGGGTGCCCCCATAATAAGTAGCCCACTGCCGGGCACCGGCAGAATTGAACTTCACAAGAAATGCATCGGTACCGCTGCCGCCTGCAAGAGTAGTCTGGTAGGATCCTGCCGTAGCAATATTGCTGGTAGAATTGGTCGTTCCCACCAGATATATGTTTCCGGAAGCATCAACGGCAACACCATTAGCCGTTTCACTTGCAGTACCCCCGTAGTAAGTTGCCCATACACGGTTCCCGCCGGAGTCAAACTTTACAAGAAATGCATCATAAAGATCAAACGGGGGGTTATTTCCGCCGAAGGTATTCTGAAAACCGCCGGAGGCAATCCCTGAAGTGCTGGCAGTCGCTCCTGCCATATAAACATTTCCTGAAGCATCCGTGGCAAGGGCTTTTGCCATATCCCCGTCTGTTCCTCCATAATAAGTAGCCCATACACGGCCACCTCCCGTCCCGAACTTCACAAGAAAAGCATCGTCAAGCCAGTTCCCGGATCCGGCGAAAGAAGTCTGGAAAGCCCCGGCCGAGGCAATACCCGAAGTACTGGGCGTCTGCCCTGCCAGGAATACATTGCCGGAAGCATCAACGGCAACAGGCATTCCATATCCCGATGTCGTCTCCGTTCCACTCCCCCCGTAATATGTTCCCCAGACGCGGGTGTCCTGGGCATATATATCTCCGGCAGCTCCCATTGCCACCAAAAAAACCGGCAGCAATAAATTACGGTGGCGTGCTTTTATAAAATCAAGTAGATGAAGTGACATAAACATGCTGATTATAATTTTCTTTTACGCAGGTAATACATTATAATGATTGTACACAATAACATTCTATGCCGAAGGTATGCTTCAAAAGCGCTTATATACAAACACAATTGGGTAGTATATACTAATCCCAAAAATATGAATATCAATATTTTTTATATTTTTGACTGTTTATTATCGTATTTCATACTAATTCCATGAAGATATCCTCAGACCTGTTCGATCTTATAAAATCGCTTGGAAAGGCAGAGAAAAGATACATTAAACTTTCTTTATCCATACAGAAAGGAGAGAAGGAATACCTGAAGCTTTTCGATGTCATGGATGGCATGGAAATTTACGATGAACATTTTATCCGTCACACATACAGGAAAGAGCCTTTTGCGAAGAGACTGCATGCGGTAAAAAATTATCTGTATGGTCTCATACTGAAAAGCCTCCGGGGATATTATGCCGGCAAAAGTGTTGATGCCCGGATTCAGTGCCTGCTGCAGGATTCGGGGGTCCTCTATACAAAAGCTCTTTACCGGCAATGCAGCAATACAGTAAATAAAGCCATTGCCCTGGCGGCGAAGTACCAGCGACTACCCCTGCTGGCAGAAGCCATGGCATGGAAAAGGAGAATCATCACCACGGAATCCTTTGTAGGGTTAACAGCGTCCGACATAGATAAGCTCATCGCGAGGGAACAATCAGTGCTGGACGCTCTTAAGAACAGCAGCGAATACTGGAAAATTTCTTTTGGCATGCTTATCATGCTGCGCAAAAAAGCTGATGTGCAAACACCGGGAGAAGTGAAAAAACTTGACAGCCTGCTGCAATCGCCTTTCATGAAAAGTGAATCAAGGGCTTTGTCCATGGAAGCCAAAGGACATTTTAACTACATCTGCAGCACCTATTATTATGCCAAAGGAAACTACCGTAAAGCCTATTTTTATGCAGCAAAATTAGTAAGGTTGCTCCAAAAAGAACCGGCATTGATCATAGCAGAGCCTAACAAGTATATTGATACGCTCAACAACCTCTCGGTATTACAGGTTAACCTGAAACAATATGATGACTCCCTGAAAACTATCGCTGAAATCCGCAACGTTCCCGGAAAATATTTTTCAGACCCCTCGGAAGATCTTCATGTGCGGGTTTTTACAAGAAGCGTTGAACTGGAATCCAATCTTTACATCATCACGGGAAAATTTAAAGAGGGGATCGGGATGGTTGACCAAATCCGCTATGGGCTTGACACCTACGGGCATAAACTAGGGCTCGAATACGTGCTTATTTTTTACTTCCGCATTGCATATATGTTCTTTGGAGGGGGACAATATCATAAATCTTCGGAATGGCTGAATAAAATTCTCACAATGCCTCCCGTTGACCTGCGTACGGATATTCTGGTGCTCAGTCATATCCTGAACCTGATGGTACACTACGAACTCGGACATACCGACATTCTGGGGTACCTTATCAAATCAGCATATCGCTCAATGGATAAGGCAGGGAAAGTACATCACTTTGAGAAGACACTTCTCCGGTTCTTCGGGGAAACATTGTCCGAGAACCCATCAGGCGGTGATCTGGTAAAGGCCTTCGGGACACTCAGACGACAGGTAGAGAAGATTGTACCGGCATTTTACCGCAAAAGAACTTTTGAGCACTTTGATATTATCGCATGGCTGGACAGCAAAATACAAAACAGACCATTTGAAGAACTTGTAAGGGAAAAAGCCGGGAAGTAATGAAGGACTTACTTTATAACCAGTTTCCTGTTATAGAGCTGATCATCGGATGTTGCCGTAATAAAATAAACCCCGGGGGATAATTTATCCTCAGGATCGGTAGCTATTATGAAGTCGCCGCTGTCCGACTGCAGTATAACTTTTGAAAAAATTGTCCTCCCTGTAAAATCATATATGACCACCAAGATCTTTTTCCCGGATGAACTCGCGAGATTCAAATGAATATTTTGTCCCGCAGACGGAGGATTGGGATAAATATTCATTCCCTCTGCCCCGCCTGAATTTATTACAGAAACAATTTTTGAATAGGAAAAACTTCCGTTATAATCAACCTGCTTAAGGCGGTAGTAATTGATTCCCCGGTAGGGATACCTGTCCGTGTATATATAATCTCTCTCAACGGTAGAATTGCCTGATCCTTTCACTTTCCCGATAACTTCAAATTTATTCCCGTCAAAACTTTTCTCAACGGAAAAATAATCATTGTTCGTTTCTGAAGCGGTACTCCAAAGGCATTGCACTGTATTATTATCCGCACTGGCAGTGAATGAAAGAAGTGTTAAAGGAAGCACCACGCAGGAATTATGAAATGTAGAAATGGAATTAACATTATAACACGAAGCGGCTATGTCAAGCCCGGCATCATTGTCAAAATCGCCCAGCGCAATTCCGTACGGCGCAGTCCCTGTTGCATTGGTGGTGGTTAAAGTGAGGGTAATAGTGGGAGATACGCTGCTATTGGTAAACGTATAGGCTGTGTTTGTAACCTGGCAGACGGCTTCAACGTCAGGCAACCCGTCGCCGCTCAGATCGCCTACAGCAATTCCAAAAGGAAGATACAGGCCGCCGGTAGCAATTGTAACATCAACTTTGGGGTCAAACGTGAATACTCCGGGTCCCGTACTGCTATTTCTCAGCACTGAAAAAGTATTGGTCGGATTGGAAGTGTTATCTGTCACCACAATATCAGAACGGCCGTCATTGTCAATATCGCCCAATGCAACGCATTCGGGGCCATTCCCGGTAACAAAGGGCCCCTGAGCCACAAAACTGCTGGCATTTATGATGCCGCAGGTGCTGGCATTCTGGAAAACTGAAATAGTATTACCGGCCTTATTGGCAACTACTATTTCCGGTTTTTTATCTCCATCCATATCGCCAATGGTAACCCCCCACGGGTTGGCACCGGTGGCATAAGTCTGGGATGCCGCGAAGGCCATATTTCCAGGGGTACTCTTATTCCTGAACACATAAAGAGTAGTACCTGTCATGTTTGTAGCCGCAATGTCAAGCAATCCATCTCCGTCAAGATCTCCCACAGCAACGGCATTATTTTGTGCGATAGTAAGATCCAATACCCTGGAGAAATTAATATTTCCAACCCCCGAACTCAGATTCCTGAAAACCGAGCACGGACCCGCACCTCCGTTACTTGCCGTTATTATATCAAGTTTCCCGTCCCCGTCCAGGTCACCTGTAGCAATTCCCCATGGGAAATTTGCGGCTGCAAAATCAGCTTTGGCCGCAAAAGAGATTGTCCCCTGTGCCGGGCTGGTGTTTAAGAACACCGAAATATTGTATGGCGAATTCTGGTCTGTCACTGCCAGATCGGCCTTGCCATCTCCGTCAAAATCACCGATGGCAGGGAAAGCCGGACTGTTCCCCGTTGTGGGAGCAGGCCCCGCAGCAAAGGTGCCGGACGAGCATGTAAAAGTTACAACAAACGGAGATGAGCTGTTTGCGGTAAGGCTATTTGCATTATTGGTAACTGAAATATACTGATAGTTAGCCCCGTATGGAACGGTAACAGTCAGCTGGGTTGAACCAACTCCGCCGGTAACCGTTCCCTGGGTAGCCCCGAAGTATACTATGTTATTGGATGGCGTTGTATTAAAATTGGTCCCTGTAATTGTAACAGTTGTTCCGACCGGCCCCGAAGCAGGGGCAAATGAAGTGATTGTTGGCGGAGTCATCATTGAAATAACACCATTGGAATTCGCAGTGCCTGTTACAGCAGGCGTTGAGCTGATGACCCTGATCCTGTATCCTGAACCCAGGGGCGATGTCCCTGCAGGGATGGTCGCAGAAATGGTCCCGGATGTGGTTGACAAGAGCGTACCTACATTTACCGGGGCTGCAAATGAGCCTGTATTATCCGACAACTGTGCAGTAAAAATATTGCCCGCTGTCCATACCCCGCAGACATAATATGGAACATCAGTTACACATCCCACACAAAGTGAAGCATTTACCGTACCCGTTGATATGCCTCCGCTGACAACACAGATAAGGCTCCCGTTGGAATTATCAGAGCCGGTTACCACTGGTGTTGAACTGACCACTCTTATTTTATAAGCGGATCCGGCGGCTGTTCCGCCGGGAATAGTTGCAGCTATTGTACCGCTTGTTGTTGAGGCAAGCGTTCCTATGTTTACGGGAGCAGCAAATGATCCTGTATTATCGGACAACTGTGCAGTAAAAATATTCCCGCCAATCCATCCACCACAAACAGTATATGGAACGCTCACCGCAGCTCCCTGGCAAAAAGGAGTAGATACGGTGCCTGTAGTTATTATAATAGGATTAAGCGTAAGACTTCCGTTTGAGTTATCGGAACCGGTTACGGCAGGGGTTGAGCTGATGACCCTGATCCTGTATCCCGATCCTGTTGGTAAGGTCCCCACGGGGATAGTTGCAGTAACAGTTCCGCTGCTTGTTGATGCAAGTGTCCCTATGTTTACGGGAGATGCATAAGAGCCGGTATTGTCAGAGATCTGCGCAGTAAAAATATTTCCGCCTGTCCATCCTCCGCAAACAGTATACGGAACACTCAGTGTAACACCTTCGCAAAAAGTTGCTGTAACGACCCCGGTTGTTATTGACGGGACATTCAGCGTAAGATTTCCGCTTGAGTTTGCAGCTCCTGTTACCGCGGGCGCCGAACTGAGTACACGGATGCGGTAAGTCCCTGTAGGTGTTCCGGAAGGAATAGTTGCAGTAACGGTTCCGCTGGCTGTGGATGCAAGTGTCCCGATGTAATTCCCGCTCCAGGTTGCACCTCCTAAATCTGATAATTCTGCTGTAAAAATATTCCCCGCACTGAATGATGAAGTGTTTATCGTATAAGGAACACTTACGGAACTGCCCTGGCAAAAGGAGGTAGCCACAGCACCGGTTGTTATGGCGGGAGTAACCACTGACAAGGCTGATACATTCTGGGTTCCTGTAATAACCGGGAGCGAACTGACTATCCTGATCCTGTACCCCGGCCCCCCAAGAGGAGTTCCTGCAGGAATAACAGCCGGGGAAACTGCTCCCCCGGTTGTTGCTGCCCTCGTACCCACAACAGCCGGCGATGCAAATGAACCAGCCGCATCCGACAGTTCCGCGGTAAAGACATTTGTGGGATCAAAATCGGTGCTGGTGGTAACAGTAAATGTAGAAATGGTTATAGATTGCCCCTGGAAAAAAACCGTACCTGTAATTGTCGGCGCCCCGATAGTAGGAACTTTCTGGGATAAAGAAGCTGCATTCCCCGATAACGCCGATACGGTTGTAAAGGCATATGTAATATTGGCTGTCGTTGCAATAGGAGAATATGCGGATGCCTCTACCTGCACCCCCGTAACGGTCAGTATGTCGGTAAGTGCCTGTGCAGCATTGTTTGTTGTAACATTTATTATGATTTGCGTTGAAGTCGCAGAACCGAATGAAGCTGCAGAAATGTTAGGCCCTGAAAATGTAACACCAATCCCGGCAGTGTTAAAAATAAACCCGGTTGGTATTGTTAAGGTAAGAGTACCGGAAACATTCTGGGCAAAGTCATTTGCAGCCCCTTCAGTGAAAACAATATTACCTGTTGCTTTCCAGGCAGCTTTTGTGATAAGTGTAACCGAAGCAGGTGTAACTGTAAATGCAGCCTTTGCCTTCTGAACACCTGATAAAGTAAGTAACACCAGGCATAACAGGAAGGCAGTTGCCTTAGCGAATGTCCTGAATACAGTTTCTCGTTTTATTTCTGAAACAAAAAAACAGCAAAATGATTTTAATCTTATAAACAGAGTAACGGAATTTCCCATATTGTCTTAATAATTTACATCCTTGGGGGTAATTCGTTTACATGCTAAATCAATATAAAGATACAAATAGATTTGAGATATACAAATTTCTGGCTATTGCCTTGCGCCTGACAATCTCTGTAAATGTTTTTTTCTCAATCCTGCTTTCCAGCCAGGAAATAAAATCGAAATTTTCCATAGCATGCTTCTCCCCTGCCTCATGCGAAAGTTTCAATAATTTTTGTTTTGCTTTCTGCATTAATGCCACCCTGCCCTGTTCTTTTACCCCGTATGACATGCTCTTATGCAAAAAGGCCGTTATTATTTTTTCGAATGCAAAGTGTTGCTTTCTTTTCTCCAGATAGCGGAATTCCGATTTCAACCTTGATTCTACAAGGGCATCATTCCCCAGCTCATAATGAATGAGCAGTTCAAGCACTCTGGCACAACTTTTTATATCCTGCCTTATATCCTTGTCCTCGTTATTCAGCACCCTGTTATTCCATTGCAGGGCTCGCCTGTAATCTCCCGCACCAAAAAACAATCCGGCAGCCTGAAAATAAAAAATCACCTCTTTGGCTTTGTTGATTTTTCCTTTATATGCCTCCAGCCCCCGCTCAATTTCAGGGAGCAGGGATATCCCCTGCCTGAACTCCCCAAGCTGACAGTACATCTGCATCTCCAGGTTATAGGAACGCTCAAAAATCCTGACCCTTGTATCAGTTTCTTTCACGGGCAGCGCCCTGAGTTTTTGAAGAAGCCCCGGGACTGGCACGTAGTGATGCCCCTCCATACATACATTCAGGAAGTTATTTAATGATGAGATGTAACGTTTAGGTCTTTCGCGGATTTGCCCGGGATGCTGCTCCCACAGGCGTACCTGTTCTGAAAGATATTGATATGCAGCTTTCATATCGCCCCCGGCTACCGCCCGGGTGCCACATATATAATAATAGGAAAGTCTTGCCTCAAAAGGCATTGATTGAACCTGCTTCCTGTTAAACGAAAGAGAAACTGCAGCATGCCCCGCTCCATTTTTCTCCGCAGGAAAAATCCCCTCGCTCGATAAATCCGTAAACATGCGGGTGCTCTTTTCCCTCAGGCGGCGAACGAATCTGTATTTCTCCCATATCTTCATCTCTCCGGCAAACCCTTCGTCAAGGTATTTCCTGATACGTCTTATATCCGGCATGCTCCTCGCAACATCTTCCTCCATGGCTATAATCTCCATCAGCGGAAGGAACTTCTCAAAAGCAATTGCAAGTTTCTTTGCGGAAGACAATATCTTCATGCAATGCCTTAACAATGATCTGTTATAAAGTATTTCTGCCTCCTGTATCATGTTCCCCAGTCTGGCATTGACAGTTGAATCAGCATGAAACAGGCGGAGGCTGCGGAGAATGAGAGAGCAGAGGTGCTGCTTGACATCGGAGAAACGGGCTGCACGTTTGTCCCTCCTGAACATTTTTAGCAGTTCACGTTCATCATATTTTTCCTGGCGGTCAATAAGATTGAATAAGCGGAGGTAATTGCTCTTCCTGCTCCCCCGGTGGAATCCTGATAATAGCTTAAAGTATCTTTTCTCTGAGGGAGACAGGGATTTTATGAGGTGAAAAAGGTGTTCATTTTTATTCATTTGTAAATTTTGAAATACGTATATAATATTTATAATGTAAATTTAATCTTCTTTTTTAATAAATATAACGCATTTTATATATTAAATATATATTATCAGAAATATGTTTTTAACTATATTGTGTTTTGGTTTTCATGACGGATCCTGTTATTATTGTCTGTAATTTTTATCACTAACTTACACAGGCATGAAAATATTGAACTTAACTATCGCAGCATTCTTATTATGCCGGACCGTTTCTTTTGGCCTTACTTATTCGTACAGCGATGTGCTTCCCTCTTCAACAGCCTCTGTTCAGCAGGGAACCACTGAAGCACAAATGATCAAGGTGGTGATTGTTATGACAAGCGGGGGAGGCCCGAAAGATGCTGAGAGTTTTACACTGAGCACCAACGGTTCTTCTGCCCCCGCCACGGACATCTCCAATGCTAAAATATTTGCCACCGGCAACACTAATACTTTCTCCAACACAAACCAGTTCGGCACTACCGTTGCTGCTCCCAATGGGACATTCGCCGTTAGCGGCCTGGAGCCCCTACTGCTCGGCAATAATTATTTCTGGGTAACCTATGATGTGCCCGCCGGCGCTGTAAAATGCAATGTGATTGATGCTGAATGCACCTCCCTCCAGGTTTCCGGAGTTTCCTATGCTCCCATCAATACCGCCCCCGCAGGAAACAGGCTGGTGGACGGAACAATGGTTTACCAGAGCAGCAAGGCATTTCAATCAAATTTCTCCGCCGTAAGCATTAATACTGCTGACAACGAAATTCTCGGTATTGAGATCGATGTGCCAGGCAGTGTTTCAGCCATGACGGTCACTTCTTTTACCTTTTCCACTTCCGGCACATCCAGCCTCAGCGATATCGCCAATGCAAAACTCTGGTATACGGGAGGCACTAAAATTTTCTCCACGGGAACTTCCTTTGGTTCTGTGATTGCATCGCCGGGAGCCTCATTCAACATTACGGGGTCACAGGTGCTGGCAGGCTGTAAGAATTATTTCTGGCTTACCTATGATGTACTGAACGCTGCCACCACGGGGAATGTTATTGACGCACAGTGCACCTCCTTGATCGTCGGAGGGATCAGCCGTACTCCAACGGTAACAGCACCGGCAGGCAACCGGCCCATTGCTGTCCTCACCCCGTTCCAGTCAGCCTTCGGAAACAGTGCGGGAGATTTTGGAAGAGCGGTGGAACAAACCTCCGACAAAGGTTTCATCGTTGCCGGATATACAGGCAGTTTCGGCGCCGGCAATAACGATGCCTACCTGGTAAAAACCGACAGCATCGGCAATTACCAGTGGTCCAAAACTATCGGGGAATCCAATTATGATTATGCTTACTCCGTAAAGCAAACCAGCGACGGAGGATTTATCCTCACAGGTTACTCCAACAGTTTCGGGGCAGGCCTTACAGATGTTTATCTTGTAAAAACCGATGCAACGGGAACTCCCCAATGGTCAAAAGCCTACGGGGGAGCTCAAAATGACAAGGGGTACTGCATTCAGAAAACCTCTGATGGCGGTTTTATTATAGCCGGTGAAACCAGCAGCTATGGAGCCGGAGCTCCCACGTACTCAAGCATATATCTGCTTAAACTTGATTTCTCGGGAACCGTTCAATGGAGCAAAACTTTTGGCGGAGCCACGGGCTATACTATCGGAAGATATGTGCAGCAAACCACCGACGGAGGCTACATTATCACGGGCGAAACACAAAGCTATGGAGCGGGAAACTATGATATTTACCTGATAAAAACCAATTCTACGGGCACATCACTCTGGACAAAAACCTACGGCGGAGGCGGCTCAGACCAGGGATATGCCGTTGTACAAACTACCGACGGAGGTTTTGTTCTTACAGGTGTCACTCAAAGTTTCGGGTATGGCTCAAGCGATATGTTTCTCATCCGCACCGATGCCGCCGGAAATATCCTCTGGTCCAATACCTATGGAGGAAACTCCTGGGATAACGGGTATTCTCTTTGCCCGTCGGGCGAGGGCGGGTATATCGTGGGCGGAGGCGGATATTATGGCTTCGGACTGAACGATGCATACTTCATGAAAACAGATTCCCAGGGGAATATACTTGTCTTCCGCGCATTCGGCGGAAGCGGTGATGAAAATGCCTATGACGCCAAACAAATAAATGACGGGGAATTTATTATAGCCGGAGCCTCCCAGACCTTCGGGGTAAGCAACAGTAATGATTTCTATCTTGTTAAATCCGACGGAAGCGGCAACAGCGGGTGCAATCAGCAAAATGCTGTACCCTTTGTGTCATCCTTCTCCCCGACTGTAAGCTCCGGGACTTCTTCCTCATCCGGCGCAACTGCAAATACCGCCACCTCCGTCGCCTCCCCGCAAAGCCCTGTAACCAATGTGCTGTGCCAGGTCGTGGTGCTCCCCATAGAGTTGCTTTCATTCACGGGAACTGCCGGGAACGAAGGTAATTTTCTCCAATGGCGAACATCCGCCGAAATCAACAGCAACTATTTTGAAATTGAAAAAAGTACAGACGGCCGGAGTTTTAAAACTGCTGGGAAAGTCAAAGCCGGCGGCAATTCAACTACCCCGCATAATTATTCATTCACGGACTTTTCTCCCTCCGGAGGGGAAGCTTACTACCGCCTCAAACAGATTGACCTCTCCGGGAACTTCTCTTACTCAAACACAATCTCAATAACCCAATCGCCCAGTCATCAAATCAGTATTTATCCCAACCCTGCAAATGCAGAGATCCATTGCACCATCTATGCCAATACTCCCCGGCCAGGAACAATTTGCATCACAGATCTGCTCGGCAACACTCTGATCAGCAGGGAGTTTGTTATGACGCAGGGAGAAAATAACATAACTGTCTTTATACAGCCCCTTCCGGCAGGAGTGTACATCATGAAAACAAGTGAGGGCCGCTCCCTTTTTGTAAAGCAATAACCCGGGGGAAGCTCTTCCTCAAATTTATTCTCCAGCCATGGAAAAGAAATACTGGTGGCGGTAATTTTTAATTTTTCGCTCCGTTATTGCCCGATGTTACAGGTGTTACCCCGATTGAAGTTACTGTCTGCTCAGTTGTTTGCTCGTTAGAATCACTGATGTCAGAGTTACTGCCTTTTCTTTTTTTACGAAGCGTTACCTCTTTGATGTCGTCAAGTTGGATTGCTTCATAAATAATTCTGTCTAATGAACGAGAAATTTCATCGTCTGAAAACTTATGCTTGAACCTTTTTTTCAATGCCTTCTTTAAGAAGTTGAGAACGGGTTTGTTTTTGAGAAGACCAGCAACTGACTTGGGGTCTAACGCTACGCACTTTGCCCAAAGCAAATCAAGTCCTTTGTCTACGATAGAAGTTTTGTGCATATATTGGATCATCTCAACGCTCTCCTTTAGTTTTGCGCTGTCGGATAAGTCAATAGAGAAAACTTTTTTTTCGCTGATTGGTTTCTCAAAAAGTATTTTATAAAATTCAAACTGTCTACCGTTGGTTAGCAAAGCCCATTCTATACCTTCATTCGCTCCGTAATTGATTGCCTGTCGCAGATGTTTGTCGGAAAGATCTATCCCGTATGCTTTCACTTCAATGAGAAAGTGTCGCACGCCTTTTAACTGAATAACGTAGTCCGCATAAGTCCCGCGAATCATGTATTCTGTTTTGATTTCCTCGATAGGAGCATAGCCTAACACCTCTGTCAAAAATGAATTAATCATTAGTCGCGTCCCGGATTCGTCCAGGTCGGGGTTGGCTTTCTTTAGGAACTGCCTGTTGTAGTCCTTGAGCGAACTAAAAAGTTGTCTTTGTTTGGCTTTTGTCAGCATTGTCTATGTATTTTAAAGTTTAAAGGTAGTCATTTGTCCTTGCCCTTGCCACTATCTATATGGGAAAGGCCGCCACAGAAGAAGGTATATGTAATCAGAAACTTATCATCAGGGAAACTCACCTGACCCCCCTATCCGCAAAGCGCCTGCAAAATATAGACGACGAAACATAAACCCCAAAGACACAATAAAAGAACAGAAAAATAAGTTTTCTAATCATACCTTTATCCTCTATGATTAAAATCATCCTGCTTTTTTACCCCGATCGCACACCCGGCATTAATTTTGTATTATAAAATCTTAAGATGAAAAAACTGTCCGCTTTCCTGCTGCTTCTTGCACTTGCCGCCTCCTGCTCAAAAAAGCAAAACCCCAACGACCTCAGCAATATTGATTGCAGTTCCATCAACGCTAAATATGCTGCCGACATTAAACCCATCATGAGTGCAAGTTGCATCTACTCAGGCTGCCATGAAGCCGGATCCTCCAGGGGAGATTTTACTGCCTATGCAGGACTGAAAGCTGTTGCAGATAAAGGCTCCCTCGAAAGCAAAGTGATTAAAGATCAGTCCATGCCACCTTCAGGGCCTTGCTCCCTTGACAACCGGAAACAAATTCAGTGCTGGATTAATGCAGGTGCCCCTAATAATTGATTTCCCCTTTACTTCTTCGCCAACAGCAAAACAGCAAGCGCTAGAAATTCAGCAGGGGAAAGCTCTTCTGCCCTCTTATCCAGGTACTCCGCAAACAGCCGGCTATCAGCAGGCAGCAAAGAGCGTAAAGCATTGATGAGTTTTTTTCTTCTCTGATTGAAAGCAGTCTTTACCACCGTTTTTAAAAAATCTTCCCCGCAGGAGATATGAACCCCTTCTTTTCTCCTCATCCTGATTACTGCCGACTTCACCTTCGGGGGAGGGAAAAAAACATTTTCACTTACGGTGAAGAGGTATTCTGTATCGTAGAAACTCTGTGCCAACACACTTATTATCCCGTATGCCTTTGTCCTTGGAATGGCTGTAATCCGCTCTGCGACCTCTTTTTGGAACATCCCGACCAGTTCGGGAATATGCTCCTTATTATCGAGAACCTTAAATAAAATCTGCGACGAAATATTGTACGGGAAATTTCCGATCACGGCAAAAGGCCCCGGGAAAAAATCCCTGATTTCTGTTTTTAAAAAATCTCCTGCAATTATTCTTGCTGACGGGAAGCGTTCTTCAAGCACTCTTACCGAATCCGCATCCAGCTCTATAAGCACCAATCCGGCAGGATCTTTCTGTAAAAGATATTTGGTCAGGACTCCTGTTCCGGAACCTACTTCAAGGACATTGTTATATGCCTGGTAGGTAAGTGCCCCGGCTATTTTCTTTGCAATATTTTCATCTTTCAGGAAATGCTGCCCGAGATGTTTCTTGGGACGTACAAAAATCATGAACCTCTCCTCCTCCCTAAAAATGGTAATCCTTCCATGCGGCCGTGAACTCCTCAGGCTGAAAAAGAGGATTGAGAATAAAACTGCTCAACTCATATTCCTCAAATAATCCTTTGTCGTCATATATATACTGTCCCAATGGGAGCAATGTCGCCTTGTCCACATACAGCAAAATCTGCTTTGCATAGGAGTTGGGAATTTTTATCACCTGGCCTCCCTTCACATCATGATAACCCTTAAGTCCGGAGTTGACAGATAAAATCATATAGTCGCTGATGTTCCTCTTGATGGCTATGGTAGTGATATTTTCCCCGGGCTGTACGGTATACTCTATGTAGCCGAAATTCTTATTGTTGATAGAAATCCTGTAACAGGAACGTTTGTTCCATTCTGTTTCTCCCTCATAAACAAGTGACCCGTAAAAGTAATTTTCATTCTGCCTTATATTGTTTTTGATGACTGATGTGATATAAGCAAAGCCAAGGTCCAGGCTGGTGTGGTGCTGGTCCTCTCTCAGTATAGGGCTGAACGGGCTGAGATTCAGGTTTATAAACGGAAACTTGTTGGGATTCACCAGCGCATTGCCGGAGTTGCTGCCGGCAACATAAAGCACTTCGGCCCCCGGGTTGGGGAAAACACTGTAAACATAAGCCTTGTATGGATGAACATTCAGCTTAATGATAGCCTCGGATTCTCTCAGCGTCCCGTTAATAAGACGCTCCTTTTTCCGGAGCACGTACTTTGCTGTTTTCAGGTTATCGCAGGCCGCCAGTGTTTGCTTTAAAATATCCTTTGCATTAGGAACCTGCGGATAGGCAAAGGTGCTGATACACAGAAGAAATCCCAGCCATGAAAATTTCATATTTCCCCCCTGGAATGGTTGCTATTCAAAGATAGAAAGAATTATTTTACAACCTCCAGCACAGTGCGAAAAGCCGTGAACTTGTCCTTGTAGCGCTGAGTATGTTTTGCCTGAAGCCCCGGAGCATGCTCCGACTGGTAACGCTGAAGATCTTCCATGCTTTTACAGAGGTATTGGATAGAATATGTAATCCCTCCCGGTTCCGTATCCCCCATAAGGCGCAGCATGCGGGGTTCGGTGAATAAGCCCGTAGCCATTACCTCAGGAATATGCTCCCGCTTCATCCACTCTAACCATTCTTCATGAACAGCGTAATCAATATTTACAGTTACATTATATAAAATCATGTTCAGTTGATATGATCTCCCCTGAGTGACCGGTAATGTTTTCTTGCTTCCACCACCCAGGTACTCCCGGGATATCTGGTCATCAACTCCCCGTATAATTCCATGGCCTTTGCCTGGTCATGAAGGCTTTTTTCATAAATACCCGCCTCTTCGAAAAGTGCATCATCCGCGAGGATCCCTTCGCCATAGCGGGTTACAACAGACTGTAAATAAGCAATCGCCTCCTTCCAATTTCCACGTTTCTTCATGATCTCCGCTTTTTTATAATATGCTTCATCTGCCAGTGAATGGTTAGGATATAAAGACAAAAGTGAATCAAGCGTAAGAAGAGCAAGGCTGTCTTTATTCCGGAACCCGAGCAAATCCGCACGCGCATACATAAGAAGCGCCGCAGGAACAGAATCCTCTGCAGTATTATCAGTTATCAGCAGTGACATCGCCAGCGCATCATTGGCAATAAGCTGAGAAGTTGCCGACTTAAGTACATCAAGCTGCGCCTGTGCCCACTCAAAGTCTCCCATATAATAAGAAAGTTTCGCATTTCTCAATTTCCCCTCCTGCCCCAAAGGATCTTCTTTAAAAGCTTTATCTACCTGCGAATAAAGAAGAGTGGCCTCCCATACATCTCCCTGTAACAACAGAATATCTCCAAGCTCCAGCTTACACTCTGCCTGAAGCGACGGCCGCAGATCGGGAAGTTGCACAGCTTCCTCAAGCAATTGCTGCCCTTCTGTAATTTTATTGAGATAAAAGGCCTGTAAATGCGCAAGGCCGCGCATCAATGGGAATGTGGCGGAACTTTTTTCCAGGTCATCAAGCGCTTCTTTATAATCATGTTCAAGCGCCCTCAGCCCTGCTTCATCAATACTGCCGCTGGACGTCAGCTTCCGGTTAACGGTGTTCAGAAGGCCCATCCGTGCCGTGAGAGAATAGGGAGAACGCACTCCCCTTTCGAGAATATAACGGTACGCATTAATGGCCGCTTCATAATTTTCGTTCGAAACACTCAGAACTGCAAGACTAATGATGCGTCCCCCGTCTTCGTTAAGCCTTTTGTCCAACGCCTTCGCATGAACCAATGCAGTCTCAAAATCTTTTTCCTGTATAAGAAACCACAACATCAGCTCGGTGTACACAACATGGTCCGGAGATCTTTGTATCCTACGGAGCAGGATTTCCCGGAAGGCTTCACTGTTCTTCTTCTCGGGATCATCGTAAAGCCTGTCCTGCAGGGCATTTTCCACTCCCTGAAGGTTATGATCATCTTCTTCAAGCGCAGCAAAATATTGCTCAATCGCCTTTCCTGTTTCATGATTCGAAAAATAAAGGTCTGCCAGCTCAAACCGGAACCGGTAACGGGATCCCATCAGGCGCTGGCCCCTGAGATAAGTTTCGATGGAGTATGTAATATTGTTCCGGGAATAAAAAGCTGCCGCCACTGCTATGATCTGCTGCTGGTCGGGCTTCAGCTGGTCAAGAATTTTTCTGTACTGCTCCTCAGCCTTATCCGGCCGGGACGATGATGTATACACATATCCAAGATCAATCCCATAAATAAGATTCCCTGGTTTTTTTTTAACCTGCTTCTTTACAAGTTTCTCGGCTTTCTCATAGTCTTTTAATGACAACAGGCAGGTAAGATATGGAGTATAAACAGAATCCCCTGTGACTTTCTCATAAAAAACAGCCGCTTTCTCATAGTCTCCCTCAAGAAAATACTGGTCTGCAAGCGCACGGTTGACCAATGTCTGCGAAACCCCGGGCCGGGATAAAAAAAGAGTAAATGAAATAATAAGGTACAGCCTCGACCTCATTTGCTGATGCGGTCAAAGCCCGTATACGGAATAAGCGCCGAAGGAATATGAATCCCCCCGGGAGACTGGTTGTTCTCCATCAGCGCTGCGACAATCCGCGGCAGGGCAAGCGCACTCCCGTTAAGCGTATGCGCCAGGCGGGGCTTTGCATTTCCTTCTCTGAAACGAAGTTTAAGCCGGTTGGACTGGAAGCTTTCAAAATTTGAAACGGAACTTACCTCCAGCCACCGCTGCTGGGCAGCAGAATAAACTTCCATGTCATAAGTAAGCGCAGAGGCAAAACTCATGTCTCCTCCGCATAATTTCACAATCCTGAACGGGAGCTCAAGCATCCGTAAAAGCCCTGCAACATATTCTTTCATTTCCTCAAGCGTATCGTATGACTTGTCGGGGTGCTGCACCTGCACAACCTCTACCTTGTCAAACTGATGCAGGCGGTTTAAGCCCCGCACTTCCTTCCCGTACGAACCCGCTTCCCTCCTGAAGCAGGACGTATATGCCGTATATTTTAACGGGAAATCAGCAGCATTAATTATACAGTCCCTCATTAAATTGGTAACAGGAACTTCGGCAGTAGGAATAAGATATAAATTATCAGCCCCGACATGATACATCTGTCCCTCTTTGTCCGGCAGCTGACCCGTACCAAATGCCGAAGCTTCGTTGACAAGCACAGGAGGCTGCACCTCTGTATAGCCTGCCGTAACCGCACGGTCAATGAAAAAATTTATCAAAGCCCGCTGCAGTCTGGCTCCCCGGCCCATGTACACAGGGAATCCTGCCCCGGTAATTTTATTTCCTGCTTCAAAATCTATCAATCCGTATTCCGAAGCCAGTTCCCAGTGGGGAACCGCAGAACTTAAGACGGGGATCTTCCCTTCCTCGTGTATAATCACATTCCCTTCCGCTCCCCGGCCGGGAGGAACAGCGTCATGGGGAATATTGGGAAGTAAAACCAACTGATCCTCCAGTTCTTTCTCAAATACCGAAAACTGCCGCTCCAGTGTCTTTATAAGTTCCTTAAGTGCCGTACTCTTTTCCCTCAGTTCCTGCGCCTCCTCTTTTTTCCCCGTTTTAAATAGTTCCCCCGTCTGCCTTGCAAGCACATTACTCTCGTTCAGCAAAGCATCCAGCTCTTTCTGAGTGTTTCTTCTCTTCTCATCAATCGTTATAACCCGGGGAATAATTTCCTTCGCATTGAAATTTTTAACCGAAAGCTGCTGTATGACTTTCTCTGCATTTTCCCTGATGTGGTGAAGCTCCAGCATTTTCTTTAATTTGCATGTAAAAGTAACAATTATGCTCAGTAGTTCTACACTCAGATTCCTTGAAGCGCTCCGGAAAAACAATAACCGAGAATGGTTTGAGAAAAACCGTTCACAGTACGAAGCCGCCACCTCCGACTTCAGGGAGTTTGTCAGGAAAACCATCGCAGAACTGGGAAAGATGAATAAAACGCTGGCAGCTCTTGAACCGAAAGATTGCATCTTTCGCATCTACCGGGATGTCCGCTTCTCCAAGGATAAAAAACCATACAAGGCCCATTTCGGCGCTTACTTTGTACCGGGCGGAAAAAAATCTCCCCTCGCAGGTTATTATCTGCATATAGAGCCGGGCGGGAAATCTTTCCTCGGGGGCGGAGTGTACATGCCGGAATCTGCGAACCTCTTTAAAATCCGGCAGGAAATATTATATAACGCGGAACCTTTTAAGAAAATTATTTCGGGGAAAAGTTTTAAGCATTATTTCGGAGAGCTGTGGGGCGACAAACTGAAAACGCCTCCGAGAAATTTTCCGAAAGAACATAAAGACATTGAACTGCTGAAGTTCAAGAGTTATATCGCCTTTCACGATTTAAGCGACAGCCGGATTCTTTCGAAAGATTTCGGGACATATATCCTGAAAATTTTCCGGGAGATGGAACCCTTTAATGCTTTCATCAACCGGGCGCTGGATTAACCCGATGTTCTCCCGCTTTGCCGACTCCCTGCGAAGTGCTCTCCGGGAATCTTTGCCCGGAGCCGAAGCTCATGCTCTCATGGCACCCCTCTCCGCCTCCATGGCTGAACGTATGGCCCTCATGCACAAATCAGATCCCCGGAAAGGCAGCGTGCTGATACTGCTGTACCCGGATAAAGGTGAGATTTTTATTCTCCTTATCCTTCGCGCAAAGTATGATGGGGTGCACAGCGGTCAGGTTGCTTTCCCAGGCGGGAAGATGGAAGGGACCGATAAAGACCTTGTAGAAACCGCTCTGCGGGAAACAGAAGAGGAAATAGGTATCCCCCGCGGGGATGTATCAGTACTGGGAACACTTACGGAACTATATATCCCTGCAAGTAATTTTCTGGTACTCCCCGTAGTGGGAACTGCCCCGGAAAGGCCACAGTTCCGGCTTAAAAAAGATGAAATAGAAACTCTGATAGAAGTAGATTTGCCGGGCATTTTAAACAACCCTGTAACAGCCAAAAAAACCATACGGCTGGCAGACGGAAGGCATAGAGAGGTGCCTTATTACAATATCTCAGGCCATCACGTATGGGGCGCAACTGCAATGATGATAAGCGAACTTAGAGCAGTACTCAACAAAAAAGCCTGATGCAATTCTGCACCAGGCTCCTCATCTTTTCCAATCATCCTTCACGCCTTTGCAACAGGTTCTATCGAAACATAGGATTTCTCTCCTGACTTCTTGCGAAATACCACTTTCCCGTCTGTCAACGCAAACAGGGTGTGATCTTTTCCCATGCCCACATGGGTGTCGGGAAAATGCTTGGTCCCTCTCTGGCGTACAATAATGTTTCCGGCACTGGCAAACTGCCCGCCGAATATCTTTATCCCCAGTCGTTTGCTGTGTGATTCTCTTCCGTTCTTGGAACTTCCTGCGCCTTTTTTATGTGCCATGGTATTTTATATTTTTATTCTTCCTTCTTTACGGCCTTCTTAGTTGCGAGCTTTTTAGCTGCAACAGGCTTTACATCGGCATCAGCCGTTTCCTGCTTCGCCCCGGAACCTTTAAGCTGTATCTTTTCAACCTGAATTTTCGTCATATACTGCCTGTGTCCGTTGAGTTTCTGGTATCCTTTCCTTCTTTTTTTCTTAAAAACAAGAACCTTGTCCGCCCTTGCATGATTCAGTATTTTGGCTGAAACAGAAGCCCCCTCAATATGGGGCGCCCCAACGGTTACTTTTCCTCCCTCATCTACCAGCAGCACCTCTGTAAAGTTTAATTTCTTCCCTTCGTCCCCCTCAAGCCTGTGAACAAAAATAGACTGGTCCTTTTGCACCTTAAATTGTTGCCCGGCTATATTAACTATTGCATACATGATTCTTCAGAATTAATGTTTTTACTAAAAAGGGACGCAAGTTTAATGAAAATAAACTAAACCTGCAAAATATGAAGAAACAAAAAACCCCGGCAGGTTTCCTGCCGGGGTTAAAAATGAATGTTTAATGAAAATAAATTACTGTGTCAGCGTCCACTCTCCGGAATCGCTGCTGGTATTGCTTCCGGTAGTACTGCTGTCTGACCATTTCCATACCATCTCGGTGTTTGCAAGTTTGTCTAAATCATACACCTGAACCGGAGCATTGCTGCCGGTATAACTGCTTGTATAGGAACTTGATGACCCGTTATAAGTCATAGTCCAGGTTACAGTTCCGGTGGTAAGGATGATTTGGGATTTGTTCGGCTTATCTCCAACTCCGTCTGTGAAATTCCATGTACCGGTCACAGTTGAGGTCGAGGTTGTCCCGTTTTCAGTCTGTATCTCTGTAAAAGTAAACTTCCCGTCTTTGGTGAATTCATAAGTATATGTAATGGAATCTGTACTGGTATTCCCGTCCTTTACTTTCGTATAAACAGGATTGGCATAGGTCCACGTAGTGGTTTTCTGGTTGTTATCAACACTGGTTCCGCTTCCTTTGGAAACAGCCCATTTGCCTTCTACCCTTCCGGCTCTTGAACGAAAGGAGAAAAAGGGATCGTTGTCTCCTTTTTTACAGCCCGAGAACATAGGCCCCATGATAACCGCTGCAACAGCAAAGGTTAACGCGTTTCTGAATTTCTTGTTCATCTTGATTGGATTTTTAAATTTGCTGCAAAGGTAAATAATAAATAATAACTTCTTTACAATACGCTCTTTTAAATTGTTTCCCTATGGCTTAACAGGAAAATACCACACAACTGCCTCCCTTAGAACCAGGCTCCCATTTTTTTAGCCCATTCCTCTGTTACACTGTATCGTGGCGTAGTCCACTATTTATCTCCCGGAATCTCCCACAGCAAATCCATGTCCCAATTGGCTCTAATGGTTACCTTGTCCGGGTAACAGATAACTTTTTCGGGCTGTTTATGTGAATAATAATCCCCCGTATCCCATTTCCCGTTTCCATTCTTATCCTCAATCAGCTTAAGCATATATTTTCCGGGCAGCAGGTATGTAACGCCAATGCTTGTATCTCCCTTTACAACGTATTCCCTCGCAGCCGGCCCTCCAGGATCTGATACCATCTGGAGAATGTATGGCAATCGGGGACCCTCTTTTCCCCTGATTTTCAGATTTATGCTGCCATAATCACTTAACGCCCTTGTCCTGAAAGAAATCTGCAGGGTGTCGTTTTGCTGGCCAAAAATATTCTCCATGGCAGAAGGCAGCAACAGGAGGCGGTATGAGGTATTCTCTTTCCACGGGTATAGTACAGAAATGTTTCTGAGAGCCGGATCTTCAGACTTCAGCTCCATCCCTTCGGCAGGAATACTGTCTGCATACAGTATTATCTTCTTCCGGTCATATTCTTTCAGCGGATTGGAAGCCGTAAGGAATAAAGGGGTGTTAAGATCCAAAAAGCCTGCAGTGTTACTTTTTACAGCCGGCTTGTTTGATGCTTCTCCCCGCCTGCCCGATTTCTCGGCTTTTGCTTTTATGGGCACCCTGACTGTATCCCGCATACCGGAGGAATATAAAACCTCAAGCGCTAATGTATCCGCATAGAGATCCGTGTACCAGTATATAAGCGTGTCTTTTCCGGCAGACAACTCCCGGAGTTCCCACCCTTTCTTCCCTGAGGCATACAACGGGTGGACCGCCGCCATTTCGACAGCATGATGGAAAATGATATTGATTTTACCGGGATATTCCTGATATGTTTTCAATATTCTTTGTGGCTCTTTGAGTTCCTGGAACAAAAGGAGATGCAACCTGTTTGTGTCAGTGCTGTTGATAAGGTTGTCGCCAAAAGCTATGGATTCTCCCGGCTGGTCATAATGATAATTGCTGTTCATGTCTTTCAATGCTGTTATTCTGAAGCGGCCGGGTTTTAAATTATTAATTACAAAATCGCCTTCTGCATTTGTTTTTGAAAAATAAAGAGGCCTGCCCCTGCTGAATACAGAATCATCACTGGTTTCCCCATAAAGCATCACAAGTGTTCCCGGCTGGGGTATGCGCTCAAAAGCAGAATAAACAGAACCCCTGACAGAAAGGGAATCAATGTATGATCCTGTTGAAAAAGTATATTTAAAATTTTCAAGGACATTCCCCTCATTAAGATCCGCCACAGATCCCCCAAAATTAAAATTATAGGTAGTATTATCAGGAAGTGAATCCTTCCAGTGTACTCTCAGATTTTTTTTCCTTACTTCAACGTCAGGAGCCTCTTTCAGAGGTGGAGAAATAATCAGTTGATTATCCAGATCTTTTAATTGTATATACTCATTAAATGAAACATTAAAACTGCGATCCCGGTAGTTTATGCTATTATTTCCGGGAGTGTACCGGAGGGGGACCGGAGAGGTGCTGTCCTTAATGCCTCCGCCGGGCGTAACAATATTCGCACAGGAATTAAAAAGCAGAAATATAAAATAAAAATGCGGATTTCTGACTTTTTTCATCATAAAAACAGCTGGCTTACAAAGATAAAACAATATCTCTTCCCGGCAGGGTTAAAATGATTTTCTGAAGTCACCTGTAACCTCTTTCGGGTCTTTGCGGTATAATAATATACAAAGTTCAAGACTGTTGCTTATGTGCTTATCTACTCCAAACAAAAATCCCCGCAAGGAGTTGCCAAAAACGGCGTTTTTGCTTTTCCTTACACTTCTTTTCAGCTATTCACATTCTGAAGCCACCAACTATACTGCTACAGGCGGCGCCTGGAATGTGGCTGCTTCATGGGGGGGGGCAGGAACTCCTGGCTCAGGGGATGATGCCACCATCCCTGCAGGTAAAACTATTACTGTCCCCACCGGCACCGTTGATGTGCAAAACCTGACTGTCCAGAACGGGGGAATATTGAATTTTAACAGCAATGCCGGGATCCTGAAAGTGCATAATGATGGTTCTGTCAATGTAGATAACGGAGGGCAAATACAGGATAATAATACAAGTACCCAGATCATTTTCGAAGATAATAACAAGACCTTCAGTTTTGTTAATAACGGAACTTATGCCATTGATCAGCTGAGTTTTAACGGGGATAATAGCACTGTTACTGTGAGCGGTGGTGGGACTACAACAATAGGACGGGTATCATTCGGGGCCAATTCTATCAGCGTTACATTTAACAACACCACTCCTATCCTGGTTAATGCCAATCCTCTTACTGTTGCAACCAATAACATTACAATGAACGGGACAGGAACACTTAATCTCAGTTCCGGAGGAAATGGGGATCTTAATATAAACGGCAATGGGACATCCATAGGTTGCGTGTTTATTCTCAGCGATGACCTTACAGCTTCAGGAAGCACAGGTTTTACTCTTACCAGTGGGGCAAGTATTACATCATCATCTGATATCCGCATCGGGCCAACAGCAACTGTTACCAATAACTGTAATGTCGTTATAAATAGCGGAGCGTCTATTTCAGCAACAGGCAGTATCCTTCTTGACGGGGATAATGTAGGAGGCGCAAGTAATTTTAGCCTGGACAATTCCGGTACTTTTTCTCTCGGAACAAACATTGATATCAACACAGAAACAGGAGCCTCCTTTACTAATTCAGGAAGTTTTACGCTTACCGGGTCTGTTATCAATGATCCTGCTGCCAACGGAACATTTACAAATAATGCCAATGCTACATTCACCATAGGCGGAGACATTGACAACGACATGACCCTTAACTTCAGCGCAAGCGGAAACACTGTAAATTATAACAGCAACGGAGGAACTGACGTAGAAGACCCTTCCGGCAATAATTACTATCACCTCACAATAGGAGGGACGAGCAACAGGTTGTTGCGGGATGACATTACTGTAGGTGGAAATCTCCTGCTTCAGAATACTGCTATCCTCAACAGCAATACGCATGACATTACCGTAAACGGCAACTGGTCCAATACCAGCACCAATGCAGATCCTTTCGTGGAAGGAACCCGCACGGTCACTTTAATCAACAGTTCCGCAGCTCAAAGTATTCCCAATACCGGAAATGCAAATGGAACAGCATTCTACAACCTTACCATTAACAATACTTATTCCTTCGCTCCTCAGGTTACGCTCGATGCAAACGTTGGTGTTACCAACCAGTTGACAATGTCCAGTGGTTATATTAACCTGAATTCTTATACGCTTACGCTTGGCACAAGCCCTGCATCAAAAGGTAACCTGTCGTATACCTCAGGTCTCTTATATAACGGGACATTCACCCGCTGGTTTACCACTATTGCTTTGGCAGACGGCAATTCCAACGGGCTGTTCCCTGTCGGCGCTGCCAATGATTACCGCCCGTTTTACGTAGCGCCTACAGTAGCCCCCTCTGCAGGCGGTACCATAAGCGTAACACACACAGACGCAACTACTGTTACAAATGTTTCATTTGCTGATGGAGCCTCTACCGTTCAGAAAAGGCATGACAGCTACTGGACTCTTTCAACGGCTAACGGGCTCGCAAACGGGACTTACGATCTTCGTATGGAAGGCACAGGCTTCGGGGTGATTACCGATGTCAATGACCTGCGGCTAACACTCTCCGGAAGTGTGGTGGGAGCTGCCGGCATCAATGGCGGCGTTCCTTCCAACCCGATTGTACGCAGAACCGGCTTAGCGCTGGGCAATCTCACAAACTCCTTCTACCTTGGTTCAGTTAACCCTTTTACATCCCCGCTGCCTGTAGCCCTGCAGAACTTTAATGCTCAATACGATAAAGAACGGCGGGTGGTAAATTTCAAATGGACAACCGCTTCGGAAAAAAACAACAGTTTATTCACCATAGAAAGAACCACAGATAACCAGATTTTTGAGACTGTTGTATCTGTAAACGGCGCAGGAAACAGCAGTTCAGTTAATAACTACAATGCAGTGGACGAAACACCCGTAAGCGGAACTTCTTACTATAGAATTAAACAAGTTGATTTCGACGGGCATGCAACTTATTCAATGCTGGTGTCTGTGAAAACCGATGCGGAAATTCTCTTTTCTGTATACCCCAATCCCTCCGGCAGGGCAAATAACTTGTTTGTAAACCTGCAAGGGTCGTCTGCAAAAGAGATTCTTGTTGTGGTTACTGACCTGACCGGAAGGGAAGCCTATACAAAAGTAACCCCCTCATACCGTCAGGGAACCTTCATGATAGCCTCTGAAGAATCAAGTAAATTAGCTCCGGGTATATACCTTATAACTGCTACCTCCGATAACGTGGTGTACAACCAGAAGTTGATCATCCGGTAAAAAAAAAGAACTTTGCTTTCATGCAAAGAAGAAACAACCGGAATATTTTCTTGGGTATAAGTTTCCTCCTGATCTGCTTTTTGTCATGCCGGAAAACAGCAGAGCCTGTCCCTTATGCTTCTGTAAATCTTGATGTCTATATCACCGATCCTGCTTATGTAAGTCTTAATGCTATCGGTGGATGGGTATATGTTACAGGGGGAGTGAGAGGACTTATTCTTTATCGCAAATCAAACGATGAGTTTCTTGCTTTTGAAAGAAACTGCACCTACCGCCCTTCTGATAATTGTGCGCTTGTAAAAGTAGAATCTTCCAATGTTTCCATGGCCGACAGTTGCTGCGGGTCAAGATTTCAAATCATGGATGGTGCTGTACTCAATGGCCCTGCATCTCTTCCTCTTAAACAGTACCAGACAACTTTTAACGGAACGCTGGTTCATGTTTACAATTAACTAGAAGCAGAATAAGAAAGGGGAGCGGTTATATCGGGATTGATAAGTGGAGGAAGATATCGTGCTCAAGGAATTTATTGATTGCATACTCAGCCCGGAAGACCATGCTGTAATATGTAACATAATCTATTCCCACTCCCACACCGGGCAATATGCTGTTTGTAAGTGTATTTGTGGAATATAAAGCATGCCGGCTTTCCCACACATATCCTGCATCAAAAAAGAAATTAATATAATAAGTATACGGTACTGTCCTGAATTTTTCAAGCGGGATAAGCCGCGTCCTTATCACATGTGGGGAAATTAATTCATACTTCAGGTTTGACTTCATAAGCAGAAAGTTTTCACCATCCACTACATAATATTCATAGGAGCGAACATAATCACTGCCATATCCAAGGCCACGTTCGTTAAAGTATGGCTGCGGAGCAGGTCCTGAAAGTTTAGTTTTCAGCATAGAGGCAAAATACCATCGCTTCGATAATTGCCAGTATTGTTTGTAGGAGGCAACAACATGCATCAGGTCAATATTCTCAAAAGGAAATCCAAAGCCTTTTTTCATTACTTCAAAATCATAATAATACCCTTTAAGCGGATATGCAATGTAGTCTCTCATGTCACGCTTAAAAAGATAGCTGAAACTCACATACTGCTGGGAGGTTCTTCCACGGAAAAAATAATCAGGATTCAGCCGGGCAATACTGTCAGCAATAATATTGCTTTTATACTCAAGGGCAAGATAATGTCTGTTGTATATTCCGGCCCTGCTGGAATATTTCACGGCATAAGCATATTCAGAGCGGGTGTACCGGGAAGGATCATTGTAAAAGAGGAGTTTGTTATCATATGTTTTATATGAAGTTTCATGGCCTGTAATATAGGAGCATGAAAAAGAAACCCCGCCTGACATATTTTTCGACAGGTATGGAATAGTGTACGAAAGAGCATATTTCTGTGAGTATCCTATTCTGTATGTAAGACGAAGTGTTTCGTTACGCCCCCGGCAGTTGTTCATTGCCAGGTCAAGCCCGTAATTGGTCCTTGCTATTTCTTTTGTCTGCCACCAAACATTGAAATTTCTGTCGGCAAGTTCGAAGAGAGGCTTAGGCCATACATACCATCGCTCGGCCAGAAAAATATTTACTGATACATGTACTGAATCTATGTGTCTGATATGTATTTCAACAGAATTAAAAAGGGAAGTGTTCAGTATATTACTCCTGTTTCTTTCCATAAGGGGATCCAGCATATCAGCAACAACAGTATCCCCGGCACTGAAATTTATTTCCCTGAAAATAATGTACGGTTTTGTCAACTTGTTGCCGGTTACGGTCACGCTGTCAATAATAATATATGAACCGGGCACAGGCCTATCAGTAGTCCCCTGCGCAAACGCCGGAACAAAAGAAAGCAGAACCAGTGAGATGAACAGGAGTTTAAGGAACAAAAGGCCGGGGCGAAAATTCCCGGTCATTATATTTTCAGGTAATTCATCAGTGCATCAAAGCGGGTCTGGAGATCCCTGGAATATTCACTTTCCTGGTATGAAGCTATTACCTTATAATCATAGCGGGCTAACGATGCAAGTATTCTGGATATTTCAAGCTTATTGATATTGATAGTAAGCTCCAGCTTTGCAGAATCGGGGGAAGATGTTAAATATGAGCTTAAAATTTTAGCATCATCAGCTTCCACAATATGCGCTATTTCTGAGAGTGAATAATCTCTGGTGTTTAACTCCAGAACCACTACAGACCCCGACCCTTCAATAGCCATTATTGAAGCAAGGCTCTGTACAAGATCCGGAAGCGTAATAAGGCCAAGATATTGCTGATCCTCATCAAGCACGGGAAGCACATCTATCTTGAGTCTTGCAATAAGCTTAATGGCCTCATACACATGGCGGGACTCGCCTATAAAGGGCTGGCTTAATGAAAGCGAGTGATTGCCCAGAGGCTGTTCGGGGGCATTGAGATTCAGAATGTCTTCCTCCGAAATAAGACCCAGAAAAGTCGTGGCATTTACAATGGGAAGGTGACTGACACGGAATTCATCCATCCAGCTCAGAGCCTTCAATCCCGTGTCGGAGGTCTTTAGCGGCGGAATGGTGTCTTTAATAAGATCTCTTGCAATCATTATAAATGTTATATCAAATCCTATCCCCGTCAAATTTACTAATTTTGCACAAAACAAGGCCTGTGGCGAAACTTAGTGTAAATATTAATAAAATAGCTACTCTCCGGAATGCACGCGGTGGAAATATTCCCAACCTGCTGCAAGTTGCTTCTGACTGCCAGAAGTACGGGGCAGAAGGGATTACAGTACATCCACGGCCCGACGAACGTCATATACGGTACAAAGATGTTTATGATCTTAAACCGCTTATTACCACTGAATTCAATATTGAAGGATATCCTTCCCCAAAATTCCTTTCCCTGGTAACGGAAATCCTGCCCGATCAGGTAACATTAGTCCCCGACCCGCCCGAAGTTCTTACCTCAAATGCAGGATGGGATACAAAAAAACATTTCTCTTTTTTGAAAGAAGTGATCTCTGCGCTGAAATCACACAGGATCAGAACTTCCCTTTTTATGGAAACAAATCCGGGAATGATAGAAAAAGCAGCCGAAGCAGGCACTGACAGGATAGAACTCTATACAGAAGATTATGCAATACAATACAATAATAACAGAGACAAAGCCATCGCGCCATATATAAAGGCAGCCACGACTGCAAATGCTGCAGGACTTGGCTTGAATGCCGGACATGATCTTAATCTTGAAAACCTTGCATTTTTTAAGCAGCATATTCCCGGACTCCTTGAAGTATCAATAGGACACGCATTGATAAGTGATTCCCTTTACTACGGCCTGGAAAACACAATACCACTTTATTTACGCCGGTTAAAATAATTTTATATGAAACTTTTCTTTAAGAAAATGGGAAGCGGTCCCCCTTTTGTAATCTTACACGGATTGTTCGGGATCTCAGATAACTGGCATACAGTGGGTAAGAAACTGTCTGAAAAATATTCCGTCTTTCTCGTTGACCAGCGCAACCATGGTCAATCTCCTCACAGCAATGAGTGGGATTATAAACTGATGGCTGAAGACCTTCATGAACTTTTTATTGATAACCAGATAGAAAATGCTGTCCTGATGGGACACTCCATGGGAGGTAAAACGGCTATGCTGTTTGCCATGACATATCCTGAATTGCTGAAAAAGCTGGTAGTTGTTGATATAGCCCCCAAAACATATCCCCCACAGCATGATAAAATCATTGCCGCCTTAAAGGCGGTTAACTTTAATATAACTCATTCCCGGAAAGCAGCGGAGGAGATTCTTGCCGGAAATATCCAGGAGCCTGCAATAAGACAGTTTTTACTTAAAAACCTGGAATGGGAAAAACCAGATCAGCTGAGATGGAAATTTAATCTTGACGCTATCAGCAGGAACATTGAAACAATTGACCGGAGTTTTGATATAAAGGTGTGTGAAATTCCAACATTCTTTATCCGGGGAGCATTATCACAGTACATAACCGATTCTGACCGGGAAACTATCAAAGAGTATTTTCCGAAATCATCATTAATTACCGTTCCGGATGCCGGGCACTGGGTCCATGCGGATAATCCCGCAGGGTTTTTCAGATGCGCTGAGGAATATCTGACCTGTAGCGGAAATCCAGGTACCTGAGGAAAAACTTCCCCGCTTTACCCTGCAGAGGCCGGGAGCCATGATCGTTGTCCATCCCACGAATCACTCTCGCAACAATCAAAAGCTCCCTATGCCTCCCTGCCCCCGGCTTTTGCCCCTGCCGGGAACAGACGCAGAGTATACATAAAACAAGAAAAATGATTCTAAAAAACTAAAACTGATGATCTGTTTTACCTGAACTGAAAAGCTTCTTCTTTTTTTATGCATGCCGCAAATCTCTGTTAACAAAAACATGCCCGCAAATCTATTTTTCTCCAAACGAAAAGAATTTCAGGGGAGTAAAAAATGAAAAGTGTTGATTTTACTGGTATCTCCGTAAAAGAAACGAAAAATATTTGCATAAAAAGGGGCGGCTGAAAACCGCCCCTTTTTTCAAGAAAAGAACCAAACCATTAATGAACAACCACTAATTTGCTTCTTATAACGCCTTCTTCACTCATTACAAATATTGTATAAAGGCCATCCGGGATATGTTTCAGATTTAGCTTTACTTTCCCTGAGGGAAGTTCCCCCTTCATAACTGTTTTCCCCATCATATCTGTAAGCATAAAAATTCTCATACCCTGGCCACCTATTCCGGTGAGCATGACTTCATCCCTGGCAGGATTAGGATAGAGAATTATCTGGCTTTTAAGGTTCTTCTTAGTCGCATCAGGAACAGAGAGTGTGTAATCAATAGTGTTTACAACGGTATTGGTAACCACAGCAGGATTAAAGTCAAAATAAATATATGCAGTGTTTGTAAGCTGGGTACCCTGCTGAAGGTTGTTTTTCGGGTTAATCGTGTAGGTAACAAGGCCATGGCTGGCTGGCTCATTGGATAAACTGTCCGGCAGCATAATGTTTTTGAAATTAAAACGAAGAACATTTCCGGGAAGAATATCCGTGCTCATGCTGTGACTGCTCGATATCACATGGAAAGAATTTATATCCAGATCACTGTCAATTGTATCGAGAACATAGATATTATACGCAGGAGCATTCCCTGTATTCTGGAAATATACATTGTATGTAAACGGACCGGGAAGAACAGCTCCGTTTAACCCAGCTCCCCGGGGGCTGACTGTTTTCATATTGGGATCCCATGAGTTCGAAACAGGAAAACACACATAAACAGTATTGTTGGCAGGGACAGAATCTCCCGTAACCGGATCAACAATCAGGGTAAAGCATACAGAGTCTCCTATAGCTACATTAGTATCGGTAACGAGTTCTATATAACTCCAGAAAGCATTCCAGCTCATGGTTCCGCCCATAGAGCTGAAATTCCATACAAGCGTATCCCCGTTAACAGATGAAGGGGCATTGGAAGAATATGGAGACGCTATATATGTTACATTGGAATCAAGCACAAGCGTAACTGTTCCATTTACCGGAAGACAACGGTTATTCCACACGTCAATCCAGGCATAGGCAGTGTCGCCGGGCCGGAATCCCCATCCTGAGAGGGAGCCCTCAAGATCAAAGCCGGAAGGGCAGCTCCATCCAAAATCATTTCCGGATGAGGGGAACGTGCTGACATTATAGGTTCCTCCCGAAGGGCAGGTAACCGTGTAGTTATTATAATTATAGAAGTACCCGCCGCAGGAGACAATATAACTTGCATTGTTAGGTACGCTGAAATAATAATTGCCGGAGCTGTCGGTCATTGACCAGGCAATGGATTGACCATTATTATCAAGCAGCTCCACACCCTCCCAGGGGAGCGCTATATCTCCCGCATTAAAGACACAGTCGCCATTACTGTCAACATAAACAGTCCCTGAAATATTTCCGCAGGTATCTCCCACAATAACTTCATTATAGTTTACCAGCGTATCTGCCGAGCTATCGGGAGCAGTAAGGATATATTGTACGGAATACTGGCCTGCAGCAGTATAGGTGTGGTTTATGCCGCCATATATATATCCATTCATTCCACCGTTTAACCCAACAGGAATCAGGGATGTGGAGGATGTCCCGTCGCCGAAATTTACCTCAAGGGTAAGCGTGTCGGCGGAATTGTATCCAACTGCCGTGCCATACATAAAAAAGCCCACGCTTACAGGGGTCGGGCAGGTCGGCCCGCCAAGAGAATCAAAAGCATAATAGATCTGAACATATTTATTATTCCCTCCCCCGCCGGTGGTGTACGCGCCGGTGGTAACGGGGCTGGTCCATGTACCTGTGCACCCTGAAGAGTCAGATGCACTAAGAGTAACATAGTATGTACCCGGACTTGCATAAGTGTGAACGGGATTCTGAACGGTATCTGTTGATCCATCTCCAAAGTCCCAACTCCATATAGTTGCGTTTGTATAGTTGGATGAAAAATAACCATTGAAGAAGAAAGTCATTCCGCTTGTGTCAACAGTAGCACTAAAGTAGGCCTGGCAATTGGAAATTACCCCCGTACCAAAATATACAGAATCACAGAAAGAACTGAAACACCCGGTAGCAGAATCTGAAATATAGAGGCAAACATTATATGTCCCTGCATTTACATTATATACGTGATACGGATTAGGCTGTGAAGAAGTATCTCCGTCCCCAAAGTCCCAGTGCCAGTATGTCGGACTGTTTCCCGTGGAGGCATCCTGAAAATAAACTCCGTAGCCGGTGCTGTCGGGAGTGTAGTTAAATGCTGCAGAGCAGGTGCTTTGCTGTGCCCCGGCAATGTTTGCGAACAAAACAAATAACAGGACACAATAACCAGCCGGCTTTACAATCAGCTTTCTTAGCAGTGGCGTTTTCATATTTTTAATTTTAAAGATAACGGGAGTATTTTCAGGTGTCAAAAGTGCACATTGTTCTTTTCCGGATAAAACAGAAATTGCTTTTTTCTTACGTGTTCAACTTCTGCCTGCGGGAGCTATTTTACTTTTCAGCCAATCGTTGTAATTAATAATTTCCGCATCATCCTGGGTGTTTTCCCTGTCACGGATAAATTCATTGATTTTCTTCAGTAAGGTTTTGTCTTTCAGGATGCTGTCTGTAATTATCATTTCATCGAGCAGTTGAATAAATCTCTTTTCTCTATTATGTTCTTCACGGGGGAAAAACACCCGGTACTCTTTTTTTATCTGTCCTATCTTATGTTCAAGAAAATCAAAGTCCTGCAATTCATACCTTATCATCAGTTCCGCAATTGCAATTTTAAACTTAAGGGCATGGTCAGTATTCTTATAATTATGGTGCAGGTAAAGCTTATTGAGATTTTTGATGGATTTATGAAATTCTCCTTTATCAAACCACAGAATGGCAAGGTTGAGATAAACAAACAGTTCATAAAAAGAGCTTTTCTTCAACTGTTCATTATTTTTAAGTTCCTCCAGGATACTTATGGCCTTGTCTTTATCGAGCACTGAGTAATTGATTACAAGAGAGTTATAATAAAAGAACAGGTACTTGTCATAACGTATGCTGTTATATTCCTCCATTGCTTTTTTCAGTTTCTCTGCATATTCGAGAGAGGCTTTAATTTTTGAATTTTTGAACAATGCATTCACAATGTAGGAGAGCATTTGCAGCTTTATATCATGGCTGGCTTTATTAAATAATTGTTCTTTCTCAAATTGCTTATATGTTTTCAGGAGATAATTCTCAAGGGTTTTGTAATCCCGCCTCTGGAGTAATATTTTACTCACTGCAGAATAAATCTGGAATTTCAGTTTGGGACTTTTCCTGATTGAGGGGTCATGGGAGAACTCACTGACAGTTTTTTCAAGGAGTTTAAGGACGGGAGCTTCATGCCCGTCAAAGTTTTGGGTGATTTTGAGGCGGTAATTGACGGCAGCCACTATATCTCCTATCTGCCTGAACAGGTTAAGCTGCTCCCTGTTTTTGCGCCGTTTCCCGATATATTCTTCCGGATCAATCGAAACAATTTCGTGGGAAAGGTTAATATACTCCCCATACACAAGGTCCAGGAGTTCATAATTTTCTATTTTCTGTGCTTCGGTTTCAGCTTTTTTAAGAAACCGCAGGGCAAGACGGAAATTATTTTTCCCGAAAAAGTACTTCTCAAGAGAGAGACAGTGAAAAATATACATCATCTCATTATCATCATAATGCTGGATGACGAGGCTCTTCCCGATATCCTCTATGAGGCGGTGCCTGAGACGGTAAAAAGCATTTTTATCTTTGTACCCCAGTTGTTCTACTATTTTTTCTTCTTCATACTGCTCTCCCGATTTCTTTATATAATCAAAAAGCTGAATATCCTTACGTGCATCGCCGGTGTCGAAACGGGAAGCAAAAAGCTTGAAATAGCGGATATCTTCCTTATTCAGGACGCCTATCAGTTGAGGTAATATATCCATAACCAGAAAATTATATGTCTTTGAACAGGTAAGAAAAATACGATTATTATTTCAACCCGGCAAAATTCCTTGTTATATTTGTATAAATTCTTGATGATTATGAAAAACATATTCCGCAGTTTCATTTCTATTATTCCCTTCCTCTGCCTTTCCGGAGGTATCAGGGCCCAAAGCCTTGGTATCTCATACCTTGGCATCTCTGACACTGTTTATAACTATACGGATTATCTGCTAAAGATAGGAGTGCAGAATAAAGGGAACGCAGCATTCAACGGAAATTTTTACCTCTACCAGATGGTAAATAATAACCAGGCTGTAATCCTTGATACTGTACTTTCTGTTTCCATGCAGCCGGCGGATACGACTATATACTCAGACAGCAGTTACGAATACAATCCTGTCAAAGGATTTGTCCCGGGAATCAATATTGTGGTGGTATGGCCTACTGATGGAGCAGGGGTGGTCCCAACTGCAGACTCTGCCGTCACATCGGTTTACGTAATTGATATTTCCGGGCTAAATGAATTTAAAAAGCGTGAAACCATCCTCATAAGCCCTAATCCTGCCAGCCGTGAATTCATTATTGCTTCTCCCGACAGAAATATTGACCGGGTAAGAATCCTCGATATGGCAGGGCGGGAATTGTTCCGGACTTCTTTAACCCGCAATTCTGTTGATGTTGCTTCCCTGGTCCAGGGAGTTTATTTTATTGAAATTCACGAAAAAGGCGGACATACATCCATGCAGAAAATGATCAAGGAGTAATCTCCCCTTTTGCCCTGCTGAGCCAATTTCCTTAGCTTTGCTGTGTCTTACAGCATGCCATCCCCCTTTCAATATTGTAACAGTCTTGTTTCCTACTCACGTTTTCACACCCGTGAAGTAAAGGCTGGAACCCTTGGCATTGGAGGCCGTAACCCCTTCCGCATACAGTCCATGACCACAACCGACACCATGAATACCATGGCGACAGTTGAGCAATCTATAAGGATGATCGAAGCGGGCTGTGAACTGGTGCGTATCACGGCTCCCAGCATCAACGAAGCTGAGAATCTTGCTGAGATAAAAAAAGAACTTCGAAAAAGAGGATACGACACTCCCCTTGTGGCAGACATTCATTTTACCCCGAATGCTGCCGAAACCGCTGCCAGAATTGTTGAGAAAGTAAGGATAAATCCCGGCAATTATGCCGATAAAAAAAAGTTTGAGGCTATTGAGTATAGTGAAGACACTTACAGGGCAGAACTGGAAAGAATAAGAGAACGTTTTACTCCCCTGGTAAAAATATGCAAGGAGTATGGAACTGCCATGCGCATCGGGACCAATCATGGGTCACTGTCCGACAGGATCATGAGCCGCTACGGCGACAGTCCTCTCGGGATGGTTGAATCAGCGCTGGAATTTGTTGCCATCTGTGAAGAGAATAATTACTTTGATATTGTCCTCTCAATGAAAGCGAGCAATACCCGGGTAATGGTGCAGGCATACCGCCTCCTGGTTCACCGGATGATGGAGGCCGGAAGAAATTACCCGCTCCACCTGGGAGTTACGGAGGCCGGCGAAGGAGAAGACGGAAGGATAAAGTCTGCCGCAGGAATCGGCACTCTGCTTGAAGACGGTCTCGGCGACACAATTCGTGTCTCGCTTACAGAAGATCCGGAGTTTGAAATCCCTGTTGCAAAAGTCATCGCTGCAAAATACAGTTCATACCGAAAACATAATCCTATCCCCGAAATAAACGGGAAGCTGCCTTACAACCCATTCGAATACGATCGCAAACATTCACGCGAGGTGTTTAACACAGGGGGGGGCCACCCGCCTGTTGTATTAACAGACTTCAGTTCAGGAAAAGAACAACTTACCGAAGCCTCCCTTTCCCCCGCGGGATATCATTATTCTGTTCCTCTTGACAAATGGAATATTACTGAACAGGCCTGCGATTATCTTTATGCAGGGTCCCGGATTATTGACTTTGAAACTCCTGGTACACTGGGCATTATATATGATTATAAAACGTGGAAGGCAAATAAAAAGTCCGGACGTTATCCTCTTTTCAATGGCAAAGAATATTTTGAAGCAAAAGAAAAATCGGAAGACCTCAATTTTGTAATAGCAGATATTTCACTTGTTAGAGATCCGGAATCCTTCCCTCTGAAAAAATTAAAAGAGAATGTCATCCTCGTCATAACGACGGAGAACCGGCATGGAATGGCTGAGCAAAGAAGGATCTTTATAGAACTGCAACAGCAGAAGTGCCGGATTCCCGTTATCATCCGCAGGGATTACAACCTGCCTGACGAGGAATGTCTGCGTTTATATGCTTCTTCTGATTTCGGGGGACTATTGCTCGATGGGTTCGGTGATGGAATATGGATAAGCACCCGAGGGAAGTTTTCCCCTTCCGTAACGAATCCGCTTGGGTTCGGGATTCTTCAGGCAACCAGGACCAGGATCTCTAAAACAGAATACATCTCCTGCCCTTCCTGTGGCCGCACCTTATTTGATCTCCAGGAAACCACTGCGAAAATCCGCAAACGTACAGACCACCTGAAAGGGGTGAAAATAGGTATCATGGGCTGTATCGTAAACGGGCCTGGAGAAATGGCCGATGCCGATTATGGCTATGTAGGCGTAGGTCCAGGGAAAATTTCCCTGTACAGAGGGAAAGAAGTGATGAAGAGAGCAATCCCTGCAGAACAGGCCGTAGATGAACTGATAAGGCTGATAAAAGAAGACGGGAACTGGGTGGAAAAAGAAGCATGAATATGTCCTGCCCGAAGTCAGGAGTACTTCCCCTGCCAGGCACAATCCTGCACAGAAGTTAAGACATCCTGTCCTTCGTACCGGTCAACAATTACATCAAGTATCTTATTTATTTCTTCAGAATTATCGCAGGTCACCAACTGCATACGAAAGGGTTTTATTCCCTCAACCCCCTTAAAGTAATTGGCATAATGCCTCCGCATCTCGAGTATTCCAAGCACAGGGCCCTTCCATTCCATAGATTTTTGAAGATGTACCCGGCATATTTCCGCTCTTTCCCGGATTACGGGAGGAGGGAGTTCCTCGCCCGCAGACAAGAAATGTTTTATCTCCCGGAATATCCATGGATTTCCGATAGCCGCTCTTCCAATCATCACTCCATCCACTCCATACTTCCGACGCACATCTATCGCCTGCCGGGGAGTTGAAATATCTCCATTCCCAAACACGGGGATTGTTATTCTCGGATTCTCTTTAATCTTTCCAATCAGCGTCCAGTCTGCATTGCCTTTATACATCTGTGCCCTCGTTCGCCCATGAACAGTCAGCGCCTTAATTCCCGCATCCTGCAAACGCTCAGCCGCCTCACAAATATTTTTAGTTTTTTCATCCCATCCCAGTCTGGTCTTAACTGTAACAGGAACCCTGACGCTTCTGACTATTGCTTCTGTCATCTTTGCCATTCTCGGAATATCCTGCAAGAGGGCTGCACCTGCACCCTTACAGGCCACCGCTTTCACCGGACATCCGTAATTAATATCAATAAGGTCAGGAGATGCTTTTTCTGCAATCAAAGCCGCCCTGATCATCACCTCCACGCTGCTCCCGAAGAGTTGTATCCCGAGGGGGCGCTCATAATCAAAGATGTCCAGTTTCTGAGTGCTTTTCGCCGCATCTCTTATCAGTCCTTCAGACGAAATAAATTCCGTGTACATGAGGTCTGCTCCCTGCTGTTTGCAAACAGCGCGAAAGGGAGGGTCGCTCACATCTTCCATGGGAGCAAGCAGCAGGGGAAACTCTCCCAGTTCAAGATTATCAATCCGTACCACTATTATTACTTACTTTTGAAACGTGAATTTACCAAAAAACCGGGAGCTATGACTTTGCCCCAAAGGGAAAAAGGGGCCTCTGTATTTTTTTTCGGCCTGATCGGGATTTATATAATCCTTAATGCCCTGCCCGCCGGATCCGGCATCAATAATATGCTAAATGATCCATACGCGCTGATCGTTTTGAAAGCAGGACAAATTATCCTTTCGATCTTACTATTTGTAATTCCTCCTGTTTTTTTCGCCTACTATGTTTCAGGGGATGTAAAGAGCTACCTGAAATTCCGGAGCCCTGCCCGCCCGGAGTCCTTTATTTATACAGCCTTTGCAGTATTAGCGGCTACCCCTCTTATAAATTTACTGGCAGACATGAACGGGAAAATGCACCTGCCTTCCGCCCTGTCTGGCATTGAAACCTGGATGAGGCAGAAAGAAAACGATGCTGCTGTACTGACAGAAGCCTTCCTGAAGATGGATTCGAGCTCTGCACTGCTTGTGAACCTCCTCATGATTGCAGTAATTCCGGCCATAGGAGAAGAGTTCATGTGCCGCGGAGTGATGCAGCGCCTGTTTTCCGGGTGGATGCGAAACAGGCATGCCGGAGTCTGGCTTGCCGCTGTCATATTCAGCGCCCTGCATTTCCAGTTTTTCGGTTTCATTCCGCGTATGCTCCTCGGGGCAATGCTTGGATATCTTTTCCTGTGGAGTAATTCGATATGGCTTCCCGTTACTGCACATTTTGTCAATAACGGGAGCGCCATTATCATTTCCTATATGAACAGCCACGGAATCCTCCGAGCAAACCTGGACAATATAGGTGCGGGAGAAAACGAGTGGAGGCTGACAATGCTATCTTCCGCTGTTTTTGGGGGCTTGCTTTACGCTATTTTCAAACGGGAGAAGCGGGGACCCTGATTGTTAATCCCGGACTATCTTTTTCGTGATTACTCCATTATCAACACCTATCTTCAACAGGTATATTCCCGGCTGCACATGATCCATATGGAGCGTATTTGAGGCACTCCATAAATCATACTGCTGCAGCACCCTGCCTGTGATATCACAAAGCCTGATATTATGGATCGCCTCTCCGCTGCTGCTGATGTGAAGTTCATTTCCTGAAGGATTAGGGTACACGGCGAGGCTGCTTTCTGCTTTCTGCCTGGTCATCCCGGTCACATCTATCACGTCAAAAGCAAAGGTTCCGGGGGAGATGCCAACGCTGAAAGAATCCTTAAGCATGCCATAAAAATCATAAACAAATACTTCCCCATAGCTTGAGTAATCCGTCACCCCGGTGTATATATTACCATTGATCGAATCCGTCCCGATACCATAAATACTCTTATTAATGTAAAGTGTATCAATAAGATTAAGCGTTCCTGCATTGAAAACCCCAAGTTTATCCTCCCCGCTTACCTGAAAATAAATATTATGCAGAGGGGAATAAAGCGTTGAAGCACTGCAACTGGAAGGGGTATTAAGCTTTATATTCTGGAAAAGTGAAGTGGAAGCCTCGTACCGCGTAACGGAACTGTTTGTCCAGTTGAGGGAGTTCACAGTATAAATCCGGTTTCCGTCCACGCGCACGGCTTCCGGATTCAGGCCATCTGCGCCAAGGTCTATCTCGCGGTTCAGTACCTGGTTCTGAAGGTCAACCACAGCAAGCTTTCCCATGGCACCCCAATCATTCACCGCAACATAAGCAGTGTCTCCAAGCACCTTCACCTCTGACGCCTTTCCACTCAGACCAGGGAGTTCATAAAGAAAGTTCAGGGTGGCAGCATCATAGACCTGGAAATAGGAAGGAAGTGGTGTAATTTCTGCCCTCGTAATAAGCACCTGGTTATTCCAGGAAGCCAGCTCCCGTATTCCTTTTACTGTCTGTACAGCAAGCCTCTGTTTCGTAATAAGATTATATTTTATGAGAAGGGTGTCAGCGGCCACATATATGCAGTTGCCGGAGATAATGACATCGGTTGCAAAACGGGCGGGGATGGTATCGAAGTTAACATATGTTTTTGCCGCAGGGTCGTAACTGCCGACTGTAGCGGGGCCCCCGAATGCCCCCTCATTCAAAACGATTACCTGCCTCAGTTCAAACTGGTTTTGCGCATAAACACAGGTTGTCAGCACAGGTATTAATAAAAACTTCAGCATGTTTTTCCGGATTCCCCGGCCGATTTTTGTAGTTGTTTTCATAGTTTAATGTATTAAATAAATAAATAATGGACAAGCGATATTCATAATCACAGGCCGGGAAAAAACATAATAGACGGGGAATCTATTCCTGGCTTTTTCTCCGAAAGCTGCGAACCTTATTCAAAACCCGGCAGGTCTTCTGACTTGTTCCCTTTTTGATGCCTTCCCATCCCCTCAGAAGGGGCAGTGGCTTTCAGAGATCAAAAAGTTTGCTGGAACTTACAGCATCGGGAAATGCACAGGATTCACACCTGTTTCCCTTTTAACCCGGTATATTTTACCGGGACCGAATTTCAAGATCAAAGATAAATCTTTTTCAGAAAGATTTATTCTTTTCTGTTTCAGAAAGAACTGAACATGCCGTTAAACTTGATTTTGTTTTTATCGGCTTTGTTTATTTTATAGGCAAGCGTAACCTCATAGGCATTGATTCCTGCAGCAGCTGTGCTCAGCTGGGAGGTAACCACATCATAGCTATACCCTATTATAAAATTTTTATGTTCGAAGCCAAGGGCAAAAGCGACAGCGTCGTCCTTGCGGTACCAGCTGCCAAGCACAAGCTTTGCTTTTTCATTAAACCTGTAATCCACATATAGACCGGCAGCAATTTCTTCTGCCCCGCTCTGCGTGGTAATGCGAATGTTGGGAGTAAAGTCCAGTTTGCCTTCCCCAAGGATTTTAATACCTCCCTGATAAGAAAACTTTTTTGCAAGAACCCCCGCTCCGGCAACATAGGACTCATTAGGTTGGTTAAGGTGGAAGCCCGACATTCCCATGTACGCATTGATCCTTCCTCCATCCTCTCTCGAAGGATTATAAAACCACATGGCGCCGAATCCCACATCCGCGTAGCTGATAGCCTGAGTAAGGGTGTTTTCATTATGCGGATTATTAGCACTGTACTCCCCGTTAACATACTGTTCGTCAAACATCAGGGAAGCATTATCAAGCGTTTTTTGCACATATCCCCCCTGGAGAGCAAGGCTGAGGCTGCTGAAATCGGAAACACGGAGGCTGTATGCAAGGGCAAGGGAAAAATCCAGCTTATTAAAGGCCCCTGCCTTATCATTGAGGGCTCCCACACCTATATCCAGCTTGCTTTTTCCTTCCTTCATGAAAACAGGATATAGCGCCGTAAAAGAAGTGGTGACATATCCTTTGTCAATAAGGCTCCACTGGTCACGGTAGTTCAGCGACAGTTTAAAATCAGGATTTGCACCCATGATAGCAGGGTTAAGCTTCAGGGGGTTTGCAAACGACTGCGCATAACGCAGGTCCTGTGCAAATGATTGTAAAGAGGAAACCGCAGCTACGGCGAGTGCTATGGTTGAAATTTTTACTTTGTTATTCATGATAATCATTTTTATTGGATGTTCTTATTAAATTCAGGAGCAGGGATTTTACCTTATGAGATTGATAATACCTTTCATATCAACCGCTTTACCATTGGTTTGGGTGCCTTTCACGGTATACATATAAGCGCCTTCGGGCATATCTTCACCGGAAACCTGCTTCTTGCCATCCCAGCCCTGACTCATATCCTTGCTGGAGAATATCGCTTCGCCCCAGCGGTTGTATACTGAAAGCTGGAAGTTGTTGATCCCGCGGCCTCTAATATAAAACACATCATTTTTTCCGCTGGCATCAGGAGTGAATGCCGATGGGGCCCAGATCGACGGCTCAACTACCGTAACTGTAACCGAATCTGTATTCACACAGCCATACACATCAGTAACTGTAACCCAGTACAGGGTAGTAACCTCCGGGCTGGCCACAGGATTAAAGACAGAAGAATTATCAAGTCCTGCAACGGGAATCCACTCATACTGTACTCCCCCGGTAGCAGTAAGCCCGGTGCTGGATCCGGCGGTGATAGTCACAGGCCGGCCGGCATCGGCTACAGGGAGCGGGTGAACTATAATAGTCACATCATCAGTAACAGGGGTACAATTGGCACCCATAACTGTAAGCGTATAAGCAGTAGTTTGCGAAGGGCTGGCCATGGTGAGGGGTGCAGAGGGGTCTGCAAGACCTGTAACAGGGCTCCAACTGTATGTTTGTCCTTCGATGAGCGCTGCTCCGACCTGTATACTGTCATACAGGCAAATCTCGCCATCAGTACCGGCATTTGCTTTGAGAGGGGCGAGCATCGTTATTCTCACAGAGTCCATAGACTGGCAACCGGTAGCAACATCTGTTACAGTAACATAATAAGTGGTAACAGGGGCAACAGGACTTGCTGTAGGCGCAGATGCGGCAGGGTTGTCAAGTGTATTTGACGGGAACCAGCTGTATCCCATTCCGGATACGGAAGCCGAGCCTATCGCAACACTCCTATTGGCACAGATGGTGGTATCGAGGCCTGCGTTGGCAACAGGAAGAGCATTGATAACCACCGAACTTGTGGAAGTAGAGGTACAATTCTGATCGGAGATAGTAAAGGTGATTGTCTTCGTTCCTCCGGCACTGTACATCACCCCCACAGGATTTTCAGAGGTTGAAGTAGGCGGATTGGCATCCTGTCCGAGATCCCAGAAATAAGACCAGTTGCTTCCGCTGGTTCCTGTATTCCCGAAGTCAACAGAAGACCCTGCACAGGCAGGAGTGTTGGAAGAAAAACTTGCAGTAGGGGTCTGGTTAATGTTGATGGTTTGCGTAATTACAGAAACACATCCTGTCGAGCTATTTGTTACCGTTAAAACAACCGATTTAATTCCTGCAGTTGTATAGGTTATGCCGCTCGGATCTTGCGATGTTGTCATTCCGCCGGGCACTACTGCTCCTGAACCAAAATCCCAGTCGTACAAAACACCTGAAGAACTTCCTGTGTTAGTAAAGTCAACAGCAGCCCCGGTGCACTGGGGAGCAGTGGATGTAAAAGCGGCAACAGGAGTCGCATCAATAGTAAAGGCGAGGGTGGAAGATGTCACACACCCGAATTGGTTGGTAATATACTGGGTGGCTGTTTTAGAGCCTGAGCTGGAATATGTAATACCGCTCGGGTTCTGCGCTGTAGAAGTAGCGGGGTTTGCCCCGGTGCCGAAATCCCATGAGTAGCTGATACCAAACCCGCTGCTTCCGGTGTTGGTAAAGTCAACCGGGGTGCCCACGCAAACAGGAGCATTGTTGCTGAACGAAGAAGCGGGTGTTTGGTTAATATTAATGGTCTGTGTTGAGCTCACTGCACAACCTGTTCCGGAATTGGTAACCGTAAGCGTTACAATTTTTGTACCGGCGGTTGCATAGGTTACCCCTGTGGGATTCTGAAGCGTTGAGGTAGCGGGAGCGGCACCTGAGCCGAAGTTCCATGAGAAACTTACCCCGGCAGAAGTTCCGGTGTTGGTAAAGTCAACAGCTGCTCCGGTACATT
The DNA here is from genome assembly GCA_023251555.1 of Bacteroidota bacterium. Classification (GTDB taxonomy): domain Bacteria; phylum Bacteroidota; class Bacteroidia; order AKYH767-A; family JAHEYN01; genus JAHEYN01. The sequence continues at coordinate 19,354 of JAHEYN010000002.1, read as the reverse complement.
TGGGAGCAGTGGATGTAAAACTGGAAACAGGAGTAGCATTGATAGTTATTAAAGCCGTTGTTGTGGAAGAGCAGCCGAGATAGGCAACTGTGTGGGAAATCGTTTTGGAACCAGAGCTGCTGTATGAAACGCCGGTAGGGTTTTCCACGGATGATGTCTGCGGATTTGCACCTGCGCCAAAATCCCAAAGGTGTGCAGTGCCTATGCCGGTAGCTCCTGTGTTAGTGAAGCTGACTGCCGTGTTCGTGCATACCGGTGCAGTGGAAGTAAATGTAGATGCAGGAGTTGGATTGATGGTAATGACATTGCTTTTAGTCACCACACATCCGGCCGGGGTAGTAATGGACAGCGTTACGGTTTTGGCACCGGAAGTCGTATAGGTTACCCCTGTAGGGTTTGATGATGTTGCCTGAGCATATGTTGCAATTGATCCGGCGCCGAAATCCCAGAGGTAACTGTAATTGCTCAGCGTCCATTTACTGTAAAAGTTTACTCCCTGTCCCACGCATGAAGGAGCAGTTGTAGTAAAATCTGCAGTAAGGCTAATTACCCTTATTCCGTAGGCTTTTACCTGTTGCCCTTCTATATTACAATAATCATCCCGTACGGTAACGGTAAAAAAGTGCGGATAATTCGTTGCATCACCAGCAACAGGGGTCCACGAGAATGTTCCGGTTGGTCTTGAGCCTCCTGAACTTACAAATGACGCTGCAGGGATTGCAGCAGCAACATTGGAAGATATCGTGAGATTTTGAAGTGCATCGGCATCAAATGTTTTGGTTTGAAAAGTATACAGACAGCCAACAACTGCGGTATCGCTATAAGTGTTGCTGCTGTTTATTCCGTCATCATACGGTAAGTTATCGGCGCCGGCCAGTGTTGTTATCTGAATGTCCCTCATTTCAGTTCCAATCAGCATGCCGTAACGGTATTCCTGCACAAGCACTGCCATAACGGTTACTTCCAGTGCAGTAGGAGTCATACAAACATCTCCTGTATTGGAATTTAATGTAACAGCAGGAACAGAAGTAAGCGGCTGGCTGGCGGTATACGGGAAATTATAGGTAACCGTATCCGTAGAAAGAGGACCTGTTTTAGGCGTAACGAGCGAATAAACGAGAGAGTCGCCATCAATGTCAACAGCTCCGTTGTTAAAGCAGAAGTTCTGGTTGGTATAAATAAATGCGGCGGGATTATTAGCGAAGGTTGAGGCATTGTTTCCCGGAACAATAGTGTTATTAAGGGTTGCTTCCACGTACAGCACACCGCTTGGGCCTGTTGTAATAGCCGCATTTCTTGCATTCACCGATACACCGAAAACCCAATCAGTACAAAGGCTTGGCAATGTAATGTTAGCCTGGTATTTATATTGCTGGCGGCCCGGCGTTCCTCCTCCGGTACAGGTAGTACTTGCAGCACCGCATATAGGAACCACCTGAACAGGTCCTGCTGTCTGTGGGGCAACAGTATTGAACGGAACAACTCCGCAGCTCGTAGAGGAAGTAACAATAGTAACATTTCCGGGAGCGGCTATACCAGAGCAATCACGGTAAAAAGTATAAGTAACCCTGTATACATTTCCTCCAATGTAAGTATAGCTAATATCTGCTCCTGCAGCATGAGAGGCTTTTACAGTGCTGCTGAATGAGCCAAACAGAAGTGTGGCTGCGAGAATAATGAAGATTTTTTTCATGGTATATTGGTTATTTGGGATGTACGGAATTTGAAATTCCGGGAACGAATGTATAAAAAATATAATGCCAAAGGAAATCTTTTTTTTAAAATCTTACATGCTCAATATTTATTATCATGTATTATACAGAACACGGCTTGGCTTTCCCCGTTCCCTGCCGACCGAAGTTCCTTTCACAATTCAATACCCCAGTACCGGGGCCAGCCATTTTTCCATTTCCTTTAAGCTCATACCTTTTCTTCCGGCATAATTTTCCACCTGGTCTTTCACAATTTTCCCGAGTCCGAAGTACTGCGATCGGGGGTGAGAAAAATAAAGTCCGCTTACTGAGGCGGCGGGAAGCATTGCAAAACTTTCAGTAAGGCGGATCCCTGTGTTTTTCTCCACTTCAAAAAGTTTAAACTGCAGTTCCTTTTCTGTATGGTCGGGGCAGGCAGGGTATCCCTGTGCAGGGCGGATACCCTGGTATTCTTCGCTTATCAGTTGTTCCGGCGAAAGATTTTCATCTTTTGCATACCCCCAAAGCTCTTTCCTGACCCTGAGGTGCATCAGCTCGGCAAAAGCCTCGGCAAGCCTGTCGGCAAGGGCTTTCAGCATGATGGCAGAATAGTCGTCGTGATCTCTTTCAAATTTTTCTACCCAGGGCTCAATGCCAAAGCCGGCGGTAACAGCAAAGCCTCCGATATAATCTTTGATTCCCGAATTCTCAGGAGTTATAAAATCGGCAAGAGCAAGATTATGCTGCCCGGGCGGTTTAGCTGTTTGCTGCCTGAGGGTGTGCAGGGTTGTTTTAACAATATTTCTTTTTTCATCTGTATAAATCTTAATGTCATCGCCCCCGGAAGAGGCCGCCGGATAAAATCCCACAACAGCGTTTGCGGTAAGCCACTTTTGGGAAACAATCTTCTCCAGCATCTCCTGTGCATCATGAAACAGTTTTTTTGCTTCTTCACCCCTGACCGGATCCTGCAGAATTTTCGGGTAAACTCCCTTCATCTCCCAGCTATGGAAGAGCGGAGTCCAGTCAATATAATCCGCAATTTCCCCGAGAGGATAACCTTCAAACTTCCTGTTCCCGATAAAAGAAGGAGGCGTAGGGATATAAGCAGCCCAGTCGCAGGGAAGCTTGTTAGATCTTGCTTCAGCAAGAGAAATAAACTTACCGGCAGCATGGAGATTCTTATTGCTTTCCCTGATTTTATCATACTCCTCAGAGATTTTTTCCACAAAGCCTTTCCTGAGCGAGCCGGACACCAGACTCCCTATCACGGGGACTGAGCGGGAAGCATCATTTACATGGATCACGGGATGTTTGTAATTCGGATCTATTTTCACTGCCGTATGAACCTTAGATGTTGTTGCTCCTCCAATAAGCAGGGGAAGATCAAAACCCTGGCGCTCCATCTCTTTCGCCACATGCACCATTTCATCGAGGGATGGGGTAATCAGTCCGCTTAACCCTATAATATCCACATTTTCTTTTTTTGCGGCTTCAAGGATTTTCTCACATGGAACCATCACCCCGAGGTCAAGCACCTCGTAGTTATTGCACCCAAGGACTACCCCTACAATATTTTTCCCGATATCATGCACATCTCCCTTAACCGTTGCGAGCAATATTTTCCCCGCAGAGCTTTTCCCTTTGATTCCCTGTGCAAGACGGGATCTTTTTTCCTCTTCAAGATAAGGGGTGAGATAGGCAACCGCTTTTTTCATCACTCTTGCGCTTTTGACCACTTGGGGAAGGAACATTTTCCCGCTCCCGAACAGGTCTCCAACGATATTCATTCCATCCATGAGAGGGCCTTCAATGAGGTGGAGGGCAAGGGAATATTTTGTGCGGGCTTCTTCAAGATCTTCCTCAATATAATCCACGACACCTTTCACGAGTGCATGAGCAAGACGTTTCTCAACAGAGTCTTTACGCCATTCAAGATCTTTTTCCTGCTTCTGTTTTCCGCCGCCTTTCACTTTCTCTGCGTAAAGAATCAGTCTTTCGGTAGCATCATCCCTGCGGTCGAGCAATACATCTTCGACCATTTCCAGCAACTCCGGGGCAATCTCATCATATACCTGTAACTGTGCGGGGTTCACAATTCCCATATCCATTCCGGATTTTACGCCATGGTAGAGGAATGCGGAATGAATGGCTTCACGGACCGCATCGTTTCCCCTGAAAGAAAAAGAGACGTTGCTAACCCCCCCGCTCACTTTGGCATAAGGGAGATTCTCTTTTATCCATTTTGCCGCCCCAAAATAGTTAACTGCATTTTTGCGGTGCTCTTCCATTCCTGTAGCCACGGGAAAAATATTCGGGTCAAAAATGATATCCTGGGGGGGGAATTTAACTTGCTCTGTAAGTATTTTATACGCCCGTGTACAAATCTCAATTCTTCTCTCAAGGGAGTCTGCCTGTCCCTGTTCGTCAAAAGCCATCACTACTATTGCCGCCCCGTATTTTTTAATTGTCTTTGCCTGATTTATAAAAGCCTGTTCTCCTTCCTTGAGGGATATGGAGTTTACAATTGCCTTTCCCTGCAGGCATTTGAGCCCGGCCTCAATAACGCTGAACTTGGAAGAGTCTATCATAACGGGGACCCTCGCGATATCGGGTTCCGCCCCGGCAAGGTTCAGGTATTTCGTCATGGCAGCTATGGCATCCAGCATACCTTCGTCCATGTTAATATCTATTACCTGTGCTCCGCCTTCGACCTGGTCACGTGCAACAGCGAGCGCTTCTTCGTATTTGTTTTCCATGATGAGGCGGGCAAATTTTTTAGACCCGGTCACATTGGTTCGTTCTCCCACATTCATAAAGTTGGAGTCCGGGCGAAGGGTTACCGGCTCAAGTCCGCTGAGGCGGAGGTAAGGAGACCCCTGCGGAAGTTTCCTCGGAGTTGCTTTTGCTGCATGCTGTGCGATATGGCGTATGTGCTCCGGAGTAGTTCCGCAGCATCCTCCTACAATATTCACGAAGTTGCTGTCAAGGAAATCGCAGATCTGGTGTGACATGGTTTCCGGCGTTTCATCGTATTCCCCGAACTGGTTGGGGAGGCCTGCATTAGGGTATGCACTCACGAAAAAGGGAGCCTTTTCAGAAAGCTCTTCGAGAAAGGGCCTCATCTGTTGGGCCCCGAGAGCACAATTCAGACCAATACTCAGGAGGTTCACATGGCTGACTGAATTCAGGAAGGCCTCAACGGTCTGACCTGAGAGCGTACGACCGCTGGCATCGGTAATAGTACCTGAAATCATGACGGGAAGGGTAATTCCTTTTTCCTCAAAAATATTCTGTATGGCAAAGAGAGCGGCTTTTGCATTCAGAGTGTCAAAGATTGTTTCTATGAGCAGAATGTCCGCTCCTCCCCTTACCAGGCCGAGTACCTGCTCCGAATAGGCTGCTGCAAGCTCGTCAAAAGTAACGGCACGGAAGCCGGGATCATTCACATCGGGAGAGAGGGATGCAGTTTTGTTGGTTGGGCCAACAGCTCCGGCCACATACCTGGGGCCCTTGCCGGGGTTGCGTTTGAGGAATTCATCAACCGCAGCGCGGGCAATTTTTGCGGCAGCTTCATTCAGCTCCCCGGCAAGGGATTGCATTCCATAGTCTGCAAGGGAAATACGCTGGGCATTAAAGGTATTTGTTTCAATAATATCAGCCCCGGCCCCAAGGTAGGCGAGGTGGATATCTTTAATGATAGAAGGTTGTGTAAGGCAAAGCAAGTCATTATTGCCTTTGAGATCAGATCCATGATCCTTAAATCTTTCTCCCCGGTAATCTTTTTCCGAAAGTTTATATTGCTGTATCATGGTGCCCATGGCACCATCAATCACAAGCACACGTTGTTCAAGGATTTTGTGGATATCGGTCATTTCATCAGACATTTATCTATGTACAAAAAAAAATCTCTCCTGCGTTTTTTGCCAGAAGAGATTTTTCTTTTTCTCTCGGAAGTTCCGTCTTATCTTTCCACGGCGGCATAAGAGCCGTCCCGCGGACAGGATGTGGCACCTTCTATAAGCAGCAAGGGCTGTTTACAGGGTTGTCAAGGTTTCTCAGGGCGCAGTCCCTCAACCTTTCTGGATAAGCAATAAATGAGAAGAGCAGGGTAAAAGTAGGAAATTTTTAAGAAGGGGCAAAAAGGCTTCCCTCTTCCAGAGACCATAAAAATATATTTGGTCCGAATTATCTTGAAGAAATACGAAGCTCTGTTTCACTTTTTAAGAATCTTTTTCACGCGGTGGGTATCTTCAGAGAGCTCGTAGCTGTTGGATGAAATAACCTTAAGCAGGAGTCCGCGGGCGGTATCAATGTAAAACTGGTCCATCCCGGAAATTTCCGTACTCCGGATACTGTCAATCTGCTTAACAGCTTTGGCTACGGTCTTGATAACTTCCTTGTCGGTTTTAGGCATGGGATGTATTTTTTATTATTTCTCTGAGATTGGGGCGAAGGCGGCTTTTGTATACGGAATGGGAGTCCTTTCGTTTCTTCTCTTTGCGGATTTTTCTTTGTTCCTGCTGCGGCAGCAGAGACACCTCGCTGCAGGCGGGAGTGCAGCAGCCGTTGTATTTTTCAGCACAGGATCCGCATTGGATAAACAGCAGGTGGCATTCCTGATTGGCACAGTTTACATGCGTATCGCATGGGTTTCCGCACTGGTGGCAGGTGCTGATTATTTTGCCGGAGATGGGTTCACCCATGCGGGCGTCAAAAACAAAATTTTTTCCGAGGAATTTATTCTCAAGTCCTTCATTTTGCACCTGCCAATAATAAGAAATAATACCCCCGTGGAGCTGGTTCACATCCCGGAATCCATGATGTTTCAGGAAAGCGCTGGCCTTTTCACAGCGGATGCCACCGGTACAATAAAGCAAAATCTTATCGTCTTTTTTACCGTGCAAGGAGTCCAGCACTATGGGCAATGCCTGTTTGAAGGTGTCGGCATCAGGGCAGAAGGCATTCGCGAAGCGGCCTATCTCGCTTTCATAGTGGTTCCGCATATCCACCACGACAGTTCCGGGTTCCTGCATGGCCTCGTTAAATTCTCTGGCAGAAAGATGTTTACCTGCATTGGTTACGTCAAACGATCCATCTTCAAGGCCATCGGCAACGATTTTCGGGCGCACCTTAATATTCAGTTTGTAAAACGATTTCCCGTCATCTTTAACGGCAATTTTAAAGGGTGTGTCACGGAAACGCGGATCGCTGTATAGTTGCTCCCTGAAGAGGTCTGTTTTTTCAGCAGGCAGGCTGAGCTGTGCATTGATGCCTTCGTGGGCAACATAAATTCTGCCGAGGACATTGAGCCGGCTCCAGCTTTGATACAGCTGGTCCCTCAGGGCTGCGGGATCTTCGATAACAACATAGCGGTAAAAAGAAAGAGTTATCCTGCCGAAGGACTCCTGCATGAGTTGTTTCTTCAACTCCTGTTTCCCTTTTTTATTATACAGCGCCATAAGAACTTCCCTCTTACAAAGTTAATAATAATGCGGATGTGCACAAGATTTGGACAGATAACAGGGAAAGCGATTTTATTCCCAGCGGAAAAATTTTACAGCAAGTGCATAGACAAGGATTCCCCAGAGGAAAAGTATTCCTATCTCATGATTCACGCTCCAGAGGCTTGCGCCTTCAAAAGCAATTTTCCGCAACGCCTCATTCAGGTATGTAAGAGGCAGTACCTTACAAACCGGCTGAAGCCATCCTGGGAATAAACTGATGGAGAAAAAAGTTCCCGATAAAAGAAATTGCGGCATCGTAATAATATTTGCAATAGGAGGGATAGAACTTTCATTCTTTGCAAGCCCTGAAACAGCAAAGCCAAAACCCATAAATATCACCAGGCCAAGGGTTGCAAGCACGAGCATATTAATAACAGTCAGAAACCCGTGCAGAAGTGTAAATCCAAAAGCAAAATGCCCGATAAGGATTATAAGCAGGGCACCGCTAATGGAGAATACCAGCCGGCTGAGGGCTTCTCCGAGAACGATATATGTCCTGTGCACGGGGGTTGCGAAGAATCTTTTTATCACCAGTGTCTGCCGCAGGCTGAGAAATACAAAAGCCGTACCGAACACGCCCGAACTGAGGAGGGAAAATCCAAGCTGGCCCGGGAGAATAAAATCTATAGTTTTATATTCTCTTATCTGCATTTCATTTTCTTCGAGTTCCGCTACGGACGGGATGATGTGAGCATCACGGATGTTCAACTTATAAAAAACATTATTGAGTATGGATTTCAGCACATTGGCTTTTTCGCGGGAGGTATTTACAGTAGTAACATGAACCGTATAACGCGGAACAGAATTCCCCCCGTTATCGCGGATAAGCAGGGCGGCATCCACCTCGCCTTTTGCAAGACCTTCATCAATTGCCGATTCTGTAAGGAGTGTATCAAGTTTTATTACGCCGATCGTTTCAAGGGCAAAATAAACGGGGTTATTCCGGTTACACTGTTTCTGCACCGCCACATCCACCGAGATGGTGCGGCCGCCGATAAAGCCGAATACCAGGATAAAAATCATGGGGAAAAGCAAGCTGAATACCACCGCCGACGGACTACGGGTAATAGAAATGAGGCTGGCTCTTGCAATTGCAAGCATGGCCCTGACCTGACTGTATTTTCCCCGGTTATTCATCTCGCCATTCATTGCCCGTAAGGTTGAGGAAAACATCTTCCAGATTGGCTTTCTTTACCTCTTTTTTTCTTTCAAATCCTTTTTTCACAAGATCATCTATCAGGTTATCCGGGGTGTCCACAGCTATGATTTTACCCTTCTCAATTATGCCGACCCTGTCGCATAGATTTTCGGCCTCATCCATATAATGAGTAGTAATCATCACTGTAGTCCCTTTCGAACGGATGTCACGGATAAGGGCCCAGAGATTTCTCCTTGCCTGGGGATCAAGACCGGTGGTGGGTTCATCAAGAAAAACTATTTTAGGGTTATTGATAATCGTGGTGGCAATGGAGAATCTTTGTTTCTGCCCGCCCGACAATTCCTTATACTTCGCTTTAGCTTTGTCACTCAACCCCACACGGTTAAGCATTTCGGAGATATTCACATCCACATTGTAAAGTCCGGAAAACAGCTTCATTAACTCCGTGAGTGTAAGGCTCGGGAAATAGCCTGCCGCCTGTAGCTGTACCCCTATAATTTTTTTTATTTCACCAGGAGAGGTGTCAATCGATTTACCATCAATAATAATTTCTCCTGAAGTTTTCTTACGGAGAGTTTCCATAATCTCCATGGTAGTGGTTTTCCCGGCACCGTTAGGGCCCAGCAATCCATAAATTTCTCCCTCAAAAACCTCAAACGTAATATCGTTCACAGCGGTGAGCGTTTCATATTTTTTTACGAGATTTTTAACCTGTATGATGGGACTTTTCACAGGGAAGAGGGTTGTTTTGACTGATTGGTTATTTTTTTTCTGCTGTTTCTCCACCATACAATAACACCGGTAAGCAGAAGCAGGTAGGGAACCGGAAGCAGGTAAAGCACTCCTTTATTAATTCCCTTCCCAACAGCATTTGATTTGCTTTCAATATTTGAAACTGCAACGGCTTTGCACATGGCACACTGTCCCTGTACCCTGGAAAGAGGGGTTATAATAATAACAAGATAAAGCAGGGAAGCCGCAAGTATTTTTTTCATCACGGTTCAGAACTTATAATAGGGGGCTATCATGAAGTAAACCAGAACTCCTGTGGCTGTAACATACAGCCATACAGGAAATGCCCACCGTACAATTTTTCTATGGGCGGGGATCTGCATATTCAGCCCCCTGTAAAATGAAAGCAGCACCAAAGGTAACACAATAGCAGCAAGTATAATGTGTGAAGAAAGAAGGACAAGATAAAAAGGGCGCAGGGGATTCGATGCGGGAAATTTTGTTTCCTCTGCAAAGTAGTGAAACGTAATATAGGAAAGAAGAAACAATGAAGAGAGGCAGAATGTAGCCAGGTTTATTTTTTTATGTACCTGTATTTTTTTCTTCCTGATAAAATAAAACGAGAGCAGCAGCAAAAGGAAGCATGTGGCATTGATGACAGCATTAAGCCCGGGAAGAAACTGAACAAAAAAGGGAACCTCGGCAGGCGAAGGGAAAACCTTCTTGTTAAGCATAATGACCGTGGCAATCACAGCTCCCGTAAGGAGGAGAATTAAGCGAAATATCTTTTTCTCCTTCATACGCTACGGGGCATATTCAGCCATAAGCACTTTGATTTCCGTTATCAGTGTATCCACGGCTGCGGGGTCTGTGCCATCATAAAATCCCCTTATCCGGCGGCTCTTGTCCACTAAAACCAGCATAGTGCTATGCAATGATTGTTGCTCCCCATCACCTCCGGCCGAGATCAGGTAGCCTTTCACAGCAATTTCAGAAATTTGTTTTTTATCCCCGGTAAGCAAATGCCATTTGGCGGAATTTACAAGATGTTTTTTTCCATATGCCTCCAGCACCGGAACAGAATCATTGGAAGGATCCACGCTGTGAGAAAGTATCCTTAGCTGGCGTTCGGCTGCAAATTCTTTCTGCACGCGCTGGAGCTGCTCTGCCATTTTAGGACATACCGAAGGGCATCTTGCAAAAAAGAAATCAGCCACATAAATTTTCCCTTCTACATCTTTCTGGGTAATCTCTCTCCCTTCCTGGTTTACAAAGGCAAAATCAGGGATAGTATGATAAACTGTATCTCCACCGGCGCTTATTTCAAAAGGACCCAGTACCGGCAGGTGTTTAAAATGATGTTTTCCTGAAGCAAAAAAAAAGTAAAATCCCCACGGAAGAAGAAGTACGGCAAGTATTATTACGGCATTCTTCCGGGAAGAGGCCTGACTCATTTCAGATATGGTTCTCGAATACCGTCCGGATATAGTTCAGCGCATTTCCTTCGGTCATCATCATATAAATAAAATATACGATAAGAATAAAGGGGAGAAGGATGCTCCAGGCAAAATGAACTTTCTCATGCTTCATGTGCATAAAGAAGAAGACGATATAATAAGCCTTCACAATAGTAAGTCCTATAAAGAGAATTTTAAGCACCTCTTTAGGGATGGCTGTAAAGGAAATCCCTACTTCAAACAATGTGATAGCAAGGAGTAGCCAGAAAACTTTCCAGAGGCGTTTTCTTGCTTTGGGGCCTATGGTTTCAGAATGATCGTCGGCAGTGTGTTCCTGTGTAGTCATATATAATACTTGTTGAGGGTTTTCGAATTGAATATAATCAGAGCAGGTAGAAGAAGGTAAATACGAATACCCATACCAAATCTACGAAGTGCCAGTACAGACCGGCTTTCTCCACCTGTTCATAATGACCTCTTTTTTCATACACTCCCCCAATTACATTCAGGTAAATGATAAAGTTGATAACCACCCCGCTGAAAACGTGAAATCCATGGAAGCCTGTGATGAAGAAGAAGAAATCTCCGAAGAGAGGAGTGAGTCCGTATTCATTCATGGTAAGATTTGCACCATGAAAAACCGTGCCGTTTGCAAGAATCCTGCCATGCTCGGTGCCGACGATAAAATGGTACCATTCCCATGCCTGGGAGCCAACAAACATAAGCCCGCCGATGATAGTAAGCAGCAGCCACATTCCTGACTGTTTTTTGTCGTTACGGTGTCCTGCTTCCACGGCAAGCACCATGGTCACGCTGCTCATGATAAGGATGAAGGTCATCAGTCCCACGTATGCAAGCGGCACGTGATGTTCTATGAAAGGGAAATGTGTAAATACCTCGTTGGGTTTAGGCCAGATGTCCGAAAAACGGTGGCGCATGGTGCCATAGGCAATGAGAAGGCTGGAGAAGGTGAAGGCATCCGAAAGCAGGAAAATCCACATATACATTTTGCCCCAGCTTACGGCATAGGGGGACTGCCCGCCCCCCCACATGTTTTTAGAATCCTTTACAATGGCTTCATCCGAACTTACAGTATTTAAACTTGCTGACATAGGGGTTGTTTTTTGCAGGTGCTAATGTAAGAATATTCCAGCAAGGCGAATTTATAAATAATTATTTTTTTGTCAGGGAAAATTTATCCTGTCCTACGGAACGCAGGCCCTGATTGTTGAAAATATAATTCTCAGGAAAGAAATGAGGGTGATAATATCCGTAGATCTACGGAATCATTGTCTTATAAATTTTGCCCTGTTATTATTCACACAGGCAAAGTATATTCCCCGCGGCAGGCGGCTGATATTCACATTATAAAGATGGTCCGGAGTTTCTGTAATCAGATCCGGAGTCATAAGCATTTTTTGCCCACTGATATTCTGTATATATATTTCATCTTTATAGTCCGCCTGAACGTATATAACCTCGGTGGCAGGATTCGGGAACACGTGAAGATTTCCTGTGTTGTCCGTTGTCACGGAAATTGTTTCGGAATGAGAAAAATTTCCATCGTAATCCACCTGCTTAAGGCGGTAGTAATTAATTCCGGGGAAGGGTTTGTTATCATAATAACTATAGGATGCTGAAGAAGAACCTTCAGATCCTTGCAACTCTCCCAGGGAACTGAAAATTTTACCGTCGCTGCTTCGCTCAATAATAAAAGCAGCGTTATTGTGTTCGGATCCGGTAACCCATTTCAGTAATACTTTCTGTGCTTCAATATAGCCCTGAAAAGAAACAAGGTTAACCGGCAGGGTCGTTGTTGTAACAGATACGTCATCAATAAAATAATACGCCCAGTTCTGTGTCCCGGAAACAGCAGCAATGCCGGTGTTTGCGGCGGTCCGGAAATTGCCTATTGTAAGGTAATTTTCTCCTCCCGAGGTAACAAAGGATCCTGAAACCAGTGTCCATGATGTTTCATCTGTAATATATGTTCCGGTGGGGCTTACAGCCTGAGGAGAATAAATCAGTTCAGAAGAATATGTCCCGCTCACATAAACAGAGCCCGTTGATATATAAGCGCCTATGCCATCTATTGCCGATTGAGCGTTGTCAGCGAGATTTACATAAAATGAAATATCACAATTCAACCCTGCGGGCAGAGGGGAAGTAAGCTGTATCATAATATATTCCCTGTATGCCGGGGCGGGAGCCTGGTACAGTATCAAACCTGCATAAGCATCCCCGGTTCTTGCAGACTGGGTCCCAAAATAACTGGAGGGGACGTCAACCGTATTAGCTGTTGTGTTACATGCATTGAAATAATCAGATGTCCCGCCACCCGTTGCCCTATCCCATCCTGTGCATTTATTCATCTGGTTACTGAGATACAGGCTGACATCAGTAGGGCACGAGGAATATGTTTCAAAACTTGGATTGGGAACATAATTCTGGGAAGAAGCCCCTGTGCACAGCAAAAACGCAATAAGCGCAGTACCTATAACTTTTTTCATTTATTGTTTTATAAATTTAAATTGTACGGGGTGTTTTACTGAGTTAATTTTCAAAAAGTATATTCCCGGAGACAAATCAGATACATCAAGGACAAGACGGTCATTCCCGGACATTGATTTTTCTTTATAGTATTTTAATGCGTTACCCAATATACCGGTAATGGAAACGTCCGGATCCCCGTTTTCCCGGTATAACAATTCACAGTACAACTCATTTCCAACAACAGAAGGATATACCCGTACAGCGGTCCAATTAATATTTACGGGAAGCACGTTTGAATATGTATACCCTCCGTCATAGTCAACCTGCTGCAGGCGGTAGTATACTTCTTCCTCCCAGATTTCCTCCCCATTGGGAGAAGATAAGGGAGTGCGATCGGTGAAGGAATAATTGTTCTGCGAATCCGAACTGCCGGATCCTCTTACCCTTCCAATTGTTTCAAACTTTATTCCGTCGTTACTTTTCTGTACAGCAAAGTATTCACAGTTTTTTTCAGACATCGTTTCCCACAAGAGAAGTACCCCCTCTCCAACCTGTGTGGCTGAAAATGAGGCCAGTTCTACCGGTAACACAGCACACACATCGGTGCGGACGGTCCCCCCGCTTCCCCTTGAAAAATTTGCATTGGTTCTGGAGCCATAGTTTGTACTTGTTCCTCCCGAAGAAACTCCGGGGGTAAAAGATACATCTGTAAGCGATATTGCTGCTTCGTATGGGCAGGATCCCGAGCCCACGCCGCTGGCATCCGTAACAATAAAATATGCTCCGCCGCCGCCGAGGGTTACTGTATTGCCTCCTATGAGAAAGCCCCCGGAGCTTGTCTGGGAAATACTTGTAGCATTATCTGCATTTGTCCATCCATAGCGCCTTGACCATTGCTCTGCCCCTGTGGCATCTGTCCTTACAAGGAAAGCGTCATTCTGCCCGAAACTCCAGCTCCATGTCAGTCCCACCGCAGCAAAGCCTCCGTCGGTAGTCTGAACAACTGCGCTGAACTGATCGAGGGCAGCTCCTCCGTATGTTTTCCCCCACAGAAAATTCCCGGAAGCATCTGTCTTCAGGAGAAATGCGTCATTAGCTCCATTACCGTAAGCAGCATTCCCGGCAATAAGATATCCGCCATCGGTAGTCTGTATCAAAGCGGACCCGTAATCGTCACCGGTTCCCCCGTAGGTTTTTGTCCAATCAATAGCCCCTGCAGAGTTGGTTTTCACCAGATGTATATCGTATGTGGTTCCGGGTGCCTGGCCATACGAAATTGTGGCACCGGTAAAAATGTATCCTCCGTCGGATGTCTGTAATACCGAAAATCCCGGTAATTCAAAATCACTGCCTCCAATATGTTTTCCCCAGGACTGGTTGCCGGAGGCCGTTGTTTTTAATAAATAATAATTCATATTAAAGGGAGAAAATGTTACCAGTGCGCTGCCAAAAGCAATGTATCCCCCATCGGTAGTCTGGATGACTGTTTCTCCCTTATCATTTGAACTCCCGCCATATCTTTCATCCCACTGTATATTCCCGGCTGCATCTACTTTAATAAGTGTAAGATCCTCATTGCCGGCAGCAGCAATGTTGCTGTATCCCGTTAAAATATACCCTCCGTCGCTGGTCCGGTTAAATCCCCCGTATCCTGCTTCATTAGCACCAAGGGAGTAAGTGTATGACCACAAAACGCTGTATGCCGCATCAAGCTGGAGCAAAGTAAAATCCGAAAACTCCGCCGCATAATTTTGCCCCTGGCCATACCAGATATATCCTCCATTTGTAGTTTGTTTTATGTTTGAATTCATTTCAGATCCATCATATACTATCTGGCAGGGCGCCTGAGCACAAAGTTGGCCGGCGCTAAAACTGAAACAGAGAACTATGTAATACAATCTCTTCATGGCATGAAGGTGATTAGGAAACTCAAAAGTATGCTATCCTATATAAATTGCAGATCTTTTTTCATTATATTTACCTTTTCTAAAATATATTTCTATGTCTTATTTATCTTATTTTATCTAAAATATAGATAATAATATATATATTATAACTATGTCTAAAATTATATCAACTGATCTGTTTAATCTTGTAAAAACATTATCGAGATCAGAAAAAAGGTATTGTAAAATTAAAATATCAGAGAGCGGACAGTCAAACAGGGGGCGCCTTCTTGCTTTTTTTGATGCAATTTTAAAGCAGGAAAATTATAATGAGCAAACTATTTTTGAACAAAAAAATCTGTCCGGGGTTAAATACACCTCTAAAGTTAAAAAGCAGCTTTATGACTCTGTTTTAAAGCACCTCCGCACCTATCATTCAAAGACTTCTGGCGAATATCTGTTAGACCAGGCTTTAAAGGATGTTTCTGTTATGTATAACAGAGGGTTGCACGCGCAATGCAAAAAAATGTTGGAAAAAGCTGAGAGTTATGCCCGGAAACATGAGAAGCATCTCAGGATATATGAAATCTGCTGGTGGAAAAATAAGATAATGCAGTCTTCTCAGTACATCGGTTACTCTGAAAAAGAGATAGGGGAGCTTTTTAAAACCTCGCAGCAAATGCTTGAAGAACTTAAGGCTATCACAAATTATGCAACCCTCACTGCTGATATGTTTATAGCTTACAGCAGGACAGGCGGACCGAGAACCCAGGCGGATATTGAAAATTCGGACAAGCTAAGCAACTCACCACTGTTGAAAGCCGATGAAAAAAGTCTCTCGTTTGAAGCCAGGCTCTATCTTTATTTCAGTTATACATTCTTCTACCGCTCAAGGGGGGATCTGAAAAACGGCTACCTGTACAGGGAAAAGCTCGTTGATCTGCTGGAATCGCATCCGGTAAGAATCAAAGAGAATATTGAAAACTATATTATTGCCCTGAATAATCTGGTTATCGGGCAGGTTGAATCGGGGAGGTACCGGGAAGCTCTGGAAACATTACAAAAATTCAGGCACATTACTCCTTCGTCCCAAGACTTACAGCTGAAAATTTTCATTTCCAAATACCTGAACGAGCTTGACCTGTATATCCGGACCGGAAGTTTTAAGAAAGCCATTCCCGCTATCGGGGAGATTGAAAAAAAATTAATTTTACTGAATGGTAAAATCAGTCCCGGCATTCGTTTCACTTTCTATTACAACATTGCATACGTCTATTTCGGGAATGAAGATTACAGCAAAGCCCTGTGGTGGTTAAATAAACTGCTAAATCACGAGTCGCAGGATGTGAGAGAAGATATTCATTGTTTTGCAAGAGTGTTCAACCTGATCATTCATTACGAGCTTGGCAATCAGAGCCTTCTGGAATATATTGTATTATCGAGCCACCGGTTCATTTATCAAAGGAAAAGGCTTTATAAAATTGAAAGTGCCATACTCCTTTTTATCAGGAAGAAACTGCTTGTCATTTTTGATCCCCGGGAGCTGGCTGAAGCTTTCAGGGATCTGAAAGAAGATATATTAAAAATAACGGAGGATGCCTTTGAAAAAAAGGCTCTTGAATACTTTGATTTTATTTCATGGGTTGAAAGTAAAATTGAAAAACGTCCGTTCGCCGAAATTATAAAAGAAAAATGTGCTGCTCACGGCCATCTGCGCTGACAAGGGGAGGTGATTTATTTCACAAACAGCAGGAACAAATACAGGTAAACCCAGAGGACGTCAACAAAATGCCAGTAAGTGGCGAAAAGTTCAACTTTCAGCGGGCTTTTCATTTCAGGCTCCCGGGTTGTTTTTATCAGGACAAAAGCAAGATACAGTATTCCTCCAAACAGGTGAAGCAGATGCAGGCCGGTAAGGACGTAGAGAAAGGACCCGGCGGGGTTGGCATAACGACCGGCAAATACAATTTTTTGAGCATACAACTCTTCCCATCCGAAGAACTGGCATATGACAAACATTGCTCCGAGCACCAGAGTAAGCACCAGCGCCCTCTGAACGTATGCTTTGTTATTTCGTCGTGCATTTACAACGGCCCTTTGCACAGAAAGGCTGCTGGTGATAATAATTACAGTGCTTACTGTGAACAGCGACGGGAGATTAAACCTGGTCCAGTTCCCCTCGGACTGACGAACAATATATGCGCTGGTAAGTCCGGCAAAAAGCATAATCATACTTGCGATGGCTAACCAAAGCAGCATTTTTGCTGTAGGGACTGAAGTTCTGGACTGTTCCTGTGATCCGGTAGTCATAAAAAAAAAATTAATGGAGTAGTGGTAGTCTGTCTGCCCATATTGCTATCAACACAACAGGAAGGTATGCAAAGGAGGCAAACATGAGTATTGACGCAGCTTTCATGCTGCAGGTACGGTATAGTTTTACGGCCTGAAAAGTAAATAAAATTCCGCACACGCTGATAATAATGGCCGAAATTCCTCCTGACAGGTGAAACAACCACGGCAGCAGGCCTATGGGAATCAAACCGGCAGAATAAACGAGCAGCTGGAATGCGGAAGCTCTGTTTCTTCCGCCATGCGGCAATAAATGGAATCCGGCTTTGAGATAATCATCGTGCATCACCCAGGCGATAGCCCAGAAGTGAGGGAATTGCCAGATAAATTGTATCCCGAAGAGGATCCATCCTCCGGGATTAATGATATCTCCCGTTGCGGCCACCCATCCGAGCAGCGGGGGAATTGCTCCGGGAAATGCACCGACAAAAACGGCAAAGGGGGTTGCTCTTTTCAGGGGAGTATAAGCGAGCACATACAACAACAAAGCAAGAAGCGATAGCATTCCGCAAAGCGGGTTAATAAAGTATGAAAGCACAAAAACTCCTGCGGCCCCTGTAATAAAAGAAACTAAAAAACCGGCTGCGGTTGTCATGCGGGCTGCAGGGAGTGGTCTTTCCCGGGTACGATCCATCAATTTATCATATTGCCACTCAATAACCTGGTTAAACCCATTGGATGCCCCGGTAACAAGAAATCCTCCGGCAATTAAAAAAACAAACCTTTGCCAGTCAGGGGAAGCCACTGAAGCAATCAAAAAAGACATCGCCGCCGAGAATACAACGAGGAGAGAGAGACGGAGTTTAATTAACTGGCTATAGTCACGCAGTTTATCAGTCACTTTAGTATGGGGTTAGAGAAAAGAAAGACATATCAGTTAAAAGCAAAAATGAGAAAAAAAAATCCAATCGGTCACAATGCTTTTGTTTTTTTTCGCTTTACAAAAAAAAGTATGGTGTCCAGTAAAACCGCTGAAGCAAGGAGTACAATAATAAGATGGTTGGGACTTAAATCCCTAAGAAGATAAGAGACCGTGATAAAGAAAATATTAAGAAGAAACAATATAATACATATTTCAGCCGGGCGAAATCCTATGAAAAGGAGGCGATGGTGGATGTGGTTAGTATCCCCGGCAAAGGGAGATTTGCGGTTAAGTATCCTCACAACAAAGCTTCTGAGGGTATCATAGAGTGGAACCATCAGCACAGCGATGGCAAAAGCAGGGCCGGAGGTAATAATAAATTTTTCCAGCCTTGAATCTTTAATAATGGTAACCGGACTGGAGGAATCAGAAGAATAGGAGTACGTAATATGCTGGAGCATAAACTCCCTGTTCAGCTCTATAAATTTAATAGCCATGAGGGAAATCAAAAAGCCTATTATAAGGGATCCACAATCGCCGATAAATATTTTCGCGGGGGTAAAATTGAAAAAGAGGATGCCGAGCAATGCTCCTGCAAGGGCAAAACCAATACAGGCGGTAGTCAGGTTATTGGTACAGTAAAACCAGAATCCGAAGGTAAGGCTGGAAATAAACCCGAGGCCTGCCGCAAGCCCGTCAATGCCATCAATGAGATTAAAGGCATTGGTAATTACCACGAAAATAAAAACGGAAAACAGCACGCTAACCCAGTATGGTATTTCATATATAGCCATCAGGCCGTGAAAATTGGTAAGCCTTACTGCACCTTCTCCGTCAATAGTAATTATAAGAGCCACCACTATCTGGGCAAGGAGTTTATGTAAGGGGGTCATCCCCATTATATCATCTTTAAGTCCCACAAGGAAAAGGATCAGCACGGAGGCAAGGATATACCTGAAGGAAGGATCAGGCAGGGGGGGTTTCCAGAGTGAATAAGCAAAAAGCACCCCGGCGAAAATGGCAAATCCTCCGATGTGGGGGATTTGTCCTTTGTGAAGTTTCTGTTCGGTGGGAAAGTCGAAGATATTTTTTTTACGTGCTATGGAAATAATCGAAGGGGTGATAGCGAGCACCACGGCAATTGAGGTGAAAAAAGAAAGCAGGATATTGCCCATTTCAGAAGAAGATACAAATATATACTAAATAGTAATTCAGAAG
>JAHEYN010000018.1:48827-68630 GCA_023251555.1 Bacteroidota bacterium | reverse complement strand
TTAATGGTAAAGATTTAAAAATAACCTAAAATGAAACTTTATTTTACTGTTCCCATTCTTGTAGCAATCACAAGCGTAAAATCATTTGCCCAGGGATGTTCAGATGAAGCAAGTAATGCATATAAAAAAGTAGAATACTTAGTTGTCAATGCACAATCATCCTGTGAAAAGGGGGATCATGCAAAAGAAAAAAAACTTGCCCAAAAATATTTTACCGAAACCCGAAAAATAGAAGCAAAATATAATTGTTTTAGTTCTACGGCAGATTGGGCATTATGGAGGGCATCCTTACATCTTGGTGATTTTGAAGCCGCATTTAAACATGCATCCAATATGTATCATCATTGTGAAACATTCAGTCGTACAGGTTGCGATTGTATAGGAAAAAGTATAATACGAAAAGGTATAGTATATTCTGCAATGGGTAATGATTCAATGGCAATCAATGAGTATAAAAAAGCACTTGCTATCTGCCAGGGATATAAATTAGTAACTGCTTTTACTGTTCAACAAATTGGCGACAGCGAAAAAAATAAGGAGAAAACTACTGTAGCGTTAGATAAATATACCGAGGCGGAAAATATTGTAGAGGAATTTATTCGGGAAAACAATGGAGAGGTAGATGAATTCGCTGAACTTATTCTGGGAAGATGCTATTGTTCAAGAGGCGAAATATATTTACAACAGAGCAATTGTAAGGAAGCGTTGCCCGCATTTTTGACAGCATTACATTCGTCTCAAATAAGCTTTGACACTAAAACTATGGCCACTTGCTATTTTAATATTGCTCGTATATATGATCTTAATTCTAAATACACAGATGCATTAAAAAATTATTCTGAAGCAGTAAAAATTTCTTCACAGATGGGATATAATGAAACCTTAGTAGATTCATACCTCTGGATGGCAATTATTAATGAAGCACAAGGCAACCATTCCAATGCCATGAAACTTACATCGGATGCACTTGAAAAGGCCAAAAGTATCCAATACAAACGGGGAATGGTTGATGCCTACAATATGAATGGTTTTATCAATCGGAATCAAGGCAATGGCGATGATTTGTTTTCCAATGCCAAATTGGCCTTAGCAATTGCACAGGATATCAGTTATACTGAAGGAATTGCAGATGCATATGATAACATGGAAACATACTATGAAAATATAAGTGATAATAATGGTGTAAGAGAATGTGTAAAACTTGCATTGCGAGTAGCAGGTTCGATTGATTACTCAGAAGTAGTTGCGGATTCATATAATGCCATAGGTACTGTTTTTAAAAAGGAAGGAAAGTTAGACTCGGCATTATATAATTTTAATTTGGCATTAGAAACAGCAAAAACAGGCTGTTATAATAACAAATGCGGCCAGTACAAAGAAGGAATGGTAGACGCATACAACAACATAGGAAATATTTACAAAAAGCGAAATAAAAAAGATAAAGCCTGTGATAATTTTTATCATGCCTTGGTAATCGCAGAAGAAATATCATACCAGGAGGGTATTGAAAATGCAAAAGAGGGATGTGCTCCTCCGTCTGAAGCAATGCCTCCCGAGTTCATCAGGGGAAACTAAGCAAAAATGATGCGCCGTTTCTATCGGAGGACTTTTTGTTAGCCGTAGTGCTGCTCTTCATACGAAGAGCATATGTTTGGGATTAAGCAGTAATTTTCCTGCGGGCAGTAACAGTTGTCCTCTCACGAAGAATGTCGGCTCGTTTATTCTTTGCCGGCATCTTTCCAGTACGTTTGTAATTGGCAATTATTTCGCTAATTATTTTTCTGTCTTGCTCTGTTAATACTGAAGGTCCGATTACTAAATCAACACCTTTTGGTTCTTTGATATATCCCATCTGATTTGTTGTTTAAGTTGGATAATATTTTCTAATTAATTTAAGAGCATCGTGTGGAAAGATTACCATTTTTTGGCCGCCAACATGAGTTGCTCCTAAACTTTTTTCGTAATGTTCAATCAGTTTTGTCTTTGAAGTAAAAGAAACGAAACCTTGATAACCTTTGTCCCATGCTGTTTTGCAAGTAAAGGCAAAAAGATTTCCCGGAACACCTTCATAAAGTTTGTTCTTTCCTAAATTAAAAGGGGCACTTTCAACAAGATGTAAATAGTAATGGTCTTTGTAATCGCTGATGCTTGCAAGTCCTTGAATGATGTTCGGATTGTCACGAATGGTGAGCTTAAAAACCTGTCTGTTGGAAAATTTTAATTCAGTTGCCCACGAAAAAAGCCAACCGGTTTTCTTTGTAACATTTTTCAAGTCGGCTTTAGTTGCAGGATGAACATCAGTCGGAAAACTGTCGCCAGAAATAGTATTGAGTATGCTGTTTGTCAGCTTATCAATTCTAATGTCCAGATGATGTTTGGAGCCCTTTTTCATTCGTCAAAGATACGAAATTACTGCCTGAAAACTATTGATAAATGCGCGAAAAATTAAGCTTGCAGCCGAGAGTATGAAAGGCTATTTTCTTTTCCATGTGAGCAAAAAGCAAACAGAAGCCATCTCAAAAATATCTTTTGTCTGATTTTCTGCCATCTTTTTTCTTCATGCTTCGTTATTTTTATTGCCCAGACCCCTTCCAGTATGGGCTTATAAAAATGCCTCGCCCGAAGAAAAAATACTTGAAAATGCCTGAAACATATTTTTGAGATGGCTTCTAAGTAAAATCCAAAGTCCCCTCGACAAGCTCAATATCTAAGCCCGCGTATATCCCCCTCTATATTGCGTGATACTCCACAACATGTGCCTGATATACGCTATTATGGGTTATATTTGTAGCCGATAATTAATTGTTATAGCCAATGCTTAGACGGACAAACCAACCGCACATTTTAGCACATTTGGTTGCCCCACCGCACTGGCGAGCGCTTCGCAACCAAAAGAGCTAAAATTTCCTCCCCGCAAAAGTTGTAAATTTGTATATGGCTGACACCGTAGACAAAAAAAGAAGGAGTGAAATAATGCGTTCGGTAAAAGGGTTTAACACAAAACCTGAAATTATCGTTAGACAATATTTATTTTCAAAAGGATTTAGATTTCGCTTACAGAATAAATCACTGCACGGAAAGCCAGACTTAAAACTCAAAAAATATAGTTGCCTCATTTTTGTTAACGGCTGTTTTTGGCACGGACATTCAAACTGCAAGATTTATGTTATGCCAAAAACCAACAAAAAATTCTGGTACTCCAAAATTGAGAATAATATTAAAAGGGACAAAAGAAACATAAGAGAACTGAAAAAATTAGGCTGGAAAGTTATTGTTGTTTGGGAATGCCAGCTAAAAAACAAAAACAAGGAAAGAACTCTACAAGGACTTGTTAATAAAATTTTATCGTAAATATTTGTCCGAATCGTTTGAACAATTACATTTGACACTTATTGTCAAGTTAATCAAATCAAATGGAAACAGTAGGGCAAATCATTAGAGCAAAGAGAGAGGCGCAAGGGCTGTTGTTAAGACAGGTTGCAGCTCATCTCGACATTGATCAGGCTATTTTAAGTAAAATTGAGAGAAGTGAACGTAAGCCGACAAAAGAGAATATTCTAAAACTTTCTGAAATTCTAAAACTCGACAAAGACGAGCTAATGGTTCAATTTATGAGTGACAAAATCGCTTATGAAATTGCAGACGAAGATTGCGCTAATCGAGTTTTAAAAGTAGCAGAGAAAAAAGTAAAATATTTAAAGGCTCATCCCATTAAAAGCTAATTATGAAAGACACTTATCAAAAAACTTCAACTCTTAGTGTAATTGAAGAGCCTCAATTAGATATGCGATTTTCTGTAAACCCTGCTTATCTAACAAACAAACAAACAAATAATGCGACAGAAACGTTAAATGTACTTTCACTGTTTTCCGGTTGTGGCGGAATGGACTTAGGCTTTGAGGGTGGATTTTCAGTTTTATCTTCATCAATAAATGAAATTTTAACACCTCATTTTATTGATAAAAAAATCGATAAAAAATTTATTCAACTCAAAAAGACGAGATTTAAAACTGTTTTTGCCAATGACATTTTAACCGATGCAAGAAATGCTTGGGTAAATCATTTTTCGAAAAAAGGACACGATGCCGAAGCATTTTATACGGACAGCATTGTTGATTTGGTTAAGCTACATAAAAACGGAACAGAAGTTTTCCCAAAAAATATTGACGTTGTAACTGGCGGATTTCCTTGCCAAGATTTTAGTATTGCAGGTAAAAGAAATGGTTTTAAATCGCATAAAAATCATAAAGGCGAAATAAGTCCTAAAAAAATTCCTTCAACAGAAACTCGCGGACAGCTTTATATGTGGATGAAAGAAGTTATTGAAATTACAAAACCGAAGATATTTATAGCCGAAAATGTAAAAGGTTTGGTTAATTTGTCTAACGTAAAGGAAATAATTCAAAATGATTTTTCTTCTGCTGGCGACAATGGGTATATTGTTTTAGACCCTCAAGTATTGCACGCAGCAGATTATGGTGTTCCGCAATCAAGAGAAAGAGTAATTTTTATTGGCATAAGAAAATCTGCGTTAAAAAAATCTGCGCTTGAAGAATTGGAAAAACTAAACATTTCAGAAAAATATAATCCATATCCTAATCCGACACATTCATACACTGTTGAGGGAGAAGATTTGAAAAGACACGTGGAATTAAAGGAAGTATTTAGTGCCTTAGACGAACCCGAAAAAACAAATGACCTTTCTCAAAAGTATTTTTCAAAAGCAAAATACATGGGTGTACACTGCCAAGGTCAGACAGAAATAAAACCCGCGGGTATTGGCCCGACAATAAGAGCGGAGCATCACGGAAATATTGAATTTAGAAGATTATCTAAAAAGAATGGTGGTAAAATCACAGAAGAACTTTCAAAGGGTTTAAAAGAAAGACGCTTAACGCCAAGAGAATGTGCATTAATTCAAACGTTTCCGCCAGACTACGATTTTGTAATTGAAAACAAAAGCGGAAGAAAAGGTTCGTTTTTAGTTAGTCCTTCACAAGCATATAAAATTATTGGTAACGCAGTTCCACCGCTTCTTGCATATAATGTGGCAAAAAGACTTGAAGACGTTTGGGATTTATATTTCAAAAAATAATTATGATAATTTCAGCTAATTCAGAGCCTAACAGAAAAGAGTTTAATAGTTTATTAGATTCAACAATCGCAGAACTAAGTAGCCACGCAAAGAAATCATCAAAGTCTGTCTCAAAGCTTTTGGGTCGAGACCTTGAGCCGTATGTCAAAGATGTAATGACCGATTTGGCTATTGGAACTGCTTTTGAAAATTCAATTGAATTAATTGGCGGGCAGAAATTTCCCGATATAGTTGCGAAAAAATATTACGGAATAGAAGTAAAAACGACAACACAAAATCATTGGAGAACAACAGGAAATAGTGTTTTAGAAGGAACAAGAGTGGAAGATGTCGAAAGAATTTTCATGCTCTTCGCAAAGTTAGCAAGTCCAATTGAATTCAGATGCAGACCATATGAAGAATGTTTATCAGAGGTCGTGGTAACACATTCGCCTCGATATTTAATTGATATGAATTTGGAAAAAGGTAAAACTATTTTTGACAAAATAAAAATGCCTTACGACACTTTACGAAAAAAAGAAAATCCGATCAGACCAATTGTTGATTATTACAAAAGCAAATTAAAACCAGGTGAAGACCTTTGGTGGATTGACCATGAGAATAGTAAAGCAAGTAATCTTGTAATTAAAATCTGGACAAATTTGAGCGTGAAAGAAAAACAAGAAGTAAAAAATAAAGCAATGGTTTATTTTCCTGAGTTGTTTAGTAACAGTGGCGACAAATTTGCTCGACTTGCAATTTGGTTAGTGACTCGTGAAGGAGTTGTTTGCCCTAACATTCGAGACTTATTTACCGCTGGCGGTAAAGGACAAATATTAGTTGGTAAAAAAGCTTACAAAAATGTTCCTCGCATCTTTTTAAATCTATTCGACAACTTAGATTTTATCCTTGAAACTATCGGGCAGACTTCGTCAATTGAGCTATCTGAATATTGGGGCATAAAGACAAGTGAGAAGAAAAAAATTGCTGACTGGATTGAATTAATTTCTTTACAATCGAAAAAAATATCAGACGCAAAACACTTAAACGTAAAACAAATATTGACAGAAATAATTGCACAATGAGCCTAACTCTTCGCAGTCATACACATTTGCAAGCCGCACAAATCAGCGCACAACCAAAGCTTACAAATAAGTATGCCTGCCCGACACGCACCGACAGACAAAAAAGCACTGGCTATAACAGCGGTTTTGCGTTATGGCGGGTGAAGTGCGAATACAAACATTTGTGCAACTAATTAAGTTTGGTGGGTATAGACAGTTAAGTGTTCCAAATCCGCCACAACGCAAAGCCGCAAACCGTTAGTGGCAATTATAATACGAAATGAAAATCACTGCTATACAACTTCAAAATGTTCGAGGATTCCAAAATGTTCCCAAGACTAATTTGTCTGAGGGGATAAATATTTTCATTGGAGCAAATAACGCAGGTAAATCGACACTATTAAACTCAATATTTCTATTACAAAGACATACTTTACATAGAAATGACATTACCATAGGGCAAAACACGGGGAAGGTCGAATTGTTTTTTACAGGTTATCATCAGTCCGTTGTGAGCATCCCACAAAATAATCGAATAATTTTTAAACTTGAAAATAATCAAATGCACTTTGGACTGACTCAAGGTGCAGAACATGGTAGCTTTTTGCGCCTCCCTGAAAAAGAACCCAATAATTTGATATACCCATATTTGTCGAAAAGAAAAGCTGTTGATTACACCGATGCAATTAACGAGGCAAACGCTAATTCTGTTTCTGGAAATTTCACGAACCTTTATTCTAAAATTGATAGACTTGTAACGCCACAGTTCCAACCGGGCAATAGACAATATGTAGAAGCCTGCAAGCAAATATTAGGATTTGAAATCTCAACACTTGCACTTGGCGGTGGTAAAAAAGCTGTTTACTTTGTTCATAACATTGAGCACATCCCACTAACAGCAATGGGTGAAGGCGTGGCTAACATACTTGGGTTAATTACAGACTTATGTGTTGCGGAGGATAAAATTTTTCTTATCGAAGAGCCAGAAAACGACATTCACCCTAAAGCACTAAAAGCTTTACTACGCTTAATAATTGAAAAATCCGAAACTAACCAGTTTTTTGTTTCCACTCATTCGAATATTGTTATGAAATATTTGGGTAGCTCTCCTAGATCAAAAATATTTAATGTCACAAACGAATTAAGAGACTCCAGAAGAGAAAATTTATTTGTTTCTGAAATTAAGGAAATATCCGATAGTCCAGAAGAGCGCAGACAAGTGCTTGAAGACTTAGGCTATGATTTTTTTGATTTTGATTTATGGAGGGGATGGTTGTTTTTGGAGGAGTCTTCTGCAGAGGTCATAATTAGAGACTATTTAATTGATTGGTTTGTGAAACCACTAAAAAATAAAGTGCGAACCTTCTCCGCGGGCGGAACTTCGGCTATCATTCCAAAATTTGAAGACTTTGACAAATTATTCATTTATCTTCATCTAGAGCCTACATATAAGAACAAAGTATGGGTTTTAATTGATGCTGGTGAAGAAGAGTTGGGTATTATTTCTAAGATGAAAGACAAGTACGTAAAGGCTGGATGGAATGAGGCGAATTTTGGGCAATTCAGCGAACATGACTTTGAAAAATATTATCCATCAGAGTTTCACCCAAAGGTTGGCGAAATATTAAGAATATCCGACAAACAGAAAAGAAGGAATGCTAAAAAAGAGCTTTTAGAAGAAGTAAAACAATGGATTTCTGCAAATGAAAGTTTAGCAAAAGAAAAATTCAAAGAAAGTGCGAATGAAGTTATAGAAAGACTTAAACAAATAAATAAAGAGATTAATAAATAACTGCACCTTGTTCTGGCCCCCTGTTAACCGGACATTTTTTCTAAAAGAGTTTGCTGCTGAATCATCGTTTTCATGGTTACCATAAAAGCGGCCGGGCCTATTTCTTCTTCTCTTTCAGCAGTTCCTGCAGGGCGAGGAATTCATCGCGGTACCGGGCTGCCTGGATGAAGTCAAGTTCCTTTGCTGCTTTGTCCATCGCATTTCTTGCCTGGGACACCGCTCTGGAAAGTTGTTCGGCAGTCATGTACTGAACAACGGGATCTGCGGCGATGTTTGTGTTTTCATTTTCAACATAAGCTTTGGCACCTGTTTTTCTGTCTGCGACGGAGGTCTGCCGGAGTATAGCCTCTTTTGATTTGACAATCTGTTTCGGGGTGATGCCGTGTGTCTCGTTGTATTTCAGTTGTTTTTCGCGACGATGGTTGGTTTCATCAATTGTTTTACGCATGGATTGGGTAACCGAATCTGCATACATAATCACCCTTCCGTTGAGGTTTCTCGCGGCTCTTCCTGCTGTTTGTGTGAGCGATCGGGAAGACCGGAGAAAGCCTTCCTTATCGGCATCGAGAATAGCGACCATCGAGACTTCCGGGAGGTCGAGTCCTTCGCGGAGGAGATTCACCCCCACCAGCACATCAAAATTCCCCAGGCGGAGGTTTCGGAGGAGTTCCACCCTGTCGAGGGTATCCACTTCGGAATGAATGTATCTGCAGTTGATGCCAAGCTTAACGAGGTACTTGGTCAGTTCTTCGGCCATGCGCTTGGTAAGCGTTGTCACGAGCACTCTTTCTTTTTTCTTCACCACCTCATCCACAACATGCAGGAGGTCATCCACCTGGTTGGCTGCAGGCCTGACTTCTATCACGGGATCGGGGAGGCCGGTGGGGCGTATCACCTGTTCGACCACTACGCCCCCGCTTTTTTGAAGTTCATAATCGGCCGGGGTGGCGCTTACATAGATAACCTGCCGGGCAAGGGTTTCGAACTCTTCAAATTTCAGCGGCCTGTTGTCGAGTGCAGCCGGCAGGCGGAATCCGTATTCAACAAGGTTGGTTTTCCTGGAGCGGTCGCCTCCGTACATGGCACGTATCTGTGGGATGGTGGCATGGCTTTCGTCTATTACCAGGAGGAAATCTTCGGGGAAATAATCAATCAGGCAGAACGGCCTTGCGCCCTTTGCCCGCCCGTCGAAGTACCTTGAATAGTTCTCAATCCCCGAGCAGTAGCCGAGTTCACGTATCATCTCAAGATCATAGGTAACACGGTCCTCAATGCGTTTGGCTTCCAGTTTGTGGCCGTTGGATTTAAAATACTCCACCTGCTTTACCATGTCTTCCTGGATTTGGAAAATAGCCCCGGTTATGCGGTCCTTATTGGTAACAAAAATATTTGCCGGAAAGATGACTATGCCGGATGTCTTCTCTATCCTCATTCCTGTAGCAGGTTCAAAAGATTCAATATTTTCCACCTCGTTACCGAAGAAAGAGATCCGGAAAGCGTAGTCGGCATAAGCCAGGAACACATCCACGGTATCTCCTTTCACGCGGAAGTTCCCGCGGTTAAAATCCCCTTCGGTTCTTGAGTACAGCCCGGATACAAGTTTATGGAGGAATGCATTCCTGCTGATTTTATCGCCGGTACCAACGCGGATCATGCTGCCGGCGAAATCAGCGGGATTGCCGATACCATAAATACATGACACCGAAGACACTACCACAACATCCCTGCGCCCCGACAAAAGCGCCGAGGTGGTGCTGAGCCTCAGTTTTTCGATTTCGTCGTTAATGGCAAGATCTTTTTCAATATAGGTGTTGGTGCTGGGGATGTATGCTTCAGGCTGGTAGTAGTCGTAATAGGATACAAAATATTCCACCGCATTTTTTGGGAAGAACTGCTTAAACTCTCCATAGAGCTGGGCGGCCAGTGTCTTGTTGTGACTCATCACCAGTGTGGGTTTCTGTACCTCCTTGATGACATTTGCGATGGTAAAGGTTTTTCCCGAACCTGTTACGCCGAGAAGTGTTTGTGCCTTATCCCCGGTGCGGATTCCGTCGGCAAGAGATTTAATCGCCTCTGGCTGGTCGCCTGTGGGCTGAAACCCGGATACGATTTCAAAATTCATTTCGGTAAATTGTTTGCAGGGGCGTTCCAGATCTCCCATGCTTTTTCTGCCTGGGCTTTCAGCATCTGCATCCCGTTCTGTACCTGCGCGCCCATCTCTTTCCCTTTTGCGAGGAACAGAGTCTCCTGAGGATTATACACCAAATCAAACATCAGGTGCTTTGGAGTGATGTATTCGTAAGGAAGAGCGGGATAAGATTCTACTGCCGGATACATCCCGAGGGGAGTGGTGTTTACAACCAGCAGGTGAGAAGACATAATTTCTTTTTCCACCTCTGCATACGTAATCATACCGGGTGCGGGGTTCCTGCTCACCAGGGTATAAGGTATTCCTTTTTTACGGAGGATAAAGCACGCAGCCTTTGATGCTCCGCCTGTTCCCAGAACAAGTGCACGCCTGTGGTGCGGCAGGAGCACGGCGCTGAGAGAAATATCAAAGCCATGCACATCAGTATTGTACCCGTACAGAATTTTTCTTCCTTCCGGTTCATTTTCAATCCTGATGGTATTCACGGCGCCTGCTGCAGATGCCGTTTCATCTGTCCCTGAGAGGTATGGCATAACAGCCTGCTTGTATGGGATCGTAACATTCAGCCCCTTCAGGCCGGGATTATTTTCAAGCAATGAAGGCAACTCATTTATTTCCCGGAGCGGAAAAAGATCATAGCGGCATTCTGAAAGCCCTTCAGTTGCAAATTTTTCAGAAAAAAAAATCTGTGAAAAGGAATGGGAGAGAGGGAAGCCGATAAGCCCGTAACATCTCATGTCTTTTTTAGCTTTTGACGGGCAAGCCCGGCAGCAAGAGGCAGGACAGAAACAAGTATAATGCCGATGGTTACCATGGAAAAGTGAGATCTGACATAATCAATCTGTCCGAAAAAATAACCTGCGCCGGTAAAAATCAGGATCCATGCTGCGGAACCTGCCATGCTGAACCCTATAAACCTGCGGTATTTCATGCTTCCGACTCCCGCCACGAAAGGCGCGAAAGTGCGGATGATGGGGATGAAGCGCGCGATGACTACAGTTTTTCCCCCGTGCTTTTCATAAAATTTTTGTGTTTTTTCAAGATATTCTTTTTTCAGCAGCCTGTATTTTTTTTCGAAGACTGCAGGTCCTGTGATTTTCCCGGCAAAGTAATTGACATTATCGCCGCAGAATACTGCCGCAAACAGGACAGGCATGAGCAATGCCATGTCCAGTCCGCCGCCGCTGGCAATGGTTCCTGCAGCAAACAGGAGAGAGTCTCCCGGGAGCAGAGGCGTAACTACAAGGCCTGTTTCACAGAATACAATGACAAAAAGAATGGCATAAGTCCATGTGTCGTACTCTCTTACAATATCAAAGAGGTGCCTGTCAATGTGCAGGATAAAGTCAACGAAATGTTTCAGCAGTTCCATCAGCGGATGGTTTAGTATTTCGGGACTGAAGGGTCCACCTCGTCGGAGTATGCCAGGATGCCGCCCCTGAGGTTTAGGAGATTTGAAAAGCCATGCCTCGCCTCGAGCTCCATGATAGCTACTGCGCTCCGTTTTCCGCTGCGGCAGAAAATAACCACGGGTTTGTTTTTTGGGATGTCCCCGGCCTGATCCATAATCGAGGCAAGGGGTATCAGTCTTCCGCCTATAGAGGCTATCTCCCGTTCGTATTCTTCCCTGACGTCAATGAGTTCGAAGTCATGCTGCTCGTCTATCATTTTCTTAAGCTCGGAGGGAGAGATCTCTTTCATAAATATTTTTTAATCTGACTTCGTGTTCCGCTACGGCGGACAAGAGGGTCCGGGGCTTGCCACGGGGTTAATAACAATTAAACAAAAGGCAAGTTAGTAAAAATAACATTTCTGAAATGTTCAGCCGGGTGGAGGATTTTATGAAAACCGTATACTGAATCTTAAATTTTTACCGATGTCATAAAATTTTACATTTGCACCATGGCTTTTGTAAACAGGAAGGCAAAATTCTATTTTCTTTCTTTTCTCAGACACGACCTGAAAGCAAGCATTACGGTTTTTTTTGTTGCGCTGCCCCTTTGTCTTGGCATCTCCCTTGCTTCCGGTGCTCCTTTGTATTCCGGTCTGGTAGCGGGAATAATTGGCGGCCTGCTGGTTTCCGTCATTGGAAGTTCCGAATTAAGCGTGAGCGGCCCCGCCGCGGGATTAACCGCTATCTGCGCCACCGCCATTGCCGAGATGGGTTCCATGGAGATGTTTTTCCTTTCCGTTGCAGCTGCGGGTGTTATACA
Organism: Bacteroidota bacterium; assembly: GCA_023251555.1. Taxonomy (GTDB): domain Bacteria; phylum Bacteroidota; class Bacteroidia; order AKYH767-A; family JAHEYN01; genus JAHEYN01. The sequence goes on along the minus strand of JAHEYN010000018.1, from coordinate 56,338 downwards.
GCTTCTCCTTGGTGTTTTCAGGCTGGGAGGATTCACTCATTTTATTCCTTCGGCGGTAATAAAGGGTATGCTGGCTGCCATCGGAATTATACTCATCTCCAAACAGGTACCTCTCCTTGTGGGCTACAGCCTGCCTGCGTTCTGGACAAATGATTTTTTTAATATCCTCACTTTTCATAATGCATACAGTCACCTCGAAAGTATATATTACCACACATCAAGAGGAGTTATAATAATAGCGCTTCTTGCGATGGGCCTGCTTGTCGTATGGAAAAAATCCGTGGCAAAAAAAATAACATTTCTCCCTGCTTCATTCATCGTGGTGATTTTTGGCGTTCTGCTGGCGATGATGTTCAGGAGATATTTTCCTTCCACAGTGCTGGATGATTCACAGTTCGTGAATATTCCGGGGGATATATTTTCCGGTCTGAAGGCGCCTTCTGTCCCCACTGCATCTGCACTTCCTCTCATCCTGAAGAATGCCATCCTGATTTGTTTCGTTGCATCACTTGAGACATTGCTGAGTGTGGAAGCGATAGATAAGCTGACGCCCTACAGCAAGAGTACTTCCCAGAACCGTGAACTGGCCGCCCAGGGTGTTGCCAATTTTTTCAGCGGACTGCTCGGCGGGCTCCCTATCACCGCCGTGATTGTGAGAAGCTCAGCCAACGTGGAGGCGGGTGCGAAGACAAGGCTCTCGGGCTTCTTTCACGGAATCTGGCTGGTATTGCTCATCCTCCTGATCCCGGCAGTCATCAATAAAATACCTTATTGCGTACTGGCGATTATTCTTGTGCGTACAGGCTATAACCTCGCCAAGCCGAAAATGATCCGATCGGTATATAAACTTGGAAGGGAACAATTCATTCCTTTCATGGTAACTGTGTTTGCAATTTTGCTTACCGACCTCCTTATCGGCGTACTTATCGGATTCCTTTACGCCAGCTATTTTATTATAAAGAATACATACAGGGCAGGCTTTACCGTTGGAAAAACCCCTGAAGGTCACCACACCCGGTACACCATTGAACTGGCAAACAATGTAAGTTTCATCAACAAAAAAAAGCTGAGCGAAGAACTGAATGCCATTCCCCCATACTCTTCAGTGGAGGTGGTGGGCGACCACAGTGTTTATATTGATTATGATGTGCTCGAAATCATCAATGAGTATAAACTGAAAGCAAGGCACAAGCATATTTCTCTTCACTTGCGTAACGTGCCGGAAGTGGAAACGATACAGGTGCATTAATCATAATCACGGGGATAAGTGCGGGTATAGAAAAGAAATCCCGGTCGCGGCGACTTTTTTCAGAAGAATAAAAACTCCCGGTGTCTCCTGCAGCCTGACCTTACGAGGTATCCCAGGTCATGATTTACTTCAAGCGTAAGGCCGATGGTAAGGGGATGAGTGGCTTTGTATGTTTTGGAAGAAGATGAATTATATCCCGGGTAAGGCGGTGAAGGGTAATTCTGCCCTTTTCCCCCTGCACTGCTGAGGATATCCTGCAGGCCATAGGTGAACCGGAAGCCCATGATAAAAGTGTTGTTCTCGGTTCCTCCCAGGAAGGATCCAAACCCGAAAACCGCTGCGATACCCGAAGAGACAAAATTATTTTTTGCGTTGGAGATGCTGTAGTCAAGTGTGGAAGGTGAAGAAGATACAAGGGATTCTTTTGCGCCGAGAACAGAAGAATACTGGATCCCGACTTCAGAAAAAGAAACTTCTTTGTTTCTGCGGAAAAGAACGGGAATATCAAAACTGGTAAGACTTATCTTTCTTGACCAGCTCTCTGTGCTGATATTGTCTTTCAGCTCCTGCGTGAAATTGCTGTACAGGAAATCTGCCGTGAATTCTATCTCGGGATTAAGACTGTAGCCTATCTTTCCGCCCCCGCAGTAACCGTACGAAGGAACATAACGGACATATTTATCGTTCATCATGTTGGCATTCATCAGCCAGGAGGAGAAGAAAGACCCTTTCATCCCGAGATCAAACCAGTTCTTCTGGGCATATCCCGGGAATACAGTTGCTATGAGGAAAAGAAAGAAAAGGAAAGACCTCTTCATAAAGAGTATATGAGGAATAACATGGAAAGGATCCGCGGCCTTTTAGTGATAGCTCTGGAAGTTGTAATTTATTTCAAGCGTGAATCCTGCCGTGAAAAGGTTGGTGGGTTTATAACCTGCTATATCAGATTTGATATTGTAACCAGGGAACAGGTATCCCGGATATTCTTTTCCTCCTTTTCCTGTATTGCTGAACATATCCAATAAGGAATAGGTTGCGCGGAATGCGAGAAACACGGCAACATTATCGGTGCTCCACATGGCAGTGCCGAAGCCGATGGCTGCCCCGAAGTTATAGGGGTTGAAACGTGCTTTTCCGGCATCCCCGGTGTACGAGATATTTGAGTCGGCAGGGGAGGGAGAAGATGCGGTGAAAGTATGCGATCCTCCCATGAGGTAAGAAAACTGGGGGCCGATTTCAAAATAGGTGAGTTCGCTGAAATTTCTGTACATCAGCGGGATTTCAAGATAGGTAGCCTGCAGTTTCCCGCTCCAGCTCATAGAGTCGTTCTCACTCTTGTATTTCTGGCTGTGTGATGAATAGATGGCATCCACTGTAATACCGTGGATTTGATTAATATTAAATCCGAATTTCAGTCCGCCCCCGCTGCCGAAACTGAGGGGAGATTTGACATTCACATCATCGAGAATGTTGCTATTCATAAAAAAGTTCGGCGCAAAGGATCCTTTCAGCCCGAGCTCGGTCCAGGTGTTGTAGCCCTTTGATCCCTTAAAGGATCCTCCTCCTTTTTTCTGTGCATAAAGAGGGGTGGCAAAGCACAGGGAAACTGCTGCGAGGCTTATAAAATAAATGTATCTCTTTCTCATAATTCTTTATATTTTTGTTTTGATGTACACAAAATTATAATAAAATCAGTCATTATGAAATTGCTTGAAGGAAAAACAGTTCTGATTACCGGGGCATCCCGCGGGATAGGAAGAGGACTTGCGCTCAGGATGGCGGAGCATGGTGCGGGAGTAGCTTATACTTACTTGTCTTCCGTTGAAAAAGGCCTTGCGCTTGAGAAGGAACTGGCCGCTTCCGGTGTGAAGGCAAAAGGTTACCGTTCCGATGCTTCCGTATTTAAAGAGGCTGAAGATCTTGTGAATGCCGTTGTTTCCGATTTCGGATCTATCCATGTGCTGGTGAATAATGCTGGTATTACGAAGGATGGCCTGCTCATGCGGATTTCCGAGGAGCAGTGGGACGAGGTTATGCGGGTGAACCTCAAGTCCGTCTTTAACCTTACCAAAGCCGTGCAGCGCCCCATGCTTAAGCAGCGGATGGGTTCCATCATCAATATGGGCTCTGTGGTTGGCATCAAGGGTAATGCCGGGCAGAGCAACTATGCGGCATCAAAAGCCGGTATCATCGGTTTTTCCAAATCAGTGGCGCTTGAGCTTGGTTCGAGAAATATCCGCTGCAACGTCATCGCGCCCGGTTTTATTGAAACAGAAATGACAGGCGCCCTGGACCCCGGAATGGTTCAGCAGTGGAAAGAATCTATCCCCCTGAAAAGAGGCGGCACACCCGGGGATGTTGCCAACCTTGCGCTCTTCCTCGCTTCGGATCTTTCCTCATACATCACCGGCCAGGTGATCAACGTATGTGGCGGAATGCTTACATAGTACAGGCGCAGCATGGCTTTTCTTCTCAGCATAGAGATAACCACGGCATCACCCGGCTGGTTTATTCTGTTCTGTATCCTGTGTGGGGCAGCAGCTTCACTATTGCTGTACTACCGGAACCGCTCACTTAAGGAAGTTTCCCGTTTCACGAAAAGTATTCTTGCCGCAACCCGGTTTATAACGGTCTTTCTGCTCTCGTTCCTCCTGATGTCTCCATTTATTAAGATCACATCTAAAGAGGTTGAGAAACCCCTGATCATCCTTGCGCAGGATGAATCACGTTCCCTGCTGCTATGCAGTGATTCTTCTTTTTACAGGAGTGAATACCCCCGGAGGTTGATGGATTTTGCCCGTGCTCTCGGGAAAAAATATGATGTGCGGATTTATTCTTTCGGATCAAAAGTAAAGGAGGGTGCGGATTTTACATATATGGATCCGCAGACTGGTCTCTCAGCCCTTCTTGATGAGGCGTATAACAGGTTCACCAACAGGAATACCGGCGCACTGATCATAGCAAGCGACGGGATATACAATACAGGGGAAAATCCTCTTTATGCTGCACCCGGGCTCAGGCCGCCGGTATATACTATAGCGCTGGGAGACACAACGGTAAAAAAAGACCTTGTCCTTTCAAAGGTGAATTATAACAGGCAGGTGTTTCTCGGGGATAATTTCCCCCTTGAGATTCTTGTGGATGCCCGCCGCTGCGGACAAAGCTCTTCACTACTTTCTGTGAAGGAAGATTCCTCTGTTCTTTTTACAAAAGAAATTTTTATCGGCAGCGGGAATTTTCATACTACAGTTTCCGCGGTGATGGAAGCGAAAAAAAAGGGGATTCACCATTACCGACTTGAACTCAGCCCTCTTGAAGGAGAGGCGGGTACCCTGAATAACGTACAGGATATTTTCGTGGAGGTGATTGAGAACAGGCAAAAAATACTGGTCGTTGCTCCCGGCCCCCACCCTGACCTCGCCGCACTGAAGGAAAGTATTGAGAGCAGCCCCAATTACGAGGTGAGCATCTGCATGACGGGAGATCCCCGGACCTCGGAAGTGCTTTCCTCCGGACTTAAACACTTCCAGCTCCTGGTATTATACCAGATTCCTGCAAGGGAAGCCAATCCTGACAGCAGGATTTTTTCCTCAGGCATTCCTGTGCTGTATGTCCTCGGGGCTCAATCTTCCATAAACACTTTCAATGACATGAAAAAAGGATTTTCTGTCAGCCAGAACCTGGGGAAGGTAAGTGAAGTGCAGCCGTATGTTTCGGAAGATTTTTCACTTTTTACACTTGGAGAGGAAACAGCGAAGAAAATTAATTCTTTTCCGCCCCTGCTTTCCCCCTTTGGCACATACAGGATAACGGGATCTGCATATTCTCTGCTCCGGCAACAGTCCGGCATGGTGAAGACAGCCCAACCCCTGCTGTGTTTCATAGATGACGGCGGGCAGCGGTGCGGGATTCTGGCAGGTGAAGGCCTGTGGAGATGGAGACTGCATGAGTTTGCGGAAGGCGGAGATCACCGTGCAACAGATGAGTTGCTGACAAAGACAGTTCAATATCTTTCGGCTAAAGAGGATAAGCGCCCTTTCCGCGTACTGCATAAAAATATTTTCCGTGAAGATGAAGCCCTGCTTTTTGATGCCGAGTTGTATGACCAGAGCCACGAACCTGTGAATACCCCCGAGGTAGGCTTGTCTGTTACCGGCCCGGGCGGAGAAAAATTCAACTACACCTTCAGCAGGGCGGGGAGAACCTACACTCTCAGCACCGGACGCTTTCCCGTGGGCAATTATTCTTTTCTTGCAAGCGTGAAAACCGGTGACAAAATGCTGCAGGCCCGCGGATTCTTCACGGTAAGCCCTGTGCAGGCAGAAGCCTTGGAAACTGTTGCGGATCACGGGCTTCTTTACCGCCTTGCAAAAAAACACGGGGGAGAGATGGTCTATCCCTCCGGCCTTGAAAAGCTCCGGAAAATGATTGAAGACAGGGAGGATATCCGCCCCGTTTCATACAGCCGCAAGCAACTGCAGGATATTATTAACATCAAATGGATATTCTTCCTGCTCATCGTCCTGCTATCCGCTGAGTGGTTCCTGAGAAAACGGAACGGAGGGTATTGATCCATCACTCTCGCTCTCACTCTCACTCTCACAGGCTTCTCTCCCTTACCACCTCTTCAAAAGTTTTGTTTTTTATTTTACTTTCCAGCCAGGAGATGAAGTCAAAATAACCGAGAGCTCTCTTCTCGAAAGGATCCTCCGTGATATTTTCAAGTTCTGCCTTCAAATCCCTGAAAGCCAGGATCAGGCTTGCTTCATTGATAATTCCCGGAATTTTTATCCGGATAAAATTCATGATTGAAGTTTCAAAGCGGTAGAGCCTGTTTCGCTTGTAAAGATACCTGTAAGTGGATTTTACAATATGCTCAAGCAGGTCGTTGTTTCCCATTTCGAAGTGGACAATAAGATTAATGATTCTTACAAAACAATGAATGTCAATGCGCGTATCGGTTTCAGGCTCGTTAATCATTTCGTTTAAATAGTGAAGAGCCTTTTTGAACTCCCCTGTCCCGAAGTATATCTTGAACATACTGAGACAAAGGCTCATCCGGAAAGCTTTTGGAAGCCTGTTCTTGCCGAGTTCTTCTATCGCGGAGCCTAGAAACTTTTTTCCTTTTTCGAACTCCCCCGTATCTGTGCAGATATGCATCTCCGCTTCATGCACGATATAAAAGATTTTACTTTTTACCAGCTGAGGTCCGTAATTTATCTTTTTAAATTTTTTTAATGTTTCTCTCATTTCCCTGTACATCTTCATATTGTACTGGCATAGCAGAAGGTTGTTTAAAGTCACTACGTAAGTTTCCGGCCTTTCGGTTGCCTGGTGGGGGTGGGCCTCCGTCAGTGCCACCACTTCAGAAGCATATTTATAAGCTTTTTTAAAGTCGTTTTTTATGAAATAATAACCACACAGTATGGTATAATAATGATGACAGGCTTCGTAGGTGGATAAGCGTGCTGCCTTAAGTGCCGGGTGATGAATAATTTCTCTGTATGCTTTCATGTCCGCGCTTCTCCGGGTGTTACCTTCCCTCGCTCTCTTTACAAACATTTTTGTAGAAAGATGTTCATACTCTTTTTCGCCGAGATACCTGCTGTTTGCTGCCGAAATTCCGTCATAATATTTGTCCATCTCCTTCTCTGTTTTTCCCTGGTACCCCTGCACTCGTATAAGGTCGATTTCCCATTCTGTGATTTCCATGAGCACCAGATGCTTCCCGTATTTCTCCGCCGTCTTTCTTGCTTTGCGTAAAAGTCTTGCGCACTGATCGTATAACTCCTTCCCGAACAGTATCCTCACCTGGTTGAGAAGACTTTTCAGTTCCTGGTCTGCGCTTTTTCCGGAATGGTACGACTCAAGGCTCACGAGAATCAGGCGGTAGAGGTAGTTTTTGGTGGTATCTATCCGGGCAGTGAAGCGTTCCCCGTGGAATTGTTTTTTTATTTTTCCCGCATCATATTCTTCCTGCTTTTCCAATGCTTCGAATAGTTTCAGGTAATTCCTGTCACCTCTTTGTACTGATGCCGCCAGTTTGAAATATCTCTTCTCGGTTTGTGACATTGATTTTATCAGCAGGAACAAAGGATCTGTTTTTTTATACATGCCTTATGTAAATTATTTTATATAATAGTTCAAAAATAGTTAAAAAACTAATAAAAATGTATTTATTATAATAAATGCATTATGTAAACTAATATAAATTTTATTTTTTCAGGGAACTCGTTCCGGGTAATTTTACAGGAATGAAAAT
>JAHEYN010000018.1:0-48817 GCA_023251555.1 Bacteroidota bacterium | reverse complement strand
CTCCTAATGAAACAAATACGAGAAACTATGAAAAAAATTATAAGCTCTTCTCTTGTCATTCTTCTTGCAATGCCATTTCTTTTTGCCCAGCCCATCCGTAACTGGGGCACATACTATGGTGGTACCATTGATGACTACGGGCAGTCCTGTGCCACTGACCAGTGGGGTAACGTGTATCTCGCCGGGGAGACAGGATCTTCATCATCTGTAGCCACATCTGGTGCTTTCCAGACTACTTTCGCCGGGGGTGGGTATGATACCTATCTGGTAAAATTTAACAGCGCAGGCGTTCGCCAGTGGGCTACTTATTACGGAGGTTCCGGCGACGACCGGGGTAATGCCTGTACCGTTGATCCTGGCGGTAATGTGTATCTCGCTGGCTGGACCAGCTCATCTTCATCCATAGCATCGGCAGGTTCGTATCAGACTGCAAGCGGGGGAGGAATCTATGACGCTTTTCTCGTGAAGTTTAATAGCTCCGGGGCAAGGCAGTGGGCCACTTATTTCGGTGGCCCGGCTGATGACCGGGGCTTCTCCTGTTCCGCAGACCTGGCAGGTAATGTGTATGTCGCAGGCCAGACGATGTCCGCCTCCGGCATTGCCACTGCAGGAGCGCACCAGACTTCCAACGGGGGAGGTGCCGACGATGCCTTCCTTGTGAAGTTCAGCAGTGCCGGCGTACTCCAGTGGGCTACCTATTACGGCAACACAGGAGATGACGGCGGATATACCTGCGCCACCGACCAGAACCAGAATATTTATCTGGGGGGATTGACCAGTTCAGCCTCCGGTACTGCTATCGCTACTCCCGGCGCACACCAGACTTCTATTGGCGGAGGTGTGAATGTGACAGATGCTTTCCTCGTGAAATTCAACAGCGCAGGGGCGAGACAGTGGGGGACTTATTACGGGGGAACCAGTTTTGAATACGGCTATGGATGTGCTACAGATCTTCTTAATAATGTATATCTCACCGGAAATGCAGCATCCGCCGGATCTATTGCTACGGCAGGCTCTCACCAGTCCGCTAAGGGAGGACTGCAGGACGCATTTCTCGTTCAGTTCAACAGCGCAGGAGTCCGCCAGTGGGGGACTTATTACGGAGGGCCTGACCAGGATGAAACTTATGGGTGCGCCACTGATGCAAACAATAATGTATACATCTCCGGATGGTCAATATCAGATGCTGCCATCGCCACAGCAGGCGCTCACCAGTCTATTAATAACGGGAGTTTTCTCGGTACACATGACGCATTCATCGCAAAGTTCAACAGCGGAGGGATACGTCAGTGGGGAACTTATTACGGTGATGTGGATGAGGAAACCGGGTACTCATGTGCTGCAGACATGCTGGGGAATGTGTACCTCGCCGGAGGAACCATCTCCACAACATCCTCCATCATTTCTACCGCAGGTGCCCACCAGACTGCCTTCGGGGGAGGTATGCAGGATGCTTTTCTTGTCCAGTTCGGCGCATCAGTTCTTAACGTGGAACTCCTTTCATTCACCGGTTACAATGAAAATCAGTATAACGTCCTCGAATGGGTTACTGCCACGGAGGTTAATAATGACTATTTTATAGTGGAAAGAAAAAATGGAACGAAAAGCAGTTGGATGGAAGCTGGAACAGTGAATGCAGCCGGGAATTCATCAGGTGATAAAGAATACAGTTTTACTGATATGCAGGCAGGGCAGGGCATTAGTTATTACCGCTTGCGCGAAGTGGGTTATGACGGGGGTATTTCATTCTCCCCTGTAATAAGGGTGGATGCAGGGCAACTGCCGGCTGTGCTTGTTTTCCCCAATCCTGCGGCAGAAAAGCTGCACTATGTTTTCCCGGCTAAGTCAGATGATGCTGTTGTATGCCAGGTCACTGATATCCTGGGAAATGTGGTGCTGAAAGAAATGACAAGGAAAGAAGGAATTGTTTACTGCGGTAATATCAGCATCTCCCGGATCCCGCAGGGAGCTTATTTCCTGAATGTCGGCGATATGCATACTCCTTTTATAAAGCGGTAATAATGCTCCCGGAATACGGCGCACGTTTATCAGTGGCTCACATTCCGCTTTTGACAACTCCTGCAAGCCTGGTTCCGGTATTCCCGGTGATGCGTACAAAATAGGGTCCTGCAGGAATCGATGTGGTGTTAATCGTATATTTTCCTGTTGCATATACCCGTTTTTCCAGGACTTCATCTCCCATGAGGTTGATTATCCCGATGCAAACACCCTGGTCATTTGTGTCCGGAAGTTCAATGGTAAGTTTGTCGGTGAAAGGGTTTGGATAACATCCGGTATTGTTCGGGAAAATTTTCTCTTTGACGCCGGTATTGTCAACCGCCCAGCTGAGGCGGTGTGCATAGATATCAAATGTTCCGGAGCGTTTATCCTGCCATGCATAGATGCATCCTTCCCGCCCGTCATAGATGTTTTTCGGGCTGGTCTGGGAGAAGGGGGCTGCAGAAACAAATTTCCCGTTTGCGGGCCAGAGTACAGAGCCGCTGGCGTCAATGCGCTGGCTTCTCACATCCCAGTTCCCGTTTGCCGAATCCTGCCATGTGATAACCGCCCCCCCGGTCCCGTCATTTGCAATATTGGGATTGAGTTGCGGAAAAGCACTTGTGCATAAGGGCACTCCATTGCCTGTCCATTGTGCGTTCCCGGCCGGATCAAGCCTTTGCACATAAATGTCGAAGTCCCCGCTCCGCAGGTCTTTCCATGTGATAACAGGTCCGTTGGTGAAATCATCACTCAGAAGATCCGGCGCACTCTGGTTGCCGGGTGCCGTGCAGACGGCTACCCCGTTAAGCGCCCATAGCATATTCCCGGCAGAGTCAATGCGCTGGGCATAGATGTCATAATCATTTCCGCTCCGCCCGTCCACCCAGCATATGTATGCGCCACCGGAGATACTGTCGGGGTCAATCTTCGGGTTTACCTGAGGGCCTGTTGCGGCTGAAACGGGGATTCCACCGGATATCCACTGCAGTATGCCCGATGCGCTGATACGCTGTATATAAACATCATAATCATTGTTGGTCCTGTAATCCTGCCAGGTAACAAAGGCTCCGCCCTTGCCATCCTTCTGCACTTTGGGATTGAGGCGGTTGGCCGGAACGATACAAACAGGGATTCCTCCGGACGCCCACAGAACATTGCCCGAAGGATTTATTCGCTGTGCCCAGATATCCCAATATCCATAGTAGTCCTGCTGCTCCCATACAATGATGGCGCCACCGGCATCGTCTGAAATTATTTTCTCATTGTGTTCCCTCTGCGCCTTTCCCGCCACAATTATCCCGTCGGCGGCCCATAGAATATTTCCGGCAGAGTCAATGCGTTGGGCGTAGATGTCCCGCTCAATACCCGAACGCCAGTCGGACCATGCCACGATGGCTCCTCCATGCATGTCTCCTGTGATGGCAGGAGTGCTCTGGTCGTTTGGGTCGGTGCATAACCCAACCCCGTCCTGTGCCCAGAGAGCATTTCCTCCCGAGTCAAGGTGCTGGATGTAAATATCCGGCATCCAGTTCCTGTAATCTTTCCATGCTATGAATGCACCCCCTTTCCCGTCTTCAGTCATGCGCAGGTCGATCTGCGAACCGTAAGCAGTGCATACGGGGGTGTTCAGCGACGAGTCTGATACCCACTGCCCCATACAGTTGCATGAAAAAAGCATAAGGAATAGGGCAGGAGCGGAAATATTTTTTTTCATGAGATAGTTAATTACAGCAAATGAAAAGCATTCCGGACTGAAAAGCAAATAGAAAAAGCCTCAGTATGTCCCTCCTTCGATCATGTAGAATTTATTCCTTCCATCAATAATGCATTTTCGTTTGTGTGCATATACCATGCGAACAGATTTTTCAACAAGAAGTTTTAATCCGCTACGGCTGACAAGAAGGTTTGGTTCAATTCCCCACTGCTTGCTGCGGAATTCTCCGCCTTCGCGTTCCGCTGTGGCAGACAAGAAGGTGCGTGGCTTGCCCCGGGGTTAATACCAATTTAACAGCAGATAGCTCCCGCGTACAAACTTTCGTGCCCCGCTATGTGTATATTTGCTCCCGCTTGCCTTTGCCCTGATGACACCCCTTTCAATATTTATTGCAGTCCTCGCCTATTCGGCTGTGCTTTTCCTCATCACCTGGCTGACATCCCGCAACGCTACCAATGAAACTTATTACTCCGGCAACCGCTCTTCAAGATGGTATGTCGTGGCCTATGGCATGATCGGGGCATCCCTCTCAGGTGTTACTTTCATGTCGGTTCCCGGGTGGGTGGGAGCTACACAGTTTTCCTATATGCAGATGGTGCTTGGATATCTTGTCGGCTATGCAGTGATCGCAACGATCCTCCTCCCTCTGTATTACCGGCTTAACCTTACTTCTATTTATTCATATCTCGGCACCCGCTTCGGCTACTGGTCCTATAAAACCGGAGCATCTTTCTTCATTGTATCAAGAGTAATCGGTGCATCCTTCAGGCTGTATATCGTTGTGAATGCACTCCAGGTGTTTGTCTTCGATGCATGGGGGGTTCCCTTCTGGATTACTGTTGCATCTTTTATTGTTCTCATTCTTCTCTACACTTTCCAGGGAGGGGTTAAAACCATTGTGTGGACAGATACCCTGCAGACTACCTTCATGCTGTTCGCCGTGGTTCTGTCGGTAGTGTTCATCTCAAAAGAACTTCACCTGGCTCCGGGGATGCTGGCAGAGAAAATAAAATCCGGGGGACATTCACAGGTGTTCTTCGGCGAATGGCACAGTAAACTGTTTTTCTGGAAACAATTTCTCGGGGGAATGTTTATTGCCATTGCCATGACCGGCCTTGACCAGGAAATGATGCAGAAGAATATCAGCTGCCGGAATATCAGGGACGCACAGAAGAATATGTTTTCCTTCAGCCTGGTATTGGTTGTTGTGAACCTGCTCTTTCTTTCGCTCGGGGCCGTTCTATACATGTATGCGGCTGAGAAGGGAATTACAGTGCCTGCAAAAACTGACGATCTTTTCCCTGTGGTGGCGCTGAATTACCTTGGACCATTTTTGGCGGTGATTTTTATTATAGGTCTGATCTCTGCTGCATACCCCAGCGCCGATGGTGCCCTTACAGCGCTTACCACATCTTTTTGCGTGGATTTCCTCGGTCTGAAAAATAATGCAGTTATCCCTGAAAAAAGAAAAACAAGGATCCGCTACATGGTACACTGTTCCTTTGCCCTGCTGCTGCTGCTTGTGATAGTGGTCTTCAGGCTGGTGAATGACGATGCTGTGGTGAGCACGCTCTTCAAAGTCGCTAACTTTACCTACGGACCCCTGCTCGGGCTCTATGCCTACGGACTGTTTGGCAGGAAAGGCGTCAGGGATGCATGGGTGCCTTTTATATGCGTCCTTGCGCCGATCACCTGCTATCTCCTGGATAAATTCTCCGTGAGTCTTTTTAATGGCTACCGGTTCGGAAATGAACTCCTGCTGCTGAACGGAGCCCTTACATATGCAGGCTTGCTTCTCTCCGGGCCCGGTGCAGGCAGGAAGACGGAAAAATAAAAATTACTGCTCCCAGGAAATTTCGCGTTTCTTGCAATAGGTTTGGAATTCACTGATGCCGTTCCGCGCACCCCTCAGGATTATCTCAAGGGCTTTCTCTTTTTCACCCCGTATGTTGTAAATAATGTTTAACCTCCAGTAAACACGGGTGTCCTGTGTTTGAGAATCCGCAGCAAGGATCTTGTTGCAATAAAAAATAGACTTGTCATAATCTCCCATATTAAAGTAAGAGGTGCTCATCTGGAAATACACTTCCGCCAGGTTTTCATATCCGCACTCAAGTGCTTTCTCAAAACTATTAATGGAGTTCGGGAACCGGCTGAGGTACTGGTAACAGCATCCTGTATAATAATAAGCTGCTGCTGCTGTGGTGTCGCCTTTCCGGCAGGTTCCGGGAATCGCTTTGTTGAATTGGATGATGGCCTTTTCAAACTCCCCTTTCTCAAATAACAGTTTTCCTTCAGTAAGGAATTTGCTTTCCCCCTGTGCCATCGCTGTCCCCGCAGAGAAAATAACCAGCATGCAAATGCGGAGATATAATGCCTGTGGAAGAAATCGTCTCATTTTTTTCCTTCGTGCAAGTTATTATAATTTTTTACGGACTTTTCGCCATGATGCTGTCTACTCCGAAATATTCAGATACGGCTGCATTGGTCCAGTGGTGGTAATCTTTATGTATGTCCGAGAAGAAAAGCGTCTGCGGACGGTTTTCAAGGATTGGCAGTTCACAGGTGTTTTTTCCTTCATGCTTACATCTCCTGAGTTTATAAAACCGCTCACGTATTTCTTTGTCGTAGCGGTATCCCTTGCCTGAGAAAAGGTCTGAATATGCGCGGACCGTGTTCCCCTGGCACAGTATGGATAAGGAAAGAGCGGTAAGCAGGGCATAAATGGATGCTCTGGAGTAAACAGGACAGGAAATGCCGTATTTGTTTTTGAGCAGGCAGATAAGTGAAAAAACAAATGCCCCCCAGCTCCCGATGAAGAAAAAGTAAATAACATTGACCGTTCGGTATTGCCCGAGCAGGCCGGTGTTCCAGTATACTATAAAGAAAAGAGTAAATATTACAGTAACGGAAAATGCGGCAATGATCCACGGGTTTATAACGTTTCTTTTTTTCTCTGCAAGAGCAAATCCGGCAGGGGTAAGCAGAATGGTCAAGATGATAAAAGGAATGCCGGAGATCCACTTAAGAATAAATCTTCCCGACTGGGCGGCAGAAAATACTGCTGAGTATAAAAGCCTGTGTCTTTCGGGGTAATGCTCTGCCCTGCTCAGGTTTCCCACGGCGGAAAATGAAAACCATGTACAGAAAAAAAGGATCATGAGCATGAGTACCCGGAAAAAAAACGCACCCTTGTTATTTTGGTATGAGACCAGTACCTGTATTACAGTGAGAGCCAGGACTATGACAGCCGTTGTTTCATTGAATCCCTGTACAGCCAGGGCAAGCAGCAGCGTCATAAAAAAAAACAATACTTTGCCCGTCTTTGTTTTTGCTTTTACAAAATGCATTCCGCATGCAAAAAATAAAAGGGCTGCAATAAGGCTCCACTGGTAGGTGAGGACACCTGTCATCCAGAATATCCCCATAGTGATGTCGGGCATCCCCCAGAGATAGAGCACCGTTACAATAAGAGGCAGCATGGTGCGGAGAGGCTTGTCAGTGACAAAGCTTTGAAAAAAAAACGATGAGGCTGCGAAAGTAAATACAATGGTGATCACCGGTAGAATTTTATATCCTGTTATCCAGCCGAATACTAAGGGATTAAGGCCTATCAGGAGATTGGAAATATAACGGCCTCCGGTGTTTCTATACCAGTATCCCTGGAATTCAAGGAGCCCGCTCTCTCTCGCTTCTGCCGAAAAACTGAAATCATCTGCTGCAGGCTGGACAAAAAAAGAAAGAAGCACAAATGGCAAAACAGAGGCAAGGAGTATTGCCGGTATAAAGCGGTATATTGCCGGGGAAAAGTCCGGCAGCCTGACTTTTGGTGATCCTGTTCCGGTTTGGTTCAATTTTATTACTTTTACGGATAAAAGTAATCATATTTTTAGCTTAGAATATTATGAGCCAGATAGCAGAGATTCATGCCCGGCAGATATTGGATTCAAGAGGCAACCCTACCGTCGAAGTGGATGTATATACCGATGCCGGGGTGCTCGGAAGGGCCGCCGTGCCCTCCGGAGCTTCTACGGGTAAACATGAAGCAGTCGAATTACGCGATAACGATAAAGGCAAGTTCCTCGGGAAAGGTGTCCTGAAGGCGGTCAGCAATATCAATAAGGCTATCAGTGAAGAACTGAAAGGCTATTCGGTATTTGACCAGGCCCACGTGGATAAAGCCATGATTGATATGGATGGAACGGAGAACAAGGAGAACCTCGGTGCCAATGCCATTCTTGGAGTTTCTCTTGCTGTGGCAAAAGCTGCTGCAGCATCTTCCGGCCAGGCTTTGTTTCGTTACGTGGGAGGAGTGAATGCCTGTTTGCTGCCTGTCCCCATGATGAATATCCTTAACGGGGGGGCTCATGCAGATAATAATATTGACTTCCAGGAATTCATGGTGATGCCCGCCGGCGCCTCTTCCTTCTCAGAATCAATCCGTATGGGAACGGAAATCTTTCATCACCTTAAATCAGTGCTGAAAAAAAACGGCCTCTCTACAAACGTCGGCGATGAGGGCGGCTTTGCTCCCGCCCTTTCTTCCAACGAAGAAGCTATAAAGATTGTGCTTCGCGCCGTGGAAACGGCAGGCCTCAGGCCCGGCAAGGATGTTTTTATTGCTATTGATGCCGCCGCATCCGAATTTTATGACGCTAAAACAAAAAAATATCACCTCAAAAAATCTTCCGGAGAAAAACTTTCCTCCGCCGCCATGGTCGCATTTTGGGAAAAATGGTGCAGGGACTATCCTATAGTGTCTATAGAAGACGGCCTTGCCGAAGATGACTGGGAAGGCTGGAAGATGCTCACGGAAAAACTTGGAAATAAAGTACAGCTGGTAGGTGATGATTTGTTTGTAACCAACGTGAAACGTCTCAAAGATGGTATCTCGAAAAATGTGGCAAACTCCATCCTCGTGAAAGTTAACCAGATAGGCACACTCACCGAAACTATTGACGCCGTAAAGCTGGCTCAGAGCAATGGCTATACCGCTGTGATTAGCCACCGTTCAGGAGAAACGGAAGATACTACTATTGCCGATCTCGCAGTCGCCCTGAATACCGGGCAGATTAAAACAGGTTCCGCTTCCCGCTCCGACCGGATCGCAAAGTATAACCAGCTCCTCAGAATCGAAGAAGCCCTCGGCAGCAGCTCAAAATTTCCCGGAAAGGATTTAAAATATATTCCTGCTTTATGAGCACCGGCGATTTGTCTTTCCCGATCCATCCTGATGATAATAACCGCTGGGTAAAACTCTCCAGAGAAATGCAGTGGGGCGAACTGGAAGAGATTTACAAAAGAAAAGTTGATCCCCGCTCGCTTCACCCCGATAACACCTGCCGGGCCGTGCTTGCTGCCCT
The DNA here is from genome assembly GCA_023251555.1 of Bacteroidota bacterium. Lineage (GTDB taxonomy): Bacteria > Bacteroidota > Bacteroidia > AKYH767-A > JAHEYN01 > JAHEYN01. The sequence goes on along the minus strand of JAHEYN010000018.1, from coordinate 39,739 downwards.
GGTAATCAAATACCGGCTTGCCCTTGGTAATGGAGAAACTATCAGGCTGATATCGGAAAACCCTTATATGCAGTACTTCCTTGGCAATGACAATTATGCAGCTGCTATAAATCTCCGTCCCCATACCCTCGACAGGGTGAAGCAAAATTTTACCAAGGAAGAATGGTATGTCTTTAAAAGGGTATTGCTGAAAGGCGTTTCTTCACAGGCGATTCAGCCTAAAGCATCTGAACAGGAACGGCCTCGGCCCGCTGAAACAGATAAATCCCCTGCGGATCCCGCAGCCGTCACAGAACATTCTTCTTCCCATTCTCACCACCATCATCACCGCCACCATCATCACCGTCAGAAAAAAAGAGAAGAACGAAAAAAAAAACGCGTGGAGAGGAAGTTGAAAAAACTGGGAAAAAATATGTATACCTATTTTCTTGTTTTTATATTTCTCGGTGTGCTTACCGCGGGTATCATAATCCTTATGTCTCAGATAGATTTGAAAGATAAACGCCTCATTGAAAGAGAAAAAAAAGCCGGTATCAGGCGTTAGGTAACGGATTTGGAAATCATTATAACGTACATAACTTCGTAACAGATAAGCAAAATTTATGGATAAGATAAAAGAGGTATTTGCAAAGAAGGCTTTGCCGATGGCTGCCGAGATTAAGCAGCTTATTAAGGATAATGGAGATTTTGTGTTGGGCCAGTATACGGTTGAACAGGTGTACCATGGCATGCACGGCATGATCGGGATGGTAACCGAAACATCCAAACTGGACCCCGAAGAAGGAATTCGTTTCCGTGGCTACTCTATCCCCGAACTGAGGGCTAAGTTGCCTAAGGCCCCCGGTGGTACAGAGCCTTTACCCGAAGGAATTTTTTACCTGATGCTTATGGGAGAGCTTCCTACCGAAGAAGATGTTCACAATGTCAGTAATAACTGGGCAAGAAGAAGCAATGTGCCTAAACACGTTTTTGATATGCTTGATTCTCTCCCGCTTTCTACTCATCCCATGACTCAGCTCAGCGCTGCTGTGCTTGCACTCCAGACGGAGTCGGTGTTTGCTGCTGCATATAGAAAAGGAATCAATAAAAAAGACTATTGGGATCCTATGTACGAGGATGTGATGAACCTTATCGCAAGGCTTCCCAGGGTGGCGGCATACATATACAGGAGGATTTATAAGTCGGATATTCATATTGAACCGGACCCCAAGCTCGACTGGGCTGCGAATTTTGCCCATATGCTCGGCTACGATGAATATGATTTTAAACGGCTGATGCGCCTGTATCTTACTATTCATGCCGATCACGAGGGTGGAAATGTTTCTGCCCATGCGACTCATCTGGTAGGCTCCGCACTAAGCGATGCTTATTACTCTTTCTCAGCCGGTATTAATGGCCTTGCAGGTCCCCTCCACGGGCTGGCAAATCAGGAAGTGGTGCGGTGGATCAATGACCTTAAAGAATATTTTGGCAGTGGCGCTATCGGCAAAAAACAGATAGAAGAATACATTAACAAAACACTCTCCGGAGGAAAAGTTATCCCGGGCTACGGTCATGCAGTGTTGCGGAAAACAGATCCGCGTTATATCGCACAGATGGATTTTGCCCTTAAGTATCTCCCCGAAGATGAAAACTTTAAAATAGTGCAGATGATTTATGAGGTGGCTCCTGCGGTGCTTTCTTCCCTTGGGAAAGTAAAGAATCCATGGCCCAATGTGGACGCTCATTCCGGTGTCCTGCTCATTCATTATGGGATGGTGGAGTATGATTTTTATACGGTTTTGTTTGCAGTGTCAAGATCCCTTGGTGTAATGGCTTCCCTCCTCTGGGACAGGGCTCTCAGCATGCCGCTCGAACGCCCCGGATCCGTTACTACCGATTGGGTTAAGGGCAGGGTGAGTAAGTAAAATTCACTGCACACTGCCTGAATCTGCGTATTCTTAATTACGCCTTCTTTCTCACCACCTCGGCAAACGGACGGTTTTCTATTTTGCTGTCAAGCCAGGAAATAAAGTCGAAGTATTGAAAAACTCTCCTTTCAAAAGGATCTTCCGCAAGAGCCTGTAATTCTTTTCTCATCTCCCGGAAGGAAGCCCTAAGATCTTTTTCCGTATGCATTTGTGGCAGGATCTTTCCCGTAAACCTGAGCATTATTTTTTCAAAACGGAAAAAAAGTTTTCTCTTCGAAAGGTAGCGGAAAGTATTAAGGGCAATTGAATCAATTTGATCCTTGTTATCGGTCTCAAGATGGATAATAAGCAGCATGATCCTGCTCAGTGACTGCAGGTCATCTCTGGTCCCTTCGCCGGGCATATTCAGGATTTTATACGTCCACCTTTTTGCTTCATCATATTTTCCCGCAGCAAAATAAAGTATAGACAGGCGGTGGTAAAACTCAACCAGTCTCAGTGTTTCAACCTTGCCCCCATGCTTCTTAAGATCTTCAAGGATAGAAGGAACCAATCCCAGACCTTTTTCAAACTCTCCTTTTTGTATGTATAGGCTTAGCAGAAGGTTCTGCGACCGGGCGATGATCCTGTACTTCCCTATGTCCGTTGTTTTGACCTTCGATGGAAGCGCCTTTAAACGTTCAAGGCTCTCCATGAATTCATCGTATCTTTTTTGCCTGAGAGAAGAGTCCATAATGTTATTGAGTGCCACAATATACCAGAACAATTCCACCTCAAGCAGGGTGGGAAAAGCTTCGAAAAGTCGGGCCAGCCTGAGAGTAGAGGCATGCTCCGCTTCTGTATTGCTGGTTATATAATAGTAGGTGGAATAGATGTAATGGTAAAAAATCATCGCATGGCCTGACAGAGCTGTATTTTTGTTTTTCAGCAGGGGATTTTTCATTAGCGCTTTTATTTTGCTGATGTCGCGCTGCTCCCTTGGGACAAGTCCTTTTGTTACAAGAATATAGGATAAACGGTAGGAGAGTACTCTGTATTCATCAATATTATTTATTTTTTTCAGCAACAGTTTTTTTTCTTCTGCCAGCTTTACGAATTTTTTTTCAAAATCTTTCAGGATTCCTTTTGCAGGAAGAATTCTTTGGCGGCATTCAATAATGTTTATTGCTTCATTAAACCGTTCAGCTTTAAAAGCCATTTTGGCGGCTCTTTTCAGAATTCTTTCGGCTGCACGGTAGGCGCCTTTTTCAATGAGCAGTTCTGCAAAAGAAATAAAGTTCCTCAGCTGCACTTTCACCGAATACCCCGAACGGTATGCAACCATGCCTTTTATGATCATGTCCTGCAGATATGCTGCGGTCCGGTCCGGCCGTTTGCCCGTAACCGCCTGCCTGGCATGCTCTTCATCCCCGGACAGGTGGTCGAAAAGCTTCATGGCCTTGTTGTTTTCTACGCCAGGGTAACGTTTTATGAATAATTTTAAATAACGTTTTTCATTCTTGCCCATTAGCTGGATAAGCTCATGTATATGGATATTATTTTTTCTCATGAACAGGTGTTTAAATATATATATAATGCCGTAAAAATAATCAAAATAGCATATTTATATATAATGAAAATGTGTTTTATTTTATATTTTGTTTTTGAAACATTCTCCGGATGTATGTATTTTCAATTAAATATTTAAATCATTACTTATGAAAAAGATAATACTCCTTCCGCTGCTTCTTCTCCTATTTGGCTTTTCTTCTCATAAAGTTCAGGGGAGCTCCGGGAGGCTTTTTCCTTCCTCCCCCGGCTTTATAAAAAACGAAGGCCAGCTGATAGATGCGGGCGGCGGTCTCCATCCTGAAGTCCTTTTTACTTCATTCAGGGGAAACACCGGAATTTTTCTCAGGAAGAACGGTCTTAGTTATGTGATGACGCAGCCTGATCCGGCATTGCAGCAACTTTCATACAGGAATCCTGACCCTGAAAAGGCTATGGATGAGGTCGCAAAAGAAGCCCTTGTGAAGTTTTCCCTTACAAAAATGCACAGAGTGGATATTGAATTTTCGGGTGCGAAAACCTCAGCCTTTGTGAAGTGTGAAGAAAAAAACAAATTCTTTTTTAATTACTACCTCGGGCACTGCCCCCTGGGAATCACAAATGTGCAGTCGTATAATAAGGTGGTGATAGAAAATATATATGATAATATTGATGTTGTCCTGTATGGCGACAGGCCTGATGGAATGGAGTATGATTTTGTCGTCAGGCCGGGCGGAAATCCTTCCGACATACATTTGAAGTACTCGGGGACACAAAGGCTGTCTCTCTATGAGGGTAGCTTGCTGATAGGTACATCCCTCGGCGATATTCAAGAGAAAATTCCTTCCATATATCAGGATACTCCCGGAGGAAGAAAAAATATTTCAGGGGCTTATGCGCTCGATGGGAATGTTGTGTCTGTGAAAGTTGGTGAGTACGACAGATCTTCACAACTCATCATAGATCCTACATGGCTTCTTACTACCGGTGGTTCTTATGGAGGTTATGTCGCTACCGATGCGGCTGAAGATGCAATTGTGGTGGGATCGGCCTTCTCTGCGACTTTTCCCGTTACTGCCGGTACCTTCCAAACCGTGCTTAACGGATCTTATGATGCAGGTATCGCCAAGTATGATCTTAACGGAACCCTCCTGTGGGCAACATTTTATGGCGGAGGATCCGTTGACTATGGCTATGGCGTGACCACGGATCAAAACAGCAATATCTTTGTTTCCGGTACCGCATATTCTACTGACTTCCCTTGCTCCGCCGGTGCTCACCAGACTTCCTATGGCGGAGGATCCGCAGACGCATTCCTCGTCAAACTGGATGGGAACAACGGTACCCGTATGTGGGGAACCTATTATGGAGGAGGTTATATTGACGAAGGCTATGATGTCAACACGGATGCGCTTAATAATGTCTTTATGACTGGCCCTACCAGGTCTTATGGCCCTCTCTGCAGCAGTTGTATTGCCACTGTTGGTGCATACAACACCCAGGGCTGGACCACCACCTCCGATGATGCTTTCGTGGTTAAGTTTAACAGCACGGGGACCAGGCAGTGGGGCACGTATATCGCCGGTGGTAATGCCGATGAACCTTATGGAGTTGTTATTGATGGCAATGAAGACGTATATGTTACAGGATGGACATACTCCACCAATTTCCCTACCCTTTCTGTATCCGGTGGCTATAACCAGATGACAAAGGCCGGGTATTACGACGCCTTCCTTGTTAAGCTTAACAGCGGGGGAACCGCCCGGGTGTTTTCTACTTATTACGGAGGCAGCAGCGGGGGAACCGCCGCCGATTATAGTTACGACATTGCTGCAGATGCTTCCAACAATGTGATGATATCAGGCAAAACCTTCTGCACCAATTTTCCCGTCTCCGCAGGCTGCTGGCAGGCAGCTAACGGCAGCGGTTTGGGCGGCGCAGATGCATTTCTTGTTAAATTCAGCTCAGCAGGGGCAAGACTGTGGGGAACCTACTTCGGCGGCAGCGGTAATGACGAAAGCCATGGAGTGGATACAGACCCTTCCGGAAATATTGTCCTTGCCGGAAGCGCCCAGCCGGGAGGTGGAGTACCCGTATCCTCCTGTGCATTCCAGACTACTTATTACGGAACTGCATATGAATACTTTATGGCGTCTTTCGATCCTTCAGGAACACTTATCTGCGCAAGCTACTGGGGAGCGAATGCTGGGCCCGTCGGACCCGGTGGAACCGTTGCAATCCCCGGATCTGCATCAGGTGAAATATATATGGCAGGAGAAGGAATTACCCTTACCCGGGAACCTTTAAGCTGCGGATGTATACTGCCCGTGGAATTCCTTTCTTTTACAGTGCATAATGAAGACGGCGCGAATGTCCTTACGTGGTCTCTCGCAACAGAAAGAAACAATAGCCATTTTATAGTTGAGAGAAGTCGGGACGGAGAGTCATTCCATCAGATTGGGATCGAGAAGGGTGCCGGTAACTCAGATTCCCGTACTGATTATGTCTTCAAAGACATAAATCCTTTTCCCGACAGAACTTACTATCGCCTCCGTCAGGTTGATAATGACGGACAGTTTTCATATTCAGAAACAATATCAATTGCAAATCAACAAAGCACTAAATCAGAAATATACCCCGTACCTGCCTCTTGCGAGCTAAACTGTGCGTTCTATGCCGGGGAAAATTCAGTCACTTCTTTCATGATTACTGATCTCATGGGAAATAATCTGCTCAAAGAAAAAGTAAAGTCATTGAAAGGATTGAATAAAGTAATGCTGAATATAAATGCACTTCCATGCGGTTTTTATTTCCTTAGCATAGACAATGGCTATTCCCGTGAGCAAATGAAGTTTGTCAAAAAATGACTTTCTGTTACAGGCTTGACAGACCTCCACGTACACCCTGTTTTTGTGTTGGATATGTATTGGTTAAAAACTGAAATTTATAAAATGAAACCAATAGGAGGAAAAACTGTATAATTACACATTCGTTTGCGGCCAACTGATTAAAACCCTCCTGCTTATGAAGATTTCCCCCAGAAAAAAGATTGCTTTATATCTATACATGGCTGCCATTTTTTACAGCCCTGTTACTCATTCACAAAACTTTGTAAAAACCTATGCGGGCTCCGGCTCGGAGTCGGCTTCCTCTATATATCCTACATTGGACGGAGGTTATATTGTCGCCGGCCAGACTGATACCTGGGGCTCCGGATGGACGGATTTTTTTCTCCTCAAACTTGCCTCCAACGGAAATGTTTCCTGGCTTCAGACTTATGGAGGAAGCGCATCCGATGAGTATTTCTGGAGAGTAAGGCAGACTGCCGATCAGGGATATATCATGGCCGGAACCAGCTATAGCTTTGGGTCCGGTGGAGATGGGTATATAGTGAAAGCAACCTCAACCGGAGCCTACGCCTGGAGCCGTAATATCGGCGGAGCCGCCATTGATGACGGTACCAACGTGTGGCAGAATGCTGATGGTACCTTCATGCTCGTTGGCAATACTTCCTCTTTCGGTCTCGGCGGAGAAGATGCCTATCTTGCAAAATTTGCATCTGACGGTACCTTCGGGTGGATGAAAACATACGGCGGCAGCACCGGTTACGATGAAGGATGGGCGGGGCAGCAAACAGCTGATGGCGGTTTTATTCTTGCCGGCTACACTGCTTGCTATGGAGCCGGGTTCAGAGATGTCTATCTTGTAAAAACAAATTCCGCCGGAACAGTGTCATGGACAAAAACATACGGAGGCTCCGGGGATGACGAAGCTTATGCCGTACAGCAAACCGCCGATGGAGGCTATATTATAACAGGTTTTTCCGATAGCTTTGGTTCCGGTACCAGGGATGTGTATCTTATTAAAACAAACTCCCTTGGCAACGTGGCTGCGGGGGCAGGATGGAGCAAAGTATTCGGTGAAAATACGTATGATGAATATGGCGATGCAGTGCAGCAGCTATCTACGGGAGAGTACGTTGTCTCCGGGACTACCACCGGCCTTGGTCTTAATCCCGGCATCTCTGCTATGTACTTACTTAAGGTTAACTCCTCAGGCAGCTTGCTTTGGTCAAAAACATATAGCGGAACGACCGATATTTACTGTTACGATGCCCGTCAAACTACAGATGGAGGGTTCGCTCTCGCCGGTTATACCGGGAACTTCTCTGCCGGCGGAGATATGGATGTGTATGTGATAAAAACTGATGCCAGCGGCAATATCGGATCGGGGGGCTGCGATGAACCTGTGCCTGGTACCATTACAACTGCCACACCGGGTGAATCATACTCCACTGGAAATGTCGGAACAACACCAGCTGTTACTCCTCAGTCTTCCCTCACTTCCTCGAGCGGATGGACTAGCACACCCACTGCTTTGTGTGCAACTCTGCCCATCGATATCCTTTCCTTTACCGGGGAAAATATTGGCGAAGAAAATATCCTTCGTTGGCGTACTGCAGAAGAAATCAATAACAATTATTTTATTGTTGAAAAAAGCATTGATGGAAATACTTTTGAAGAAATAGGAAGAGTGGAAGGCGCCGGGAACAGCAGCACTCCCCGGCACTATTCATTTACTGATAAATACCCGTTGAACGGAGATTTCTCTACCGGTGCTGAGCCAGTCATGGTTTACCGCCTTAAACAATTTGACTATAACGGCCATTACACATACTCGCAAAGGACTTCTATTGCTATTGAACATTTTCGCGTATCGGGAATGACGGTTTCCCCTGTTCCTGTTTCCTCTGAACTTACTTGCAGGTTTCAGCTTAAGGAAAATGAAACGGTCAGTTTAAGCATAGTAGACATGTTGGGAAATATCATGTATGAAGAAGTATTTCCCCTGAAAAAAGATGCTGACCAAATAAGGATTAATACAACCGGTCTCACGGGAGGAATGTACTTTTTGAAACTTACCTGTTTCCACGGACTGAAACAGGCACTTTTTATTAAAGAATAAAGAACATCTCTTATACCACCTGCAAATTCTGCGGCACCGGGCTTTTTGAACTGACCGAAGAAAGACAGAATGCTTCTTTTAAAAAATAGTTAGAAATAATTTGCATGGAATAAAAAAACATTTTTATCTTTGCAGCCCTCAAAAATTGATAATGTTGTTTTTAGCTCCCGAAAGGGAGGTAAAATTAATATAACGTTCTTTGAAGAATTGATAGGAAATAATAAGCCTTTCTTCCCGGTTTTGCCGGGAGGAATTGAGAACAACTCTTGAGACAAATTCTTTCGGATCGAAATATCCGGAAGAGATCAAACTTTACAATGGAGAGTTTGATCCTGGCTCAGGATTAACGCTAGCGGCAGGCCTAATACATGCAAGTCGAGGGGCAGCGGGTGTAGCAATACATGCCGGCGACCGGCGCACGGGTGCGTAACGCGTATGTAACTTTCCTTTAACTGGGGAATAGCTCCGAGAAATCGGAATTAATACCCCATAATATTTTCTGGTGGCATCATCGGGAAACTAAAGCTCCGGCGGTTAAAGATAGACATGCGTCCCATTAGCTAGTTGGTGAGGTAACGGCTCACCAAGGCGACGATGGGTAGGGGGTCTGAGAGGATGATCCCCCACACTGGTACTGAGACACGGACCAGACTCCTACGGGAGGCAGCAGTAAGGAATATTGGACAATGGAGGCAACTCTGATCCAGCCATGCCGCGTGCAGGATGACGGCCCTATGGGTTGTAAACTGCTTTTGTACGGGAGAAACCCCCCCGACGTGTCGGGGGTTGATAGTACCGTAAGAATAAGGGTCGGCTAACTCCGTGCCAGCAGCCGCGGTAATACGGAGGACCCGAGCGTTATCCGGATTTACTGGGTTTAAAGGGTGCGTAGGCGGATTGATAAGTCAGTGGTGAAAGCCCCCCGCTTAACGGGGGAACTGCCATTGATACTGTCAGTCTTGAGTACAGTTGAGGTGGGCGGAATGTGTCATGTAGCGGTGAAATGCTTAGATATGACACAGAACACCGATTGCGAAGGCAGCTTGCTAAACTGTAACTGACGCTGAGGCACGAAAGCGTGGGGATCAAACAGGATTAGATACCCTGGTAGTCCACGCCCTAAACGATGATAACTCGATGTTGGCGATACACAGTCAGCATCTAAGCAAAAGCATTAAGTTATCCACCTGGGGAGTACGGTCGCAAGATTGAAACTCAAAGGAATTGACGGGGGCCCGCACAAGCGGAGGAGCATGTGGTTTAATTCGATGCTACGCGAGGAACCTTACCCGGGCTTGAAAGTTAGTGAATCCCGATGAAAGTCGGGAGACCGAAAGGACACGAAACTAGGTGCTGCATGGCTGTCGTCAGCTCGTGCCGTGAGGTGTTGGGTTAAGTCCCGCAACGAGCGCAACCCCTATCATTAGTTGCCAACAGGTAAAGCTGGGGACTCTAATGAGACTGCCCGCGCAAGCGGTGAGGAAGGTGGGGATGACGTCAAGTCAGCACGGCCCTTACGTCCGGGGCTACACACGTGCTACAATGGCGAAAACAAAGGGCAGCTACATGGCAACATGATGCTAATCTCTAAATTTCGTCTCAGTTCGGATTGAGGTCTGCAACTCGACCTCATGAAGCTGGATTCGCTAGTAATCGCGTATCAGCAATGACGCGGTGAATACGTTCCCGGGCCTTGTACACACCGCCCGTCAAGCCATGGAAGTCGGGAGTACCTGAAGTCGATAACCGCAAGGAGTCGCCTAAGGTAAAACCGATGACTGGGGCTAAGTCGTAACAAGGTAGCCGTACCGGAAGGTGCGGCTGGAACACCTCCTTTCTGGAGAGGTTTGTTTTATAGCTGTCTTTACCGGCAGTTATGTTTATTATTTCCTTTCTTTTCTTCAAACTTATTTGTTTAATTGAGGAATCTTTACAAAAGCCCCGACAAGCTTATGTTATGTATGGTTCTGCTCCAAGAGTCAGGAAACACAATAAAGCCCACTTGGCTTTATAAAGTCCCGTAGCTCAGTTGGTCAGAGCACTACACTGATAATGTAGGGGTCAGCAGTTCAAATCTGCTCGGGACTACTCAAGGTTCTGAATAAAAAAGAATCCAGTTAAACCGGGGGATTTAATTTTCCCGGAATAAAAATCGGGGGCTTAGCTCAGCTGGCTAGAGCACCAGCCTTGCAAGCTGGGGGTCATCGGTTCGATTCCGATAGCCTCCACCTTCGCCGTCGGTGCGGCCCGGTGGATATACTCCAGAGAGTTGTGAAAATGATGAGCCCGGCCGGGTATCCTCACCCTCCGGTTCTCAAAAAGAAGAAATGTTCTTGATATTATGACAGAAGACATGGCCGACAGGGGCCCGCATGTGAAAGGCATGCTTCCGGTTCAAACCCGGTGATCTTCTCAAAGCCTTTAAGCTACAGTTTTAAGGCTGCGTTCTTTGACATATTGAAGAAAGAAAATACAAAACAAATTCAAACATTTCGTTTGATAGGAAAGTAAATAAGGGCACATGGTGGATGCCTTGGCTCTCAGAGGCGATGAAGGACGTGATAAGCTGCGCTAAGCTCCGGGGAGGTGCAAATAACCTTTGATCCGGAGATTTCCGAATGGGGCAACCCTACCGGTTGAAGACCGGCAATCCGAAAGGAAGCTAACCCAGGGAACTGAAACATCTAAGTACCTGGAGGAAGAGAAAACAATAGTGATTCCCAAAGTAGTGGCGAGCGAAATGGGAACAGCCCAAATCCCGGCAGTTACGGCTGACGGGAGGTTGTAGGACCACAACATGAAAGCAGGATTTAAGCAGAAGCTTTTGGAAAGAAGCATCACAGAGGGTGACAATCCCGTAAGCGTAAAGATCTTGTTTTCTAGTGGTATCCTGAGTAACGCGGGACACGTGAAATCCTGCGTGAATCTGCCAGGACCATCTGGCAAGGCTAAATACTACTGAGAGACCGATAGTGTACTAGTACCGTGAGGGAAAGGTGAAAAGAACCTCGAACAGAGGAGTGAAATAGAACCTGAACCCATGTGCTTACAAGCGGTTGGAGTACAGACTGTAAAAGGTCTGTATGACAGCGTGCCTTTTGCATAATGAGCCTACGAGTTACTCCTCTCTGGCAAGGTTAATCCTGGCATGAAAGTGCCGGGAGGAGCCGAAGCGAAAGCAAGTCTGAATAGGGCGCATAGTCAGAGGGGGTAGACGCGAAACTTTGTGATCTACCCATGATCAGGTTGAAGTCCCGGTAACACGGGATGGAGGACCGAACTGGTGAACGTTGAAAAGTTCTCGGATGAATTGTGGGTAGGGGTGAAAGGCTAATCAAACTGAGAAATAGCTCGTACTCTCCGAAATGTTTTTAGGAACAGCCTCAGGATTAGTGTCATAGAGGTAGAGCTACTATTTGGGCTAGGGGGCTTCACCGCCTACCAAACTCAGGTAAACTCCGAATACTATGACATATGACTGGGAGTGAGCCCTTGGGTGCTAAGGTCCGAGGGCGAGAGGGGAATAACCCAGACCATCAGCTAAGGTCCCCAAATATATGCTAAGTTGATCAAACGTGGTCCGATTGCTTTGACAGCTAGGATGTTGGCTTGGAAGCAGCCATTCATTTAAAGAGTGCGTAACAGCTCACTAGTCGAGCGATTGGGCGTGGATGATAAGCGGGCATAAAGCATATTACCGAAGCTATGGAACATACAGCAATGTATGATTGGTAGGAGAGCATTCTATTCTGCGCTGAAGATAGTTCGTAAGGACTGTTGGAGCGGATAGAAAAGCAAATGTAGGCATAAGTAACGATAATCCGGATGAAAAATCCGGACACCGAAAGACTAAGGTTTCCTGATCAACGTTAATCGGATCAGGGTTAGTCGGGTCCTAAGATGTATCCGAACGGAAAAGTCGATGGACAACAGGTTAATATTCCTGTACTGGCATAAATAGTGATGTGGTGACGGAGTAGTGAAAGGTCTGTCTCGAAACGGAATTCGAGATTAAAGCTTGTAGATTTAGGACTTGCAGGTAAATCCGTAAGTTCTGTCGAAGGTGATAGTACCGCGGAGGTTCGCCGATGCGGATAATGACCCTAATCAGACTTCCAAGAAAACCCGCTAAACTTATGTTTATGCCACCCGTACCGCAAACCGACACAGGTAGTCGAGGAGAAAATCCTAAGGTGCTCGAGTGAATCATGGCTAAGGAACTCGGCAAATTAACCCTGTAACTTCGGGATAAAGGGTACCAGACGGTAACGTCTGGTCGCAGTAAAATGGCCCAAGCGACTGTTTATCAAAAACACATGGCTTTGCTAAATCGAAAGATGAAGTATAAGGCCTGACACCTGCCCGGTGCCGGAAGGTTAAGGAGAGAAGTCAGACGCAAGTCGAAGCTTTGAACCGAAGCCCCGGTAAACGGCGGCCGTAACTATAACGGTCCTAAGGTAGCGAAATTCCTTGTCGGGTAAGTTCCGACCTGCACGAATGGTGTAACGACTTGGGCTCTGTCTCAGCCATGAGCTCGGTGAAATTGTAGTCTCGGTGAAGATGCCGAGTACCCGCAACGGGACGGAAAGACCCCGTGCACCTTTACTATAACTTTGCACTGACTTCGGGTAAATGATGTGTAGAATAGGTGGGAGACTTTGAAGTTCCGCCGCTAGGCGGGATGGAGTCACCAGTGAAATACCACCCTTCATTTACTTGTGGTCTAATCCCGACACAATCGGGAGACACTGCATGGTGGGTAGTTTGACTGGGGTGGTCGCCTCCAAAAGAGTATCGGAGGCTTTCAAAGGTACCCTCAGCACGCTTGGTAACCGTGCGTTGAGCGCAATAGCATAAGGGTGCTTGACTGTGAGACCTACAAGTCGATCAGGTACGAAAGTAGGATATAGTGATCCGGTGGTTCCGCATGGAAGGGCCATCGCTCAAAGGATAAAAGGTACGCCGGGGATAACAGGCTGATCTCCCCCAAGAGCTCACATCGACGGGGAGGTTTGGCACCTCGATGTCGGCTCGTCACATCCTGGGGCTGGAGAAGGTCCCAAGGGTTCGGCTGTTCGCCGATTAAAGTGGCACGCGAGCTGGGTTCAGAACGTCGTGAGACAGTTCGGTCCCTATCTGTTGTGGGCGTTAGAAGTTTGAGGAGGCCTGACTCTAGTACGAGAGGACCGAGTCGGACGAACCTCTAGTGTACCTGTTGTGGCGCCAGCTGCAGTGCAGGGTAGCTATGTTCGGTTAAGATAAGCGCTGAAAGCATCTAAGCGCGAAACTTGCTTCAAGATAAGACTTCTTTTAAGGGCCGTAGAAGATTACTACGTTGATAGGTTGCAAGTGTAAAGACAGTAATGTCAAAGCTGAGCAATACTAATTACCCGTAAGCTTTATATCAGGGGAAATGTTTGAATGGTTTGTATTTTCTTTCTCAATTGTCATTGCTGTTTTCCACATAACAGCATAAGATCTTATGGTGACTTTAGCGATGGTGTACACCTCTTCCCATACCGAACAGAGAAGTTAAGCCCATCAGCGCAGATGGTACTGGGGTAACACCCGGGAGAGTATGTCGTTGCCATATTTATAGAGCCCCGGTTCATAACGAACCGGGGCTTTTTGTTTGTTCACATCCTAATCCCAGGTTGAATGAATTGTAACAGGAAGTAATAAAAAATGAGATGTTTTCAATACAATAACTTTTTATGGACTGTTATATATTGTATTGTACTGAAAATGAGTAGGAGGTTCTGTAAAATATTTTCTGAGGGGACAAGAAAAACGGCTTTGGTAATCGCCAAAGTAAACCGGGATTGATTTACTTATTGAAAAACTTTTTTTAATTCGCTTTTGCGGACAAGAGGGTCCGGACTCTCTAATACCAATTTATTAGTTAAAACTTTATTTATTTGTTTCTTTTCTCATCAGATACAGTGAGCCTTTTCCTGCCCTTTGCCCTGCGTGATGCAAGAACCCTTCTTCCGTTGGCTGTTGACATTCTTTTCCTGAAGCCATGCTTGTTTTGTCTTTTTTTTCTTGAAGGCTGAAATGTTCTTTTCATGAGAATGAATTTTTAGAGAATCAAAGGTATTACTTTTTATTTACAGGTTTGACCGGTATGTGAATTATTTTTTTCTCCAGGAAGAATGAACCCGGGAAAAAGTCTCCGAGGTTATAGACGCGGGAGTGGATCCCCGGATTTATGCCGGACAATTCATCTGTAATATTACCCCCTTTGTAACAGAAAAGGCCGTTTGCAATTGAATTAATACTTTCAATTTTTATTTTGTCCTTGGACCATTTGAGAAGCTGGTACAGTTTTGTTACTGCGCGGCTGATGGAAAAATCATACAGCCCTTTAATGTCTTCAGCCCTGCCGTTGAATATTGTTACATTTTCCACGTTTATTGTTTTGCAGATTTCCTGTACTACTTTTGTCTTTTTTTGTATTGAATCTGCAAGGGTAAATTGAACCTCCGGGAACAAAATAGCAAGAGGAATACCAGGAAAGCCCCCCCCCGTGCCGATGTCAAGCACAGAAGTCCCTTTTTTAAGGGTTGTTATTTTTGCAAGTCCCAGCGAATGCAGTACGTGATGTTCATATAAAAATTCAATATCCGTCCTTGATATTACGTTGACCTTTTCGTTCCAGTATGAGTATAGCTCCCCGAGTTGCCTGAATTTTGAAAGTTGAGAATGGGAAAGTCCGGGAAAATACTTCAAAACCAGGGATACATCATCCATTCGTGCCGGGAAGGAAAGTTAAATGTTTTTCTGGTTGCCTTTTAAAATCTGGAACAAAAACTCTCTTGCCCTGAAAAGCTGGGCTTTAACAGTTCCCAGGGGTAGGTTAAGCTGTTCGGCAATTTCTTCATAAGCCAGCTCATGAAAATACCTGAGTTCGACGAGCCTTTTATAGCGGGGTTTCAGTTTATCAACAATCTCGTGCATCAGCACGGCTTTTTGTTTCCTGATGAAATTTTCTTCAGGGTCAAGAACATCAGCGGTAAGGCTTATTGATATTTCATCACCCTCTTCGTTTTCAAAATTCTTATCAAGAGAAACGATATTCTTTCTTTTTTTTCTTATAAAATCTATACAGTTATTCGTAGCTATCCTGAACAGCCATGTGCTGAAAGCGAATTCAGGGGTATACTGGTGGAGGTTTTTGAAAGCTTTCCCGAAGGCTTCTATTGAGAGATCTTCTGCATCGTCTCTATTATTAACCATCTTCAGAAGCATAAAATAGATGGCGTCCTTATACCTTTTCATGAGCTCTGTATAGGCTTTCTGGTCAGTTGATTCAACGGCCTGCCTGACCAGTTTATAATCCTGAAGAGCTTTCTCTGAAAGGTTAGGATTTACTTCCATTTACTAGGTTTGGACACGAGGTTAGATATGGCTAATGTAACGTAAAAAAGAATAATAAAAAAATCATAAACAGGCAGGAGCCACAGCAGGTCAAACTCTTTGAGCTTACTCATGTTTTTCCCATATATAATTGTCTGGACAGATAGTCTTGAGGCGTACATAATTACTACAATGCGGTAATCGAACCGATAAATTAGAAGGAAGACAATGCCGGCATAGAAACAGAATTGAGTTAACGAAAATAATCCAAGAAAAAACTTGTGTTTTGCTCTATAATGAGAGGCGGTGGTAAGATGTCTTCTTTTTTGCCTGAACCAGGCTGGCATCGTTTTTTCCGGATCAGATATAGTAAATGCGCCCGGCTCAATTTCAATAATGGTGTTTGAGGCGTTCGCGGTTTCATTTACAAAGAGATCATCATCTCCCGAAATTACATGCTGGTGCCGGGCGAAACCTTTGTTTTTAAAAAACATGGATTTGGAATAGGCAAGGTTTCTTCCAACACCCATATATGGTAAACCGGCAAGGCTGTATGATAAAAACTGCATAGCATTGAAGAATGTATCAAAGCGGATAAGTTTATTTAAAAGCCCCTGTCTTTTTTCATAAGCGCCGTAGCCGAGAACAATATTAGTCTTCTGGCTAAAATGAGACTGCATCAGCCTGATCCAGTCTTTCCCGGCCGGGCGGCAGTCTGCATCAGAAAACAGAAGGCAATCATATTTTGATGCTTTGATTCCCATGGTGAGGGCGAATTTTTTTCCATGGAGATAGCGTTCCTGTTCCAGGAGAGTTACAACTTTGAGGTGAGGGTATTTCTGGGACATTTCATTGAGAAAAAGTTCTGAATCATCCCAGGAGCAATCATTAACAACTACAACCTGATAATCGGGGTAATCCTGTTCGAGGAACAGAAGAAGGTTTTTTTTCAGATTTTCGATTTCATTCCGGGCGCTTATTATTACTGATACCGGGTGCATGATGTTTTTATTTTTCTTCGATTTATAAAAAGCAGGTCCTGTGAAAGCGATCAGGAAATATGAAATCTGTATGACGGCACAATTCGCGGTAATGAGGAAGAAAATGAACCCTGTGAGGTTAGAAGAATCTATGAGTGTATCCACGAAAGAGAGTTTGAAGACACGCAAAACTAAATTATCTATTAAAACACATTATATATATCTTTGACAAGTTTTGCACAATTTCCCGTTAATATTTCATGAAATTTGTTGTTTCGGCGAAGGATCCTGAGAGCAGTGCCCGTGCGGGAGAAATCACTACCGGTCATGGGTCTCTCAGCACTCCTGTTTTTATGCCTGTGGGCACCAATGGAAGTGTCAGGGGGGTGCAGCAGCGGGATCTTGCCGGTGATGCGGGCGCCCAGATAATACTTGGAAATACATACCATTTATACCTCAGGCCCGGTACTGAAATAATAGAAAAGGCGGGAGGATTGCACCGGTTTACAGGATGGGAAAAACCAATGTTGACTGACAGCGGGGGCTTCCAGGTATATTCTTTTGCAGAGAGCCGGAAAATAGAAGAGGAAGGAGTGTCTTTCAAGTCACATATTGACGGTTCATCACGATTTTTTTCGCCGGAGTATGCAATAGATATACAGAGAAGCATAGGTGCTGATATTATCATGGCTTTTGATGAGTGCGTATCTTATCCATGCGATTATACTTATGCCCGCAGATCAATGGATTTGACACACCGTTGGCTCGAAAGGTGTTGTTCGCAGTTCGATGCTACAGGCGGAAAATACGGATACGATCAGTTCCTTTTCCCTATAGTGCAGGGGAGCGTGTATAAAGACCTGAGGGTAAAATCTGCCGAGGTGGTAGCCTCATACGATCGGGATGGGAATGCTATTGGTGGTTTGTCTGTGGGAGAACCTGCGGAAGAGATGTATAAAATGACAGAAGTTGTGTGCGGTCTTTTACCTGAGCAAAAACCCCGTTACCTTATGGGTGTCGGGACCCCCATAAATATTATTGAGTGCATAGCTCTTGGAATAGACATGTTTGATTGCGTAATACCCACTAGGAATGGGCGCAACGGAACTTTGTATACGCGAAGGGGGACAATGAACATGAGGAATGAGAAATGGAAAGATGATACAAGTCCCGTGGACCCCGAGGGAACTTCCTTTGTTGACCAGGCTTATTCAAAGGCTTATCTCCGGCATCTTATTGTTTCAAAAGAAATGCTTGGAGCGCAAATAGCTTCACTTCACAACCTCGCATTTTATACCTGGCTTACAGCCGAAGCCCGGAAGCAGATAATTAATGGTACTTTCAGAACCTGGAAAGAGAAAATGGTAAGCGAATTGGGAAGGAGACTCTGAGCAATGAAAATAATTGACAGGTACATCATCAGGAAGTTTCTCATTACCTTTTTCTTTTCACTTACACTTATACTTACAGTGTGCGTGATATGGGATATAACCGAGAAGCTAGATGATTTTTTAGAAAAGCAGGCTCCGGTAAAGGCAATCATCTTTGAATACTACTTTAACTTCATTCCTTACTTCGCAAACCTGTTGGCTCCTTTGTTTGTTTTCATAGCAGTTATTTTTTTTACAGCACGTATGGCAAATAATACCGAGATAATTGCGATTCTGAACAGCGGTGTCAGCTTCAGGAGGCTTTTATATCCATATATGCTGGTCTCCACCCTGCTTGCGGGTATCGCATTTTATTTCAGCGGGTGGGTAATCCCACATGCAAACAAGGTCAGGCTGGAGTTTGAGAACAGGTATATCAAGAACAAGTATGTTTATCGTTCGCGTAATATTCACCGCCAGATCAGTCCCGGGGAGTTTGTATATTTTGATAACTTCAACAACATCGAGCAGGTAGGTTTCCGGTTTTCGCTTGAGCGGATAAAGGACGGGAAACTCACCTACAAACTGATGGCGGATGCTGTGCGGTGGGACAGCATACAGCACAAATGGCATGTCATGAATTATCACATAAGGGAGATCAGGGGAATGGATGAGGTACTGGTATCCGGATCTTCCTTTGATACCACTCTTGCATTAACTCCTGCTGATTTTACCCAGAGGATCAACAATATTGAGACAATGGATAACGTGGAGTTGAGTCATTTTATAAGGCAGGAGGAACTCCGGGGTGCAGAAAACACGGAATTTTATCTTGTTGAGAAATACAGGCGGACGGCTGTTCCTTTTGCCACGTTTATCCTGACCGTGATAGGAGTCTCGGTTGCAGGAAGAAAAATCCGGGGAGGGTTTGGATTACAAATTGTTTTCGGATTGGTACTCAGTTTCGCTTATATATTTTTCATGCAGGTGTCATATACCTTTGCCACGGGAGGAGGATTATCGCCATTGCTTGCGGTATGGATTCCGAATATCCTGTTTGCAGGTATAGCATTTGTTCTTCTGAGGTATGCGCCTCATTGACTATCAGGAGTACAGAAGTTTCCTCAGAACTTTGATTGTTTTGTCAAGCATGTCATCTGTAAAGTCAAGATGTGTTACCATGCGGATGGTTTGTTTTCCGAACCCGATGGCGAGAATATTTTCGTCGGTAAGTTTTTGGAGCAGTACTTCGCTCCTGAGGGAAGGGGAAAGCCTGAATATAATGATGTTTGTATCTGCCGGCATGAGTTCTTCGAGATGAGGGCTTCCCATGATTATCTCTGCAAGAGCCTTAGCTCTCCGGTGATCTTCTTTCAGTCTTCCGACATGATGGTCAAGGGCATAAATGCCTGCTGATGCGAAGTAACCTGCCTGCCTCATACCTCCGCCCATTACTTTTCGTACCCGCCTTGCTTTTTTTATATTATCAGTGCTTGACAGCACAAGGGAGCCTGCTGGAGTCCCGAGTCCTTTGGAGAGACATACAGAAATAGTATCAAAGTATTTTCCGACAGCGTCCGGAGTGTCTTTGGTTTCGCAGAGGGCATTAAATATCCTTGCTCCGTCAAGGTGAAGCTTCAGGTTGTTTTTCCGACACACAGCATAAATTTCTTTAATTGTGCTGAGGGAATAGAAGCTTCCTCCTCCGCGGTTGGAAGTATTTTCCAGGGATACGAGTGATGTATGTGCGTAATGATCATTATGCGGATTAATCTCTTCTGCAATTTCTACTGCGCTTATCCGGCCGCGGTCCCCGCTGATAAGTCTTGCGGAGATTCCGGAATTAAAAGCCAGTCCGCCGGCCTCGAAGTTATAGATATGACTGTATCGTTCACAGATAACCTCGTCCTGTGGCTGTGTGAGGACCTTTACAGAGATCTGGTTGCTCATTGTTCCGGAGGGGCAGAAGAGGGCTGCTTCTTTACCGAAAATGGATGCTGCTTTTTCTTCGAGCTTATTTACAGTGGGGTCTTCGCCGAATACATCATCTCCCACCTGTGCGCTGAACATGGCTTCCAGCATTTCCCTGGTGGGCTTTGTAACGGTGTCGCTTCTCAGGTCAATTTTCATGATAAGTTATTCAGATCAGTTTCCGGCTTATCATAAGCCCGTCTCTTACAGGGAGCAGTATGTTTTCGAGCCGCTTATCATGCTGTAGTTTTCTGCAATAAGCCGCAAGCGCCCGGGTATCTTTATCCATAGCAGGTTCCGGCTCTGTAACCTTCCCGCTCCATAGTACATTGTCTGCGATGATGTAACCGCCTTTTTTCACCTTGTCAAACACCAAGTCGAAGTACAAAGAATAATTTTCCTTATCCGCATCAATAAAAACAAGGTCAAAAATTTCGTTTATCTGAGGTAAGATATTGACGGCATTCCCGGTATGGTATTTAATTTTGTCCTCAAGGTTTGCTTCCCTGAAATATCTCCTTACCATTGATGCGAGTTCTTCATTTATATCAATGGTGTGAAGAATCCCGCCATCAGACAGTCCTTCACAAAGGCAGATGGCTGAATACCCGGTGTAGGTTCCTATTTCAAGGATTCTTTCCGGGCGGACCATTTTACTCAGCATGGAGAGTATTCGCCCCTGCATGTGGCCAGAGAGCATGCGGGGCATGAGGACTTTTGCATTTGTTTCCCTGTTGAGGGATGACAGCACTGCAGGTTCGGGGGCGGTATATGTTTCGGCGTATGCTGCTATTTGAGGGGGTAGGAAATCCATACTTGTGGTTTTATACAGCGAGCGGTAAAGATAATGAATCTGTCACCTGCCGGAAATATAGTTTTCCAGATTATCTTTCATGAGGCGGTGAGCTTTTGTTTTAAGTGTTTGAAAATCATCGGCAGACATACCTTTTGTTTCGATTGGTTCCGACCAGATGGCATGCAGTGTTCCCGGCCGGAGGGCCATCAGTCCTGAAGGAGGGAGGAGTTCATGGGAATTAAGTACTGTAAGTATAGCAATGGGAGTCTGTGTTTCTATTGCAAGCCGGAAAGCTCCTTCGCGCATATCGAGCAGCAGGTTTGATGTTTTATTTCTTGTTCCTTCCGGAAAAAGGAATACTGAGATTCCATCTACGATGGACTTTTTCATTGTTTCAAAACTTTTGCTGCGGTTTTCTTTACTGCTCCTGTCCACAGCGATGTATAACTTTCTGATAACATATCCCATAACGGGAATTTTTGTCAGTTCAATTTTTGAGAGGAACCGGAAAGTGTTTTTACAGGAGAGGGCAGCAAGCGGGATGTCGAGCAGGGATCTGTGGTTGCAAATAAATACATAGGTTTTTTTGGATGAGACAAATTCTGTTCCTTTTATATCAATGCGAATCAGGAAGAAAGAAAGAAAAAGCCGGAAAACAATTCTTGAGACCACGTGAGCGGTATGGGGAGATTTTTTTGCAGGAAAACAGGAGAAAATAATAAAATAAAAAGGCAGCGAAGCTGTGGAGAACAGGAGGTATACCAGGATACCGTATATGCTGAAGAGAAATCGTAATATTTTAGACAGCGGGCCTGAGTTCATTATACTGAATGAGGTAAGTTCTGGGTTATTCCAGTGCTCTTTTGTTGAAGATTATATAGCCGAAATGAAGCATCACACTGAGTGATTTAAGAAAATCAGGGTCTTTGCCGTGATAGTAATTCACGCTGAGGCTGAGGGGAGCTATGGGGCTGTTGTATACTGCTGCTGCGGTAGCGATAAAGTATCTTTTTGAAAAGGGGGTTCCGTATTGGACCGAAAAATCACTGGCATTTCTCAGAATTTCCTGATAGGGTTGAAAGGCATATCCTTCCAGGCGGAGTTCTATACCATACCTGATGCTGAAGATTGCTTTCAGCCCCGTGCCGAGATAGTTGTGTGCATGGAAGTTTGAGAGGAACAGCGTTTTTGTTTCCTGAACGGGCTCAAAGGCGGGAGCCGAGAGGATAGTAGCAGTATAATTGCTGAGAAACGGCTGGTTGGAGATAACAGCTTCAGAGTAGAAGCCCATCCTGAGATGACCTTTTTGTTTAAAGTAATCATCCCAGGTAAATTTAAGGTGCCACCATTCGTGGTGTTTAAAATGTTCGTTTAAGTCAACGGAGGTAGATCCGGGGATGGAGTATTCGTTGCCTTCGATGTAGCGGAGCCTGACGGCGAGGAAACTACCCGTATTAGCATAGAGTTTCCTGTTGAGGGTACTTCTCTCGAAATTAAGATATGCAGTGATGGTATTCACGTTAGTGCGGTCGGCGGTATCGGATTTTTCGAAATGTTCGGACTGGTAATAATCGTTGGAGATTTTGGCGAGGGCGCTGCCGAGCAGCAGCTTCCCTTTATTTCTAACGGGTAATCCGAGGTTGAGTGCATAATTCTGGTCTGTTTGTATGAGGTAAGGAGGCTTTACGTACTCGAAAAAGGCAGAGCTGCTGTGAAAGAAATCCCAGGAGTTGACAGTGATTTCAGGTTCTATGAAAAAAGGGATGATGCCGGGGAAGTCGCTGCGCATTTTTACCTGGCCGGAGGTATACAGTTTCCCGAAATAGGTATTGGCAGAGAGGGATAGGGATTGTTTTCCCCACTGGTGGTATTCTGCCCCTATGAATCCCTCGTTGACGGGGCGGGAGGCGAAATTGCCTCCGAACTGGGTAATAAAGTCTTGTTCTTGCCTGATATCGAGGGACAGCCTGAAATACCCGCTCAATTTATTAAACAGGAGCTTTGGGAAAAGCTTCTTTATGTTCGGGTCGGCAGCAAGTTTGAAGTATCTTGACTTTAATTTCCAGAAGTTTATGGGAGCAGCTTCCGGTTTGAGAATCTTTTTTACATAAGAAGCCTGTCCGGCAGTAATTCCACTCACATCCACTTCTTCTATGAGTATAGGCGATTGCTTTGCTATGAAGTTTTTTCGTTTCTCATTTATTTCTACGGAAGGTCTTCTTTTCTGTATTAAGCTCTTTATCCTCTCAATGTTTCGCATGGCTGCAACATAGCCGGAGTCAACAAGGCTCCTGGTTTCTTCAAAATCCAGCAGTCCTGCTTCTGCATCAGGTTTTATCAGGATGCTGTTGGAATCAATGAGGTTATAGTTTGTTTTCTGGACGATCATGGTTCTTACCTGAGAGAAAAGATTTTCGTCAATTCCTTTGTAGGAGCTGTCGACTACGTTTACTCCTATGATAATATCCGGAGCGAATTCTTTTTTAAGCACATCCATCGGGAAGTTGTTATACAGTCCGCCATCATAAAACACTTTGCCGCTGTCAATTACCGGAGGGAAATAAAAAGGGAATGCCATAGAGGCTCTTATTGCCTCCCCGAGGTCTCCTGATGCGAACACATACGGTTGTTTTCTGTCAATATCTGCAGCTACGCAGCGGAAGGGGACAAAGAGGTTGTCGAAGCGGTAATCTGCCGCGGCCGAAACAGCGGCGGTGTTTTCCATGAGGGAGAAATCAAGGGGGACAGGGTTGACAATATTGGTAGGCAGGGTACTCCGGAATCCGTTTTTCCCTGAATATTTGAGGGTTATCCAGGAGGCATCATTGTCTTTCTTTTTAAAGTAATATGAGTGTTCGTTGTCAATAATACCGTTCGCCCAGTTGTAAAATTCTTCTCCTGAAACCAGGTCCATCATCTGCTGAGGGGAGTATCCCATTGCATAAAGGCCGCCCACCAGCGCTCCTATGGAGGTTCCGGTGATATAGTCTATTGGAATGTTATTATCTTCGAGAGCCTTCAGCACACCGATGTGTGCGATACCTCTTGCGCCTCCCCCGCTGAGTACAACACCTACCTTCTGGGACCGGGCCGGAAAACCCATCAGCAGGATGGAGGCAAGAAGGATAAGGGAGCTACGGGACATGGATTCAGGATGGAGTTTCCGTTTCAAAACTACGATAAATCTCTTTAACCACCTTTGTAAAAAAGGCAGGTGCATGAAGCAGGCGTGAGCCGTACCAGGAGAACATTTCTCCATCGGTACACAGCACCTTTGCATTTTTGCAGATGTCTGAAAATTCTGCAATATGTTTTTCTTTAAAGGGATATGGTTCCGACGAAAGCAATATGATATCCGGCGCAGCCGCCTGTAACTCCTCCATGGTTATTTCGGGGTATCGTTCCTGCTTTTCGCCGAAAACATTATATAACCGGCAACGTTCTGCCATGTGGTGGATAAAGGTGTCTTTATTTATGGTCATCAGGGGCTTTTTCCAAATGATGTATGCAAGTTTCAGCGGGCGAAGGCCCGCAGTAAAAATTTTAAGTCCTGAAAATTTTTTATTTATTTCTTCTGTGATTGAAGCGGCTTTTGCTTCTGTGCCGGTAAGTTTTCCTATGGCATGAATCATTCCGGCCGCATTCTCAAGATTTTGAATATTACTCATCCATACCGGAAAAGAGCGGGAGAGTTCTTCTATCTGGCTTTTTTCATTTTCTTCTTTGTTACCGATAATGAGATCAGGGTTAATCTGCCGTATTTTATGAAGATTGATATTTTTTGTACCGCCTATTTTAATTTTTTCTTTTACCAGGTGAGTGGGGTGTATGCAGAACTTTGTAATACCTGTGATTTTGTCACCCAGCCCCAGTTCGAAAAGGAGTTCTGTCTGGGAAGGTACCAGCGAGATAATTTTCCCGGGTGGCTTGTCCAGCAGGATTTCTCTGCCCATCTGGTCGGTGAAGCGCATGGCAGGAGTGGTTGGGCGGGGCACCTTGTTTAGCAGAGCGCCCTGATGATATCGTACTTGGTGATAATATAGGTCTTATCCACCTTGAAATCCTTCACCAGCACTGCGGGGTTTTCTTCGGTGATCATAGAAGACAGGAGGTCAAGAGGGGTAGAGATATCAATAAAAGGGAAAGCTGGCAGCATGATAGTTTCAACAGTCTGATTTTTAATATCAGGATTTGCGACAATTTTGCTGAAGATATAATTTTCATTCAGGGAGCCGACGATACGCTTGTCGCTGGCTACGGGGACCTGGGAGAAGTCGTGTTCCGACATCAGTTTCACTGCCCGGCCGACGGTATCATTGATATCGAGGGTAAGCAGTTCTTTCTGGTTGCTGCCGACGAGGTTTTTGGCGGTGAGACCTTTTTTATCAAAGAACCCTTTCTCCCGCATCCATTCGTCGTTGAATATTTTTGCGAGGTAGCGGGAGCCGTGATCATGGAAGATCACCACCACCACATCATTTTCCGTAAGCCGGTCCTTAAGCTGGTGTAGTCCTGCAATTGCTGAGCCGGCGGAATTTCCCACCCAGATACCTTCTTTTCTGACGATCTCCCGGGTCATAAGGGCTGCGTCTTTATCCGTTACCTTTTCAAACAGGTCAATAATATTGAAGTCAACATTTTTGGGGAGGAAATCCTCCCCGATCCCTTCGGTGATGTATGGGTATATTTCATTCTTGTCGAAGATCCCGGTTTCTTTATATTTTTTGAAGACAGACCCGTAAGTGTCTATTCCCCATATTTTTATGGAAGGGTTTTTCTCCTTCAGGAATTTTCCTGTGCCGCAAATAGTACCTCCTGTACCCACGCCCACCACGAGGTGAGTTATTTTTCCTTCGGTCTGATCCCATATTTCCGGTCCTGTCTGTTCATAGTGCGCCACAGAGTTGGAGGGGTTGTCATATTGGTTGGCCTTCCATGAGTTCGGGATTTCTTTTTCGAGGCGGGAGGATACGGAATAATAGGAGCGGGGGTCTTCGGGGTCCACGTTAGTGGGGCATACCACTACTTCAGCTCCGAAGGCTTTGAGGGCATCTATTTTTTCTTTGGATTGTTTGTCGGTGGTAGCAAACACACATTTATACCCTTTGATGATTGCGGCAATGGCCAGTCCCATGCCGGTGTTTCCGGATGTCCCTTCGATGATAGTCCCCCCGGGTTTCAGCAGGCCTTTGCGTTCTGCGTCTTCCACCATTTTCAGCGCCATCCGGTCCTTGATGGAGTTGCCGGGGTTAAAGGTTTCTACCTTCGCAAGCACGGTAGCCCTGATGCCGGCAGTTACGTTATTAAGTTTTACAAGAGGGGTATGGCCTATTGCTTCGAGAATATTCCTGTAGTACATGCGGTAATGGTATAAATTTGGAGAGCAGCAAAAATAGCAAATAGGGCTTACCTCAGAAACACAGCACTGTTTTTTTTGCAAATTCACGGTCATCCGGCAGGCGGTGAATATGAAGTGTTATAAGGTCAAACGCTCATTCAGGCTGATTCTCTCAAAATTATTTTTGAGGTAATCTCTGAACATTTTAATTTATATCTTTGAAGCGCCCGGTACGAAGAATGGAGCCGGTCTTAAATTCATGGCAAACATTGATATCATACTGCCCAAGATGGGTGAGAGTGTTACTGATGCCACGATACTGAAGTGGCTGAAAAAGGAAGGGGATAAAGTGGAGGCTGACGAGCCTCTTGCTGAAATTGCAACAGACAAGGTAGATTCTGAAGTACCTTCGACAACTTCCGGAATACTTAAGAAGCGTTTATTTGAGGAGGGGCAGGTAGTGCAGGTAGGATCTGTTATTGCAGTTATTGAAACTCCCGGAGGAAGCGAAATCCGCCCGGTGCCTGTTACAGTTGCCGAAGATAAGCCTGTTGCTGTACCTGCGGACACTCCTAATGGTTCGGCTTTCCGTGCTAATGCTGCTGCTGTCTCTTTACCTGTTTCTCCTGCAGGCTATTCGAAAAGATCCCAGTCAGGCAGGTTCTATTCTCCTCTTGTCAGGAACATAGCGAGGCAGGAAGGGGTGAGCATGCAGGATCTTGAAAATATTCCAGGGAGCGGGGAAGGGGGGCGGCTCACAAAGAAAGACATCCTTGCATTTATTCCTCTTAAAAAACAGGCTTCACCGCAGGTGCCGGCTTCAGCCGTTTCTTCGCCTGCATTGACACCTCCTTCTGTCGTGCCGTCCCCGGTTCTCTCCGGTGAGCATGAAATCGTGGAAATGGACAGGATGCGTAAGCTCATTGCCGAGCACATGGTGATGAGCAAGCACACTTCTCCGCATGTAACTTCATTCGTGGAGGCGGACGTCACGGGCATGGTGACATGGAGAGAGAAAGTGAAAGCGGAATTTGAAAAAAGGGAAAAAGAGAAAATTACGTTCACTCCTATCTTTATTGAAGCTGTTGTAAAAGCCATCAGGGATTTCCCCATGATTAATGTTTCCATAGACGGCAGCAGGATTATCGTCAAAAGGAATATCAATATAGGGATGGCAACGGCATTGCCCTCCGGCAATCTGATTGTCCCTGTAATTAAAAAGGCGGATCACCTGAACCTGCTTGGGCTTACCAGAACTGTGAATGACCTCGCCTCAAGGGCCAGGGCTAACAAGCTTAAACCCGATGAAATACAGGATGGTACGTTTACCATCACCAATGTTGGCACTTTCGGGAACCTGATGGGTACGCCTATTATCAATCAGCCGCAGGTGGCTATCCTTGCCACGGGAAGCATCAAGAAAAAACCCGTGGTTATAGAATCTCCCGAAGGGGACACAATCGGGATACGTCACATGATGTTCCTTTCCCTCTCTTATGACCACCGTGTGGTTGACGGGGCGCTTGGAGGAAGTTTCCTCCGGAGAATCGCTGATTACCTTGAAAAATTTGATGTCAACAGGATACTTTAGTCTTTGCCAGATACATCAAAAAAGTTATATTTGTCACAAAGCTGAAAAATCATTTTTTTCTTATAACTATAAAAGGTGAAGAATAGCTACAGGTCGATAATTATACTGCTGGTTTTATCCTCATTCTCCTTTTTATCCTTTGCGCAGAGAAATTACAGCGACATTTTGAAGGATGCCGAAGAAAGCATGGCTGACGAAGACTATAACGGGGCGCTTCCCCTGTACCTTCAGCTGGACTCCATTGAGCGCAACAATCCCCAGGTGAGTTACAAGATTGGGATCTGTTACCTGAATTCCACTATTTCCAATAAGTCCCGGGCACTGCCATATCTTGAGAAAGCATTAAGCAGTTATACACAGAACGCAAAAAAGTCAGGCATCAATTACGAAATTTATTATTTCCTGGGGAGAGCGAGCCACCTGTCCAATAAGTTTGACGAGGCTATTTCTTATTATCAGGAGTATCTCTCATCTATTGAAAAAGAAGCCCCGGAAGATCCGAGAGTGAAGGATACCGAGAGGCAGATCGAGATGTGCAATAACGCAAAAGAGCTTATTAAAAAGCCTGTAGAAATTCAGATCACCAACCTTGGGCCTTTCGTCAACTCTTCATATCCCGAGTACAGTGCTGTTATATCTACTGACGAGTCCATGATCGTTTTTACATCGAGGAGACCCGGGAGTACAGGAAATAAAAAAGATAAGTTCGGCAAATACTTTGAAGACATCTATGTTTCTTATAAAATAGACGGAGAATGGACTTCCCCGGCCGGGATAGACACATCCATTAACTCGTCTGACCATGAAGCGAGCGTGGCGCTTTCTGTTGACGGACAGCAATTGATTATATACAAAGACGACAATGCGGAAGGCAATCTTTACTTCTGCGACCTGTATGGCGACAAGTGGTCCAAGCCCATGAGTATGGGACCTAACGTCAATACGAAATTCTGGGAAACACATGCAAGTATTTCTGCTGATGGGAATGTGCTTTATTTTGTAAGCAATAAGCCGGGAGGCCAGGGGGGAAGGGATATTTACAGGTCGACAAAGCTTCCAAACGGAACATGGGGACCTTCGCAGAACCTTGGTCCGGCTGTGAACACTTCTTATGACGAGGACGCCACCTTCATACATCCCGACGGTAAGACGCTGTATTTCAGCTCCACGGGCCACAACAGCATGGGTGGTTTCGATATTTTCAAGACAACGCTTTCGGACGACGGCACAACATGGTCTAAGCCTGAAAACGTAGGATACCCCATCAACTCTGCCGATGATGATGTTTTCTATGTTCTGTCTGCCGATGGAAAACACGCTTATTATTCTTCCATACAGGATGGAGGATACGGGGATAAGGATATTTATGTCATCAGCCTGATAAGCGGTAAGAAGGAAGTGGTAACCATGCTGAAGGGAACCATTACTGTGGACGGAAAAGGTCCCATTCCTCCGGATGCGCAGATCATTGTAACAGACAACCAGACAGGCAGCATAGTGAGCTATTCAAAGCCCAATCTCAAGACAGGGAAGTTCATCGTTACCCTTGCGCCCGGGAAGAACTACAATATAGTTGTTGAATCGTCCGGATATCTTTTCCACTCGGAAAACATTTTTATTCCTGACCAGAAAACTTACCAGGAGGTATATAAAACAATACAACTTTCTCCCATTAAAGCGGGGGCAAGGGTGGTGCTGAAAAATATTTTTTATGATTATGACAAAGCCACGCTTCGGCCTGAATCCCAGGTGGAGCTTGACCGGCTGTACAAGATTGTTGCCAATAACCCTTCCATTATCATTGAGATCTCCGGGCATACGGACAGCGATGGAAATGATGAATATAACCAGACTTTATCCGAATCGCGGGCGCAGTCGGTTGTTGATTACCTCAAGTCAAAAGGGATTGATTCCAAGAGGATAATTGCGAGGGGTTACGGCGAAACCAGGCCTATCGCAAGCAATGCAACCGATGAAGGGAAGCAGGAGAATCGGCGTACGGAGTTCAAGATTATCAGTTACTAACCATTCAAATTCATACAGCAGGATGCAAAAGGAATTTACAGCCGGGAGAAATAGAAGGTTCACAAAAGCAGTATGTGTGGCAATGCTCTTTCTTTCATTTCCCTGTGTTTATGGTCAAAAGATACTTTCTGTTACGGAGAGGGAAATAATGCTTGCCAAAGCGGAGAGCTTTACCCAGCATAAAGATTACTTGCAGGCGCTTCCACTCTACCTTGCCCTTGATACGCTTGAACCGGCCAACCCGGTTATCAATTATAAGATCGGACTTTGTTACCTGAACCTTCCGGCCACGAAGATGAAATCAATACCCCTCCTTGAGTTTGTCGCCTCCGAGCTTGAAAAAGTAGACAGATCAAAAGTTGAGGATCAGGAAATACCTGTTGAAGTATTTTATAATCTTGGAAGAGCATACCAGATTGCCTACAGGCTTGACGATGCAATCAAAGCGTTTGAGCAATACAAAAAAGTGGCATCCTTTGGCGACAAAAATTTCGCGGACGCAAACAAGTTGATGGCGGATATGCAAATAAAAGCGTGCAATACGGCAAAGGAACTTATGATGAGCCCGCTTGCCAATGTCACCATCACGCATCTTGACTCGGTCATTAATTCCTCCTTCCCCGAATATAGCCCCGTAATCTCTGCTGATGAGTCGGTGCTGATATTCACTTCGAGGAGGCCCGGAGGAACGGGAAATAAAATGTATTACCTCGGAGAATATTACGAAGATATTTATGTGTCCTATAAAAGAGCTAATAATGTATGGACACAGCCGCTGAGCATAGGGAGTGCTGTCAACACCGACTACAATGAAGCGTCCATCGGCCTTTCTGCTGACGGGCAGCAGTTGTTTATTTTCAAGAATGACAATGGTGATGGTAATATATATGTATGTAACCTTTCGGGCGAAACATGGACTGCTCCCGTTAAACTGGATGCGCCTGTCAACACCAAAGCATGGGAGCCCAGCGTGAGTATCTCTGCCGATGGGAACACTCTTTACTTTGTAAGTGACAGGGAAGGGGGGCTTGGAGGGAAGGACATCTACAAATCTTTTAAACTCCCGAACGGGAAGTGGGGAAACCCACAGAACCTCGGTGCTAAAATAAACACGGCACAGGATGATGATTGCCCTTTTATCCACCCGGACGGAAAGACACTTTATTTCAGTTCCAAAGGGCATAATACCATGGGCGGATATGATGTTTTTTCTTCTGTCCATCAGGAAGATGGTTCCTGGAGCGAGCCCGTGAACATAGGTTATCCCATCAACGGTACCGACGATGATGTTTTTTTTGTAATAGCTGCCAAGGGAACGCATGCTTATTATTCGTCCGTAAAACCTGAAGGAAGAGGTGAGCAGGACATCTACCTCATTACCCTGCCTGAGGAAAAAGAAGTTAACCTCGTTATTGTTAAGGGTCTGGTATACATTATAGGAGGAACTGCTGATGACAACCGTCAGGTGAGCATTGAGCTTACCGATAAGAAAACGGGTGAGCAGGTCGGTGTTTTCAAATCCAATTCCAAGAGAGGCAATTACCTTCTGGTTCTTGCTCCCGGGAAGGCATATAACATGCTTATTACCAAAGACGGGTACAAGCCTCACTCCGAAGATTTTTCCACTCCCGATGAAAACAAGTACACCCAACTCTCGCAGGAGATACGGTTTGAGTGTTTCAGGGATGAAAAGGGAAAGATCGTTGCAGAAAATGTACTTGTGAATACAAGACCCTACTTTGAACCCGAGGTTATGCCCGCGGATTCCGAGGAAGTTAAAGATACCGTTCCGGCCCATGATACTTTGAATGTGGTCGTTAAAGCTGTATCGGATACGGATTCGACACACTTCTCTGTCATAAACCCAAGTGACTCTACTCTTAAGTCAACACTGCCTCCGGAGGAGGCGTCCGAAAAGCTTTTCTATGTACAGGTAGGAGCCTTTAAGAAGTTGCCCCCGAGCGGACTGAAAGGGCTGAATGACGTAAAGGCGTTCAAGTCTTCTGACGGATACACCAAATATCTCATGGGTGGCTTTATGACGAGGGAAGAGGCGAAGAGGCTCAAGAAAGAGGTGCAGAAAAAAGGTTACCGTGACGCTTTTGTTACCCAGCTCAAGGTGGATAAGTTTATATACCGGATAGGAAGGCGGTTGATCGGCCACTGATCCATGCTTTTCTGCGGAGCACCAGTCCTTTATAGTAGTGACAACAGCGGTTAATGCTTCGGCGGTTACACTTCACGGGTTGAAGTTTTTGCAATCCGGAGACTGTTCAGGCTATTAAAAAATACAATGGGAGAGTTACTTCCTTTGAGTGTAAGAATACACTGTCGGATGTAAGGCTTCATTTATTTATATCTATGAAGCAGGTAACGGGATAATGGTCCGAGAGCAGGTAGCTCAGTTTCCTGAAAGAGTAGGCCCGGAAGTTTTCATCATGCAGAATGTAATCAATCCTGAAAGAAGGGAAGACGCCTCCGGCATATGTTTTCCCGAAACCAAAACCACTTTCTATAAAGCTGTCTGAAAGAGCCGAGGTAAGCCTGTGATACGTATAAGAAGAGGGTGTGTCATTAAAATCTCCGCACAGGATCACGGGGTAAGGAGATTTCCTGATATATTTTTCTATGAGATCGACCTGTGCAGCGCGCATGATAAAAGCCCTCTTCAGTTTCCTGACGATATTGAAAAAACCCTTTACGTCTTCTTCCTGGTTTTCATTTTTCAGGTTTTCCACAAATCTGTAATCAGTTTCTTCAAACCGGACGGATTGCAGGTGTACATTAAAAATTCTCAGTGTGTCTTCATTTACCTTTATATCTGAGAAGATACAGAGGTTATGTGTTTTACCTTCAAAGTTGATTCTTCCTTTGTTCACAATGGGAAAGGCGCTGAACGTGGCTATTCCGAAATAATCGTCTGTATATAATTTTTTTACCGGTTCAAAATGAACGAAGCATGCTTTCTGCCGGGCCGCAAGGGAGTCGAGGTTGTTGAATTTTCTGGAATCGGAAGTGAAAAATTCCTGGAAGCAAAGTACGTCCGGAGATTCTTCCGCAATGAGATTAAATATTTTTTTCCGCCCTTCCCCGAAATGTTTCCAGTTATAAAGATCAAAAACCCTGACATTATAGGACATGATTTTAATGGGTGTCCGGCCTTCAGGTGGAGTATTGTTATAATGCAACTGGAGAGTGGCGGGGATGTGGTTAAATCCCGCCCCGACAGCAAGAAGCGAAAGCAGGAATAGTCTTTTCCGTTGTATGGACCAGTAGATCAGGAAAGCCAGGTTAATAAACAGGAAATAGGGATAAGAGAGGCTAATGAAACCGGTTACCCACAGCTTTTCCGGGCTTATGTACCATGGCAGGTAGCAGAGGAGCAGAGCGAAGGCTGCCAATACATTCAGTACTGAAGCTGTTCTGTTTATGAAACCGGATTTTTGCATTTTTCAATCTTCCCTGCTTGCTTTAAAAAGGATTTCTTTTTCTTTTCTGGTAAGGCTGTCGTAGCCTGATTGCGAAATTTTATCGAGTATGGCATCTATCGTCTCCTCGCGGGATTTTTTGCGGCCGAGGTATTCTTCATCCGTTTCATTTTTCCTGTGTACTATTTTCATATACCCCGAAGATGGGTGGAATATGTTTATCCTTGCCAGGAAACTGCCGAACCATCCCGTGATATCTGTTCCCCTGCGGAAGAAGATGATGTAAATATACCCGAACAGGGCACCGCCGAGGTGGGCGATATGCCCGCCGGCATTACCTTCTCCAATGCTGAGAAGATCAAGAAGCAGTGTGAATCCGGCAAAATATTTCAGGGCAACCGGACCGATAAACAGGAGATTGATCCTGAAATTCGGAAGCAGGGTGGCGGTGGCTACCACAATGGCGAGTATGCCTGCGGAGGCCCCGATGGTATAGGAGTATGGAATGACGTCCCTGAAAGCAGGAAAAATATTATAGGCGGTTATATACAATACAGCACCGGAGATACCCCCAAAGAGGTAAACGCCGAGGACTCTCCCGGAACCCAGGTGCTCGGAGAAAATTTTTCCCATCCAGTAGAGCCAGAGCATATTGAAGAGGATATGCATAAAGCTTTCGTGAATAAACATATAAGTGATCAGCGTCCATGGTGTATGAAGCAGTTTAGCAGCCTGGGCCGGTACTGCGAGATTCCGGATAACATTTTCATAGGATACGGTATCCATGCGGAACAGGAACAGGCCGGTGTAAAATAATTTCAGGAGAATAAAAACAACAATGTTCAAAATCACCAGTTGTTCAAGTTGTGCGGGTTTCCTGAGAAAGTTCCGCAGGATGCTCATAAAAATATTCTGGCTCATGGCTTAATAAAACCTGGTCCGGTCGTTCTTTTGCCAGTATTTTATAAGGATAAACCCGAACAACATCCCGCCCAGGTGGGCAAAGTGGGCCACATTATCTCCCGAAGCATTGGCAATGCCGGATACGAATTCAAGGACACCATATAAAATCACAAAATATTTTGCTCTTATGGGGATAGCAAAATAGATATATATAAGAGAATTCGGGAAGAGCATACCGAAGGCGAGCAGCAGGCCGAACACTGAGCCCGAAGCACCCACAATCGTGGAGGCGCTGAGAAAGTCCTGGCGGTACTGTGTCATATATTCAACCGAAAGCCGGAGCATCCCGTCGCGGTCATGCAGGAGTTCTTTTTCATTGAAAACGCTTACCATTTCGTTGTAGTGGGCACGCATCTGTTCCGAACCGAGGTGGAAATATTCTGAATTAAAGAACCCGTTAAAGGAGTTAATATCAGGATTTGCGAGATAGTTATCAATGAAATGAAGTGCGGGAAGAACCTGAAAATAGAAAATCAGGTAGTGAATAAATGCAGCACCTATGCCGGTGATAAGATAATAAGTAAGAAAACGCCTCGGTCCCCAGTAGTTTTCCAGTGCGCTGCCGAACATCCAGAGGGCAAACATATTATAAAGAATATGCGAGAAGCTGCCATGCATAAACATATATGTTATAACCTGGTAGGGCTGAAACTGTTCCGACCGGAAATAATGCAGTCCCAGTTTTTCCGTCAGGTCTATCCCGAACTGTTTTTCAGTCACATAAGTGGCGAAGAAAAAAAGTGCATTGATAATGACGAGGTTTTTAATCACGTCTGGCAGCAGCTTAAATCGGGAGGGACGGTATTCCTGGTAGCTCATCAGTTTCCGAACTTTTTTCTGAGTTCATCATATGGGAGGAGGACAAAAACAGGCCGGCCCGAAGGGCTTGTCTGCGGGTTGCTGCAGGAGAACAGTCCCCCGGCAATGGCTTTCATTTTTTCTTCCCGGAGCAGGGTGCCCCGTTTTACAGCAAGCCTTTTGGCGAGAGATGCAGCCAGTGTTTCATGGTTTTTTCCTGTGAGGTCACCGGGGTTTTCTTTGTATTTTTCAAGAATACTTTCAAGGATTTGTTTTTCTTCTCCTTCTGGTGCATGGGAAGGAATCCCGTGAACAACGAATGTGTTTTTTCCGAACGCTCTGATATCAAAGCCGAGGTTGCGGAGCTGCGGCTCTATTTCTTTCAGGAGCTCGGAGTCAGATGCTGAAAATTCAAGTGCTTTGGGAAACAGTTGCTGCTGGGAGGCGGGAGTCCCTTTCAGGAACGTATCCATGAATTTCTCATACAGTATCTTTTCATGTGCGGACTGCTGGTCGATGACCGCAATTCCTTTTTCCGTGGTATATACAATGTAGCTGTTATTGACCTGCAGCACCTGTGAACCGGCGTGAAGATCTTTTTCGTCCATGAAGGTTTCAGTCTGCCCGGGCAGGGCTTCTGCCATTCCTTTATAAAACTCCTGCCAGTTTTCGCGTGTTGACGTTGCTGGCCTGGAAGATGCAGCTGCCGGCCGGAATGGATTATATTCAGGGTTAAATTTTATGGAAGGTTTTACAGGCATCTGCCCGGGTTGGGCGGGAATACTGAAGCTTGCTTCCTGGTCAAAATCAAGCGAGTTTCCAAGGCTATACTGTCCCAGGGCTCCTTTCACTGCAGAACGGATAATGGCATATAAGGCTTTCTCTTCTTCAAATTTAATTTCGGTTTTTGTAGGATGGATGTTTACATCAATCTTAGAAGGATCAATTTCTATAAAAAGAAAGTATGAAGGATAAGAACCCTGCGGGAGTAGTTGTTCATAAGCGCTTTGCACGGCATGGTTCAGGTAAGCGTCTTTAATAAACCGTCGGTTGACAAAGAAAAACTGTTCTCCCCTGGTTTTTTTTGCAAACTCTGGTTTCCCTGCAAATCCACCCAGATTAATGATGGAGGTATCCTCTTTCACCGGTACAAGATGTTCATTGTATGAGTGGCCGAAGATTCCTACTATCCTTTGTCTTGTGGAGGATTGGGAGAGGTGAAAAAGTTCATGGCCGTTATGAGAAAGCGTAAATGCAATCTCCGGGAATGCAAGTGCGGATCGCTGGAACTCTTCAATAATGTGTTTCATCTCCACGTTATTGCTCTTGAGAAAATTACGGCGGGCAGGAACATTATAAAAGAGATTTTTTACGGAGATGGTAGTGCCGTTGGGGCAGGCTGAGGCTTCCTGGCTTTTAACTTCTGACCCCTCAATGATTAAAAGCGTTCCCGCTTCGTCTTCCGCCCTTTTGGTTTTCATTTCCACGTGTGCAATTGAGGCAACGGAGGCGAGCGCCTCTCCCCTGAACCCGAACGTTCTCACCGAGAAGAGGTCGTTGACTTTCCTGATTTTTGAGGTAGCGTGCCTTTCAAAGCTCATGCGTGCATCCGTGGGGGACATCCCGCATCCGTTGTCGGTTATCCGGATGAGCGTCCGCCCTGCATCCTTGATAATTACATTTATGGATGTACTTCCGGCATCAATGCTGTTTTCAAGCAGTTCCTTTACCGCTGACGCAGGCCTTTGGATGACTTCTCCGGCAGCGATCTGGTTGGCTACCGAATCAGGCAAAAGTTGTATAATATCAGGCATTTCCGGGGTGAAGGTGGTTGCACACAAAAGTATTCATTATTTTCTTTCGGCTGTTAATAATTCTGCTCATATCTTTAGATTTTACGGGCAGGCTCCGGATATTTTATTTTTAATTTTAACCCCTCCCTGATACCCTTTGATACAAAGTGATTAACGGTAATAATACCAAGAGACTTTTCTCCATGCTTCTGCTTTTTTTCACAGCAACGGCAATGAGGCCAACCCCCGATGCGGGAGATCCTCCTTTCCTCCAGATGAAAGGAGATGCCGAAGCCTGGGTAGATTCCGTGATAGCTTCGCTTAGCCCCGATGAGCGTATTGCACAGCTATTTATGGTGGCGGCTTATTCAAATAAGGACCAGCAGCATGTGAGTCAGATCAGCCGGCTGGTAAGCACCTATAACATAGGAGGCCTTATTTTTTTCCAGGGCGGGCCGCTGCGCCAGGCTGCCCTCACCAACCTATACCAGGCGATGGCAAAGACCCCTCTGCTTATTTCCATTGATGCTGAATGGGGGCTTGCCATGCGGCTCGACAGCACCATCCGTTTCCCCAAGCAGATGACCCTTGGGGCGGTACAGGACGATAAGCCCGTGTACAGCATGGGATCTGAAATAGCAAGGGAGTGCCGGAGGCTTGGCATCCATATCAATTTCGCCCCCGTGGTGGATGTGAACAACAATCCCCTCAACCCCGTGATCAGCAACCGCTCCTTCGGGGAAAATAAATACACTGTGGCAAAAAAGGGTGTTGCATACATGCGCGGACTGCAGGAGCACGGCATTCTTGCCAACGCCAAACATTTTCCCGGTCACGGAGACACTGACGCCGACTCCCATGAGTCGCTTCCCGTGGTTAAACATTCTAAAACAGAAATGGATACCCTGGAGCTTTACCCCTTTAGAGAGCTTATTGAGAACGGGCTCGGAAGCATGATGGTTGCACACCTCTACATTCCTTCCTATGATACCACCGCACATCTTGCCTCCACGCTATCTCATTCCGTGGTTACCGACTGCCTGAAGGATGGGCTTTGTTTTAAAGGCCTGATTTTTACCGATGCCCTTAACATGAAAGGCGTGTCGGCTTATTATGATCCGGGGGTGGTTGATGTGAAAGCCCTGCTTGCAGGCAATGACGTGCTGCTTTTTTCCGAGGATGTTCCCAAAGCAATCTCTGAAATAAAAAAAGCCATCAGGAAGGGGGATATCACACAGGAAGAAATAGATATAAGGGTCAGAAAAATATTATCGGTAAAATACTGGGCCGGACTGAGTCATTTTGAACCTGTGGATATGAATAACCTGTATGAAGATTTGAACAGGCCTGCTTCCAGATTGCTGAGCAGGCAGATTTATGAATCATCAGTTACCATACTCAGGAATGAGAACAGCACTCTTCCTCTTGCCGGGCTGGACACGCTCAGGCTTGCTTCGCTTGCTGTGGGTGATACCGCTGTGAATGCATTTCAGCAGATGCTCGGGAACTATGCCCCTGTTGACCTTTACCAGCTTGCAAAAGAAAGTTCCCCGGCCCGGCTCGATTCGATCCTGAAGAAACTTGAAGAGTACAATGCCGTTATCCTGAGTATTCATAACACCAGCACCAATCCTGCAAAGAACTACGGGATCACCGAGCAGGCGATAGCCGTGATTAATGCCCTGAGCCGCAAAACAAAGATTATTATAGATGTGTTTGGCAATCCTTACTGCCTCTCCCGCCTCATAGGATGCGAGCTCTCCGATGCACTTGTGCTCTCATACGAGGATGCGGAAATGCCCCAGGAGATTTCAGCCCAGGTGATCTTTGGCGCAATTTCCGCAAGGGGCAAACTTCCTGTAACGGCTTCATCATACTTCAGGCTAAACGACGGCATCTTCACGGATGCACTTTCACGCCTGAAATATACCCTGCCTGAAGAAGTGAACATACGCTCAGAAGATCTTGCCCGCATTGATTCTATTGCCGGAAGAGCCATTGACCTCGGTGCTACTCCCGGGTGCCAGGTGCTGGTTGCGAAGGATGGAAAAGTGATTTATTATAAATCTTTCGGCTATCATACTTACGAAAAGAAAATCCCCGTCCGGAATACAGATCTCTATGATATCGCATCGGTAACCAAGGTTTCTTCCACTGCCCTTGCTGTAATGAGCCTATATGACAAAGGTAAACTGGACCTGGATAAAAAAGTTTATAAATATCTCCCGGAGCTCAAGACATCCAATAAAAAAGATGCGCTTGTCAGGGAGGTGCTTTCGCACCAGGCAGGCCTCCAGGCCTGGATACCTTTCTGGATGAATACCATGGCTGAAGGAAAACTTTTAA
Source organism: Bacteroidota bacterium (assembly GCA_023251555.1). Lineage (GTDB taxonomy): Bacteria > Bacteroidota > Bacteroidia > AKYH767-A > JAHEYN01 > JAHEYN01. The sequence continues at coordinate 579 of JAHEYN010000018.1, read as the reverse complement.
AAAAATATTACCGTGCATCTCCTGAAAATAATTTTTCGGTCCGTGTTGCAAAAAATCTTTACCTGCGCAGCGATTACCCAGATACCATGTGGCAGCAGGTGCTATCCTCTCCCGTGAAAGACAGGGGAAAATATGTATACAGCGACCTTGGCATGATGCTGATGAAAAAAGTTGCTGAAAAGCTTAACCATCAGCCCCTGGATTCTTTCGTCACAAAAAACTATTATGCCCCTCTCGGCCTCTCCACCATGGGATACAACCCGCGAAGCCGTTTTCCTCTTGAGAGGATTATTCCCACCGAAAAGGATATGAAGTTCAGGAAAGTGCTCGTGCACGGGGATGTGCATGATCCTGCCGCAGCCATGATGGGTGGCGTTGCCGGGCATGCAGGCGTTTTCTCCGATGCCAATGATTTGGCCATTCTTATGCAGATGATGCTCCAGGGAGGGGAGTATGGAGGGAAAAGATATTTCAGGAAAGAAACATTGAGTGAGTTTACACGGCAGCAGTATATAGAAAATGAAAACAGGAGAGGGCTGATCTTTGACAAGCCCGAGGTTGACATCAGTAAATCAAATC
>JAHEYN010000017.1 GCA_023251555.1 Bacteroidota bacterium | reverse complement strand
GCGAACCATGTGGGTTTCTCACAAGAAGAGCTTCACCGCACCCCAATTACCGATGAATGGTGTATGTCGAGGAATTCAGATGCCGGAGGCATCCCAGATTTATAGATCATATAAATCCAATATAAACATACGACCCCGGAGGGGTCGTATTATTTCCCCGAAATCCTTGCAATGTAAAGTGTAGGGGGAATAAATGCCTCAACCCATCTCACCGGCTCCTGGTAAAAGGATTCAAAAGAAAAACGTGCAGAAGCAATTTCCGACAAAATACTCCTGATTTCACCAAGGGAATAACCAATCACATAAGGTTTGCGGAATGGCAGCCTGTGCCGCTTATTATGGAACGTCACAATAGCGGAGCCTCCGGCGCTTATACTCTCAGTAATGCCTGTGAGGAAATGGCGGACCTGGTAATCTCCGTATATCAGCGTATCTGTGCAGAATATGATATCCATACTCTTTTCGGGAAACGGAGAAGCGAACATATCGGCGCGGACAAACAGCATATTTTTGATTTTCTCTTCTTTTGCTTTCCGCATCACATAGCGAAGGTTCCTCATTTCGAAATCAGCATTGATTACGAGTTTCGCTTCTTTTGCCGAAGGAAGACTGAGCCAGCCAGCTCCCCCGGTAACATCACAAACAATTTTGTCTTTCGACGGGGCAGCGGATAAAATCTGCGCGACTAATTTTTTCTTTTGTTCCAGGTGTACGGGAGTAATTGACTCAGGTGCTCCCCATGCATATCTTTCGTTATCTTTTTTCGGATCTTCATAAAAGCGGGAGTAGTAAAAGTCAAAGAATGATTTTTCAAGAGGATGCTGATAGTGTGCAGGCTTTGAAGTAGGGGAGGGTGGCAGGAGATCAAGTATGTTTTCTTCATGAACAGGATATTTATGTCCGCAGGCACTGCATGAAACTGCAGCAGGAGAATGTATATGCAGATTCCCTCCTTTGCAAACAGGGCATTTAAACAAGGACAGGTTTTGCTCTATAATCTCATTCATCCCGGTATCCCAGGTATTGAAGGCAATCTGCGAAGCCTTTTTCCATGTTTCCGATAGTGCATATATTGTTAACGGTATGGATGATATTTTTTTTCATCTCTGCCTTGAGAGTTTCATCCTGCAGGTAATCAGCAATCTGTTTTGTCATGGCTTTTACATTGTCCGGAGGCGTCAGGAATCCTGTCCTTCCCTGCACTACGTATTCCACTTCGGGACTGTGGAAGGGACCGTTTTCTCCCTGTTCAAAAGAGATCACGGGGCAATCAAAGCAAAAAGCATGATTAACGGATAGTCCCAGGTATCCGGGCATTACCATCATATCGCTTGCATACAGGATTGCTCCCGTTTTTTCGTCATCAATAAGAGTTCCGTGAAAGCGGAAATTGTTTTGATATCCTTTTCCTGACACTTCCTCTTTAAGTTCGGCAAGACAGGGGCCTTCTCCTACGAAGTGAATTCCAATGTCGTTGTTAAGGATTTCCCGGAGTCCTTCATATATTTTCACCAGTACCTCCGGATGTTTGGCCGGTAAAAGTCTCCCGATAAAAACAAGATTGTATTTATGTGTAAAGCCGAGGCGTTTTTTCACGGAGTGTTTTCCTTCGGATTCCAGTTTCTGCCTGATGCCCGAAAGGCGGGGAATATCAAGGGTGTTTTGTGCCACGAAAATTTTTTCGGCAGGAATTATCGCGGAAAGAATTTCTTTCTCATGCCTGCTGTATGCAATCACAGCATCGGCTTTACGGAGGAACAACAGGCGCATTCTGTCTTTCATGGAACGTTCGGGGTGAAAGCCTTTTTTCCTGTCGTGGATGTGACCCCACAGAACAAATTTTATCCCCATGGCTTTGGAAAGAAGAAATGTGAACGGAAGCGAAATAATTCCCATAGCCAGTTCATGTATAACCACTGCCGGCTTGTGTTTTATGATGTGAGGGGACACCAGCAGGAACATGTTGGTCTCGTTTCTGCTGTAAAAAAAACTTTTTACCATAACTGAGTATGGAGCGGAAACCTGAGAGATGGATGAGCCTGTCCGGGTGTGAAGAAAATGCAGTTTATATTTCGTGGCAAGCCTGTCGAGTATCGCCTTCCGGTATCCCGGGAAAATTCTTTCGATAATAAAGATCATTGTTTTAAAAGAGAAAGAGGTGCTTCAGGGTTTGGTGGCAACGACCCTGACCTGGTGCCAGTTGCGCCTCAGCATTCCGTAGGTGCTGCAAATTATATCGAAGAGGGTTTGCCCCATGTATTTCCTGATATGGTAATACCCGGGGGGCCATTTATGCCAGATCGTTTCAATTTTCCGTACCGAAAATCCTGCCGTGGTAAAGATATTTCCAGCACACATGGGTGACCATGAATAGAGGTGCTGGTTAACATCATTGGGCTTATAGGGATAGTGTTTTTCGTGGGGAATATTAAAAACCACAGTGCCTCCCTTTTTCAGTTTTTTGTGAAGCGTAATCAGCTCGTCAAGAGGGCGGTAAACATGTTCCAGCGCATTGTTTGAAATGATAACATCGGCCCATTCGTCAGGAAGCTCTGCAGCGGTTTTGACGACATTGACTCCATTTCGCTTTGCTTCCTCCCGGGCATGATCATTTATTTCCACTCCCATAACCTCTTTGCAGTGAAGGCTGGACAGCAGGTACCCTCCTCCGCATCCGAAATCAACAACTTTATCGGCAGGTTTAATAAAATCTCTGAACTTGAAAAGGTTCGCCATCCCGCCGAAGGCCCCTACGTTCTTTTGCCAGTCAAAATAATTTTTGTTGTAGTATGTCATTTATTCTTGTAATACCGGCCTGTTTTGGCCTTTTTTAATCTTCCGTTAAAGCCGGGACGAAGGTAAAAAAATCTTTTCTATCAAATTACCGGAGGAAAACCTATTTGGCTGTGCAATACATAGGTGAATCAATTTTATTCCTCACCATCAGCTTTCTGATTCCCTGTCTTTATCTGCTAAGGAGTTATTTCTGTTTTGGGTACTTCATTCTCCTGTTGGTTCTGTGAGTTTTCCGGCTCCGGATATTTTGCTTGCTTTGCAGCCAGTATCATCAGGACGGCTAATATCTTGGATTCTTGATTTGCCTGCTTCATTTGTTTAGAGAAAGCATTGAGGTTATCAGATCCTGCAATGCTGTTTTTCTTTTCTCAAGGGTGTAATTTTCCTGTATTCTTCTTCTTGCCTTTTCCTGCAATAATTTTTTATCACTCCCCAGTGCCTCTTCAATTACTTTCGCGAGCAGGGCCGTATTTCTTTCCCGGACAATGAAGCCGCTCCCCGAAACAATATCGGGCATGGAGAAAACGCCCGATACTATGGGAATACATTCACACAGCATGGCTTCGCAAAGGGCATTCGGGAATCCTTCTGCCAAGGAAAGTTGCATATAAAATTCAGATTCGCTGAAATATTCAATGAGCTTCTCATTGGGAACAGGAGGGAGAAGAAGAACATTTTTGGGAATTGTTTTTATTGAATCGTTTATAATTTTTTTTGTGATGCCTATGATGGTAAATGTACAGGAAGGGAAAAGAGGAGCGGCTGATAAAATAAGATCAATGCCTTTAAGCTGTACCTGGAACGGATATTCAAGGTTACCGCTAACTGTGATAAAGGCATTTTCTTTTTTTTTGGAAACCCGCTTCCATTTGTCAGGTTCAAATCCGTTGTGTATCACGGTAAAAGGTGTTTTCAGGCCGGGACAGAAATTCAGAATTCCCTGCGCCGGGTAACAATCCTTTGTATAGGTATAGTCGCTTCTGATTAAAGTTTGATGATTCGGGCTGATGCGGGAAGCAAGCATATATGACCAGCGGGTGAATGTTCCAAGCAGCTCCCTGCTGAAATTACCATACCTTATGGATGGAAATGAAACAGTGTCCATGCCTCCGGCCATGATAAGGGATGGCTTGCCGATCAGGCGTGCAAACAGGCAGGGAAAAAAAGAATGATAAGCCGAAAATTTACATAGAATAAAATCCGAAGTCCACCCGTAACGCAGGAGGATGAAGCTCTGCTTCAGGAAGGCAAGGGGTGTAAGCCATTTTTGTTTTATGCCAAATGAAAATCCTTTTACGTTAAATCGTTCAGAGAGGATTATTTCATCATTCCTGATAAAAGTGGAAAGGTGAGGGTAGAAAAATAAAATTTTTCTTTTGGACATTTATAACTTATCTGTTTTGGGCTTTTGAGCAATGGAGAATATGGCCATAGAAAACAAGCGGGTCTCAGGAAATGTTCCCGAAAAACTTTCCCAAAACCAGATGATTTTCCCAAGTCTTGATAACATCAATACAATTTTCTTTTTCAGGTTATAGTGTTGTATAGTACCGTTTTTGCCTTCAAGCGTTAAAGGGAACCCTATGCTGATTAGATATTTGATATTGATAATTTTTAATCCTGCTTTTACAAGTGCATCTCCAAGATGTTTTTTGTCCATGGGAATATGTATATCATAAACAGGCCTGTTAAATTTCTTTTGGAGAAACCCGATGAGTCCTGAGAGGTTTGGAACAGTAGTGATTAATATTCCGCCGGGTTTAAGAAATTTAGAAATGCCGGCAAGTGTATTTGAAGTGTCTGAAAAGTGTTCGGCAACTCCCAAAGAAATCACAAAGTCAAAACAGCCAAGAAGAGGTTCAGGAGGAGAAAAAAGATCGGCGCAATAGATTTCACCTTCCACGCCATCTCTTTTTAATATCGCTTTTGTCTGTTCACAACCGTATTCTGAATAATCTATGCCATATACCTTAAAGCCAAATTCTTTGGCGAAATAAGTCAGCCATACAGAATTTCCACACCCCACCTCCAGCAGAGTCTTGCCTTGGGTTTCCATTCCCGAAAGTTTTTCTTTGAAATATTGATGGATTCTTCTGTAAGGATATTTATTTATATCTCTCGAAGAGGGAGAGATCGCCTCCGGCAATTCAGAGTGTTCCCAAACCCGGCTCCAGTATTCTTCTCCGGCTTTATCTGCAACAGCGCTCATATTCATTTTAGTTTTTTAACTCTGGCCTCTATCCCGTTTCCTCCGGTATTAATCCACATGCTTGGAATATCAATGGCGTTGAGGGTGAGGATTATTTTTTTTACTCCCCGGGACGTTTTAAGGTGCTTATAATAATCTGTCAGCTGATCATAGGTATCCAGTTTTGACAACTCATAATGAAACATCCTGTCCTTTTCGGGATAATTTTTTATGTAAACAATAAGGGGAGAGATGCGGTGCAGAAGCCAGTTCATGATGGGATTTTCTCTGAGAGTCCAGTGCATAGGGAAGAAGAAATCAACAAGTGCGTCTACTATCTTCTTTGATGTTGCCGGTTTCAGTTCCTTGAGTATCATACGGTACAAGGGTGAGAGGGTGCTATAATAACCCAGTCGCCATTTGTAATGGTCAATGACCATCAGCCCTCCCGGCTTTACCATTTTCCATAAAGCCTGTATCGTTTTTTCAGATGAAGGAGTGTGCTGTATTACGCCAAGGCAAAGCACTGCATCAAAGGATTCCGGGGGAAAGGGAAGCCTGTAAACATTAGCCTGTGCCACCCTGTAGTTTTCCTCCTCCCCCATGTTTTCCCTGTTCACTTCAACGGCAGTACTCAGGTCAACAGCATGGGCATGGGCTCCGCCCTTCAGAAGCAGCTCGGTAAATCTCCCGGCCCCGCATCCGACTTCCAGTACATTTTTCCCTTTCAGTTCTTCTATGGTAAATCCCATACAGCGTTCCAGCCTCTCCTGTGATATATGTGCCCCGTTATGGCTGTCGAGCTGGGTTTTCGCAAATGACTTCCACTGCAGTCCGAAAGCCCCGGCGTAGTTATCGGGGTCTACAAATCTGGGGATACCTTTTATCACAGGAAAGCGTTCCCCGGAAGTTGATAACAGGAAGTCATTTTCCGCAATAAGTTTTTGCCCTGTAAGGGGAGAAATAAAATCAATCATGGACAATTTTATATGCAGGCCAAAGTTAATGGTTTGTTGAATAAATCTTATCCCTTCCTGTTTTTTACTTAGTTTTGCCGTTCCATGTGCGGCATAGCCGGATATATTGATTTTACAAGTACTTCCACGCGGGACACCCTGGCTGGCATGGCCGATGCCCTTTCCCACAGGGGCCCCGATGACAGCGGCTATGAACACTTTGACGGGCAGAAGGCCCAGGTTGGACTTGGTTTCAGGCGGCTTTCCATTATCGAACTTTCTCCCCTTGGTCACCAGCCGATGTTTTCTGCCGACAGGCAACTGACACTCGTTTTTAATGGTGAGATATATAATTACAGGGAGATAAGAAAAGAACTCGAAAGTATGGGAGTTTCTTTCCGCTCCAATTCAGACACAGAGGTCATTATGCATTCATACCGGCAGTGGGGAAAAGAGTGTGTAAAAAAATTCATCGGCATGTTTGCCATTTCCATCTATGACACGAAAAACAACAAAGTGTTTTTTGCGAGGGACAGGGCAGGGGTGAAGCCGCTTTATTATTACTGGCAAAACGGACTCTTCCTTTTTGCTTCCGAACTGAAGTCTTTTCACAGGCACCCCCGCTTTGTCAAAGAGATTGATTTCGATGCCCTTGCTCTTTATTTCTGCCACGGCTATATACCTGCTCCATACAGTATTTTTAAAAACACTTTTAAACTCCTGCCGGGGCATATACTGGAACTGGATCTTGCGAAAAAATCTTTTGCAATTACAAAATACTGGGATGTAAATGAATTTTATAATCAACCCAAGCTGGATATCTCTTTTGAGGAAGCAGCCGAAGAAACGGAGAGACTTATGTTGTCGGCCTTCCAATACCGTATGATTGCAGATGTTCCCGTAGGTGTTTTTCTCAGCGGAGGGTATGACAGTTCTGCAGTTACGGCTCTTTTACAGGCAAACAGTTCACGGAAAATAAAAACGTTTACCATCGGCTTTCACGAAGATGAGTTTAACGAGGCCCATTACGCAAAAGAGGTGGCACAGCATCTCGGCACCGGGCACCATGAACATTACTGCACATTTAAAGAGGCGATGGACATTATCCCCCGCCTTCCTTTTATTTATGACGAACCTTTCGGAGATTCTTCGGCACTGCCGACCACCCTCGTGAGTATGGTGGCCCGAAAATATGTTACTGTGGCGCTTTCTGCTGATGCAGGAGATGAAATATTTGCAGGCTACCCAAAATACATCAAGGGAACAAAGTATTACAGCATCCTTGAGAAGATACCCACTCTCTTTACAAAGGCTGCCGGCGGACTGATGAAAGCTCTCCCTCTGAACCCTACAGGAAATCTTGCTTTTGCCGACAGGTATGAGAAGCTGGCGGGAGTTCTCCTGAACAGGGAGCCGGTATATGCCTTCAATACAGTAACCCAGGCCATGACACCTTCGGAAGCAGCACGCCTCATAGCCAAACCGGTAAAGTATCTTGAAACGGCCTTCGACGAAGGCAATCTGCTTAATAATTATAATGATCCCCTTCAGAAATTCATGGCAACTGAGTTCAGAACGTACCTCGTAGATGATATTCTCCACAAGGTGGACAGGGCAACTATGTCGGTGAGCCTTGAAGGCCGTGAACCCTTCCTGGATCACCGCATCATAGAATTTGTTTCCCGCCTGCCCTCAGGATATAAGCTCGTGAACGGAAAAGGAAAAGTTTTGCTCAGGAAGATTGTTCATAAGTATATCCCTGAAAAAATTATGGAACGCCCGAAGATGGGCTTTGGCGTTCCCGTGTCTCTCTGGTGCAAAAATGAGCTGAAAGATTTATTCCTTCATTATCTTGATGATGATACTATGCGGAAACAGGGAATTTTTGATGTGAAGCAAACCATTCTTATGAAAAAAAAATACCTTGAAAATAAAAGGGTGGACTTCCCGCGAATCTGGTTTCTGCTTATGTTCCAGATGTGGCACGAACAATGGATGAACAAATAAAATACCAGCGCAAGTGGGCATTATACAGAGGCAGGGAATAAAAAACACTATCGTCACTTATGCCGGTATCCTTATTGGCTTCCTGAACCTTATTGTACTCCAGCCTCTTTTTCTTACTCCAGAGGAAATCGGCCTTACCCGGGTGCTTTTCTCTTTTTCTTCACTCATCTCGGTTTTTCTTCCTCTCGGAGTCGGGCATATCATTGTCCGTTACTTTCCGGGATTCAGGAATGAAGAAAAACGTCACCACGGCTTTTTCGGTTTTGTTCTGCTTTTCCCGCTTGCAGGAATGCTGGCCGTCGCACTTTTTCTCTTCCTGTTCAGGGATTTTTTTATCGCACAGTATGAAAAAGAATCCCGGATGTTTGCGGATTATTTTAATTATGTGATTCCTCTTTCCTTTTTCCTCGGGCTGGTTACGGTATTGAATATTTATGCTTTTGCCCTGTATAAAACCACAATACCTTCAATCCTTAACGATGTGGTGATACGGATTTTTTCAATGGTGGTGATTTCCGTCTATTTCCTGAAGTGGATCACACTCTCCCAATTCATCTTTCTTTTTGTGGCGGTTTACGCGGTGCAGATGATTGCACTTCTTGTTTACATATTTATGGTTGACCGTCCCGGATTCAGGATAGATTTTACCCGCCTGAAAAGTCAGAATCTTCCGGGAATGTTCAGTTACGGATTCCTTCTTTCATTTGCCTCTGTTGCATCTCTCGGACTGAAATACCTCGATACTATTATGATCGGGCATTACCTCCCGCTTTCATACGTGGGAATATATACGATAGCAGCATTCATTCCCACTGTGATTGAAGCGCCCCTGAATTCCCTTGAAAAAATTGCAAATACGAAAACTGCGGCTGCATTGGCCTCCGGCAACAGGGATGAGATAAAAGAGATTTATTATAAGTCGTCCCGCTACCTCCTGCTTGCGGGAGGGTTGCTTTTTGCAGGTATAAATGTGAACATAGATTCCCTCCTTGCTTTTCTTCCGGAAAGCTACAGCATGGGTTCGGGAGTGGTGCTTATCATCAGCATAGGCACTCTCTTCAATATGGCTGCAGGCTCAAACACTTCCATAATTTTCAACTCTGAACATTATAAGTTCGGGGCATTCCTCCTGATTTTTCTTGTAGTGATTGCATTCGTCCTGAATATGATATTTATCCCTTTGTGGAACCTCGAAGGTGCTGCCGTTGCAACAGCTTTGTCAGGGCTGGTTTATTCACTGATGAAATATTTCTTTATATGGAAGAAGCATCATCTGCAGCCATATGACGGTAAAACCCTGCGCATAGTTCTGCTGACCGTTCTTTGCTTTTTATTAAAATATATGATTCCCCTCACCGGCTTTCCCCTTGCAGATATACTCATCCGTTCAACTCTTGTTTTACTGCTGTATCTCTCCGGAACTTATTTTATGAAAATAGTTCCGGAATTTCATCAATACCTGCCCCGGCATAATAGAGAGTGAGAGTGGGAGTGGGGGGAAGAATCCAGGCAGCAATTTGATACAAAGATCCGGTCTATCCATGCATCCGTGTAAATTATTGCGCTTTGTATATTTTCATATATTTGAATTTCTAATTCCCCATCAGTGCTTCCCCCCATGCATATAACTCTATTATATCTCTCACTCATCCTTCTTTTTTCCGGATGTAAGAAATACGAAGAAGTCGTTATTTCCGGCAACACTCCTCCGCCTGACAAAACCATTCCTGCCTCCCTTAAGGAATCGTATATCAACAAAGTATTTATCAGCATTCTGGGGCGGAAGCCTGCTGCCGGAGAGTTTCAGCAGTGTATGCTGATTGCCGGTAAAAACAATTTCTCCGGAGCCGACCGCCGGGAAATCCTCGATACTGTTTTCATGAAACCGGAATACAGGGAGCACCTGTACTCCATTGCAAGAATTGATCTCCTCAATGACCAGGATACAAACGAGATCGCTCAGATGATAGCTGTTTTCCAGGTACTCCTTCAGGACAGCAGTTATTTCGTGATATGGGACCTGCTAGGAAATGAAATCACAAGACTGAATGATTTACGTGCTGTGCCTGCAGGGCTTAAGGACGGAACCATAGACGAAAAAGAACTGTACGGGAGATGTGTGAACAATTATTTCTATGACCAGATAAATATGGGAACCGCCAACTTCGTGGTTTCCATGTGGCAGCATTTTCTTTACAGATACCCTACTGATGCCGAGCTCCAATCCGCAAGCCGGATGGTGGACGGGTTCAACGCCTCCGTGTTCTTCCAGGCCGGGGTTGGGAAAAAGGATTTCCTCTCCATATTCTTTGCCTCCGCCGATTACCTCGAAGGCCAGGTGAGAGATCTGTACTCCAGGTATCTCTTCCGCCTGCCCGGATCAACGGAGATATCGGAATGCACAGCTCTGTATAAATCTTCCGGCAGCTATGAAGGATTGCAGAAAAAAATTCTCTCCTCGGATGAATATGCCGGCATAAAATAAACTTTCCCCATGTACAATAAAATTCTGTCTGCCTGCACATTTTCGCTACTTCTCATCCTTCCTGCCGTTACATCCTGCCGTAAAGAAAAAAGTTATGTGTATGGAGTAAAGGATGTGACTGTTTCCCAGGAAGGAAGCCTTAAGCCCAATGTCAAAACAACTACGGAGTTTATTTCAATTGCATATGCGGATATTTTCGGCACATCTATCAGTAATGCGGATCTGGTAAAGCTCTCAACGGCATATTCCTCTTTCGGCGACCGCAAGCTTATTGAAGATATGGTAATCCGTAATTTTCTGAACAGGACAACCCCTCCGCCCCAGGTGCCGGCAAAAGCATCCATGACGGCGGATGTGGGCAAGTTTGTTTCAGACACGTATAAAAAATTTTATAATCGTTCTCCCAATGAGTATGAGAAATGGTTCGTTACAAATCTTATTAAATCAGATACGTCCGTTACTCCTGAGCTCGTTTATTACTCTTTCCTTACTTCAAATGAATACAGATATTACTGAGCTATGAAAAGACGCACATTCATAAGATCCACGGGGCTTGCAGCAGCCGGTTCTTTTATAGCTCCCTATATCCTTCCGTCGGGCCGCCTGTTTGCCGCTTCAGGCGCAAGGAAAGCAAACCATGTAGTGTTTTGCCTTTACGCCGGGGGAGTACGTAATTTTGAATCCACACAGAAATCGGAAGGCAATCTTATGCCCAACATCCTCAATGGTACTGAAAATATCAACCCCGGTATCCTTGGAGGAATACAGCCCCTCCCGGCATCGCCTCTCCCCATGCCCCTCCAGAATTATGGAACGCTTTTCAGGGAATTCCGTTATGCCGGAGGACCCACAGGGCATTTCAACGGGCATACTGCCGCAATCACCGGAGTTTACACAGACACCGACCTGAATCTCAGGGAACACCCTGAACACCCTACCGTTTTTGAATATTACAGGAAACACAATACCCCTTCACCTGCAGCATTGAATGCATGGTGGATCTCAGATACCCTCGGCCCTTATCCCGCCCTTAACTACAGCCGGTACCCCGGGTATGGAAGTATGTACGGGGCTAATTTTATTGCACCTACAAACCTTATCGGGGTTGATGGATATTCCGTTCTCGGAACACCGAAAATCTTTTCGTCCTCTCAGAAAGCCTCATCTTCCGGGCTGCGAGGCTTCCTCGACGCTAACTTTTCCGGGCAGTACAACCCTGAAGAGGCAGGCGTTGTGAATCCCCTGGCTGTTTCGGAATCCATACAGGCATATCTCTCAGGACTGTTTTCCAAAGCGATGTCGGGCCAATACGCTGATCCCTGGGGGGCAGGGGCAGCCATGAATAACGATATGTTTAATGTCTTTTTTGCAGAAGAAATTATCAGGGAATACAAGCCGGAATTGCTCGTCGTGAACATGCAGGGAGTGGATATATGCCATTCCAACTTCACTGCGTATTGCAACAATCTCCGCAAAGCGGATTATGCCGTTGCCCACCTCTGGAATATGATACAGAGCACACCGGGCATGATGAATGACACTATACTTATTGTCGCCCCGGAGCACGGCCGCAACCTGCAGAGCAACACACTTGTGGATACCTTCGGAAGATATGCCATTGACCATACTGCTCCCGCATCCGGGGGAGACCAGAATGCAAGGAATATTTTTTGCCTCGTTGCGGGACCTCCGTCAGTGGTTAAACAGAACCAGGTTATAAACGCAGTGGCGGGAGAAAGTATTGAAATAGTTCCTGCAATAGCTGATATCCTCGGTTTTGAGGGAGACATCTCCTCCGGGCTCCTTAAACCCTTCTCCTCCTGCGATCTTCAGCAGGCTTTTATATGAGCAGGGTAATTAGATATCTTCTCCCGGCTCTGTTCACCGGTATTGTTGTTTCCGTCTTGTCTGATAGTTGCAAAAAAGACGCACCTCCTCCCAATCCTTACGATACAATTGATTATGGAACAGGCGGGGGAAGCTCCCAGCCTCCCGACCCTAATACTATCGTCGGGATACATTACAATATTCTTCGTGTGAAATGTGCCATGCCTGGCTGCCACGACGGGCATTTTGAACCGGATTACCGCACAGTGCAATCTTCTTATTCTACCCTCGTTTATCATCCCGTTAAAAAATATACTGTCGACTCTGCATTCAGATACCGCGTAGTGCCTTACGACACTGCTGCGTCCTGGTTTCATGAACGTCTTACTACCGACGATGCCAATCTCGGCCGCATGCCGTTATACTCTTCTCCTTTGTCAGCTTCAGAAATGAATTGTATCAATAAATGGATAATGGATGGCGCCAGGGATATGTTCGGAAATTCTCCCGCGCTTCCTAATACAAAACCAGTCGTGGTAGGGTATATTGCTACCGATTCTGCTTTTAACAGAATAGACAGCATCAGGGTAGGGGGTGTGTTTTATAATCCTTTCATTGTCTCCGCAAATTCAAAAATAAAAATTGTAATGGTTGTGGAAGACGACAGCACTGCCGTTTCTGCACTGACGGTGAATAAATTAAAACTTTCATATGCGATGAATGATTTCGCCTCTTCCGCAATTTACAGTGCTTATTATTTTTCTTTGGGCGGGTACAGCTTATGGATTGCAGATGTTAATGCTTCTGTTTTTTCTGTTGGAGATGTGCTATATATGAGATATTATGTGAACGATGGAAATCATGCTGCTGATACAGAATTCCCTTCCGCAGAATCGGCCGCCGGGTACAAAACATATTACTCCTTTAAGATACAATGAAGATTTTTATTTTTCCGGCTTTACTTCTACTTGGAGCAACTCTCCTTGGTTCCTGCAAAAAGGATGCCCCCGTCTATAGCGACGTTCCTCAAATAAAACTTGAGAGCGTTTCTCCTTCTTCCGTTAAAGAATATAAGGAAGCTGTTGTCTTTGTCATTTCATACGAAGATGGCGACGGAGATCTTGGAGAAGATAGCCCGGATGTAAAAAATCTTTTTATTACCGATAACCGTATCGGAGTTACCTATGAATACCGCATTCCCCAGCTGGCACCACAGGGAGCCGGGATTATTATCAGGGGGAATTTATCCGTCTCCATCCGGAATACAGGGATTACAGACGGATCTTCATCCCAAACGGTTACATATTCTGTTCACTTGTTGGATCGTGCAGGGCATGAAAGCAATACGGTCACCAGTACCGCAATTACAGTAACGAAGTGAATCAGGCGGCAGGGAGGAGCAACCTTCTTGAAAAACTTATTGGCGGTTCCTGATTTTTAAACTGTAATAAAAAGCAATAATGATCAGAAGCACCCATCCGTATGTTGAGAAGTAAAAAGCGCTTCTCTGGAAAAGATACATTTTGCGCGCAGGGAAATTGTTAACACCGGAAAGCCTGTGCTGGCTGAAAATGCTGTCAATCATGGCATTTCCCCTCGTGCTTTTATAGGCTTCATAAAGTATGGCTTTGTTTAAAACCAATTCTTCGATGCCGGGCCTCTCCGTTAGCCTGCTGAATTTCGGCTCGAGGTTGGTGTCAAAAAAATGCCATTTGCCGTTATAGCGGATTTCGGCAGCGAAATGCCCCCGCAGGTAAACGCTCCTTACGGAAAATCCCTTCCGCTTTAGAATTTCCATGAAGATAATGCTTTGCTGGCTGCAGGCGGCATTGTTGAACCGGAGAATGTCATCAGGGACAACTATGGCTGCAAAGTCATCCCATAAAAGCTTGCCGGCGAGATATGCAATAATATTATCTGAATATGAGTAGTAGCTGAATCCATGATAGAAACGGTATTTTATCAGGCGTGAAATGAGCAGAGGGTAGTCGCCCTTATCGTTAAAGGCATAAAAGCCCGAGTCGGCGGCAGCGCTGTCGGCATAACTTATAAAATCATCCAGACTCTGAAGTCTTTCCATGGCGGGATTGAATTCATCACCCGGTAAAGGAGATCCCGTTGATTTTCGGAGCTGCGGGTTCAGTTTTTGAAAAACAAAAAAAGTGAACCAGGCCGCAGCACATAATAGTAGCAGGTATTTTATAAATTTCCTCAAGCGCTCTGTTCTTATTTTCACAAAGATAAAATTTACCGGTTAGTTACATTTTTTTATCTTTGCATTCCTCAAAAATTACTGCCCGGATGGTGGAATTGGTATACACGTACGTTTGAGGGGCGTATGCCGCAAGGCTTGCGAGTTCGAGTCTCGCTTCGGGCACGGTGAAACAGTAAGGGCTGCGCAATTAAGCGCAGCCCGTTCCATTTTTTGCTGCTTCACATTCATATTTCGTTTCACATAACTGCATCAGTCAGGGAATCGAAAAAATGAAAGCAAAGACCAGATTCAATTCCGTTACTTATACTTAACCGAAAAAGCAGAATCATTGCAAAACCATTTTAACAAAACCTTTAAGTCATTAAGAGAGTTAGTACAATCTCTTCTGGTTGAAATGCTGTCTATGTATCAGTTCCACGGATATTCCGAATCAAAATTTTGGAGTGACACAATAATATTGATTGCCATGAGCGGCATATCTGCACGTCCGAAAAATCGTTTAGGCAGTTCATTGTCCGGCAACTTGCTGTATATCATTAAACAGTTTTGAAATGCTGTCGTTTGTACAGGGTTTAATTTTTTATAAAGATAAATAGCGAGTTTCGAAGGATCGCTGGTAGGAGGGAAGTCCATATCATTTTTTGCAAGGTCAATAAATGATTGAAGTCTTTTGTCTCCCTGAGGAGGAAAAGTCCTGATAAAATCAATAAAGTTCATGTCGATTGAATGAATGTGGGTGTGCGTTTTGGACGTTGCTTCACTCTCCGCTAAAACTCACACCCACATTGCTCTGTCGGGGTGGCGGGATTCGAACCCACGACCACCAGCACCCCATGCTGATACGCTACCAGGCTGCGCTACACCCCGAACGGAATGCTCTTTGTTAACAAAGCATTCTCTTTACACCTGCAAAAATAAAAGAATTTATGTGTTTGGCATAATTGAAGTATTTTTGTGCACCCAACAGATTTTTACCAGTAAATGAAAAAAATCGCCGCGTTTTTTTTGCTATTCTTTCTCATACATACTCTTTCCGCCCAGGAAAAATATACCGTGAGTGGTTATGTGAAAGAGTCGGGGAGCGGCGAATATCTTATCGGGGCCAATGTTTATGTGAAAGAAATACTGAAGGGAACCACTACCAACCAGTATGGGTTTTACTCTCTTACACTTGAAAAAGGAACTTATCACATCGGGATTTCATTTCTTGGTTTCATGGATACCGTATATGCTGTTTTTCTTGATAAGAATATCAGGCTTAACGCAGATCTCATGAGTAAGTCAATGATGGCAAAGGAAGTGCTTATTGAAGCTGAGCGCGCTGATAAGAATCTGAAAGGAACAGAAATGGGAACCACCGAAATATCCATAGAAACGATTAAATCAATTCCCGCTTTTATGGGTGAGGTGGATATTCTTAAAACCATACAGCTCCTGCCGGGAGTCCAGTCGGCAGGGGAGGGTAATGCGGGTTATTATGTACGCGGCGGCGGACCCGACCAGAATCTTATTCTCCTGGATGAATCGGTGGTATACAACGCTTCACACCTTTTTGGTTTTTTCTCGGTGTTCAATGCCGACGCAGTGAAAAATGTGACGCTCATCAAGGGAGGTATGCCCGCCAGCTACGGAGGCAGACTGGCTTCCGTGCTTGATGTATCAATGAAAGAAGGGAATAACCGGTCTTATCATGCGGAAGGAGGTATCGGGCTGATCTCCTCCAGGCTTACGGTGCAGGGACCTTTGAAAAAAGATACATCTTCGTTTATTATTTCTGCCAGGAGAACATACGCTGATATTCTTACAAAAACAGCCCAACTGTTTTCTTCTCAAAAATCAGAGTTTGAAGGGTCAGGGTATTTCTTTTATGACCTCAACACAAAGATTAATTACAGGATTTCCGATAAGGACCGTCTGCTGCTCAGCGGTTATTTCGGCAGAGATGTTTTCAGTTTTAAAAACAAAGGATCGGATTTTGGTGTTTCCATCCCATGGGGTAATGCCACTACCACCCTGAGATGGAATCACCTTTTTAACGATAAACTGTTTATGAATGCTATGGCGCTCTTCAGCGATTATAAATTTGAAATGAAAGCCTTGCAGGATAAGTTCGAGTTCCGGTTGTATTCTGGAATAAGGGACTGGAATGCCAAGGTTGACTTCAGCTATTATCCAAACGTAAAGCACAGTATCAGGTATGGTGTAAATTATATTTTTCACACGTTCACCCCCAGCAGTATTTCTGCCAGGTCGGGAGAAGTGGAACTGGCTCCTGAAAAAATTATCCGGCAGTATGCCAATGAAGGCGCACTCTATTTTTCAGATGATATTGACATCTCTGATCGTTTTAAGCTCAATGCAGGCATCCGGTATTCCGCATTTCAGCATACCGGTCCATACGACAGGTTTGTAACGGATAGCCTTACCGGCAGAATTACAGATACAATTCATTACGACCCCTTCCGGAACATAAAGACCTATCATGGCCCTGAACCAAGAATCTCGCTCCGCTATGCAGTTGATGAGTTCTCTTCTGTAAAAGCTTCATTTACCATGAATAACCAATACATGCACCTTGCATCAATGTCGTCCATAACCCTCCCTACAGATATATGGGTGCCAAGCTCCCTGTTGATAAAGCCACAGGTCGGGAAGCAGTATGCAATCGGATATTTCAGGAATTTCAGCAAAGATATTTATGAGACCTCAGCCGAAGTGTATTATAAAGACATGAAAAACCTGATTGATTATAAAGAAGGTTCTCTTCCTGAAGATAATATCAATAATAACATTGATAACAGCTTTACTTTCGGGAAGGGATGGTCATACGGCCTTGAACTGTTTCTGAAAAAAAGAACGGGCAAGCTGAACGGGTGGATTGGATACACTTTGTCCTGGACAAAAAGAAAGTTCCCTGAAATTAATCTGGGCGAAGAGTATTATGCCCGCTATGACAGAAGACACGACCTGTCTGCTATTGCCACATACGATCTGAATGCACACTGGTCATTCTCATCCGTTTTTGTTTATGGAACAGGGAATGCCATTACACTTCCTGTGGCCCGCTATTTTATCAACGGAGAAATACACACGGAGTGGGGAGGCAGAAACTGGTTCCGCATGGATCCTTATCACAGGATGGATGTTTCAATCACTTATACAGGGAAAAAACATCTTCGCTATGAGTCCTCATGGAACCTCTCCGTTTATAATGTATACAACCGCCATAATCCTTATTTCATTTATTTTGAAAACACTGGTAATCTTGAGAAAGGAACCCTTGACCTCAAAGCTAAACAGGTATCCCTTTTCCCTGTTATACCGTCAGTAACCTGGAATTTTAAATTCTGATTTCCATGCTGTATATGAAAAAACATATCCCTACCCTTTGCAGCTCACTTTTGATTTCTTTATTCTTCTTGCCATTTATTTTGTCCTGTGAAAAGGAAATCACAATAGATCTTCCTTCCGCAGAGAACAAAATTGTGGTGGAAGGTTATATCGAAAACGGAGAACATCCTTATGTGATGCTTTCAAAGACAGCACCGTATTTTGCTCCCCTCGATTCTTCTTCTCTGCAGCAATATGGGGTAAAGGGGGCTCTCGTAACAGTCAGTGACGGAGTTACTGCAGATACCCTGAAAGAAATAATTCCCGGTTTTTTTTACCAGGCTTTTAATATGAAAGGGGAAGCGGGTAAAACATACACACTCAGGGTCGAATCGGGAGAACAGTCATTAACTGCCCAGACCCTTATCCCTGCACTTCTTCCCCTTGACTCTGTATGGTTCAGCACCGAAGGAAAGAAAGATTCCCTTGGCTATCTGTGGTGCCTCATAACAGACCCTCCTTCATATGGAAATTGCTATAAATATATGGTTAAACGCCTGAATAAGGATAAGGATTTTCTGGCTTCTTTCGGTTCTGTTTTTGAAGATAAATTTATAAACGGAAAAAACTTTAAATTTTATATTGAACGCGGATGGGAGAGGGGAGGAAACGCGGAGTCTGAAGCCCCGGGGGAGTGGGGGTATTTTAAGAAAGGTGATACTATCGTTCTCAAATGGAGTACTATAGACCAGGCCACTTTTGATTTCTGGAGGCTTGCGGAAGTGGAATCCAACAGTAACGGAAACCCATTCGCATCACCTACTACCATTAAAACAAATATCAGCGGAGGAATTGGAATATGGGGAGGCTATGGAACAGTTTATGATACGGTGATTGCAAAGTAATTCCTGCGGGGTATCTGAATCAATGCACATTTCGCTTTTTATCTTTTGAAAAAATCCCTTACATTCGAAGTCCTTAAAAAAAACGTAAGCTATGGCAAACACAGGAGATGTAAGAGTCGGAACAGTAATCCGCTTTAACGGAGAGCTCTGTTCAATAATTGAGTATCAGCACCGCACCCCCGGCAACCTCCGGGCTTTTTACCAGGCTAAAATGCGCAACCTTCGCACAGGACGCCTCGTGGAATACCGCTTCAGGGCAGGGGAGGATGTTGAAATTGCACATCTCGACTACAAGGAACTTCAGTACATATATAACGAGAACGAAAATCTTGTATGTATGGATAATTCCACTTTCGAACAGTTCCATGTTCCTCAGGGACTCATTGGTGAGGGGCTTAAATTCCTGAAAGAAGGAATGGAAGTAAAAGTAGCTTTTGAAGGGGAGGCGCCTATCATTGCGGAGGGTCCAACCTTTGTGGATCTGGAAATAACATACACGGAACCTGGTGTAAAAGGAGATACTGCCACCAATACCCTGAAACCTGCCAAACTTGAAACCGGTGCCACAGTGAACGTACCCTTGTTTGTAAACCAGGGCGAAAAAATACGTATAGACACCCGTACCTCGGCTTACGTTGAGAGGGTGAAATAAGAAGACTCAGTTTTTTTTCTCAAGATAAGGGTTGGCAGGAATATCAAATACCTGCATACCCTGTGCATTCAGGGCATCCCTTAATTTTTTTTCCGGATTTTCCTTGAAAATAATGGCTGTAATGTATGTCGGACTTGCAAGTCCGAGTTTGCATTTAATGTCAGAAATCAGAATCTTTCTCTTCATTTTCCTGTATTTGACGGAAGTGCCGTCCCGCTTCTCAAACTCAAGCCCCTTTTCATAATAGTCGTTAAAGTAGCTTATGCCTATTGCAGGAAGCTGCAACCCGAGTGCTGTTTTTTCCATTTCTCTTTTTGAAACGGAATAAACATAGTTTCCGCTGTCCTCAAAATTCCACTGATCGTTATGGTGAATCTTTTTGCCAAGTAGTTTCTTCAGGATATTTTTCGAAAAAACAAGTAATCGCTTTCCATACGGACGTGGAAACCAGTCATGGGGTTCTGTAAGTATTACCGCCTTCTTTGCGACACGCAGCATTTCATATAACGCCATATATGGCCGGGGAAAATGATGGTAAGAGTCTTTGCAGAAAGAAAAGTCGAAACTACCGTCTCCGAAACTTAACTTCTCTGCATTTTCAATGCTGAAGCTGCTGATAAGCCCCTGTTGCTTTGCTTTCTCAAGAAGGTATGGGGAAATGTCCGTAGGGAGTACATCCTGAACGCCCATCTTTTTCAGCCGTATGGAATCAAGCCCGAATCTCCCGTCTCCCACTGTGAGCCATTTTGAAGATGGAAAAGCTTCGATAAGCGGCTTAACGGAATCATACATTCGCATGGTTCTCCAGCTGTCTGCAGAGTCATCCCTGAACCATGTCTCCATGATCTTCTTCCGCTCCTCGCTGAAGTCATTAAAATGTTCCTTGTGAAGGCCGTAGCTTATGTCCTGGAAATCACCCATTTAAATAATCTTGTGCAGGCAAAGATAAATAAGCCCCGGCACTATCCAAAGGCAATAATTATCTCTCTATTATATTATATTTGCACCCCATTTGTATTTATCTTATGAGCCTTAAATGCGGTATTGTCGGCTTGCCCAACGTGGGAAAGTCTACCTTATTCAACTGCCTGTCGAACGCAAAAGCACAGGCTGCAAATTTTCCCTTCTGTACGATTGAGCCGAATGTAGGGGTAATCACTGTTCCCGATGAACGCCTTTTTGTTCTTGAAAAACTTGCCCGCCCGCAAAAGGTCGTACCCACTACAATTGAGATCGTTGACATTGCGGGTCTGGTAAAGGGAGCCAGTAAGGGGGAAGGCCTTGGGAACCAGTTTCTTGCACATATCAGGGAAACTGATGCCATAATTCATGTGCTGCGCTGCTTTGACGATCCAAATATTGTCCACGTTGAGGGTGCTGTAAATCCGGTGAGGGATAAAGAAATAATAGATACAGAGTTGCAGCTAAAGGATCTGGAAAGTATCACAAAAAAGATACAGCGCATAGAAAGGATGTCTAAATCCGGTGATAAGGATGCAAAGAAAGGAATGGACGTGCTGGTAATGTATAAAAACGCTCTGGAAGAGGGCCGGTCGGCTAGGACAGTGAAAGTAAGCGAAGAAGAAAAAGAACATGTACAAGATATTTTCCTCCTCACGGATAAGCCCGTTATATATGTCTGCAATGTGGATGAAAAGTCGCTTCCGTCAGGAAACCGCTATGTTGAAGCGGTCCGGGAGGGTGTGAAAAATGAAAGCGCAGAAGTGCTTGTGATTGCTGCTGCCATTGAAGCTGAAATTGCGCAACTGGACACCTTTGAGGAAAGGCAGGTTTTTCTTGCAGATATAGGCCTGAACGAGTCCGGCATTTCGAAGCTGATAAAGGCCGCTTACCGCCTCCTTAGTCTTTCTACCTATTTTACGGTGGGGGAGAAAGAGGTGAGAGCCTGGACTATCCGTTCGGGGATGAGGGCTCCACAGGCTGCAGGTGTAATTCATTCTGACTTTGAAAAAGGCTTCATTAAAGCCGAAGTAATGAAATATAATGATTTTATTAAATTTGAATCCGAATTCGGGTGCAGGGAAGCAGGGAAGTTGTCGGTAGAAGGGAAAGAATATACAGTTGAAGACGGCGATATCATGCATTTTAAATTTAATGTTTAGTAGTATATTTACCAACTCCTAATTTATATTTTGTTATGCGTTATAAGATTTCTTTTTTGAAGAACAGGAATATGGATGCCCCGATTCCTTTACACCACCAGCACCTGATTGCATCCTCCATTGAAGAAATAGTCCGTGGACTCGGCTTTAATGAAAAATTTTATACGTTCTCTTCTCTGAAAGGAACGTCCAGAATAAACAGCGGATACATTCGTTTCCTGTCCTCTAAAGTCACTCTGGCCCTTGCTTGCCGCGACAAGCAGTTTATTGAATCCGTTGTGCGCAGGATTTTCGAACAGCAGGGAATGATGGTGGGCGACCTCCGCCTTCATCCCAAAACATTTGAAATTATCCACGACCCTGAGTTCAAAACCAAAATGAAATATGTTTGCATTGCACCCATTGTCCTGCATCCGCCCAGGGAAGGAGAAGAGGAAAGTAATCCGGAAATAGATGTTCTTTCCCATGAGTTCTCCGATCTCCTTTACCAGAGCGTAATGGAAAATATGGAAAAGGCAGGTTATACCAGTGCCCAGCTTGATTCTTATGCTGTTTTTGAAGCTACCGCCGACCAGGAGTATGTACACAAACTTAATATCACGGGAAAGAAGTATGCCCGCATATACCATAATACCCAGGGACTATCAATGAGGGGCTATCTGGTTCCTTTTTCGCTGCATGCTCACCCGGATGTACATAAGTTTATATGGGAATGCGGCATCGGGATACTCAATAACCAGGGATACGGAATGGTTGATATTGCACAATCCTCTTTCCCGGGCGGCTTCTAAAGCAATAACTACATGGCTAAACTTGCAGGAAAAGCCGGAGTGTTTTCGTTACTGATACTCCTGCTTCTCGCAGGTTCTTTTTTTTTTCTCAGGAAAAAAATCATAGAGAGGGAAATCTATAAAGCGGTCGGGCAGTTTGATTCCCGCTACAGGACCCATACATTTATTTCCGGTGTATTCATAAGCGGGCTGGCTACAATACATTTATCGGGGATCAGCATGGTTCCGGAGAATGGAGATACCCTGGTTCGGGTATCTGAGATTTTCTTGACTCCCGATTTATGGAACCTCCTCGCAGGAAAGAAAATAATAAAGGAATTTCAAATCTCGGATGTCACTGTTACACCCGTCAGAAAAACGGCCTCCGACAACTATACTTTTTTATGGAAGAGAACGTCCGCTGAAAAGAAAACAACTGCGCCATCTTCATCGGGCTATTCGGAGTCCCTTCATAATCTCTCTGAGCGGTTCACTGAGATGTTCCCCCAAAGGATTGAAATCAGAAACCTGAATTTCGAATTATCCGCTCCGGGCAGGAATCTTAAGTGCAACCTCCCGGATTTGTCTGTTGAAAACGGAAGGTTCAGCATGAAGATGATTGTAAACTCAGCCGGAAAAAACAGGGAGTTCTTCGTCGATGGGATAGTGGATGCGAAAAATAAATACCTGAACGCCAGACTTTATGCCGGAAAAAATCAAAAAGTTGTGATACCCTACGTTGATATGAAATGGAATGCCGCAGCTGCTTTTGATTCCCTTCATATGGAACTTGATTTCAAAGATTTTTCAGGTGGCAAAATGCATATCAATGGTAAGGCGGGAGTAGATAATCTTGTCCTCAATCATCCTAAAGTAGCGGGAAATGATGTTGTCATCAGGAAAACAGGAGCAGATTTCAGGCTTTCTGTTGCTGAAAACTTTTTTGAAATAGACAGCACATCCCTGTTTTCCATGAACAGTATAAAATTCCACCCCTATATTTTTTACAAGCTCTCGCAGGAAAAGATTTTTGCTTTAAAAATAAGCATGGAAAAAATGAATGCACGGGATTTTTTCATATCCCTTCCCATGGGACTCTTTAAAAATATAGAGGGTGTTGATGCGGATGGCCGGCTTGATTACAGGCTTGATTTTTATCTTAACCTTGAAATGCCGGACAGTCTTCGTTTTGAATCAGCCCTTAATGGAGAAAACTTTAAACTCAAAAACACGGGGAGAGGAAACTTCGGAAAGCTTAATCAGGCATTTGAGTATACTGCCTATGAACATGGTGCGCCTGTGCAGGTATTCATGGTGGGGCAGCCCAACCCTTCTTTTTACCCCCTGAACGAAATTTCTGAATTTCTTAAAAACTCAGTGCTCACATCAGAAGACGGGGATTTTTATTTTCACCATGGGTTTAACCAGGAGATGTTCGGGAAGTCAATAGCAGCCAATATAAAAGCTGGTCGCTTTGCAAGAGGAGGAAGCACAATCAGCATGCAGCTGGTGAAAAATATTTTCCTTAGCCGTAACAAGACAATAGGCAGGAAACTCGAAGAAGCCCTGATAGTGTGGCTGATTGAAAACAACCGCCTCGTAAGCAAAGAAAGAATGTTCGAAGTGTATCTCAATATCATAGAATGGGGACCTGGGGTATATGGGATCGGGCAGGCTTCACGTTTTTATTTCAGGAAGAAACCTTCTGAGCTGAACCTCGCGGAAAGCATATTCCTTGCCAGTATCATCCCAAGCCCCAAACTTTTCAGGTATTCATTCGATGAAAAAGGGAACTTACAGGGATACCTCGAAGGATATTACAAACTTCTTTCCGGAATTCTCCTGAGAAAAATGATTATCACTGATATGGAATACGAACAACTGAGGCCTAACGTGGAGATCAGGGGGAAAGCCAAACAATATATTCTCCCG
This sequence comes from Bacteroidota bacterium, assembly GCA_023251555.1. GTDB lineage: Bacteria > Bacteroidota > Bacteroidia > AKYH767-A > JAHEYN01 > JAHEYN01. Next base: position 45,296 of record JAHEYN010000017.1, on the reverse strand, counting down.
GCCGACAGTATCCCTGCAGATTCCCTCATGATGGACGATATTTATTTTACAAACTGATATGAGAAATCTGATATGGCAAATAGAAAAGATACGTCTGGACCTGAAATACACATGGAAGCTTTCGAGAAATGAAACTGATTTCAAGGAAAATCTGATAATAAAAGTTTCTGACGGAAAGCATGAAGGGAAAGGAGAGGCTGCACCCAATATAAGATATGGCGAAACACCTTCTGATTTCCTTCTTGATTTTGAAAAATTTACCTCATTCAGTAATCGAGAAATTAAAGAAATAACTGATTTTATCAGCCTGCTGGATAGCTTTAAACTGCCTTCAGCCCTGCGTTTTGGAATTGAATCCGCATACATTGATTTTTTGTGTGAATCTTCCGGAAAACCTTTTCACCGTTATATGAATATCCCGGAAACCATTAACTGCCATACTGTATATACGCTTCCAGTAATGGATCCCTCTGCAATAGCAGATTTTTACAGGGAGTACGGGCTTTCAAGATTCAGGACAGTCAAGCTGAAAGTAAATCAGGAGAATGCAACCGAAATGCTTCGGGAGTTGGAAAAATATACCGGGCATCAGGAGATTATAATAGATGCCAATGAATCATGGAAAGATGTGGAAAATCTTTGCCGGAGTATTGAGAAATTCAGAAACAGAAATCTTATTTTCCTGGAGCAGCCAATGCCGGATGGCTTTACGGAGGAATACAGGTACCTGAAAAAACAAACACCAATCCCTTTAATGGCGGATGAATCTTTATCCGGAGACTTTGATCTTGATTTAATAACGGAGTGTTTCCATGGAGTTAACATGAAACTTATGAAGGCAGGAAGCTATTTCCGTGGAATTGAAATTCTGAAGACTGCATCAGCATGCGGGATGAAAACCATGGTCGGCTGCATGGTGGAAACTACGCTTGGAATTTTGTCAGGATTCAGCCTGGCTTCATTGGCCGGAATTGTTGACCTTGATGGTTTTATGTTGATTAAAAACGAACCGTTTAAGTTATTGCGGGAAGACAATGGTGTTCTTTACAGGAATCCATAGTTTGATTTATTTCCAACCTATTGTGTCTTATAATAAATATTATGTTAAATATAACTTCCTAAAATAAACCCACCTCTAAAGGTGGATTCAGGAGCTTTACTTCAAATTATCCAGGATAGCTTTTACCCTATTGTACTTTTCTGTTTCCCCTAACCGTATATAAAGCTGCTTCAGGGAAATCAATGTGTTCCTGTCTGTCGGATTCAGCTCGTAGGCTTTTTCAAGAAACGGTAATGATTGTTTTAATTTTTCATCAGCTTTTGCCTTTGCAGCCTGGTACTCCTTATCCGATTTTGCTTCATTTGCCGCATTGGCCATGTCCGCTCCCTGATTAAAAATCATTGCTCCGAGATTATAATAAGCTTCAAAAAAGTCGGATTTCATCTGGATAACTTTCTTGTAAGCTGCATCAGCTTTGATAAAATACTCATTGGCAGCCGGATCTTTCTTTTTATATGCTGTATTCCACATTCCGTCAAGCAGGCTTGCCATTACCAGCTGGAGATTATAGTCGCCCGGATTTTTTTCAAGCGCAATTTCCAGACGGTCAATAGCTTCCGAAGGTCTTCCCGTTTGCATATAGATATTGGCTTCCTCTTTAATAAGATTAACGGCTTCCGGGAATTTTTTTCTTCCCATTAAAACGTATTCCAGCGCTTTGGTAGTATCCTTAATTTCTTTTTTATAGATGGTAGAAAGCTCAAGATATATGTTCGTTTTCTCCGGCTCCGGATCGGTATAGTTCATACTGATAAGCCTGCTGTAATACTGGAGGGATTTTTCGAACTGGCCTGAATAATCTGCTGAATACGCAGCATAGAGCACGGCAAGCGTATCTCCCGGGTTGCGGTTCGTTACAAACTCGAATGAGACGAATGCATCTGTATAATTCTTTGCTTTATACTCCTCAATGCCCTTATAAAAAGCTATTACCGGCAGCCTGGAGTTGATATCGTCAGCAAACTCTCCCTTAGGCTCTATTTCAAGGGCTTTTAAATACGATGCAAATGCCCTTGAAGGAGGATTTGCATCAAGACTTCCGAATTTGGGATCCTTATAGAGTGCCTGATAGATTAGGCCCCTGTAGTACCAGGCCTTAGCCATTTCCTTTGTTTGATCATTAGTTACAGCTTCATCTATCGCCCCTTTTGCAAGATCGAGATCTCCGTATTTTAAATGGTTGTATGCTGATTGCACCTTTACCTTTTGTCCGTGGACAGAAAAAACTGCCGAGGTGAAAAGAAAAAATGCCAAAGAACTAATCTTTTTCACGATGCTTGATTTTTCATTCAGGATTGGTTTCATCTGTCTCCGGAGAGTTTTGTATATCTTCTGCGCTGCCTGTTCCATTACTTTCTGCTTCCGGCAAAATGGCGGAAATATCTTCTCCTCCTGTTACCGGAACATTCTCTTCATCCATATCCACTTTGGCAACAGAAGCAATCTCGTCGCTCTCATCAAGGCGGATAAGCCTTACTCCCTGGGTGGCCCTTCCCATTACACGTATGTTTTTAACAGACAAACGGATTATAATCCCGGATTTGTTAATGATCATAAGGTCATCATTATCTGTTACAGATTTAATTGCGATAAGGTTCCCTGTTTTATCAGTGATGCTGATTGTTTTCACACCCTTGCCCCCGCGGTTTGTAACACGATAATCCTCAAGGTCTGAGCGTTTGCCGTATCCTTTTTCTGAGACTACCATCAGGGTCTCCTTGGTGTCTTTAACACAAACCATGCCTATTACCTCATCTTTTTCATGTGCGAGGCGGACTCCCCTTACCCCTGCAGCATTTCTTCCCATGGGGCGTACAGTTTTTTCATTAAACCTGATGGCTCTTCCCGATCGCAGTGCCATAAGAATTTCAGAGTTGCCGTCTGTGAGCCGGGCCTCAAGAAGCTGGTCTCCTTCATGAATGGTAATTGCATTAATACCACCCTGTCTTGGTCTTGAGTAGGCTTCGAGAGAAGTTTTCTTGATCGTCCCCTGCTTTGTACAGAGAATGATAAAGTTGTTATTAAGGTAGTTTTCATCCGTAAGGTTCTGCACATTGATAAAGGCCTTAACCTTGTCGCCAGGCTCAATCCTGATAAGATTCTGAATAGCCCTTCCCTTAGAAGTTTTGGTTCCCTCCGGAATCTCATAAACCTTTAGCCATAGGCATTTTCCTTTTTCAGTGAAGAACAACATGTAATTGTGAGTGGATGCTACAAAAAGATGTTCTACAAAATCCTCGTCCCTCGTTGCGCTTCCCTTTGCTCCCCGCCCACCCCTGTTCTGAGTGCGGTACTCTGCAAGAGCGGTGCGTTTAATATATCCCATATGGGATATGGTTATCACCACGTCTTCGTCGGGTATCATGTCTTCTATGGAGATGTCCTTTGCGGAATATTCGATACTGGTTCTCCTTTCATCACCGTATTTTTCGCGGATTTCAGAAAGCTCATCCTTGATTATTTCCATACGGAGCGACTCATCGGCAAGAACATCCTTCAGGTATTCAATCAGCCGCATGAGGTCTGCATACTCTTCTTTGATTTTTTCCCTTTCGAGCCCGGTGAGCTTTTGCAGGCGAAGATCGAGGATTGCCTTGGCCTGTATCTCGCTGAGCTGGAAGGATGTCATGAGCCCGGTTTTGGCATCCTCAACGGTTTTGGATGCCCTTATGAGAGCTATTACCTCATCGAGATGATCAAGGGCAATCAAAAGCCCCTCAAGTATATGCGCTCTTTTCTCCGCTTCCGCAAGATCAAACTGTGTCCTGCGGATAATTACCTCATGCCTGTGATCAACATAATGAGATATAAGATCTTTCAGGTTAAGCTTCATCGGCCTGCCATGAACGAGCGCTATGTTGTTCACACTGAAGGATGTCTGCAGTTCTGTGTATTTGAACAGGCTGTTCAGAACCACATTGGGGATGGCATCTTTTTTCAGCTCATAAACAATCCGCATTCCATCGCGCCCCGATTCATCCCGGATATCGGAAATGCCTTCTATTTTCTTATCATTGACAAGATCTGCTGTTTTCTTGATGAGTTCCGCTTTATTGATCTGGTATGGGATTTCGGAAACTATTATTCTTTCCCTTCCATGTTCTGTTTCCTCGAAGTTTGTTTTTGCACGGATAACGACTCTCCCCCTGCCGGTTAAAAAGGCTTCACGGACTCCTTCCACTCCATATATAATTCCTCCTGTTGGAAAATCAGGTGCTTTGATGTATTTCATCAGTTCCTCTATGCTGATCTCCTTATTTTCAATAAAAGCGATAGTGGCGTTCACTACTTCTGTCAGGTTGTGCGGAGGCATATTGGTTGCCATTCCCACCGCAATACCCGCAGCTCCGTTTATAAGGAGATTGGGAATTTTTGCAGGAAGCACTGTTGGTTCCTGAAGAGAATCATCGAAGTTTAACCTGAAATCAACTGTGTTTTTATCAATGTCTGCAAGGAGTTCTTCTGCGATTTTTTTCAGGCGCGCTTCCGTGTAACGCATCGCTGCAGGACTATCGCCGTCAACAGATCCGAAGTTGCCCTGCCCGTCAACAAGGGGATAACGCAATGACCACGTCTGGGCCATCCTGACCATGGTATCATATACAGAACTATCCCCGTGGGGATGGTACTTTCCAAGCACCTCGCCCACTATTCTTGCAGATTTTTTATATGGCCTGTTTGAAAGCACGCCCAGATCCAGCATTCCAAACAACACCCTGCGGTGCACAGGCTTCAGGCCATCTCTGACATCAGGGAGCGCACGTGACACAATTACCGACATTGAGTAATCAATGTAAGCGGTCTTCATTTCCTCTTCAATGTTAATGGGGATAATTCTTTCGCCTTCTGCCATAGTTTTTTTTATTATATTTTTGGAAAATAAGTATCGTAAAATGATCTCTTTGAACAGCACGAAAATACGTATTAAAACCGTTAATCAGTAACATAATTACTAACATTTTTTTGTTCATAAATAGAGGCTTAAAAAGCTTTGATGCCGGTATTTTTTTTTATGTTTGCCAAGATACGGAACGCAGCATCTGTCGGGCACGTATAAAACAATAAAAACGACTCAAAATGGAAGCTAAATTTTCTCCACGGGTAAAAGATGTGATAACCTTTAGTCGCGAGGAGGCCTTGCGGCTTGGACATGATTATATAGGAACAGAGCACCTTCTGCTGGGATTAATCAGGGAGGGTGAAGGGAAAGCAATAAAAATCATCAAAAATCTCGGGGCAGGACTGCCTGAATTGCGTAAATCCATAGAAAAAGCTGTTAAAAGTAATTCCGGTAATGCTCAGACTCTTTCCAATATACCGCTGACAAAACAGGCAGAAAAGGCCCTCAAAATTACTTACCTTGAGGCAAAGTTGTACAAAAGTGATGTGATCGGGACGGAACACCTTCTTCTTTCCATCCTGAAAGACGAGGATAATATTGCAACCCAGATACTCCGGCACTATAATATTGATTATGAAAGTGTAAAGGAGGAACTCGAACTCCTGAAACCAGACAAGACTACCCGCATGGAGTCACCACAGCCTCCTCCGGGGGATGAGCCTTTTGAAAAAGAAGATGAAGGCGGCCCCTTTGGAGCAGGACCCAAGAAAACCGGTGATTCCAAATCAAGGACTCCTGTACTTGATAATTTCGGCCGTGATCTTACTAAAGCTGCAGAGGAAGGAAAGCTTGACCCCATTGTCGGCCGTGAGAAAGAAATTGAAAGAGTGTCGCAGATCCTCAGCAGAAGAAAAAAGAACAATCCCATACTTATCGGAGAGCCGGGTGTTGGAAAATCAGCCATCGCAGAAGGTCTTGCCCTGAGAATCATACAGAGAAAGGTCTCAAGGGTTTTGTTTAACAAGCGCATAGTAACTCTGGACCTGGCTTCCCTTGTTGCAGGCACCAAATACCGTGGGCAGTTTGAGGAGCGCATGAAAGCCGTCATGAATGAACTGGAGAAATCTCCGGATGTGATTTTGTTTATAGATGAAATCCACACTATCATCGGAGCCGGCGGCGCTTCAGGTTCCCTTGATGCCTCTAACATGTTTAAGCCCGCACTTGCCAGGGGTGAATTGCAATGCATAGGCGCTACAACCCTTGATGAATACAGGCAGTATATAGAAAAAGACGGGGCACTTGACAGGCGCTTCCAGAAAGTGTTGGTAGATCCCACAACCCCCGATGAAACTATTCAGATCCTGAATAATATCAAAGAGCGTTACGAAGAGCATCACAATGTAAATTATACGCCTGAAGCTGTCAAGGCATGTGTCACACTTACCAACCGTTATATTACCGATCGCTTCCTCCCTGACAAAGCCATTGATGCCCTTGACGAAGCCGGATCCAGGGTTCATATTACGAATATTCACGTTCCTAAAACTATTCTTGATATTGAATCCAAAATACAGGATATCAAAGGCGAAAAAAGCAAGGTGGTCAGAAGCCAGAAGTACGAAGAGGCTGCCCGCCTGAGGGATATTGAAAAAGATCTCCTCGAGCAGCTTGAAAAAGCAAAGCATTCATGGGAAGAGGAGACAAAAAGCCAGCGCTTCACGGTAAACGAAGAAGATGTCGCCCAAGTGGTTGCCATGATGACAGGAATACCCATGAACAGGATTGCACAAACGGAAACTACCCGCCTTCTGCAGATGGGAGAGGAAATAAAACACAGGGTGATAGGCCAGGAAGAAGCTGTTAAGAAAGTGGTTAAAGCCATTCAAAGAAACCGCGCAGGACTGAAAGACCCGAAAAAGCCTATAGGATCATTTATTTTTCTCGGCCCCACAGGTGTCGGAAAAACTGAGCTGGCGAAAGAGATCTCAAGATATCTGTTTGACAGCGAGGAAGCACTCGTGAGAATTGATATGAGTGAATATATGGAGAAGTTTGCAGTTTCAAGACTTGTAGGTGCACCACCGGGATATGTCGGATATGAAGAAGGCGGACAACTTACTGAAAAAGTGCGAAGAAAACCATATGCTGTGATTCTTCTTGACGAAATTGAAAAAGCACACCCCGATGTTTTTAACCTGCTCCTGCAGGTTCTTGATGACGGGCAGCTTACTGACAGCCTCGGAAGGAAGGTGGATTTTAAGAACACTATTATCATCATGACTTCTAATATCGGATCGAGACAGCTTAAGGATTTCGGACAGGGTGTTGGTTTTACCACCTCTACAAGGCAATCAAACATGGATGAAAATGCCAGATCTGTTATTGAAAACTCTCTTAAGAAAGCCTTTGCCCCTGAGTTCCTTAACCGGATTGATGATGTGGTGATATTCAACTCTCTTACAAAAGAAGACATACATAAAATTATTGATATTGAGCTGTTCTCCCTTAATAAGCGCATAGAGGAAATGGGCTATAAGCTGAAACTCTCGGATGGAGCCAAAGATTTTATTGCAGACAAGGGCTTCGACTCCAGTTTTGGCGCCAGGCCGCTTAAAAGGGCTGTTCAGAAATACATAGAAGACCCTCTCGCAGAAGAAATAATTAAGGCGGAGCTTCATCCCGGTGACACAATAGAAATAGGGTATGAGAAAGATGCAACATCTCTTAAACTCAATATTGTGAAACCCCAAAAGCCCAAAAAGAAAAAGGAGGAAAGTTAAACTCTTCCTCCTTTTTTCTACCTCCGTATAAAAATAAATCTTCTCAGGAAGAGAATTTTTCCATTACCTCCCTGCTTACTCCCGTGTATGAAAAACCTCCGTCATTGAAGAGGTTTTGCATGGTAACCATCCTTGTCAAGTCTGAAAACAATGAAACGCAGTAATCTGCGCAGCTTGCAGCGTCTGCATTGCCAAGCGGGGACATTGCATCGGCATAGTTGTAGAAGGAATCAAATCCTTTAACTCCACTGCCGGCCGTTGTTTTGGTGGGTGATTGTGATACTGTATTTATACGTATTTTCTTTGCCTTGCCGAGATGGTATCCATAACTTCTTGTAATGGATTCGAGGATTGCCTTTGCATCTGCCATATCACCGTAATCAGGGAATACTCTCTGGGCAGCTATATAAGTGAGAGCAACAACGGATCCTCCTTCGCTTAAAACATCCATCCTTTGCGCTGTTTGCAGAACCTTGTGAAGGGATAAAGCTGAAATATCCAGCGTTTTATGATAGAAATCGTAGTCCAGGTCGGTATACCCCCTCCCCTTTCTGACGTTGGGAGACATCCCCACAGAATGAAGGATAAAATCAATTTTTCCTCCAAGTGCTTCTGTGGACTTTGTAAACAGGTTTTCAAGATCCGGAACGGCTGTTACATCTGCGGGTATCACCTGGGCTTTACATTCAGATGCAAGTTTATTGATAGTGCCGAGCCGCAGCGCCACCGGAGCATTCGTTAAAGTAAATGCCGCCCCCTCTTCATGGCAGCGTAAGGCAACTTTCCATGCGATGGATTTTTCATCCAGCGCACCGAAGATTATTCCTCTTTTCCCTCTTAGCAGATCGTTTGCCATATTGTTAGTTTTTTTTACGAAGATACTAGTAAAAATAAACACCTACACCAAGATTGACCTGGGAAGGCAGTTCCTCTCCGTTGGCATCAGACCTGAGCCGGTAATCAAATTTGTAAGCAAAATTGTCTTTGGGCCTGTATGAAGCACCAAAGACAAAATCTCTGTGATTATATGCCCCGTTCACCGGAGTTACAAAACTGTCCTCTACATCCTGGTGCATGTTATATTCTTCGATCCGTGCAAAAAGTGCGAGTTTCTGATTACTTGCCATACAGATAAGCGGCATAATATTATAACCTGCTTCAATATAATAACCCATCATAGCCGACCCCAGATCTGTGGAATCCTTCTGGTTAAACCGGGCTGTATTGCTCAGCATGCTGTAGATAAATTCTCCGCGTGTTTCCAGGCCATTGATGGCATAACGGTAATCAACACCAATCATTTTAATCCCCACTACAGTTGAATCGTATGAAAGTTGTGATGCCACTTTCAGGTTGCTGACATTTGAAAGAGGCACATCCGACTGGGTATTACCCATGTAACCAGCTAAACCAACCTTGAGGCCGCTGATGCCATACCAGTCGATCTTGGCAGCAAAATTAGGGGAATGAATAATGGATTCCGCACCCTCCTGTCTTCCTTCCCTTAATCCCATCTCCCCGCTGAGAGCAGTTTTTCCTTCCTTGTGGCTGATAAACCCGTTGGTAATGTAGGCCTGGTATTTCAAAGAGAGCTTATCCAGCCTTCCAAAGAAGCCTGCTGAAAGTTCCCTCCATGTTGTTGGAACAATATATCTGTCTATGTTGGGGCGGTCCACTCCGTTGAAGAGAGGCGGTTCATGGTATTCGTTGATAATCCCCATGGGCGTGAGCACGTAACCGGCCCTCATGCCTATGAGATCTGAAAACTTATAATCAAAGTAGGCCTGTTCGACTTCAGCCTCAAAAACGTGCTCCCACTCAAGTTCAGATTTGAAACTCAGTTTATCTGAAAATGTATGCCCGACATAAAGCACTACCCGGTGTAAATCCAGTTCTCCTGGAATTTTTTCATCCATGCTGATATCCTGATGGTAATGTGCCTCCGCATATCCTCCGACGGAGGTCTTGCTTCCGGTGGAGTCCTGTGCATTTGAAGTGATAGCTGCCATCGCAAGAAATGCAGGCAGAATAATATATTTTTTATTCATGAGTATTATATATTTAATGTTAAGCAGACAAATAAATAAATTCTTCCGGCTGAATCCAAGTAAAAACCCGATTTAATTTGTTAACAGGAAAAGAGCGGACAGTCAGAGGGTAAATTTTTTTCCTTCAAGCGCAAGATGTGTTTCCGGAAAAACATTTCTTGCTTCCGAAAGGATAGAATTGAGGTCCTTGTACCTTGCCGAAAAATGGCCTATTATGAGGCGCCTTGCCTCTGCCCTGCTTGCCATCATGGCGGCCTGCTCTGCCGTTGTATGAAATGTTTCCCTGGCACGTTCAGCCATGTCATTTGCAAATGTGGCTTCATGGTAAAGCAAATCGGCGTTCTTTATGAATGGAAGAATGGATTCATCATAAATAGTATCAGGGCAATATGCATAATTTCTTGGTGAGAGAGAGTCGATAGTGAGATCTTCGTTTCTGATATTTTTACCGCTGGCAGCATCAAAGTAATCTTTTCCTGTTTTTATTTCTGCACAGGCCTCCGGGGGAATTCGGTAATATGCGAGTTTCTCTTTTATTAACTTTCTCGGCGCTTTTTTTTCCCGGAAAACAAATCCACTGCATGGAATCCTGTGGTTCATCCGTATGCTTTCAACGGTAAAAGTTGTTTCGTTAAGCAGGATTTGACCGGAATTCGGAGGCAGTTCATGAAAAACAAGAGGGTAACGGAATTTTGTGTCAGAGTATTTTAGCTGTACATCAATTATTTCTTTTAACTCCTGGTGCGCATGGAGATGGATCTCTGCAGTTCTTCCCTGCAGATGCATAGTAGAAAGCAGGCCAATAAGTCCGAGGTAATGGTCGCCATGAAGATGGCTTATAAAAATGTGCCTGATCGAATGTGCTTTTATCTTATACCGGGAAAGTTGTATCTGTGTGGCTTCCCCGCAGTCAATAAGAATCAGTTGGGCGTGAATATTGAGAACTTGTGCGCTAGGGTTTCTGTCATGTGCCGGGGTTGCTGAACTGCTGCCGAGAATGGTAAGTTCAAAAGTCATATAAGGCACTCAGTTTTGCGGGCAGATAAGGAATTTGTGCTTAGTCTCCCCATCAATGAATATATAAAGCCCGGAAGGAAAGATAATTGAAGGAATAGAAATTTTATTTTCTCCTTTGAGGAAAGAAACCCTTTCCTCATACAGTAAGCTTCCCCTCAGGTTATATATTTTCACGTGTTCTTCTCTTGTTCTTAAAGCAGATATAATTATAGAGATGTTCCCGGAAGAAGGATCGGAGATAGCGACAATTTTTTCCTCCGGAGAAGGGATTTTATAAAGCCCAAGCGGAGGTTCAATAACCAATTTATAGTCATCTCTTACAACGCCCTGTACTGTGGATCCAAGGACGCCGTGGAGATATGCGGTGAGATAAACCCGCACAGGATTTACCCCCGAGTCAGCAAGAGAAGGCGTCCCGCTTAAATCAATACATCCGTTAGCTCCGCCTGGCCAGGTGCATGCCGGTAAATTACATGAGTAGCCAAATCCCAAAACAGAAGGTGATACCCAGGCAGATCCTTTCATCATTTTAACACTGTCGATTCTTACGGAATCATAAATGAAAGTAAAGCCAGAATAAACAGTATCGCTATCTACCTTAATGTTAATAACCGTTGCGTAAGGAGTTCCCGCATAAGCATGAGGAAGACCGATTACGCTGTCAGGATAGATTCCGGGTTGAGTGTAAGAAAGACTTGGAGTACAGTTTTGGGCTGCTGAAAGGAAGATGTGCGAAAGGAAAAGTATTACAAGGAAAAGATTCTTCTTCGCATACATAATTATTCAATATCGCGTTCTATTTCATCCATAAGGACAATGTCTGTAGCTTCCTGGATGGTAGGAGTAATAGTAAGCACAGTGTCAAGTTGTGAAATGGAAATCAGCTTTTTTACTGCCTCCTGCAGACCTGTGATTACAAAGGATCCCTTGGCGTTTTTGCAGAGGCGGTTTCCAACGAGGATGGCACTCAGTCCTGACGAATCACAATATTTTACAGCACCGAGATCAACAATGATGTTTTTCACATCCTTGCCGTTCATGTATACGAACTGGGCTTTAAGTTCGGGAGCTACCTGACTGTTAAGCTTATCTTCCTCGACCTTCACCACCGTATACCTGTCTTGCTTGTTAATATTGCATTTCATAAGCATCATATTTTATCCAAAGTTAAAAATAAGTGTGAATACTCCAAAATCCGATTCTGCAGGAAATTCGGCTTCTATTCAAAATCTTTCTGCCGGATTACTTTGCATTACTTTTCTTCCCCGGCCTGCTGTCCGGCAAGAAGATAAAGAACTGCCATTCGGACAGCAACTCCGTTTTCAACCTGGTCCAAGATGATGGATTGCCCGGAATCTGCCACATCACTGGTTATTTCAATTCCGCGGTTGATGGGTCCGGGATGCATAATCGTTATTTTTTTTCCTACCTTTTCAAGACGTTTTCTGTCAAGACCGTAAAGCATGGTATATTCACGAAGAGAAGGGAAATATCTGATATCCTGACGTTCCATCTGTATCCTCAGCATATTGGCCACATCGCACCATGCAAGAGCTTCATCAAGATTATGTTCAACCCTGACTCCAAGCGAATCGATATATTTCGGTATAAGAGTGGTAGGGCCGCACACCATGACTTCTGCTCCCAGTTTCTGGAGACAGAAGATATTCGAGAGGGCAACCCTTGAATGGAGGATATCTCCCACTATTACAACTTTCATTCCCCTGACATTACCGTACTTTTCCCTTATAGAATATGCATCAAGGAGTCCCTGGGTGGGATGTTCATGGGTACCATCGCCGGCGTTTATAATTTTTGCCGAAACATGAGAGGACAAGAATTTTGCAGCTCCCGGCCGGGGGTGTCTCATCACAATCATGTCCACCTTCATGGCAAGAATGTTATTTACGGTGTCGATGAGCGATTCTCCTTTACTTACGGAAGAAGAAGATGCCGAGAAATTTATCACATCGGCAGAAAGCCTTTTCTCAGCAAGTTCAAAAGAGAGTTTTGTTCGTGTTGAGTTTTCAAAAAAAATATTTGCAATGGTAATATCCCTTAACGAAGGGACTTTCTTAATGGGACGATTAATGACATCTTTAAAAGTGTCAGTAGTGGTAAAAATAAGATTAATGTCTTCAGCGGAGATATCTTTGATTGCCAGCAGATGCTTTGAAGTCAGGCGGCTTTCCATATCATTTAGGCAACGTGTATAATGAAACTTTATCTTCTCCTTCTACTTCTTTCCATTCCACTTTTACTTTTTCGGATGCTATAGTATCCACGGTTCTTCCCACATAGTCGGGCTGTATGGGCAGGTGGCGGCTGTATCTCCTGTCTATGAGAACCATAAGTTCCACTTTCTGTGGCCGCCCGAAGGCGAGCATTGCATCAAGTCCGGCGCGGATGGTGCGTCCTGTATAGAGCACATCATCTACAAGTATAACATGCTTATCTTCCACAATAAAGTCAAGTTGTGTAGCGCTTGGTATGAGGGGAGTCCCGTGTTTCCGGTAGTCATCTCTGAAAAAAGTCACATCAAGCTCCCCGCATAGTATAGGTTGCTTTCCGAGTATATCTGAAAGGGTTTTATAAATACGTCTGGCAAGAAAAATCCCCCTGGGCTGGATGCCTATTATTGCAGAACGGGAAAAGTCATTGTGATTTTCAATGAGCTGGTAACAAAGACGGTTAATGGTGAGTTCGAAATTTTCGCTATTGAGAATTAACCGTGATCTCATCCGCACAAAGGTATTACTATTCTCTCATCTCCCGGCGAAGAAGGCAAAAAAAAGTCTGCCGGTGGCAGACTTTTTTTTATTCAGCTTTGGTTTCACCCGAAGGGTCCATATTAGACTTCAGCGCAGAAAGCGCTCCTATGTCCCCAAGGGTACTCTTCTCCATAGAATCTTTTATCTTTTTTATAGCTTTCTTGGTGGACTTGGCTTCTTCTTTTCTGCTGGTTTTTACATCCGTCTTTGTTTCTGCACTAAGCGTTTCAAAGGTAGCGGTATGAGAAACAATTATTTTCTTGTTTTCTTTTGAAAACTCTATCACTTTAAAGTCAAGCGATTCATCTGGCTTTGCTGTGGTTCCATCTTTTTTGGCTAGATGCCTTGAAGGAGCGAAGCCCTCAATACCATATGGAAGACCAATGATTGCACCTTTATCAGTCAGTTTCAGTACTGTACCGGGATGGACAGAGTCAAGAGTAAACACAGTTTCATAAACATCCCATGGATTTTCTTCGAGTTGCTTATGCCCGAGGCTGAGTCTCCTGTTTTCCACATCCACATCAAGTACAATTGCTTCAATGGGGTCGCCAACTTTTACAAGTTCAGAAGGATGTTTAATTTTTTTAGACCAGGAGAGATCGGAGATGTGTATCAGGCCATCCACTCCGTCTTCAAGTTCAACAAAGACCCCGAAGTTGGTATAGTTTTTCACTACAGCATTGAACTTTGTTCCAACGGGATATTTGTCTTTAATGCTATTCCAGGGATCAGGGGTGAGTTGTTTCACGCCCAGCGACATTTTTCTTTCCTGACGGTCAATGGTTAAAATAACCGCTTCAACTTCATCTCCTGCCTTAAAGAAATCCTGCGGGCTCCTGAGGTGCTGTGACCAGGACATTTCAGATACATGGATAAGTCCTTCTACCCCGGGGGCTATTTCGAGGAATGCTCCGTAATCGGCAAGCACTACAATTTTCCCTTTGACCTTATCGCCGGCTTTCAGATTAGGATCCAGGGAATCCCACGGGTGAGGCGTAAGTTGCTTTAATCCGAGCGCTATACGTTTCTTCTGTTCATCGAAATCAAGAATAACCACGTTTATCTTCTGGTCAAGCTGAAGCACTTCCTGCGGGTGGCCAATCCTGCCCCATGAAATATCAGTGATGTGAAGAAGGCCATCCACACCTCCAAGATCCATGAACACCCCGTAGGAGGTAATGTTCTTAACAAGCCCTTCCAGCACCTGCCCTTTTTCCAGTTTGGAGATTATTTCCGCTTTTTGAGCTTCGAGCTCTTCTTCAATAAGAATCTTATGCGATACCACTACGTTTTTGAATTCATGGTTTATTTTCACCACTTTAAACTCCATGGTTTTGTTTACAAAAACATCGTAGTCGCGGATGGGTTTCACATCAATCTGTGATCCGGGTAGAAATGCTTCTATCCCGAACACATCCACAATAAGTCCGCCTTTTGTCCTGCATTTTACATAACCCTGAATAACTTCCCCTGTTTCATATGCTTTGATTATTTTATCCCATGACTGCATGGCTCTGGCCTTTTTATGAGAAAGAACAAGCTGCCCGTTTTGATCTTCCTGGCTTTCGACATACACTTCTGCCTTATCCCCCACTTTAAGGTCCGGGTTGTAGCGGAATTCCGACAGGGCAACCATTCCATCCGATTTGAATCCTATATTGATAATCACATCTTTCGCTGTAATGGCCATTATGATGCCATCAACAATCTGATGTTCAATAACATCACTGAGGGTTTTACCATACATTGCTTCCATTGCGGAACGCTCAGACTCCGAATAAGAATCGTTATCACGGCCTGCATTATCCCAGTTAAAATTCTGGTCAGGAACGGGCTTCAGGGTCTCAATAACTTCGGAAGATTCGCTTTGTTTAGTCATCTTATTGATTATTTACTTTTTAAAGTGGTTTTATTTTTTCGGGATGCAAATGTACCAATTTATCCTTAAAACAAGAAACTCTTTGAGTTTTTCTTCTTGCTTAAAATAACATAGCTGCCGGATAAGCTTATGAGATATAACACTTCATTCATTTTACTGCTTTTGAAGAAAGCAAAGGTGTAAATAGCTCTGTTATCAATTTGTTCATTAAGTGGCTATAAATTTGGCACGGAAAATGTTCATATATCGGAAAATTATTAACTTTGAAACCTCTAAAAAAAATCACTTATGAAAAAGATTGTATTTCTTCTCTCACTGGGTATCATTTCTTTCTCGATGAAGGCCCAGGACACTGCAAAGGCTGCGACTCCCAACCCGAATGCTGCAGAAATCTCTTTTGAAACCGACATGCATGATTTCGGTACCATTAAACAGGGCGCCAACGGCACGTATGAGTTTAAGTTCAAAAACACCGGCAAAGAGCCCCTCATCATTTCGAATGCAAGAGGGTCCTGCGGGTGTACTGTTCCTGAATGGTCCAAAGACCCCATTAAACCCGGAGATAGCGGTGTTATCAAGACTACCTATGATACAAAAAGAATCGGGGCTTTTACAAAGACCGTAACGATCTCTTCCAATGCCAAAACTGCGACAAAAGTCCTCACGATCAAAGGAATGGTGGAAGCTCCTGAAAAGGAACAGACAATGCCCCTGAAGAAAGTGGATGAGGATGGCACCCCGCTTGAGAATTCCAAAAGCAAATTCTGATCAGTATGAAAAAAATCCTCCTACTGGGAATTATTTTCCCGGCAACTGCCTTTTTATTT
The DNA here is from genome assembly GCA_023251555.1 of Bacteroidota bacterium. GTDB lineage: Bacteria > Bacteroidota > Bacteroidia > AKYH767-A > JAHEYN01 > JAHEYN01. Next base: position 29,067 of record JAHEYN010000017.1, on the reverse strand, counting down.
GCTCAGTCTCCCAAATCAAAAGCAGTCCTATCTGACTCGGCCGAATTCAGGTTTGAAGTAAGCGAGTACAGTTTCAACCCGGTAAACGAGGGCGACATGGTAAACTACGACTTTCATTTTACAAATGCCGGAAAGACCCCTATGATTATAACAGGTGCCGATGCGTCCTGCGGATGCACCGCTCCCGAGTATCCTAGGCAGCCCGTTAAGAGCGGAGAGAAAGCTGTAATTAAAGTAACCTTTAATTCAACTGGCAAGTCGGGTTACCAGGATAAGACAGTTACTGTCACTTCAAATGCGAAGAACAGCCCTTATATCCTGCACCTGAAAGGAACCGTTGTCGCAAAAACGGATCCCGGGAAGAAACCTGAATAATCCGTGAGGAAGGGGTGGTTCAGAAAGGCGGCCTGTTATACCTTCCTGTAAGCATGCAGGGCTTCTTAATTTGTGTTATTCTTCTTGCTTTCTGTGTCCACATTTTTATTTCCGTTGGCAGTAAAGTTCATTCCGTAAGCGATATGCTTTACGGCACCTTCCCTTACGTGGCACCTGCTTTTTTGTGTTATCTTTGGATTGCTTCTGAAACAACCGGGAAAAAGCAGAACTGAACAGTTATGCGAAAAGCCGGTCATAAATCCGGCATTTTGAAAAACCGCCATTTCCTCTCCCCTTCCCGCAACCCGTATCTCTGCCTTCTGCTTCTTTGCGTTACTGCATACTGGCCGGTGTCCTTTATCCTGTGCCCGCTCAAATGGGACATGCTCGACCAGCATCTTCCCTGGAGGTATTTCATAGGCGAATGCCTGAGGAACGGATATCTTCCCTTATGGAATCCTTACCAGAATATGGGCTATCCCATCTATGCCGATCCACAAAGCGGGGTATGGTATCCGTTCACATGGATTGCGGGACTCATCGCGGGTTACAGCATTTACACCATACATTTTCAATTTGTCCTTCATGTGTTTATCGGGGGATGCGGAATGCATCGTTTAGGGAAAGAACTTGGTATCAGCAATGCGGTATCCTTTATGATGGGTGCATCCTACATGCTCTCTGGTTTTTTTATAGGCAATGCACAGCACCTTATCTGGATTCTCTGCGGGGCATGGATTCCATGGGTAATTCAATCATACCTTTCCATGCTGAAAAACGGGTCCGTAAGGAATATTATCATAGCCGCCATAAACATTTACCTTTTAATTACTGCCGGTTATCCTGCTTTTGCCATCATCACAGCTTACATACTCCTCTCCATTTTTTTTGCAAAAACAAGTGCAGGATTCTTTTTAAAGAAAAATCTGAACGCCCCGGAACTCATTAAGTCCCACATGCTGCTTTTTACCGGCACCCTGCTTTTATGCAGCCCTGTTATCATAGCATTGTTTGATGCTGTACCTCTTATAAGCAGGGGTGCAGGAGTGCCTTGCTGGGAAGCCCCAGGTGACGCATTTTCTCCGCGTTCCATGTTATCCTTCATCCTGCCTATGGCCGTAGTTAAGGATACTGTTTTTTTCGGGACGGATATTTCTATGTCAAATGCTTATTTTGGAATCACAGGATTCCTGCTGCTATGCTCTTCCCTGCCCCGGAAGAAAAAACCGGCAGAGTGGTTTTTTCTTATTATGGGAATATTTTTTCTTCTAGTATCATTCGGGGATCACACTCCCCTGAGGCTTATACTTCATAAGTACCTTCCGCTTATCCACCTTTTCAGGGGCTCCAGCGTGCTGAGGGTTTTTATGATTATCAGTTTCATCATTGTTGCCGGTTTCAGGGCTGATGAGCTTTCAAAGGAACGGACAGGCAAAACAGACAGATTCATTCTTATTTTTTCTGTTCTTTTTTCGGCAGTAATTACGGGACTAATGGTTTTTTCAATGATTCACGTTTCAAGAGAAGGATTAAACAACCTCTTCACATTCAGTATTACTGACATTATTTTCTACAAATTGAATATCTATCAGGCTATTCTCATACAGGGATTTATACAAGTTGTAATATTAACTATTTTCATTTCCGTTCTCTATAACGCAGGTTTGAAAAGGCACCTGGGGCTCCTCGTATGGCTTGTTGCCGCAGACTTGTTTATTGCCGCTCAGCTGAATATTCCTGCTACCGTAATTTATAAGGCACGTGCATGGAAAATTTCAGAGCAGTTATCAGCCCTGCCAAAGGGGTTTCCTCTTCCTTCTGGAAAAAGTGTTGCGGATGTTTCCGGTGAAGGAAATCCCATGGGAGCCATGAGCATCAACCTCAGCAATTTCCGTAAGAAAACATCGCACGACGGATACAATCCATTCACCCTGAGCAGATATCTATCTTTTGAAGAAAGTTCTCTGGCTGAATATACGCTCAGAAATCCCCTTGCCTTTCTTTCAGGGGATATTTTCACTTACGACTCTATATCGGTTAAAGAAAAAAACAATCAAAGTCTCTTTGTATCAGGAAATGACTATGAAAAGTTTGTCCTGAAAAATAAGATTCTTCACATCCCGGGAGATACGCTGCATATTGTAGATTTTGGCCCGGGGAAAGTGAAAGTTGAAATCTCTTCCCATGGCAGGCAATTTCTTACAATGGTGCAGAACAACTACCCTGGATGGAAGGCTTTTCTTGACGGCAGGCCTGCAGAAATTTTCACAAGCAACTATACCTTGATTTCTGTTCCTGTTCCGCCGGGGGAGCATACCGTTGAATTCAGATACGTTAATAATTTTTATCTTTTTTCCCTTGCTGTCAGCATTGTATTCTTCCTGTCATTTTTATTTATTATTTCCCGCCCGTTATTTAAGCGTATCTTTGGATCGAATAATTGAATTTTTATGAACACATTTGAGGAGTTAGGCATCAGAACTGATATTCTAAAAGCAATATCCGGACTTGGATTTGAATCTCCCACGCCTATACAGGAACAATCAATACCCGTGCTGCTCACGGGCGAAAAAGACTTTATCGGGCTTGCCCAGACTGGCACCGGAAAAACAGCAGCCTTTGGCATCCCGCTGCTCCAGCATCTCATCAGGGAATTGCAGGGACCGCAGGCACTTGTAATTGCGCCCACAAGAGAGTTATGTGTGCAGATATCAAGAGATCTCGCCGCTTTTTCTTCAAAGATGGGAGCTGTCAGTATTGTACCTGTATATGGAGGAGCAAGCATTGAAGGCCAGATAAGACAGATCCGGAAAGGTGTTCATGTTGTTGTGGCAACACCCGGCCGGCTCATAGATCTTCTCGGGAGGAGAGCAGTTGATATTTCAAAGGTGCGCTATGTTGTGCTCGATGAAGCAGATGAAATGCTCAATATGGGCTTCCAGGAGGATATTGATGAAATACTCAGCAAAACTCCGGCTGAAAAGCGTACCTGGCTTTTTTCAGCAACAATGCCTGCCGAGGTCCGGAGGATTGCAGGAAATTACATGAACAATCCTTTTGAGCTCACTATAGGGCAGAAAAATTCAGGAGCGGAAAACATTGACCATATTTACTACGTTATTCACGGGCGGGACCGTTATGCAGCGCTGAAACGCATCATAGACTTTAATCCCGGTATTTTTGCCATTGTTTTCTGCAGGACCAAAGTTGAAACACAGGAAGTTTCTGAACATCTCATCCGGGACGGGTATGATGCTGATGCCCTCCATGGCGATTTGAGTCAGCCCCAGCGGGATAAAGTGATGGGTCGTTACCGCCAGCGTTCCCTGCAACTGCTTATCGCCACGGATGTGGCGGCACGCGGCATTGACGTGAATGATGTTACGCATGTCATCAATTACAACCTGCCTGATGAAATTGAAAATTACACTCATCGCAGTGGCCGCACGGCGAGGGCAGGGAAATCCGGAATCTCTATCTCTTTCATCACCAGCCGGGAGATTGTTCATATCAAACAACTGGAAAAAAAGATGAGTAAAAAATTCCGGCATGAAAAAATTCCGGGAGCTGTTGAAATATGCGAGCGTCAACTCATAGGGCTTATTCAGAAGGTACACAAAGTGGAGGTAGATGAGCATGGTATCAGTAAGTATCTTCCCGGGATTTACGAAGAACTCAGGGACCTGGACAAAGAGGAAATCATCAAAAGGTTTGTCTCCATAGAGTTTAACCGCTTTCTCGAGTATTACCGCAATGCCCCTGACCTGAATGTTGATTTCTCCCGGAGAGATCATGTGAAGGAGGGCGACAAATACCGTTCGGGGAAGCCACGCCTGTTTATTAATCTCGGAAGCGTTGACGGGCTCGATGCAGGAAAACTATCTGCTTATATCTCAGAGGTAACCGGTCTTGACAAGAACTCCTTCGGCAGAATTGATGTCAAAGGAGTTTATTCATTCCTTGACGTAGAGGAATCCCTGCTGCCAAGGGCAGTTGCTTCTTTTTCGAACGAAGTGTACAGAGGGCGGCGGGTGCGTGCGGATATTTCTGACGGCAGCAAAAGATCCCCGGCTTATGGTCATTCTACCCATCATTCTGAAAACGGGAGCTATGACCGGAAAACGAAACACAGCGGCGGGAAGGATTGGAAATCCGGGCGGGAAGGAAGCCGGAGGGTGTTCAGGAAGAGAAAATAATTAGGAGGATAGCTTTTTACTTCATTCCCTCGATAACTTTCCTGGCGTCCTTGTTTTCGGGGTCCATTTCCACAACTTTCCTGTAATACAGCAGTGTATTCTGCTTATCATCTTTCTGAAGGTAATAATTCCCGAGATAGGAATATGCCTCAACCAGATCTTTCCTGTATTTCAAAACAGATGCGCTGTCCGCCGAAGCTATTTCAGCAAATTTTTCATAATAGGGTTTTGCCTGTCCGCTTTTCATCTCGGGGTCAAGCAATGAAGAAGACCGGCCTCTCCACAGGTAGCCTATTGCCGCCGCAGGCTGCAGCTCAATGACCTTTGAAAAGGCCGTGTCAGCTTTTAGATATTCCTGGGCATAATACCATGCTTTTCCGAGCAGGAAATAATCCTGGGCTTTAGGCGTTATTCTCTCATTTCTGGCCTCATATTCGGAAGCTGCTTCCCTATAACGTTTTTTCTGGTAATAGGACTGGGCGATATCGGAATGAAGTTCTGCTTTAGAAGAATCCATATCAATGGCTTTCCTCAGGAAAAAAATACCCATTGAATCATTGTTCGTTTTCAAGAGAAGTTTGCCGTAGTATTCATAATCTCCGGAGAGAATTTTTGAAGTGTCAGCTTTTGAGAAAAACCTTTTCATTTCAGCAAGACCTTCCTGGAATTTCCCCTGCTCATAGTAAGAATAGCCAATCAGCCTGTTCATAACGGCGTTCGAGGAATCCATTTTTGTTACCTGGCTGACAGTGGCAATGGTTCCCTTGTAATCCTTGCTGAGAAACTGGAATGAGGCATAGCGGCTTAATGCAGAAATCTTTAGTTCGGCTTTTGATATATATTTTTTATAGGCCTCTTTGGCCTCTTCATAGCGATGCATCTGGAAATAGGCCTCCCCCATCTCGCGGTATGCAGGTATCCAGGTTGAATCCAGAGCAAGAGACTTCCTGAGGGCATCAAGTGCTTCCGAAGGATTCTTTGCCTTGATATATAATTGCCCGATTCTGCAGAAAGCTTTGGGGTTGGCAGAATTTATCTCCGACGCCATTTCATAATTCGACATGGCTTTACCTCCGCCGTCATACTGCCCGGTATATATATCCCCCAGCGACATGTAGAGGTTAGGATTTTTCTTATCGATAGAAATTGCTGTAGAAAGAAGATTGATGGCCTGGGGCAGGTCTTTGCTTCCCGTGGTAAAGGCATACGCTTCCCCCGCAAACATGTATACTTTAGGATCCTTTGAAGAAGTAAGCGAGAATGCCTTGTCAAAGTTTTTCTTTGCTTCTGCCGTATTTTTTTCATCGAGCATCACCCTCCCCAGCCCGGTATAGTTATAGGCCACTTTTGAGTTGTTATTGTTTAAAACAATTCCCTGTTCAAAACAGGCTTTCGCAGAATCTTTCATCCCTGTGGCATAAAACGCCATCCCTTTATAATAAAGCACTTCTGCGTCAAGAGGATTTGTGGAATGGAGAAGCGAGAAGATTCTCTGAGCATAACTGTATTGCTCGCAGTCAAGTGCTTTTATCCCATCCTCCAGTGTTTGTGCGGAAAGGGAGAGGGTGAAGGCAGAGAAGATTAAAGAGATTGCTTTTGTTTTCATACTTATTTTAATTATGAAGGTTGATGATCCTCACCGGCATGGCGGCAGGTAACAAGCCTGATTTAAGAATAATTCTTTGCCCCTTATCGCCTGCAACGAAAGCAGCAAACCCCGTGCCTAACCCGGATCGGGCTTCCCGGCTTATAATAAGCATATCCCGGCAAAAAGGATATTTTTTCTGTGCGATATATGCCTGGAATGGCTGAATAAATTCCGGTAATACTACACCGGAAGTGTCAGAAGCGACAGCCATTACATTCACTTTGCTCAGGAAACCAAGCGACATTGGATCATCTCCGTCGCTGATCCAGTTTACTCCTATCACGCCAATAGCATTTTTATCTTTGGCAACATAATCAACCACATCCGGATTTGTATTTACGGCAAAAGTGTTGGACGGAAGGTTTTCGCTGTTTCCGCATAACACCTCTTTAATATACCTTGCAGTCCCGGAATTTTTATTATCGAATATAATTTTAATTTCTCCGGTCCGGGAATGAGCATTCAGTTGCTCCCATCTTCTTTTTTTTCCTCCGAATATTTCACGAAGTGCTGATAATGTGATGTTGGTATCCGTGTTTTCTTCATTTACAATGAAGGCGATGGCATCCACACCTGCTTTGATGACACGCGGGAAAATTTTAATGCGGTCAAAATGTTTTTTTTCATCCGGCAGAAGATTGCGGGTCACAATAATAAGCCGGGCGCTGTCATTGAGGAGATTACTGAATGCTTCTGCCTCAGAAGTGTACTTCACATTGATTTTTGCGTAATGATACAATGACATAAACGTACTTACTTCCGATTCTATCACCGGCCGGAAGGTTTCGTCCACGCTGATAGTTATCTCTCCGGTAGTGGGAGTATCAAGAGGAGCTTTCCCATCCTGGCTGCAGGAAGTAAACAGCCAGAGGGCTAAAATATAAGTCACCCGGTCAGGATTCATGTTTATCTTCTTTCCTTATTTTCAGATAACGGTAACCCCTGAAGATTCCGTATGCTGACATTAATATTCCGAGCGAAAGGGCGGTGTACCTGTTCAGGTTCATCACAGAGGAGTTTATAAATGCGATGTATATGCCGGCAAAAATATAAAAAGCCGACATCAGCAAGCCAAAGTAAAAGGCAAACTTATTATATAAATTGTGCATCATAAAGGAAAGGCGGGATGCAGATCCCCGCAGAGAATCAGTTCTTCAAAAGGAAGCGTACGGGTATCTGGCACTGTACCTTTACGGGTTTGCCATTCTGCTTGCCGGGTTTCCATGCAGGCATGGATTTCACCACGCGCATAGCCTCTTCATCAAGGCCGGCACCAGGCCCCCTGAGTACTTTTACATCTGTAACCTTACCCTCCCTGTCAATTACAAAACTGAGATAAACAGTACCTGATATACCATTGTCTTTTGCGATGGGGGGGTAATGAATATTGTCGCCGAGATATTTATACAGGGCATCATCACCGCCCGGAAAGCCAGGCTGTACCTCAACAGCATAAGTATTATAAACCGTAGGGTCATCTCCTATGGTTTGTTCCTCAAGACTCTGGTCTTTACCATTAAGAGAATCCCCTTCCTGTGTTTTGGTTCCGGCATCCACTTCTTTCAACTCCTCCTGCGTGCGTATCGTGTCGGTAACCTGTTCATCCTTGACAACCACCGGAGGTGTAAATTTCACCGTTGATTTTAAAGGAGGCGGAGGTTCTACCGGGGGAGGCGGAGGCTGGTCCTTGTCAATAGGGGGCGGGGCTTCGAGGGTAGTAACTTCGGTAATCTTTATTTTTTCTTCATCCCCTGTTTTACTCTTTATGAGTTCAACAATAAGAGGAACTCCTATGGAAAGAGCGATAAGAAGAATAGCAAAAATAACGGCAAGAAAAATATTCTTCGAATATTTCTTTCTAAGGATATATGCGCCGTACTCCCTGTTCCTGCCTGTAAAAACCAGGTCGCACCAGCTGGCACTGAATATATCCACTTTCCCTGCCATCCTATAGATTTTTAATCATATCCAGCTCCACATCCGTAATATCGACGATTGCATACTTCGCTATATTAGTAATCTGCATCTCGTCGAGTATGTCGATCAGATTTTTATACTTGGATTTATCGTCCGACTTTATTAATACCATTAACGCATTCGGATCCGCCTTTATTTTCATGGACTCTTTCCGGTAGGTTTCTTCGGTTATATCTTTATGGTCCATTTTTATTTTAAGCGCATTTATCTTTTCGATCTGGGGGGCATTTTTTTCGAGAAGAATTTTTCTGATACCGTCTTTTGAAAAGTTGGTGACTTCGACCTTCGGGTCAGTGATTCCGAAGTAATAAAAAATCCTGTCATTCTCACTGAGGATGAGTGTCATTGCAGTAGATTCCTTTACCATGGTGGAGTCAGCATCCTTATCCTTCACAGGCATATTGATTTCCATAGTATTGGGTTTGCTGAGAGTGGTAGTGAGCATGAAAAAAGTGATAAGGAGGAATCCGAGATCCACCATTGGTGTAAAGTCAATGCGGGTAGACATTTTTTTTGCCCGCTTCTTTCCTTTCTTTTTCCCGCCTCCGCCTTCGGTATTTATTTCTGCCATAGCTTTAGCGCCCTGTTACTGGGGGGCTGTTTCCATACTGGTGATGAAGTTAAACTTATTGACTTTTTTCTCCTGGAGGGTTGCGATCACCTCTTTTACGACAGGGAATTTGGCATCCCTGTCGCCTTTCACGGCAATTCTGAACTTAGGATTTGACTGGCGTGCAAAGAGAATCCAGTCGCCGAGTTCATTTTTAAGAGAGTCGCAAGGGACACCCGTTTGCTTCACCTTTGCCCGCTGCTCGCTGTTCATATTAAGGAACTCTTTGAGGTTTGCCACAGGGAGTCCAATGCTTGACAGTACAGAAAACGACTTGATTTCTTCAGGAGAAAACGCAAGGGTATAACGCTCAGCCATTTTTTGTATGAGTTTCTCACGGGTAAACTGCCCGTCTATTCCAAAAAAAACAGCACCTTCCTTGTCTATGGTAATCGTTATAATATCCGTTTCAGGGAGTTTGATCTCTGAGATGGAGGAAGGGGTATCCACGACGACAGGTTCATCCGGCTTGAACTTGGTAGTAAGCATAAAAAAAGTAAGGAGCAGGAATGCCACGTCGCACATGGCGGTCATGTCAATGTTAGTGCTTTTCCTGGGAAGTTTTACTTTGGGCATCCTCTTCTGCTTTGCGTTTCAGTCAGCCTTTATGGGTGGCTGCAAAAGTCTGTATAATACTGAACCCTGCCTCATCTATGCTGTATGTGAGCTTGTCGATCTTGGTGGTGAAATAGTTATAAGCAATAATTGCGATAGCAGAGGTTGTAATACCAAAGGCTGTATTGATAAGTGCTTCGGAAATACCTGTTGCGAGGGCTACCGAATCAGGAGCTCCGGCATGGGCAAGGGCTGCAAAAGAGCGGATCATGCCGAGCACTGTCCCGAGCAGCCCGAACAGTGTTGATATGGATGCGATGGTCGCAAGTATCACGAGGTTTTTCTCAAGCATGGGCAGTTCCAGAGCTGTAGCCTCTTCCAGTTCTTTCTGGATGGCGAGTACTTTCTGATCTTTCTGCATACTGTTATCGGATCCAAGCTCCCGGTACTTAGCGAGCACGGATCGCACCACATTGCCAACGGAACCCTTCTGTGCATCACATTCCGCGGAGGAGGCATCAACATCACCCCTCATCAGCGATTCTCTTACACGGCGGATAAACCCATCCACATTACCCTTTCCGCCTGCTGCAGCAACGGTAATGAAGCGCTCTATAGAGAACGTAATCACGAGGATGAGAAGCGTCATCAGGATGGGAACAATAAGCCCTCCCTTATAAATGATACCCATATAATTTCCGGGAAGAGGATTGTTTTCAGGATTGCCTCCCTCAAAGTTGGCTCCATTACCCATCACGTACTTAAAGATGATAAAAGCAGCGACAAGGGCAACAGGTATAACAATAGTTGCAAACAGCGACTTGAGCACACTGTCTTTTGCATTTCCGGCCATTGAATTGTTGTTTTCCATTTTTCAGTTGTTTTTATGATAATTGATTGCGAATATAAATAATTTGATTTCAGAGGGAAAATGATACTGCATTATAACGGCTGCTGCATTTCAATATTATCCGGCAATGCATTACTGTTTTTCCTCTTTCTTCCGGAAGTCAACAACAATGGGGGTTGCGATACATATCGAGGAGTAGGTACCAACGATAATACCCATCAGCAGGGCGAAAGAAAATCCCCTTATCACTTCACCGCCGAACAGGAAGATGGCAAGCAGCACGAAGAAAATAGTGAGGGATGTATTGATAGTCCTGCTCAGGGTACTGTTCACTGCCATATTGATGGTTTCCGTCATGGGACGTTTGTTAAGCTGCATGCCGAGGTATTCACGTAGCCTGTCGAACACCACCACAGTGTCATTCATGGAATAACCCATGACGGTTAGTACTGCTGCAATGAAGGCCTGGTCTATCTCAAGGGAGAATGGAACCACACCGTGCAGGAGGGTGAAGCACCCGATAAGGAACATAACATCATGGATGAGAGCAACGGTAGCGCCAAGGCCGTACTGCCATTTCTTAAACCGCACAAGAATATAGAGGAACATAACGATTATAGAGAAGAATACAGCCCATAATGCCGATGTTTTAATATCATCAGCTATGGTGGGCCCCACTTTCTGGGAGCTCACGATTTCGTAGCCGGTATCAACCTTTAACAAACCTTCTTTCATCCTGCCTTCCACTTTTTCATCGGCTTCTGCGGAATTTTCATTGATGAGGTAGCTCGTGGTGACTTTTATTTCTTCTTCGCCGGAAAATGACTTAAACATTTTTACTTCCGGGGCTGTTCCGTCAAAAGCTTTGGTAAGTGAAGAACGTACTTCTTCGGTGCTGTGTTTACCCGAGAACCTGATTACATATGTCCGGCCGCCTTTGAAATCAACACCATAGCTGAATCCTCTCACAAATATTGATATGATTGTAACAGCAGTAACAGTACCTGAAATCCAGTAATAATATTTTCTTTTGCCGACGAAGTTAATATTGACCTTTTTGAAGGCGCCTTCCGTGAGGCGGTTTGAGAATTTAATTGTTCTGTTGGTAGCAAGCATCCATTCGAATATAAGGCGGGTAATGAAGATTGCGCTGAACATGGAGGTCGCGATGCCAAGGCAGAGCGTAGTAGCGAAGCCCTGTATGGGTCCTGTCCCGAAAATAAACAGTATCACGCCTGTCAGAAAGGTTGTTACGTTTGAGTCAATGATGGAAGAATATGCATGTTTGAACCCGTCGGAGATAGCCAGCCTGAGGCCTTTTCCGTTGGCTACCTCTTCCCTCACTCTTTCATAAATAAGAATGTTGGCATCAACCGACATACCGATGGTGAGCACAATACCTGCAATACCGGGAAGTGTAAGAACTGCGGTAAGTGAAGCCAGCACACCCATGACGAAGAAGATATTCGAAAAGAGGGCAAGATCGGCGACAAATCCGGCATTGTTATAATAGAGCACCATGAATACAAGTACCAGCAGAAGGGCTATTGCAAAAGAGAGAAGCCCTGAGCTGATAGCTTCTTTTCCAAGAGAAGGTCCGACGATGGCTTCCTCCACTATTCTTGCAGGGGCGGGAAGTTTACCTGCCTTGAGAATGTTTGCAAGATCCTTGGCTTCGTTTATGGTAAAATTCCCCGTGATGGAAGTTCTTCCATTAGGAATCTCCCCCTGGACGGTAGGGAAAGAATAGACGTAATCATCCAGTACAATTGCAACGCTTTTGCCAATGTTCTCACCGGTCATTCTTTTCCATGTCTTTGCCCCGTCGGCATTCATGCTCATGGAAATTTCAGGTGCATTGTTAAATTGACCAAAATCCTGACGTGCATCAGTAACCACATCTCCTTCAAGGGGCGCCCGCCCGCTCCTGTTGGTAATCTTAACAGCAATCAACTCAAGTATCTTGGATTGCTTATCCCAACTGGGAGGCTTAACAGACCACAATAGTTTGAGCTCTTTCGGGAAGATAGCTTTAACACCGGGGTTGGCAAGAAATTCATTCACTTTTGCCGTATCTTTTATTGCTGCAAATCCAACCACAGGGCCTTTTCTCGCAAAGGTTTGGCCCTTTTCATCCTGGGAAACAGCAGGTCTCAGGTAGTAAAAAAGAGGGTTCTCTTTTGACGGGTCTGCAGACTCCTTCAGTCCAAGGCTGTCTTTTCCGGCTGACGTATCCTTTTTCTCGTTATTAATTACCTGCTCAAGGAGAGAAGATTTGCTTTTGCCTGTATCGGCAGTGGATTTGGAAGCAGTATCAGCCGAAGTAGCCAGAGAATCTATTCCCTGCTGCAGAGAGTCGGATGAAGATGATGAATCCGGTTGAAGAATTCCTTTTATCTCATTTTTCAGGAACTTGTCAGCATCTGCGAGATACTGAAGGATATCCTTGCTCTCATATGTTTCCCAGAACTCAAGGCGGGCTGTACCCTGGAGGAGCTTGCGCACGCGCTCAGGCTCTTTCACTCCTGGCAACTCAATGAGAATTCTTCCTCCTGAGAGCTTCTGGATATTAGGCTGTGTAACGCCGAATTTGTCAATACGGGTGCGGAGAATATTAAAGGAGCGGTCAATGGCGTCATCAGCCTCCTTTTTGATAACCTTCAGAACCTCCTCGTTAGTGGAGTTGTAGGTGATCCTGTCCTGAAGATCCTTTGTCGAAAAAATGGCTGCCAGCTTTCCGCCCTTTGCCCTGTTCTCAAAGGCTTTTCCGAAAAGAGTGACAAAATCCTCCTGGCTGTTTTTCTGGAGCTCCGAAGCATCATCAATAGCCTTATTGAAAGTTGTGTCAGGGCTGAAGTTGGCAAGAGACTTTATGAGTTCAATTACAGAAACTTCGAGGGTTACGTTCATCCCGCCTTTGAGGTCCAGCCCAAGGTTAATCTGGTTATCACGACACTCGGCGTAGGTGTATTTTTTTACAAGAAGATTATAAACCGGCTGTGAAGCAACCGAGTCAAGGTATGTTCTTTCTTTCTTCTCATCTCCGTTGGCGTATTCTTTTGCTTTGCTTTCCACATGATACGACACCCATGTAAAAGAAAGCTGGTAAATACAAACCAGTGTCAGGAGTATTGAAAATGCTTTAATGGTGCCTTTACTTTGCATAGCTCTTGGATTTGAATAGTAAATATCAGATTTTGAGAAAATTTATAAGTGGGCAAAGATAGTGATTGATATACGGAATATGCAAATATTAAGCTGGACTGACCCCGCATTCCCGAGAGACTGGTTTTCAGGCAGAAGGATAGGCTATCTTTTCCTGTATCTTAAAGCGGTATATATCCGTGAGGCTTTTCGAAATAGTGATTGCGATAATAAACCCTGCAGGATGGAAAACACAGGAACAAATTTAAAACAATATCTTTTCTAAGGATAAATTCAAGCGCTTCCCTTTGTTCTTTAAATCAGGCTCCGTATTTTTGTTATATGCAACTCCGCAGCGCACACGGCTCATTTGTAAAACACATGCTTTGTCTTTGCCTGGCTTATGCAGGAGATGCATCCTCTCTTCGGGCTGCCGACTTTTACTGGGTAGGAGGAACAGGAAAGTGGAATGACTATGCTTCCCACTGGGCTACTTCACCGGGCGGGATTGCATTTTATTCCCAGCCCCCCTCCCCTTCCGACAATGTGTATTTTAATGCTGCTTCATTTTTATCCGGAGGCGACACCGTATATATTGACTCTGCAGAAGTTTACTGCCAGGATATGGACTGGTCAGGAGTATCGAACAGCCCGGCACTTGCCAATGACGATGGTCTTCCGTATGCGAGTATAAAAGTATATGGCTCTGTCACCCTGGGAACTAACATGTCCTGGTGCCTTGTGGGAGATCTTTCATTTACTGCTTCGGGGGTTTTCACCATCTCCACTTCGGAAAAAAAACTCAGCGGGATTCTGCTTCCCAACGCCTCTTATTCCCACACAGACTTCATATTCAGCAACCCTGGGGGGGAATGGACGCTGGCCGATACGCTGAAATGTTCGGACATAACACTCTCGGGGGGGAAGTTTATTACGGGAGGACATACAATACAATGCGGCATTTTTGAAATATTCTCTTCTTCAACGTCATCCATGTATCTGGGTGTTTCCGATATATATTGCCAGTCATGGATCGTAGATGGATATCCGGCCATGCTTGATGCCGACAGCGCATATATTAAATGCAGCACCTCGTTCAGTGACACTTTGGGATTTAATACTTATAATGACGTCATCTTTACTTCAACAGGAAGCCTTGAAGTATCTCATTGTATTGTTCATAACGTCTCATTCACAGGTACAGGAACAATATCCGGAAGCAACAACAGCTTCAACGAGATAGCCTTCAATGCCGACGGGAATATACTGTCCGGCAGCAATGTTTTTCACAGAGTTATTTTTTCAAATACCGCAGGTGTTTCAGGAAATAATTCTTTTGACTCTCTCCTGTTCATGAACCCCGGCTATCTTATCCAGCTTGGAGCATCAGACACTCAAACGGTCAGTGATTACCTCTTTGCCACCGGCAGCCAGGGGTTTTCAATTGCAATGCAGAGCAGTTCAGCAGGAACGCAGTCTGTATTGAGCAAATCTTCAGGCAGTGTCTGTATGGATTATGTAGATATGCAGGACATACATGTGGCAGGCGGGGCGTCCTTTTATGCGGGAGGAAACAGCACGAACATAAATAATAATTCAGGATGGATCTGGAGCGGATGTACCCCTCCGCTTACTAATGTGTGGCCCGGAGATGCCAATTATGACAAGATTGCAGACAATAAAGATATTTTGTATATCGGCATCGCTTACAACGCATCGGGGCCTGCACGTACCGCGGCATCGAACAGCTGGACCGCACAACAGTCTGCCGACTGGGGTTCACAGTTTACAAACGGAGTTAACATGAAACATGCTGATTGTGACGGCACTGGTACTGTTGACCAGGCCGATACTACGGCCGTTTCTCTCAATTACGGACAGACTCATTTAAAGAACAGTTTCAGTGAAACATATTCCGGTACTCCGGAATTATATTTTGAAGTACCGCCGGGCGTTGTGGCAGCAGCCACTGTAGTTAGTGTTCCTGTTAAGATGGGAACACCTGCCAGTCCTGTGGCTGATATTTATGGAGCAGCCTTTTCCGTGAATTATGATCCTTCCTTAGTGCAGGGGGGAGTCAGTGTGGATTACACAGGCTCCTGGCTTACGCCTGCTTTCAACCTCGTGCATCTTGAAAAGGACTTTTCTTCTTCCGGAAAGATTGACATAGGATTGTCAAGGATTGATCATACAAATATTTCAGGAAACGGACTGGCAGCCACCCTGTTGTTTACCGTTACAGGAAACGGAGTCCTGAAGCTTTCGATCTCCTCTGTTCTTGCGATTGATAAAGATGGAAATCCTGTCAGCCTTCAGGCAGTTGAAGATTCCATCCAGATATCGGGGACATATGAATCAGCATTTACGGGTAAGGAAATATCATTTTATCCCAACCCTGCCTCTGAATATCTTTTTATCAAGACAGCACTTCTGCAGGTTCAGCAGCTTGGCATAGAAGACATTACAGGCCGGGCCATTGCCCTTCCCCAAACTTTTCACAACGGAGAGTTCACTGTTGATGTAAGGCACCTGGATGCCGGCCTTTATTTTCTGAAAATAAAAACCAATAAAGGGGAACTGTCCCGCAGATTTTTAATTGCAAAATGAAGTATTCTGCCGGCTGCTACTTCCTTATGGCCATGCTGTATGGATCTACTGACACTTCTGTTCTCCACGTACTGATCATCTGCATGGTGTTCATATCAAGCATAGTGATATATCCACTTTTTCCCTTGCATGCAGTGGTGTGATGAGGCTGGGGCCCTGCGGGAGTTACATTGCGATCGGCAATATAAACCACCCTGTGATCGTCATCTACCGCGAGACCGCGGGGCTGGTATCCGGGAAATACAGTGAATGCCTTGCTCATTGTTTTCAAATCAATAATATCAACAGAGCTGCGGGTTCCTGCAAGAGAAGAGTCTTCCATGTTAGTAACGAAAACATAATGATTGTCAGCCGAAAAAGCCATGGTTTGGGGAATTCCTGTTGCAGGAATCGATTGCATGAGACTATCCGTACCTGCATCAAATATGCGCACATCGAGTGTTCCCTGGCATGTGACAACGTATCTGCTGAAGTCCGGCGTAAAATCCACCTCATAAGGTTTTTCTTGTCCATAGGGAGATGGAACTTCGCCCGGCTGAAGGGGTACCTGTGATATAACAGGGTCTGCCGGGTTGCTGATATCAGTTTTATAAACAAAGTTCCCGAGAAGAGAAACAGTATAAAATATTAAAGAACTTTTATTAAAAGCGCACCCGTGCGGATAAACAAAAAGTCCGCTCCCGCTGTATTTGGCAACCAGTTTCATGTCGCTGAGACTTACAAGAGCCACTTTCCCGTCGGAAGCGAGATGACTTATTACGGCGTATTTGGAATCAGGCGAGATAGTCATCGAATGCCAGCTTGGGTCTGAAAGGTCAATCTCCCCGGTTTTCACGTCACCGGAAGCACTGTATTTCTGAAATACTCCATTGGCAAAAAATGATACATACCAGTTTTGACCATCGGGTGACACCTGTATATCATGAGGTGATTCCGTTGAGGGGCTGTTACCCACATCTATGCACCTCATCACCAGCTTTGTTTCAAGATCAAAGACTGTTACGAGGTCGCAGCCCTGGTTTGCAACATAAAGTTTTTTCCTGCCCGGATTCCCTGAAAACTTTACCTGCCCGCTTTCGGACGGGGCACCCGCCGCAATCCAGTCTCTTATCAGAATAACATCCTGACGGTCCAGAGAAGATCTGCCTGCAGGCATGGGAGGATTAAGGCAAGGACCCAGATCCGGGAATGTGTTGATTGCAAAAAAGAAGAAACTCTGATCGGGGCGGAAAGGGATCACCGAAGAGTTATTCATTCCGCCCTCAAAAAGTTTATCCCATGTTGAAAGGCATAAGCCGCCCGCCCCTTCCCTGCTCGCTTCCGTATGGCATCCGGGAACCACGCATTGTGTCAGGATTATTTTGGCTATACGCTTAGGGTAACCGCTTCCATCCATTACAGGGAGATCACGGCGACAATTCACCCCAAGAAAAGGCAGAAGCAAAATAAAAATAAATCTCAGATATTTTTTATTCATCACCCTCATATTTTTTACAGCAATAAAATTAAGTATAACCAGATATCCAGGTAATGACATTTGTCATACTGAATAGCCTCGCAGCCCCGGGGAAATCAGCTAAAAGACAGCGCATATCTCAAAAACACCGTATATGTCATTTTCTTCACCTTTGGCACCCATATGTGGTTGTTTTTTTCATCCCGGCTAGGTTCACTGATTCCTTATTTTTTTTATCTTTGGAGAGCAGTTATGTTTTATTAACTTTTATTCTTTACCCATATGCAGGAAGACAACGAGATCCCCCAGTCAGAAGAAACAAAGCACACCATTGAGCGCTACGAAGAAATGCTGAGAAACAAACATCAGTATTTTTTTGACGTAGACTCTTTTATTGATATCGTTGATTATTATTTCGGGAAAAATAACCCTGAACATGCCGCCCAGGTGATAGAGTATGCGCTTACACTTCACCCGAATTCAGATATTCTTCTCTTAAAGCAGGCGCAGGTGATGGCTTTCCGGGGAAATACAGAAGGCTCACTGCAGATCCTGCATAAGCTTGAACAGGAAACCCCTTTCGACCCTGACATCTTTATAGCAAGAGGCAATGTATACAACCAGCAGGAAAAGTATGAGGAAGCCATAGCGTGCCTTGAGAAAGCCATCTCAATGATTGAATCTGAAGAAGAGCTCGAACCTCTCCACATCAACCTCGGGTTTATACTTGAAAACAAAGGTGATTTTGAGAAAGCCCTGACATCTTTCCGGAGGGCGCTGGATATTAACCCTGAGAATGAAACATGCTACCATGAGATTGCTTATTGTTACGAGGTACTTGAAAAGCCTGAAGAAGCTGTAACCCTGATCAGGAATATTATTGATGAAAGCCCATATTCCCATATTGCCTGGTTTGTGCTTGGAAACATATACAACGGAATGGGGCTTTATGAAAAAGCCATTGAAGCTTTCGATTATGCGCTCCTAGTAAAATACGACTTCTCCATTGCACATTTCAACAAGGGCAATGCACTTGCCAACATGGAACGGTATGAAGATGCAATTGCCTGTTACAAGCAGACTTTCGAGTTTGAAACACCGGACGCACTAACATACTACAATATCGGGGAGTGTTATGAAAAGCTTTCCGAAATGGATGAGGCAAGGTCTTGCTATAAGAAAGCAACTAAAATCAATCCTGATCTTGCTGAGGCCTGGCATGGAATCGCTATAACGCTTCATGCCCAAAGCCGGAGCTTTGAGGCTCTTCATTATGTGAGAAAAGCCATTGAGCTGGAAGAATTTCGCGGAGAATTCTGGCAATTGCTTGCGGAACTGGAAAACACTCTGGGGCGTCCTGAAGAAGCGCTGAAGGCATACAGAAAAGTCATTGAACATGAACCGGAAAATATTGATGCGTGGCTTGACCACTCCGATCTCCTGGCAGAAGAAGGGCGACTGGATGAAGCCATTGGAGTACTTACCGAAGGAATACGCAACCTTCCTTCTTCGGCGGAGTTTTACTACAGAATGGTTTCCTACCTGTTTGATTCAGGGAACCAGAAAGAAGCAATGATGAGTCTCGGAATGGCGCTTGAACTTTCGTATGAAAATTATCACCTGCTGTTCGAGTATAATCCTGTTCTGAAAAATCATCCCTCATTTATTGAATTGATTAATTCATATAAGCCAAGAAAATGAATTTCCCTCTCCCCCATATTCCGGCGAGACCCTCAAAGCCGAGAGAAAGCGGCATCACCATGGTGATGGACAAAGGCATGAGCCTTCCTGAAGCCGAAGCTTTTATTGCAGGAAATGCCGAATACACGGATCTTCTGAAACTGGGATTCGGCAGTGCACTCGTGACCAGAGATCTTGAAAAAAAACTGGATGTTTATAAAAAGGCCGGGCTGTCTGTTTATTTTGGGGGAACGCTTTTCGAGGCTTTCGTTATACGTAAACGTTTTGATGATTACCTCCGTTACATTGAGAAGTATGAAATGAAATATGCCGAAGTTTCGGATGGCTCCATCATTATTCCGCATGCGGAAAAATGCAAGTATATCAAAGAACTCTCAGCGCGGGTTACCGTAATTTCGGAGGTAGGATCAAAAGAGGAGGGTATCATCATTCACCCAAACAAGTGGATAGAAATGATGCAGAAAGAACTCGATGCGGGAGCGTGGAAAGTGATTGCCGAAGCAAGGGAAAGCGGGAAAGTAGGAATTTACCGCCCAAGCGGAAAGGCTCACGTGGTGCTGATTAACAGGATTCTTGCAAAAATTCCTTCGCAAAATATCATATGGGAAGCACCCCAGAAATCCCAGCAGACCTATTTCATAAAACTCATAGGGGCCAATGTAAACCTCGGAAACATTCCGCCTTCCGAAGTCATTGCACTTGAGACGCTGAGGCTGGGCTTAAGAAGCGACACTTTTTTCCAGTATCTTCCCAAAAAGTAAAAGCGCATAACTATGAAGGTGGAAATCAGCAGAGTTAATGAAGCCCTGCTTCTTGAAGCGAAAGATGAGAATGGGAATGCAGTGATGATAGAAGGCTCTGCAGGGATCGGAGGGAGTGGCAAAGGCGTTCTTCCTACCGACCTTCTGCTGATGGCCATCGGGAGCTGCAGCTCAATGGATGTGCTTTCAATCCTTAAAAAGCAAAGGCAAAGTCCCGAAGATTATACGGTCAGTGTCAGCGGTGAAAAGGAAAAGATCGGGAGTTTTTCTCCTTTTACAAAAATTCACCTTCACTTCAGAGCGAAGAACGTGGAAAAAGGAAAACTTGAAAATGCCATCCGCCTTTCGCTCAAAAAATACTGTTCGGTTTCTTATATGCTCGAAAAGACTGCTGCCATAAGCTGGAGCTGTGAAGTATAATCCCTGTTTTAAACTAAAATAGTGTTAACATCAGCAAGTTGCGGGGATTTGAAGCATATAATCTTGTCGATCGCACTGGAAGGTAAAGGCGGATTAAAATACCACCAAAAAGAAACCCTGCCCCGGTTACCGGGCAGGGTTTCGTATAATCTCTGTTTTTTTAAAATGTTTCATCATCGTCATCTTCATCGGTATCTGCAAAGAAATCATCGCCAAAGCCTTTGAAGTCATCGTCAAGAGGCCCCATTTCCTCAACTTCTTCTACTTCACCCCAGTCCTTGTCATCCGCCATCGGTTCAGCATCCACGTCCTTGTATGCAGACCTGGATGATTTTCCTTTTGCCTTTTTGGAAACAGCTGCGGCGGGAATAGCCTTTTTAGAATGTTTTGAAGATGCAGCTTTCCTTACCGGCACAGTTTTTTTCCTGGTAGCCTGTTTTTTTGCCGGAGCAACTTTCTTTTTTGAAGAAGATTTTTTAATCTTTTTCATGAAGCGGATTTTTTTCTTAACACAATATTAAGAGTAGGATTTGAATTTACAAAATTTCTTTCCCTACTCCTTCCCTGCAAAATTAAAAATAGATTTTTCATATAACAAAACTACCTATGGATTTAGCCGGCTTTTGCTTTCAAATTTTTACAAGAGAAACAGAATGAGATTGAGTATAAATCACAGAGGGCTGTTCGCTCTCACTCTCTGCTCCCACTCTGATTTTGTGATCCCGACTGGATTCGAACCAGTGACCAGCAGTTTAGAAAACTGCTGCTCTATCCACCTGAGCTACGGGATCTATGATAGTGTCGACTTAAGATGGCGATGTGACTTTGAGTCCCAGTGTAAGTATTGAGAGAAAATCAGTACTCCCTCCACACTCAAACTCATAGCCACACTTATTTTGTCGGGGTGGCAAGATTCGAACTTGCGACCTCCTGGTCCCAAACCAGGCGCGATAACCAGGCTACGCTACACCCCGCTTTTTTATTTTAACTCAATGAGCATCCTTAATCTTTCTTTTCCATTCAGCCTTCCCTATTTACACCTGGACAGGGTAACTTTGCTGGTGGCTGCATTAAAGAATTTCCATTAAGGATGCCCAAAAATAACAAGAAGTAGTGGCATATAGAAACTTTATAAATAAAAAAACCGGATATTAACATTTTATAAAATCTTTATTTAGAATTCTATTGGGATTATATGAAATTTAGTGAGTTTATATTTTGTATTCAAAATCACGCGTACTTCCCAAAATATTCTAAATGGATATTTGCCGTTTTGCTTTTAATCTTTTCAATCATTTATAACTATCACAATATTTTATTCAAGTCTTCTCAAAGTATTCATCAGTGGCGACAATGTGATTGCCTTTCCATTACAATGAATTATTATCAGGATAATAATCCCTTTCTCGAACCAGCAGTACATAACTTAGAAGGAGACGGAACGGGGAAAGCTATTAGTGAGTGTCCTGTGTTATATTACTCAATTGCATCCCTGTGGAAGGCTTTTGGATATCACGAATTTTTTTATCGGCTTATAGTATTGCTGTTTCTTTTTACAGGTCTTTTTTTAATATTCAAAGTTTTTGAAAGCACATTAAAAGATTCAATACTGTCAATGATAAGCGCATTGTTTTTATTTACTTCACCAACCCTAATATATTATGCCAATAACTTCCTGATGGATATTCCGGCCTTTTCACTAGCTCTTATCGGGCTATATTTCTTTTTTAAGTTTGAGCAATCCACGGCAAACAAACACCTCTATTGGTTTGCATTTTTTTATGCAATAGCAGGCTTGCTTAAGATTTCATCTTTGTTGAGCTTTTTTGCAATTTTTAGTTTGTTAGTACTTGAATTATTCAAAGTGAAATTAAATCCTGACCGAAGAATATTTAAATATCCGATTAAGCAAACTATTGTTTTTATTGGTGTTATTTTCGTTCAGATAATTTGGTATACATATGCGCATAAATATAATACCCAACATCATTCGGAAAACTTCCTGATCGGAATTCTGCCAATATGGGACATGAGTCTCTCTGAAATTAAAACAACAATTCATGCTATAAATGATCATATAAAATGGGATTACTTTAGAAAGGAAACTCAGATTATTTTTCTTTTAATATTTACCATTGTTCTCGCCTTTCACAAAAAGGTCAATAAACTAATACTCCTTTTAACAATTATAACTTCGGTAGGATTTCTGGCATACATACTTCTTTTCTTTTACCCATTAAAAGAACATGATTATTATACAATTAACCTGTTCATCCTGGTTCCCATTATACTATTTGCGTTTTTACGATTACTCAAAAATCAATTCAATTTCATCTACACTTCCTTAGTCTTCAGGGGTATTGTAATTGCATTTCTTATTCATAATGTAGATTTCGCAAGAAGGAGGATTTCAGGCCGGTATAACCCCGAAGGATGGCAAAATAGTTATTACATAACGAATATCCGGTCATTTGGGGAAATATCACCTTATTTGAGATCTCTTGGAATAAACAAGGAAGACAGGGTAATAAGTTTATCGGATAATAGCATTAACATTAGTCTATACTTAATGAACCAAAAAGGATGGACGAACTATGGAATAAATACAGACAGTTTAAAAATCAGGCAACGAATAGAACAAGGAGCAAAATATCTTTTAATATCTGATATAAAAACATATGATGAACAAAGCGTAAAACCATTTATAACAAATAAAATAGGCCAATTCAATAATATTGATATTTATAAATTAATAAACACATCCAACAATGTATATAAAAAATAGGTGTGAAATGCTTAGTTTTAAAGGTTGTTGTTTGCGTAGCCCTTTGTGTAGTTGTCGTGATACAACTGAAAGTAGCGTAAAAGCAACCAATGGTAGCGAACTTTATTTGCATCATGACAATGATACCAGATAACTTTGCGGCATCATAAAAAATAAAAAAAATGATGCTGAATTCAAAATCAATTGGCAATAAAATTGCCGAAGCAAGAAAGAAAATTAATCTTTCACAAGCGAAACTTGCACAGCATGTATCAACTATATTTCTTCACAAAGCTTTGTCAATTGTGGGTTGTAGAATTACAGGAAAACCCTAAAAAACTAACTTAGCCAAACAATGTTAAAACAGAAAAAAATGTTGTATCTTCGCACAAATTTACAAAACTCCTAAATCCCCAAATCTATGAACTCAAAGAATCACAAACAGCTCACCCCTTTTAATAAAGGCGCGAGTAAAACAAAATTAATTTATAAGCATCTGTTTTTAGCAGTTTTTATTTTAGTGCTTGCTTCCTGCCAAAAAACGAATCTTCCTACTGCATCTTTTTCTTTTAATCCAGCTTCACCTAAAGTTGGAGAAACGGTTACATTTACTAATAATTCAACTAATGCAGATACCTACTCATGGGATTTTGGAGATGGACAAACGTCCACATTGCTAAACCCAACACACTCATATAATACCCTTAGCTCTTACGAGGTAACGCTAACTGCTAATGGTAAAAGTGGTTCAAACTCAACAAAACAAACCATTAATGTTCATGCATTCGTATCTCAGACGTCTGGAACATCATATAGACTCAACGGGGTTTCATTTATCAATGCAACAACCGGCTGGGCGGTGGGTGAAAGTGCAACAATCCTGTCTACCATCGACGGAGGAACAACATGGACGCCTCAGCTGACTACTGTTATACATTTTAATGGCGTATCATTTGCCAATGCAACAACCGGGTGGGTGGTGGGTGATTTTGGAACAATTCGTTCAACCACCAACGGAGGAACAACATGGACGGATCAGACAAGTGGGACTTTAAAATTTCTTCGAAGTGTATCATTTGCCAATGCAACAACCGGTTTTGCGGTGGGTGATACTGGAACAATCCTTTCTACCACCAACGGAGGAGCAACATGGACGGCTCAGACAAGCGGGACTAATAAAAATCTAGTTGGTGTATCATTTGCCAATGCAACAACCGGCTGGGCGGTGGGTGATGCTGGAACAATCCTTTCAACCACCAACGGAGGAACAACATGGACGGCTCAGACAAGCGGGACTAATAATTTTCTTCGAAGCGTATCATTTGCCAATGCAACAACCGGCTGGGCGGTGGGTGATGCTGGAACAATCCTTTCAACCACCAACGGAGGAACAACATGGACGGCTCAGACAAGCGGGGTTGGGGATAAACTCAGAAGCGTATCATTTGCCGATGCAACAAACGGCTGGGTGGCGGGTGAATCTGGAAAAATCCTTTCAACCACCGACGGAGGTACAACATGGAAGCAATGGTCAAGTGGTATTTCGACTCGTCTGTTAGGTGTTACATGTCTCAGTGCAACAACTTGCTGGGCGGTGGGTGATTTTGGAATTATTTTAGCACTTAAATAAAAATCAAGCGTAAATACATTTTACATTAAGTTAAATAAATGATAGGCAAAACGGCTATCTCAAATTGAGATAGCCGTTTTCTTTTTCAATAAAAAGTTTTTAGTAGAAAAAAGATTGTTATCTTTAATTAACATTGCAGAGAAGGAGGGATTACTCGCTTTGATCATGATCCCATTGGGGGGAAAGCTACAGTGAAGTAAACCCTGCGGGTTCTTTTTTTTCGCTTCTCAAAGTCAAGCAAGCCTGATTTGCTCATTTCAAACCCAAGTAATGATCGCCTTCGCAACCCGGCGGACTTTGTCCGCCGAAGCCAACCGTGCAAAAAAGCCAACCTATGCTAAACCTTCGGTTGGCGAAGGCGGAGAGGGAGGGATTAGTTCGCTGTGCTCATGATCCCGTTTACTCCCATCGTCAACATCAAATGAGGCCTAACGGCTTTTCTTTTTTCAGTTCGCGAATTCAAGCGAGGCTTGATTCGCGTCCTTCCAAAAGAAAACCCCGCTATCGCGGGGTCTCATTTGATCCATTCAGCGGAGAGGGAGGGATTCGAACCCTCGATACGCTTTTGGCGTATGGCAGTTTAGCAAACTACTGGTATCGGCCACTCACCCACCTCTCCTGAGAGCCTGTAAAGAAGGGCGGCAAAGTTATGAAATACTCCGTTAAAACAATAACTTTAGGCAGGGATGTTGTTGACACGTATCGGTAGGTTTTCTGTACATTTGTAATAAATTGATATTAACCCCGGGGCAAGCCCAGTATCTCTTGTCTGCTGTAGCAGAACCGAAGGCGGATTAAACAAATCATACTACATTTCCCGAATGTCCGTCAAAAAAATCATTCCCCAGGATACAAACAGTTACATTGTCACTTTTCCCGCTGCCCAAAAACTCAAACTGGAGCAAATGCGCAGCATAATAAGAAAAGCTGCACCTGATGCCGAAGAAGTCATCAGCTATGGAATGCCCGCATTCAGAATGAATGGAATGCTTGTATGGTTTGCCGGACATACAAAGCACATAGGCTTTTATCCGAGAATGTCCGGGATCTCAAACTTTAAAAAAGAACTTTCTGCATACAAAAGTTCCAAAGGATCAGTACAGTTTTCTTTTGATAAACCTTTGCCTGTAAGCCTGATAATGAAGATTGTCCGGTTCAGGGTAAAAGAAAACACAGAGAGGACAAAGAAAAAATAAATTCATCTTATGCACGCTCTCAGTTCCATTGCAATATTCAGACACTTATTTACTTTTTCAATC
This sequence comes from Bacteroidota bacterium, assembly GCA_023251555.1. Taxonomy (GTDB): domain Bacteria; phylum Bacteroidota; class Bacteroidia; order AKYH767-A; family JAHEYN01; genus JAHEYN01. Next base: position 3,114 of record JAHEYN010000017.1, on the reverse strand, counting down.
CCGAGGCAATAGCAATTCCCAGCGCTGTTTCTGCAAGTCATGTTTTTTTTGATTTTTGCGGAAAGGGATCTTCCAATCGCTTTCCCTGCATTCCTGTAAATCTTTATAAAAGTTTCCATTGCATCACGGGTATCACTGCAAACCGCCACAGTAACCACATCTTCTGAAGGGCGTTCCATTTCCCTCATGGCCATTTCAAGCTTCATGCAGGCGTACATGGTGTCTTTTGTGATATTTTCCATGGCGTATTTATTTACAATCCTGCTAACGACTGCAGTTGATTCCATCTGGTACTGACCTCTTCTTCCGCAAGATGAAGGAGTTCTTTTGCAAACTTTTCGTCCTGTTTCAGAAGTCGTGTGTAGCGTGATTCATTATAGATATAATCTTTAAGAGGTATGCCCGCTTCTTTGCTGTCCGGTGTAAATCTTTGTCCCTGGGGTTTGAGAGGATTATATCGAAACAAAGGCCAGTATGCCGACTTCACGGCCTTATCCTGCTGCCTTGCACCAAAGCGCATATCATAGCCGTGTTCAATACAATGAGTATAGGCGATGACAAGGGAAGTTCCCGGATAATCGTTAGCCTCATTGATAGCTCTCAGTGTCTGCACATCGCTTGCGCCCATTGCCACCTGGGCAACATAAACATTACCATAGGATATTGCCTGCATAGCAAGCCGCTTCTTCGGTTTTCTCTTCCCGGAGATGGAAAATTTTGCGCTTGCCCCTATAGGTGTGGATTTTGATGTTTGCCCTCCTGTATTGGAATACACCTCGGTATCCATCACAAGAATATTCAAATCTTCTCCAAGTGAGAGGATATGATCCAGTCCGCCGAAGCCTATATCATAGGCCCAGCCGTCTCCTCCCACAATCCACATGGATTTACGGGCAAGATAATCCGCAAGAAACTCCATTTGCCTGGCCTCGGCCGTGTCAATTCCATGAAGAATTTTCACAAGTTCATGTATAAGGGTCCTCATCTTTTTTCTTCCTTCTTCATCCTGCTGACCCTGAGAAATAACAGCATTGACCAGAACTGATCCGAGAATTCCTTCCATCTTTTTCAGACATTCTATAGCCTGTTCTCTTTTATTGTTCACAGAGAGACGCATCCCAAGCCCAAACTCGGCATTGTCCTCAAAAAGTGAATTGGCCCAGGCCGGACCTCTTCCCTGTTTATTCTTTGCCCATGGCGTAGTGGGAAGATTACCGCCGTAGATGGAAGAGCATCCCGTAGCGTTGGCAACAATCATCTCATCCCCGAAGAGCTGGGTCAGAAGTTTAAGATATGGTGTTTCTCCGCATCCGGCACATGCTCCTGAAAACTCAAACAGGGGACGGAGAAACTGTACGCCTTTTATGCTTGTCTTATTCACCCCGCGGGAATCGCTCTCAGGTATTCCGAGAAAATATTCCCAGTTCTTCTTTTCTTTTTCCTTCACAGGCGCCTGCGGCACCATATTGATAGCCTTGTGCGAAAGATCTTTCTTATCGGCAACGGGGCAATACTCCACGCAGAGGTGACAGCCGGTACAATCTTCAACGGCAACCTGCAGCGTATAGGTCTCCTTCCCGCGGTCAAAATCTTTTCCAACAGGCAAAGCATGTCTGAAAGACAGGGGAGCGGAATCCAGAAGTGCATTGTCATACACTTTTGAACGAATCGCCGCATGCGGGCATATCAGAACGCATTTCCCGCACTGGGTACATAGATCAGTGTCCCACTCGGGCACATGGAGGGCAATATTTCTTTTTTCCCATTGTGCTGTGGCGGAGATGAATGTCCCGTCAGCAGGAAAAGCGCTCACAGGCAGATTATTCCCTTTGCCTTCTATTATTTTTGCAAGCACTTTTTTCATCATTTCCGGAGCCTCATCGGGAATCGCTTCATTATGTGATCCTGATGAAAAAACACTGCCATGGTATTTTACTTCGTGCAGGTCGACAAGCGCCTGGTTCACCGCGCGGAGATTCCTGTTCACCACGGCATCTCCCTTGTGCTAATAAGATTTGTGGATATACTGGCGGATTTTCTCAAGTGCTTCTTCGCGGGGAAGAATTCCCGAGATGGAAAAGAAGCATGTCTGTAAAATCGTATTGATGCGGCCTCCAAGACCTGCATCCATTGCAGCACGGGTGGCATCAACCACAAAAAATCTGAGGTTGCAGTCAATGATTTTCCGTTGTACCGGTTCAGGAATATGCGCCCACACTTCATCTGCGGGGTGAGGGGCATTAAGAAGAAATACTCCCCCCTTTTTTATATTCTCAAGTACATCATACCTCGGAAGAAAATTAAACTGGTGGCAGGCAACAAAGTCAGCCGCGTCAATCAGATATTCTGAGCGAAGCGGCTTCTTCCCAAAGCGGAGATGCGAGATTGTAAGCGCACCGGCTTTTTTGGAGTCATATACAAAATATCCCTGGACATAATCAGGTGTTGTCTCTCCTATTATTTTTACAGTATTCTTATTGGCACCCACAGTACCGTCAGATCCAAGACCGTAAAACATTGCACTGAAGCAATCTGATGGGATTGAGAAGTTCTTGTTAAAATCAAGACTGTGAAATGTCACATCGTCATTGATACCGACAGTGAAGTGGTTTTTCGGAGATTCTTTTTTCAGCTCCTCAAATACTGCTTTTACCATAGCAGGGGTGAACTCCTTGGACGACAAACCATATCTCCCCCCTATAACTCTGACAGACGAAATCCTTGATGTTTCCGCGAAGGCATTTAAAGTGTCCTGGTACAGGGGCTCTCCTGCAGAGCCAGGTTCCTTTGTCCTGTCAAGCACCGCTATTGATTTTACCGATGCCGGGACTGCATCTGCAAAAAGACGGGCACTGAATGGCCGGTACAGTCTTACTTTCAGCATTCCCACCTTCTCTCCGGAGCGATTAAGGTATTCCACTGTTTCGGCCACTGTGCCGCATGCAGATCCCATAACAACAATCACACGGTCGGCCTCAGGGTGGCCTTCATACTCATAAAGCCTGTAGCTTCTGCCTGTATGTTTAGCCAGCAGATCCATTCTCTCCTGTACCATGGCAGGGAGTTTATCATAATAACTATTGGAAGCTTCCCGTCCCTGGAAAAAAACATCAG
>JAHEYN010000016.1 GCA_023251555.1 Bacteroidota bacterium | reverse complement strand
AACAAGCATGAGTAAATTGTGGCGGGGGTATGGCAGCAGGCGGAATACAATCCTGGTGATAATCCCCAGGGTTCCTTCGCTCCCGATGATGAGCTGGGTGATGTTATAGCCCGTGGAGTTCTTGAGGACGTTAGCTCCTGTCCAGATAATCTCTCCTCCCGGCAATACCACTTCGGTGTTGAGGACATAGTCTTTGGTGACCCCGTATTTCACAGCCCTTGGCCCGCCCGCACATTCTGCAAGGTTCCCCCCCAGGAAACAGGAGCCCCTGCTGGCAGGATCGGGAGGGTAAAAGAGGCCTTTCTCCATCACCGCCTCCTGGAACACCTGTGTGATAACTCCCGGTTCCACTGTGGCCTGGAGGTTTCTTTCGTCAATTTCAATGATGCTGTTGAAACGTTCCATGGAGATCAGCACTCCCCCGAATATGGGCAAGGCACCCCCACTAAGTCCGGTCCCGGCACCCCGTGGAGTAACGGGAATCCTGTTGCTGTTGCAGTAGGAAAGAATTTCAGAAATTTCCTTTGCTGTACGGGGCTTAACAACCACTTCAGGAAAAAAAGAAAGATCTTCGGTTTCATCATGTGCATACATAGAAAGGGCTTCCCTGTCGTAAAGAACATGATCTTTTCCCGAAACCGACAGGATAAAATCAATTGTTTGGGGGGCAACTTTCTGGTATGCGGGTAAATCGGGCATGCCGTTTGGTTTTCGGGTAAAGATACGTTAAAGGTACCGCCCGCAGGGGTGGGAAGGCAGAACTTTTGAAACGGCCTTTGTTAAAATCGTATATTTGCGGGGCATGAAAAAATACCTTCTTTCAGTCTCTTTCAACTCATTGCTATACCCTGAAAAAGTCACAGTATGATCTTCCTCACCAGGAAAGAAACATTCAGCGCTGCGCACAAGCTATACCGTGAAGACTGGACACAGTCAAAGAACGAGGAAGTGTTTGGTAAATGCGCCAATCCCAACTGGCACGGGCATAATTATGAACTTTATGTGACTGTCAAAGGAGAACCTGACCCTGCCACTTCTTTTGTCATGAATCTCAGCACACTGAGTGATATTATTAAAGAGAATGCAGTAAACAGGCTTGATCACATGAATATCAATATAGACGTGGATTTTATGAAAGGTAAAATCGCTACTACTGAAAATCTTATTGTTGCCATCTGGCAGCAGATTGAGCCTCCCATCAGGGCAAAAAAATGTATCCTCCACTGCATCCGTATCCAGGAAACGGAAAAAAATTATCTCGAATATTTTGGCCCTTAATACCCCCCCTGTTGCGATGAAGAAAAAAAAGAGTGCGGAACCAAACAACTACTCTAAAATTGACCAGTATAACCCGGATCTCACGGAACATATTGCCGGGAAAATTAAGTCCATTATCAGTGGCATAGGCGAAGACCCGCTTCGGGAAGGGCTTTTAAAAACACCCGAGAGGGCTGCCAAAGCCCTGCAGTTTCTTACTCACGGATATGATCTGGATCCTGCTGCAATTATCCGTTCTGCCATGTTTAAAGAGAAGTACCACCAGATGGTGGTGGTAAAAGATATAGAGCTCTACTCTCTCTGCGAGCACCACCTGCTCCCTTTCTTCGGGAAGGCGCATGTGGCCTATATTCCTGATAAATATATTGTGGGACTCAGCAAGATACCGCGCGTGGTGGATGCGTTTTCGAGAAGGCTTCAGGTGCAGGAACGCCTTACAACCGATATCCTGAACTGCATACAGGATACGCTTGCACCTCTTGGTGTTGCTGTAGTGATCGAAGCCAAACACCTGTGCATGGTCATGAGGGGAGTGCAGAAACAGAATTCGGTAGCCACCACCTCCGCTTTTACGGGCGAGTTCATGGAAGATGAAAAAACCCGTGCCGAATTTATGAGGCTGATATCTGCCAGCCTCACATAGGATGGCCCCGGGGCGCTTGTGCGCAAATGGAGGCTTTGACTTACGCAGTACATCTTTATTGACCCGTCAGACCGGCGTCAGTTAATATTTTTAATCCAGCCTGGGCACACCTATATTGCGAACTCCCTTGCCAGTATTCTTGTTTCTCTGTCGGAGTGAACATAATCATCGTAACAGGGGTGAGCCACAAAAGCAGCTTTCTGCATGCATTTTTCCACCACTTCCGGGATCCGGAGAAATCCTATTTTATCTTTAAGAAAGGCCTCCACAGCCACTTCGTTGGCAGCATTCACCACGCAGGGAGCATTACCTCCTTTTACCATAGCTTCTTTTGCCAGGGCAAGGTTACGGAATGTGCGGACATCAGGTTGTTCAAATGTAAGGCCGGGATACTTCCCGAAATCAAGCCTGGGGAAGTTTGATTTAAGCCGGTTCGGGTATGCGAGGGCATACTGTATTGGCAGTTTCATGTCGGGCAGGCCCATCTGCGCTTTTATGGAGCCGTCAGTGAACTGCACCATGGAATGAATGATGGATTGCGGGTGAATGATCACTTCAATCTGTTCAGGCTTCAGCCCGAAAAGCCATTTCGCTTCTATCATCTCCAGTCCCTTATTCATGAGTGTTGCAGAGTCAATGGTAACTTTGGCTCCCATATTCCAGTTGGGGTGTTTCAGGGCCTGTGCTTTGGTAACGTTGGCAAGGTATACTGCATCTTTCCCTCTGAAAGGCCCTCCCGATGCGGTGAGGTAAATCTTTTCAATGGGATTGTGAAATTCTCCGGAGAGGCACTGGAAGATAGCCGAATGTTCGGAGTCAACGGGATAGATATTTACTCCTTTTTCCTTTGCAAGGGTTGTTACCAGTTCACCTGCGGCTACCAGCGTTTCTTTGTTTGCAAGGGCAATCTGTTTCCCTGCTTTTATTGCCGAGAGTGTGGGGTGCAGTCCGGCATACCCTACCAGGGCAGTAAGCACCAGGTCAATGCTTTCCAGCTCCACAGCTTCGTCAATGGATTTTTCGCCGGCAAAAACTTTTATGCCGTGAGGCTGGAGTGCGGAGGCTGTTTCGCTGTAGTTCTTTTCATCAGCAATAACAACTATATTGGGTTTAAACTCAACCGCCTGCCTGATCAGCAGGTCAGCATTGCTTCCTGCCGTTAGCAACTCAACTTCAAAACTGCCGGGGTTGGCGCGTATGACCTCTAAAGCCTGGGTGCCTATGGATCCGGTAGAGCCGAGTATGGCAATGCGTTTCCTGAAAGATTTTTTCATGGGTTGTAAAGATAGCGGATGTCCCTCATTCCATATCACCTGCGATGAATTTCCTCAGCCCGTCTGCAATCTGCCTGTCATTGCTGAGGCGGGGCACCTTGTTCTGCCCGCCCAGCCTGCCTGTTTCTTTCATATAGCTGATAAACCCGTTTTTCTGTACCATCCTGATTTTCAGCGAGCGGAGGACATTTCCCTTCAGGAGGTCCCGGTAATAAATATTACGGGAAATCATAGCCTGCTCAAGCGTATGGAGGAACAGGGCCGGGTCGGCAGGCTGTTGATCGAACTCTATAAACCACTCATGGTATGGCAGCCCGCTTTCAGGAGGTGAGACCTGGGGCGCCACGGTGAATTCAGTAATGCTTATATTCTGATCCTTTGCTGCTGCGAGAAGAGCAGCCTCCACTTCTTCGGCAATCACATGTTCACCGAAGGCGGAGATAAAATGCTTCACCCTTCCCGTAACTATAATCCTATAGGGATCTGTGGAAACAAATTTCACGGTATCTCCTATGCTGTATCCCCAGAGTCCCGCATTGGTGCTAAGAACGAGTGCATAGTTAATTCCCGCCTGTACATCTTTAAGGGAGATTCGGGAAGGGTTAGCGGCATGGTATTCCGATGCCGGAATGAACTCATAAAAGATCCCTTCCCCTGTAATGAGGAGCATGCCTTCGGTATCCTGTGAATCCTGGTATGCTATAAAACCTTCGGATGCAGGGTAAAGCTCTATGCTGTCAACTTTTCTTCCAATACTTTTTTCAATCTGCGCCCGGTAAGGTTCATAATGAACTCCTCCGTACACGAAAAGTGAAAAACGTGGAAACAGTTCACCTGCTTTTTTCCCTGTGCGCTTTTCCAGTTTTTCAAAGTACATCTGCACCCATGGGGGGATCCCGCTGATAAGCCGCATGTCGCTGTGCAGCGTCTCTTCAACAATCGCATCCACCTTGGTTTCCCAGTCCGGGATGCAGTTTGTTTTATACGAGGGCACCTGGTTCTTCCTGAGATAGGCTGGTACATAGTGGTTTACGATGCCCGACAGCCGCCCGGTGTAAATGCCGTTCTTCTCTTCCAGTTCCGGGCTGCCGGAAAAAAATATCATTTTCCCGTCGGCAAATTCCGCTCTTCCTGTTTCCCGGATATACATCAGCAAAGCGTTGCGTGCTGAGCGGATGTGGTTATGGATGGAGTCCCTTGTAATTGGAATATATTTGACTCCGGATGTGGTTCCCGATGTTTTTGCCATATATAGCGGGCGTCCTCTCCACAGCACGTGGCTTTCTCCTGCCATTATACGGTCAATGTATGGAATGAAATTTTCGTATTCGCGTACCGGTACATTTTTTTTAAAGTCACCGTAGGTTTTTATACCTGTAAAACCGTGTTCCGCAGCGAAAGCCGTACCGGAGGCCTGATTTAAAAGTGTCCTGAAGATCTTTTCCTGTGCCCGTATGGCCTTGTTCCTTCCCGCAGGGAGATGCAGTGTTGCGAGGCGTGCAAAGGGTCGGCTCAGCAGTGATTTGATTCCCATGGGTCAGCAGCTCAGAACGCGATATAATCCGAGGGGTTAACGGGGGTCCCGTTATACCATAGTTCAAAGTGGAGATGGGGCCCGGTTGATAATTCCCCTGAGTTCCCTATAATGGCAATTGCCTCTCCGGCCTTCACATACATCCCCTCTTTTTTCAGTAGTGCGGAATTGTGTTTGTAGATGGAAACAGTGTTGTTTCCGTGCTGCACTTCTATCACATAGCCTGTTTCGGATGTCCACCCGGAAAAAATCACCGTGCCGTCAAGGGTTGATTTGATAGTCTCATTTTTGGGTGCCACAATGTCTACCCCGAAGTGCTTGTCGGCAGGAGCGAATATATTTGTTACCGTACCTTTCAGCGGGGTAAAGAAGAAGAAGTTGCTGATGCCGTTTCCGGTACCTTTTTTGTCAGGGAGATTGAGCTCGTATTTATCCTGGGATTCAATTTCTAACCTCAGGATGGAGTCCTCTCTTGACCTCGGCAGGACGATCATGGAGTCATATCTTCCGCTTGCAGCCGGGCTGCTTCCGGAAGTATCCTGCCTGAGGCCTTCCCCGTTAATAACTTTTTTTATTTTATCAATGTATTCGTCTTTATAGGCAAGTTCATTTTCCAGAGAATCCGCTTTAAGTGTCAGGGCGTAAAGATTTCTTCTCATATTCAGGTCGGTGTAGCCGGGGATATACTCCCGCAGGGGAGTAAAGGCAACGAGGTAAATGACCAGAGTAATCAGAGTAAGGATAATAGTTCCTCCTGCCACAAAGACGTTAAGCGGGGAGAGGCGTAACGATGCCTTTTCTTCAAGGGTATCATCGTTCATTACGACAAGGCGGTACTTATTTTTTAAGCGCCTGTATAATTTCTTCTTCTTTTTATTCTGCATGATTGGATGGATGTAAAACCGGCTGCCAGCCGACAGTCCGGGGTAAAAGAAAATATACTTTCATTCAGTTATGCGGTATACTGCAATGATAACAAAAAACGGGGAATAATGATGCGGGGTGGAAGATACCTTTCCCTGCGTGAAGCAGGATGGCGCAAAAGGCTCATGATTATACAGGCAAGCATTTCAGACCGCACATGCCTGGTTTCACAGCCGGAAAATTCGTTACATCAGAAATCACAAGGCGCCTGCTTATTTATCTTGAAAGAAATTTATATTTTTGGCTGCGTTAAAACTTCATCACTAAACTCTTGTATACCATGAAAAGAAAAAGTTTCATTTCTCTGGCTGTTGCTTTTGCCACGCTTCCTGCCTTTGTTTCTGCGTTGAGCCCTTCGAGGGATTATAAAGTTACGCCGGATAAGTATGGCATGAAATACAGGGAAGAGAAGATTTCCACTCCCGACGGTGCCAGCCTGAATGCATGGTTCTTTGAAAATGCGAAGAAAACCACCAACACTATTGTTATCAGCGGGAGCGGGGACGGGAACATGGCCGATTACCTTGAGGTGGTAAATTCCTTTCTCTCCACCGGGTTTAATGTTATGACCTATGACTACAGGGGTTACGGCAAGAGCAGTGATTTTAACATTGAGGCGGATACATACATCTATCCCCAGTTCATCACCGACCTGAACGCAGCGCTGGATTACCTGCGTAAATCGAGGGCCATCACCAAGTTCGATCTTTACGGAACGGGCATAGGTGCTGGATTGTCGCTGGGAGTCGGCGCCAACCGCACCGAAACAAAAAGAATCATCGCCGACGGGCCGTGGGTGTCACTTGAAGGTATGAAAGCGAAGATTAAAGCAAAGTATGGGAAAGATGTAGTCATTCCTTTTGGTTTCGACAAAACGTACGAACCCCAGTATGCCTTTGACAAGCCCAAAGCCAAGCTCATGGGAATACTTATCATCGTTACTCCCAAAGATGAACTGATAGGCCCGGCCGACGTGAAAGCGGTGAGGGGAGCTGATACCTATATAGTGAAAAACAGTCCTTCGAATAAAGACAACTTTGTTACGGATAAAAACACCTACTTCGAAAAGATTGCTGCTTTCCTTGGGAAGTAAAAAGGCTTGAATCCGCCTTCACGTTCCGCTACGGCGGACAAGAGTGTCCGTGGCTTAATGCCATTAATTCTGTTTTTATATCTTTCTGCCATTCAAATAATGGCATCCATTTGTTTTGGATTCAGACAGGGGAAGTTTTATATTTTCAACAATAAAAATTAAGAGTCATGAAATACTTCGCTTTCTTGAAAAACACAGCAACGTTTCTCCTGTTGTCTGCGACCTCTTTCGGGAACACCTACACCGTAACCAGTACTGCCAACGGGACCACTTCCGACAATGTTTCGCTCCGCTGGGCCATCACACAGGCCAACAGCAACCCCGGGAATGATATCATCAACTTTAACCTTGGCTCTTCCGGGGGGCCGTTTACCATCCTGCTGACTGCTGCGCTGCCCACCATCAGCGATGCAACGGGGTTCGTAACCATTGACGGATGGACAAACACCGGCAACAACGGCACAGCAAATTCAGTGGCTGTATTCAACGCCACTGCAGGGACACCCATGAATCCCACTTATAAGATAATCCTGAGCAACTCCAGCGGAACCGTGCAGACGGGTCTGGTAATCAGCAGCAACAGCAATATCATTAAAGGACTTGTTCTGCAGAACTTCGGAGGGGGAACTTTCAACGCCGGTGACATTGCCATCACCATCAGCGGTAACAGCAACCAGGTGCTGGGGTGCTATATAGGCATGGATTATACAGGAACCACCAAGGCCGCTAACACCGATAACGGAATTAAGATTACAGGAGCCAACAATATTATTGGTGACGGGACGGCTGCCGGGGCTAATTTAATATCCGGTATAAACGGGAACGCTTCTCCTAACGGGTATGGCATCCTCATCACAGGGGCAAGCGCCACAGGTAACACCGTTAAAGGAAACATGGTGGGCCTCCAGAAAGATGGGGCATCCATTGCAAATAATACAGCCTGGGTTTGCGGCATGCGGGTTGAAACCTCCGCGAATTCCAATAACATCGGCGGAAGTGCTGCCGGAGACGGGAATGTGATCTCCGCCCATTTTTCAGTGGGAATTTCCCTGTCGGGAGTGCTTTCCACAAACATTCTGGGAAACCGTATCGGGCCGCGTGCTGACGGCGTTACATACGTCACTTCCCACAACCAGTCATATGGCATCTTTATCTACAACTCTTCGACCAGCGTAATAGGCGGAAGTGCCGCAGGGGCGAGAAATGTGATCTCCGGGAATGTGGCGTACGGAATATATATATCGTCCGGGGGCTCCAGTACCGGAAACCTCATCAAAGGCAACTACATCGGTATTGCTGCCGATGGGATCAACAAGATTGCTTCGAGCAATCAGGGTGTCGGGGTATTTATTGAAAGCTCAGCCAATACCGGGAACCAGATTGGCGGAAGCGCTGCGGGAGAAGGAAATGTTATTTCGGCAAACGGCTCAGCCATCAAATTAGACGGGACATCATGCTCCTGCGGGTCATCGGGAACCATCGTCAAAGGGAATATTCTCGGCCTTCAGAGTAATGGTTCCTCGGCAGTGGGGAGCGCTAACCAGCTTAACGGTGTGGTCATGTGGGATGCCCAGAACAATACCATAGGCGGTACCGGGGCGAATGAAAGGAACTTTATTGCGGGCAACACCCAGGCTGGAATTATCATACAGAATCAAACCGCCACCGGTAATGTTGTAAAAAATAACTACATCGGGGTTGATAATACAGGAGCAGGAACCACCAACACCCAGATATATGGTGTTTATATGAGCGATGATGGAGGCGGGAACTACATCGGGGGGCCTGCAGCCAATGAAGGCAACGTGATATCGGGAAACAGCGCCGTAGGAATTTATATTCAGAACAGCCTTACCGGAACGAATTATTTCAGGGGAAACATCATAGGGCCCAGTTCCGCCCTTGCAAACATTGCAGGTTCAACCCAGGATTACGGAGTTGACCTTTATGCTTCTGCCAGCCAGATTATCGGCGGGTCCTCTGCGGGAGAAGGAAACACCATCGCTTACAATATAGCTCAGGGGGTGGATATCACCGATCTTACAGCACATTATAATCTTGTTTCCCGCAACCTCATCTACTCGAATACTGGAAAAGCCATTAACCTGCACTATGGCGCAACACAGGGAAACGACGGGTACCCGGTCACCAGCCTTACCGCCACCACTGCCCAGGCCAGTGGCACTGCTCAGGCAGGAGATATCATCGAAGTCTTTAAAAATTCCCCCGCCACCAATTGTCAGGATGCCCGTGCTTATGTTGGAACCGCTACCGCAAACGGGGCGGGAGCATGGACACTGGCAGCCGTATTCGCCCCGGGCGACATTGTCACCGCTTCTGCTACTGACGCTTTTAACAACACTTCCGAACTTGCCTGTGCAACAGTGGCAGCACTCCCCGTAAACATCCTTTCATTCACCGCACGCCAGGATAAAAATTCCGCTGTACTCCTGAACTGGACGAGCGGAAGCGAGGCAGGGTGTGACTTTTACCGGGTTGAGAGAAGCAGCAGCCACGATGCATGGATATCCGTAGCTACAAGAAAAGGTGCGGGGAACAGTTCTTCGGAAACAGCTTATGAAGCTATGGACGAAAATCCATTGTCGGGAAACAGTTATTACCGCCTTGCACAAGTTGATTTTAACGCAGATGTGCACTATTACGGTCCCGTTGCAGTGAACTGTGGGAATCATAGATTCACGGCAGAACTTTATCCCAACCCGTTCAGCACCTCTGCAATCTTAACGGTAAAAAGCAAAGAAGCTGCGGACGGAATGATTTTGAAAATATACGATGTGCTCGGCAGGATACAGGATCAGGTTGTTATCTCCGGCCAGGGTTTCGCTTCCATCGAAAGAAATAACCTTGAGGCGGGAATCTATTACTACAGGATTTTTTCCGGAGAAACGATGAAGTCGGCAGGAAAGCTGGTTATTGAATAGCGCGCTCCGCAGCAGTTTTTCCCGGTAAGAAATTCTTTAAGTAGAATGGCTCGAAATGTGCCAGGATTTCTTTTTCCCCCTTCCTGAATTTTTGTTCTGCTATGGATGCCATCCAGGAAGCCGACGCAGCAATATTGTCAATAAAAACCGCATTGGCATTACCTGAGAAAGCAGCTTTGCATTTTGGAGAGCCGTCGCCGAAAAAAAATACTCTGTGTTCCCTGAGGTGTTTCTCAAAAGAGTCCCCGGAAATGATTTCAGCCGACGGCGGAGAAACTTCTTTCCCTTTATGGTCATAGAAGGCGCAATATACTTCCATCCTGCGGGCATCTATCATCGGGCAGAACAATACATCCGGTTTGACATGCACCTGTTTTGAAAGCACACCTGATGCAAGTGCATGAAGGGTTCCAACGGAGATGAGCGGGATTCCCAGCGCATAGCAAAACCCCTTTGCTGCAGAAACACCTATCCTCAGGCCTGTATATGAACCAGGGCCTTTGCTTACCGCCACGGCATCAAGGTCATTGAACGAAAAGCCGGCCTGCTGCAGCACTTTTTCTGCAAACACCGTAAGCATTTCACTGTGCATGCGGCCTTCGGCAGATTCGGCTACCGCAAGAACGCGGCCATCCGCTGCCAGTGCAGCCGAGCACACGGAGGTAGCTGTTTCAATATTTAAAATGAGTGCCAAAAGCGGCTGCTATTCTTCGGTTTCTTCGTACACCTGGTCCTTCGTTACCACCTCTACCACGCTGCCATCCCTCAGCCTGCGCGAAACCTCCCCGTACGGTCCGGCAATGATCTCCATATTTTCTTTCCCGCCGCTGAGTATCTCAATGAAATTATTATCCTGGATGCCTGTTTGCACATACTGCAGCTTAGCTTTACCGTCTTCAACAGTAAAAATGCACTCCCTCATATTGACGGCCTGCTGGTGCCCGTTCCTGTTGTTATCACCAGGCTTTTTCACCGTTGTATCACGGGTAGTCACGGACTGTATGGACACGGCAAGCGTATTCTGCTTTGAGCTGGTCAGAATCTCCACTGCCGCCGTCATGCCCGGCCGGAAAGGTGAGAGGTGCTGCCCATTTTTGTTCTGCAGGTCTGAATAGGACTCTTTCAGGATTCTCACCTTGACCGTGAAATTAGTCACCTGGTCGTTATTCGCATTGACGGATGCGGTGTTTGCCGTCTCGGTCACCACACCTCTGAACTTCCTGTTGAGGTAAGCATCAACTTCAATAAAAGCGCTGTCTCCCCGTTTCACCCTGACGATATCATTTTCGATCACATCGGCCCTTACCTCCATCTCGTCCAGATCGGCGATACGCATGATCTCCGTGCCAGTCATCTGGGCGGTACCCACCACCCGTTCTCCTTTTTCCACGTTCAGTTTTGAAACAGTGCCGCTGACGGGAGCATAAACGGAAGTTTTATCAAGGTTTTCTTTAGCTTCCTTCATGGATGCTTCGGAGCCCTGTATGCCGTATTCGGATGCCAGGGTACTTTGTTTTGCCGCTTCCACTTCGGCTTTGGCCACTTCGTAAGTGGTGCGTGCGGCCTCGAAGTCGGCATCGGAAACGGCGCCCTCATCATGGAGTTTTTTGTATCTTTTATAATTGCTTTCCGCCTTTGCAAGCTGTGACTCAGACTGTGACATGCGGGCGCGGGTATTCAGGAGGCCAGCCTTGGAGTTGTTCACCGATGCAGTCATCTTTTCAAGGTTGGAGAGGTATATCTCCTGCTTTATCCTGGCCAGGAGGTCGCCTTTCTTAACGACATCACCCTCTTTCACGAACAGATCCACTATTTCGCCGGAAACATCCGCACTGATCTTTACCTCTATCTCCGGCTCTATTTTACCATTGGCGGAAACCGTCTCCACGATATTTCTGCGGGACATTTTTTCCGTATAAACTTTCACTGTATGCTTGCTCTTCATCCAACCGGCTTTTTTTGCTATGAAGAAAAACAGCACCAGCACCAGCACAGCACCGGCAAGATATTTCAACAGTTTATTTTTTTTCATAATTCTCCGTTTAGAATTTCAGGGGTTCTCCCATATAATAATGCAGGATTTTCATCCTGAACAGGTGTTCGTACCTGGCTTTCAGCAGTTCCGATTCCGCTTTCGCAAGGTTGTTTCTCGCAACAGCATAATCCACGGAGCCGATAAGTCCTTCGCCGTATTTCTGCGAAGCATATTTGAATGCTTCCTTCTGGGCTTCAGTGGAAATAACCGCCGCTGCATATTTTTTCGATGCGGCCCCGGCCTCAGCATAAGCCTGCATAATATCTTTTCTTAGTTGATTTTTGGAAAGCTGCAATGCCAGGCGTGCATCCTCAAGCTGCACCTTTGAGCGGTTCACAGCCGTTTTTGCCTGCCATCCGTTAAATATCGGAACAGAGAGGGAGAATCCATAGAACTTCGAAAAATTATCATCCACCTGCCTGCCGAAGGATACAGGTTCATTAATGAGATCGTACCTGGGTGTCAGCACCGGGTCCTGCCCGGTCATGGTATATCCGATGGTGTCATTATGAGAAAAGACAGCCCCCGTGGTTTTTGTCTTATCCTTTGAATATCCGCTCCCGAAGTTCGTAGTGAAAGAAAGACGGGGGGCGAGATTTCCGAAAGAAGCCGCCAGTGCGCGTTCTGCACTCTGGACTTTGTACTCCTGCATTTTTATTTCAGGGAGATTTTTTTCTGCTATGGCAATAATAGATTCAGGAACAGGGAGGCTGTCGTTGATGGCGGGAGCGGGAATCAGCGGCTTTTCGATCGTAAAGCCGTCGGACGAAGGAAGCTCAAGAAGCTGGGAAAGCGTAAGCAGTGAAAGTGTAAGCTGGTTGCGTGCATCCACGAGGCGCAGTTCATCCGAAGCCACCTGGGCTTCCATGCTGAGCAGCTCTCCTTTAGGCAGGGTGCCGGCTTCGGTCAGATGTTTTGTCCTGTTACGCTGGAGCACAGCAGCGTCCAGATCGCGCTCAGCAATGCCCGCTGACTCCATATTATATAATACCTCCATGTATGCAGAAGCCACTCTCAGGGCAACGGCATTCATGCTCTTTTCGGAATTAAGACGGGAAGAAAGAAAATCATAACGGTACTGCCGGCGTATGTTCTGCAGGCGGAAGCCGTTAAACAAAACCACGCTGCTGCCCGCCCCGAAGGAGCTGTTCTGTGTATTTTTTGTAATGAACTTATTAGTGAAAGGATCTACCGTGTGACCGTAATTATAATTGTCGGAAGCGCTCCCGTTGATGCCGGGAAGCATGTTTGCAATACCCTGCCGGTACTGCTGCTGTGCCAGACCGGCATCCAGCTCATCCATCTTTACCTGGATGTTGTTCTTTAAGGCATAATCTATGCAATCCTGCAATGTCCACGTCTTCTGGGCAAAGAGAGAGCCTGTAAAGAAAAAGAAAAGAAAAAAAGCGGGTAGCGGTACACGCATGGACATCATTGATTGATAAGGCTTTGTAAAGGTAGGTAAATAGGAGAAATGTGAACGAGAAAAATCTGCATTTTAAAAATATTCCCGATACCCGGACCAATGAATAATCACAATTCCATGATTGGTCTTGCCAGCATGCCAATCTAATCCGCCTTCGCCTTCCGCTACGGCAGACAGGAAGGTCCTGGACTTGATCCGGGGTTAATGCCAGTTTATTGAGGTAAGTTTTACTTCGGAAGCGGCACCAAAGGCAGTTTCTTCCCGGGCACTTTCACAGAGATTAAGCAGTCACAGGAAAATCAGGAGCGTTTTTTTTATTTTCTATAATTTTCATAGTTTTGTAACCCTAAAGTCAATTAATACTAAACAAAAAACTCTACCACATGAAAAAGACCTACGCCATCATTTTAGCATCACTGTTTACCCTTGGAGCTCTTGCACAGTCTGCAATGAAGTTCGAGGAAAAATCACTGGGAAAAATTACGTTGCACACCCCTGTGAGTGTTCCCTCGAAAAATATACAGCCTTCTGTCAACCCCACCCCTCTGAATATTTTTCAGGTTTACCTTGATTATGACTCCTCGGATGCTGCCATATGGTGGCAGGCAGCGGATTACAAGCGTTTCATCTGGGATATGAACATGCATTATGATTCTGTTGACAACGGCATAGGATATTGTGTAGTAGCTTTTGACACCATGCACGATCCTCTCACGGGATCTGATTATACAAACAGTAAAATAACCTCCATGACAATTGACAGTATCTATGCTGTCATAGGCCATGAGAATAACTCTGGAAGTGACGACACCCTTGTCATAAGCATCATCAATCTTACCAGCGCAGGCTATCCCGGGTCCACCGTTTTCAAAGACACCACCCTTATCGGCAACAGCTCATTCGTTGGCAGTACCAATAACGACTGGCTTGAGCTGGGGTACATTGCATGGGGTCCCGCCTACCAGTCCAGCTCCATGAAGCGCTTCGGCATCAGGATGCAGTATTTCGGTGATAAGCAGGATACCTGCGGGTTCATTGCCGGCTTCGGAAACCAGGGTCCCTGCAACAACTCTTCCTCTTCAGCCTATTTTACCAACTATCCTCAAACCAGGGCTAACAGCTACGCCACCTGGACCAAGTACAACCAGATGCTTCCCACCAGCCAGGGCGGGGATATTTACTACGATTGTAACTCTAATGGCAATTATGACCCGGGTGTTGACGGCAACAATTACATCCAGAACATTAATGTCATTGCCATGATCACCATAGATTATACCATCGGCATTTCCGAAAGTGCCGACAGGAATCTTAAGGTAATGCAGAACTATCCTAACCCTTTCAGCGGTACAAGCACCATACGTTATGAGCTTGCGAAGCCTGCGCATGTTTCCCTTGAGGTGTATGACCTTGCAGGCAGGAAAGTATCCGTGATTAATGAAGGCGCTAAAGATGCCGGCATTCACCAGGTTTCCCTCAATGCAAAATCATTCTCAAAAGGTGTTTACTTTTATACCCTTAAAGCTGACGGAGTTTCGGTTACAAACAAAATGACCGTTACCGAATAAAAAGTCAAACCGCTTTTTTGGAAAACCTCCTGTTCAACCGACAGGAGGTTTTTTATTTTTTCATTCCCCTCAGCAGTTTCGAGGCAAAAACAAACTCGTTGAGATCTTTGTTATCCGTCCGGAAGATGCCTTCCGCATCGCCTTCCCACCACTTTTTCCCTTTGTACAGAAACAACACCTTATAGCCCAGTTCCATTACGGAGTTCATATCGTGGGTGTTGATCACCGTGGTGATATTAAACTCTTCGGTAATCTCACGGATAAGATTGTCTATCACGATGGCCGTCTGCGGATCCAGGCCGGAGTTGGGTTCATCGCAGAAAAGATAGCGGGGGTTCAGTGCAATGGCACGGGCGATAGCCACACGTTTCTTCATTCCCCCGCTCAACTCCGAAGTGGATAAGTTGTTCACGTTGTTCAGGCTTACCCTTTGGAGGCAGAAAGTCACTCTTTCACGTTTCTCTGCGATGCTCATGGAAGTGAACATCGAAAGGGGGAACATCACGTTCTCTTCCACCGTCATGGAGTCAAACAATGCGCCTCCCTGGAACACCATCCCGATTTCCTTGCGGATAGGTTTCCTTTCATCAAGGTCCATCCCCGAGAAATCGCGCCTGTCATAAAAAATATGACCGTGATCGGGTTCAAGCAGGCCCACCATGCATTTCATCAGCACAGTTTTTCCGGACCCGCTTCCGCCGATGACAAGGTTCGTTTTTCCTTTCTCAAAAAGAACAGATACATCGTCAAGGATTTGTCTTCCCGCGAACGATTTTGAGATATTCCTTAACTCTATCATGAGAGAAAAAGCTGTGTCAGCAAATAATCCAGAATAAGTATCACGGTGCTGCTGTATACTACAGCCCTGGTGCTGGTTTTGCCCACCTCAAGTGCTCCGCCGGAAGTATAATAACCATGGTAAGCCGAAACAGAGGTAATAGCAAAAGCAAAAGTGATGGTTTTAATTAATGCAAACGTAATATTAAACGGGACAAAGGAGTCGAGCAGCCCTCTTACGAAATCGTGCGAGGTAATGACTCCTGAAGATGTTCCGCCTATCCATCCGCCCAGGATGCCGAGAAACATACTCACCATAGTAACAAAGGGGATGATCAGTACGGCCGCAATAATTTTCGGAAGCACTAAGTACGAGGCCGAGTTTATTCCCATGATTTCGAGCGCATCAATTTGTTCCGTAACCTTCATGGTACCCAGCTCGGAAGCAATGCTGGATCCGACTTTCCCTGCAAGCACCAGGCATATAATGGTGGGGGAAAACTCCAGGATGATGGAATCACGGGTAATCACGGCCACCGCATATATCGGGATAAAGGGGTTGGTCAGGTTATAAGCGCTCTGGATGGTAATAACGGCTCCGATAAAAACGGATATGATGGAAACAATACCCAGCGAGCCAATGCCGATGGAGTTCATTTCTCTCAGCACCTCCGCCCTGTAAAGGGACGGCTTTTCAGGGCGGGAAAACAATCTCCGGACAAAGAGAGCGTACCTGCCTATGTGGTAAAACAATTTCAAGGGAGGAGAATTTTTTTATAAAAATACAAATTATCCGAAGTTATGCATGGGGAGCGAGCGCATGGGATGAAAAGAAAATCCGGGTAGCTTCATTTTTTCGTCCGGCCGGAAGTAAGCCCGGAAGAACGCCGGTTTGCGAAAGTGCTCTGGGATTAGCGGGTAGCACGAGAAAGTGACCGGGCTTTCTCTTTCACAATTACTGCAAATGGGCGCTTTTCAATTTTGCTTTCAAGCCAGGAAATAAAATCAAAATACTCTAAAGCTTTCTTCTCATAAGTGTTTTGTGTGATTTCTTCTATTTCAGCTTTTAATTTCTTGAATGCTTTTATTCGTTCTTGTGGAGTAATTATTTTGGGAACCGTTTTCCGCATAAAATCAAGAATAGAAGTTTCTACTCTATATAAACGCTCGTTTTTATCAAGATAGCGGTGAACAGATTTTTCCATGTATTCCAGTAATTCTTCATTTCCTAATTCAAAGTGAACAATTAATAACATGATTTTTACCATGCAATACACATCACTTCTCATATTAATCCCTGTGTCGTTTATTATTTTGTTTAAATAAATGAGCGCATCCTGATAATTACCTGCACCAAAATAAACCTGGGAAATACCATAAGACAAAATCATATTTGCTTCTTTAGAAAAACCCATTTTGCCAAGTCCGTTTTGAATAGATGGAATCAACTTAATTCCCTGAGTATACTCTCCTTTATCAATATGCATTGTTAACTCTGAATTATAAACGGTATAAAATATTCGACTTTGTATATTTTGGGACTTTGTATTTATTTCTTTGAGTTTTTTTAGACTCAAAACCACTTCGGTGTATTTCTTAAGATTAAGTTGGCAAAGAATAAGATTGGTTAATGCAGTTACATAGCTTTGTATATTTTCTCCTATCTGGTAAGGATGAGCCTCCATGAATTTCACTTTTTTTTGAGTATAGGAATATGCGATAGTATAATCATTTTGTAAAAGGTAATAAGAAGAATAAATGGTATAATAAACAGATAATGAATGATAAGAGATTGTTTTGTCTTCACTACGAAGCAAAGGATGATCAGTAATACTTTTATATGCTAATAAATCAGTATTGGTTCTTGAATATCCTTTTTTATTTGTTCGTACAAACATTCTTGCCGAAATCTGTTCATATTCTTTATAGTTAATATATTTGTTTGCCTCACTGAATGTGTCTTTGTAGCACCTTTCTATTTCTTTTGCTGTTTTCCCTTTATAGGATTGTCTATACATTAATCTAATTTCCCAATCAGATAACTCAAGCAATGCTAAATGTTTTTCATATTTTTCAGCTAATAGCTTTGTTTTTGATATTATTTTCTCACATTGTTTATATAAGCCCTTCTCCAAGAGAGTTTTCACTTGCTGTAAAAGTTCCTTTAATTCTGAATCAACCGATGAACTAGAATAATATGCAGTTAAACTCTTTAAAATAAGATTATATAAATAATATTTGGTTCTATGAAGTTGTTTAATAAATACATTGCCCGCAAATCCTTTTTTAATTTCCAGCTCGTTATATTTCTCTTGTTTGTCAATTGCATCAAATAATTTTAAATAATTCTTTTCCCCCTTTTGTACAGAAACCGATAATTTAAAATATCTTTTTTCGGAAACTGAAAGGGACTTAATCAGTTCAAATAAATCATCTTGTTTTTTCATCTGCTTTGTACAAAATTAAATTATAATCATAAGAATAATAGCTTTTAAAGCTAATAAATAGAAGTAATAAATAATTGTTTTAATGAACTTGGCTTTGTACAAAATTATAATTTTAAGTTAGTTATTACTTACTTCCTCCAATATTTTCACTTTATAGTGGAAACAAAACGTAGGATTAATAAACAAAACTTGATCTCAGTAATTTATTACAAGGAATCTAATATTTGAATTGATGGATCGGAATTCCGCCTTATTTTTTTAAAACAAATTCTCCCTTATCTGGAAGATATGCACTTGCCACCACATTAATAATAATAACTCTCCACACAATGACCCCTCCCAAATCCCTCATTTTGAGAAAAGCGTTGTTGCTGGTCGGCTGTTTTACTTTAGCAATACCGGAAAGCCATGCAGTAGTATGCATCACGGCTCCTCAGGCCCCCCAGTCGCTTCAAACCCCATGCTACCAGTGTTACTTCGGGCCTACAAATATCACCATAGGAAATATTAACCGTACATCTCTCGGGGATGAAATATGGGCTGATATAAATACCACGAACCAGTCCGGCAAGCTTACGCAAAACACGGCATATTCTCTGAGTTTTACCCATGATGACCTGTGGAATTCACAGGTGAGAGCCTGGATTGATTATAACAATGACGGAGATTTCCTTGACGCGGGAGAGTTGCTGGGAACCTCTGTAATGTCCCCCGGGCTGGGAGTGCCTTATACTGACGTAATAAATTTTACGAGCTCGGCATCTGCTACCGGTTGGAAAAATATGAGAGTAGTGCTGGATTATGATGACGGATTTACTTCAATCGGCGCCCCTCTGTCCGACAAATGCTGGTACGGGGAGGTGGAAGATTACCAGGTAAATCTTGTCACTTCTGCCGCCATGACATACAGCTCATGCACAGCCACCCAAAGCAATACTTCCACGGTGTACCAGGGCTCCACCAACGAGGAGGTGATAGGTGTCCAGATAGTAGCGGGCACGGGGGGTGCTTCTCCTATCACAGCCACCAGCTTTACATTCCAGACCACAGGAACCACGAACGTAACGGATATCAGCAACGCAAGACTCTGGACCACGGCCAGCAGCTGTAACTTTGCAACCGCAACCCAGCTCGGGGGAACTGTGGCATCTCCTCCTGCCAGCGGCACGCCATTCACCATTAATGGGTTCACCTTTACCCTTGCCTCCGGTACCAATTATTTCTGGCTTACATACGACGTTTCTCCTACTGCAGTATCCGGCAATGTTATGGATGCACAGTGCACATCACTTATTGCGGGAGGATCTTCGAGAACACCGACAACAACAGCTCCTGCGGGATCAAGGCCCATATCCGACGGGTTTACATCGGCAGTTACCACCCAGTCCTATGTTGCTGTAATAGGTGCTCCTTCAACGGATCAGCAAATTGTCGGGCTGGAAGTTACAATAGCCGCCTCTTCCCTGAATGCAACCAGCTTCACCTTTAACACAACCGGCTCTACCAATGCCTCTCTTGATATAACCAGCGCAAGCCTGTGGTACACGGGCAACTCTTCTACATTCGGCACAACTACCCAGTACGGAAGTGCAGTTGCCGGCCCTAACGGGTCATTCTCATTCACAGGCTCCACGGCTCTTGCCGCAGGAACCCATTATTTCTGGCTTACCTATACGATTTCAGGGAGCGGCAACCCCGGTGATAAGGTAGATGCCCAGTGCACCTCGCTCACTGTGCAGGGAGTGGCACACACTCCAACGCCCACATCTCCTGCGGGCGACAGAACCATTGTTGCCTTTAACACCGGGCCACAGTACCCGGTATGTATCGCCCGGCCTGCGGGACCTCAGTTGCTTCAAACGCTCTACAATTACTTTGGCCTTACCAATGTTACGCTCAATACTATCAACCGTACATCTCTCGGGGATGAGCTTTGGGCATGTGTTGATACTACGAACCAGGGTACAAAACTTACCCAGAGTACCGCATACGTATTATCCTTTACCCATGATGATATGTGGGGAGTCAAGGTAAGAGCATGGATTGATTACAACAGTGACGGTGATTTTCTTGACGCAGGGGAACTGCTTGGTACTTCTGCATTATCACCCGGGCTGGGAACATCCTATACCAGCGTGGTGAATTTTACCGCCTCGGCATCTGCTACGGGGTGGAAAAATCTGAGGATTACCATGGACTACGATGACGGAGCCACTTCTATCGGCGCTCCGGTATCCGATAAATGCTGGTACGGGGAGGCGGAAGATTACCAGGTGAATATTGCCACTTCGGCAGCTATGGCATATACCTCCTGTACCACCACTCAAAGCAATACATCGGTAGTCTACCAGGGATCTGCTAATCAGCAGGTGATAGGTGTGGAAATCGTAAACGGCACCGGGGGGGCTTCTCCTATTACCGCCACCAGTTTTACATTCCAGACCACCGGAACCACAAGCGTGACGGATATCAGCAATGCTAAACTCTGGACTACACGCAGCGGGTGCAACTTTGCGGCCACCACCCAGCTTGGCACAACAATAGCGTCCCCTCCTGCCAGCGGAACTCCTTTTACTTTCAGCGGATTTACATTTACCCTTGCCCCGGGTACGAATTACTTCTGGATTACCTATGACATATCTCCCACGGCAGTAGTCGGAAATGTTATAGATGCACAATGCACATCACTTATTGCAGGGGGATCGTCAAGAACACCAACAAGCACATCCCCTGCGGGATCAAGGCCCATCTCCGACGGATTCACATCTGCAGTTACTACCCAGCCCAACACAGGAGTGGTTGGAGTGTCTGCGGCCAACCAGCTCATAGTGGGAGTTGAAGTAACAATAGCAGCAAATACATTATCGGCAACCAGCTTCACCTTTAATACAACAGGGTCTACCAATGCGCTTAATGATATAGCCAGCGCAAGCCTGTGGTACACGGGTACCAGCATGACCTTTACGGCCTCCACCCAGTACGGGAGTACAGTAATGGCTCCCAATGGGTCCTTTTCATTTACGGGCTCTGTTCCGCTTGCACCGGGGAAATATTATTTCTGGCTTACCTATACGATCTCAGGGAGTGCTACCCCTGGTGATAAGGTGGATGCACAGTGCACTTCGCTCACCTTGCAGGGGCTGGCACACACACCGACGCCCACCTCTCCTGCGGGCGACAGAACTATTGTTGCAACTGCCAGCATTCCTTTACAGTACCAGGCAACTTATGGAACTACTGCCGATGAGGATGGGCTGTCTTTTGATATAGCTCTTGATGGCGGATACATTATTAATGGCCGCTTTAATAGCGATTGTGTCCCTTGCATTTCAAAAGAACAGGGCTGGATGTTTAAAATTGATGCGGGCGGACTTGTACAGTGGAGCAACCGATTCGGAGGTGTAGGAAACTTTGCGGAAGAAGGGAGAGGAGTGATGACCACGCCCGACGGATATGTAATTGCAGGGGAAACCACAAGCAACACAAACACACAATGGGATATGTTTTTCTCCAAATTCAATACGGTGGGAACCATGGTGTGGTGTAAAAGCTATGGACTAACCAATGCCGGCGAAGGCAGCGGAACATCGGTTTGGAATCCCATTTTTGGAACGACTGCCTCAGACGGCGGTTATCTTTTTACCGGTGGCGCAAGCAATAGTAGTGCCACAAATATCTCGACATATCTGCTCAAAACAGCAACTGACGGAACGCTTCAGTGGGGCGCAATGTACGGTGGAGGTGGTGGTATAGGTTATTCTGTTCAGCAAACCTGCGACGGGGGATTTATAACAGCTGCTTCAGGAGGCGTATTTCCTAACCCCATTGGCCCGGGTTTTCTTAATAGCTTTTATCTTGCAAAAGCAAACAGTGCCGGAACTTTTCAATGGGGAAAGGCATATGGTAACACTCTGCCGTACTCATCTTCTGAACCCCACGAACTACGTGTGACCTCTGACGGGGGGTTTTTGGTTTTAGGAAGTGCTTCAGGCTACACACCACTGCCACCCGCGGGAAGTAATAACAATGTTAGTTATAACGATCTGCTGCTGGTAAAAGTCAGCAGCGACGGCATATTGCAATGGAATAAAACTTATGGAACAACAAATAGCCAGTATGGTACCTCTTTATGTCCCACGGCAGACGGAGGTTATATCATATCAGGCTATGGGCGCCCCCCCGGCGGCTTTGGATTTTATAATGATGCCATGTTAATTAAAATTGATGCCGCGGGCAATGTACAGTGGAGCAAGATATATGGAGGCGCTCTTGAAGACAGGGCATTAAGGGTGTTGCAGACTTCTGACGGGGGCTATGCCTTTACAGGATATACAAAAAGCTCCGGAGGAGGAGGGTTGGATATCTGGTTTGTTAAAACCAATGAAGTGGGCGAAACAGGTGTTAATGCATGTAATTTTCAGTCCGTTAGCATCAACGTCGGCACTTTACAGATGAATCTGATGACCGGGGGATCCGGGAGTTTCAGGACCAATACGAACACCAATACCATAAGTGCAGGCCTTGTCGCCGCAACACCAAATATTGTATGCCAGATAGTTCTTCCGATGGAACTGCTTGACTTCACCGCCTCACTTCTTCCTGATAACCAGGTTGCATGCAACTGGATAACGGGCAGCGAAACATACAATGATTACTTTGTGGTTGAACACAGCATTGACGGTAATGCGTTCACCCATTCCGGAGTAGTTCAGGGAGCGGGAAACTCGACTGCGAAGCAACATTATTCTTTTACCGATGAGCACCCTTCTCCCGGGATAAATTATTACCGCCTTAAGCAGGTTGACTTTGATGGCAAGTATACTTATTCAAAAACGGTGAGCGTTGATATCCCGGTATTCCCTTATGCCCTTACCATATTTCCGAACCCTTCGGGGAAACAGCTTAACTGCATTGTTTCGCCGGACCAGAACACCACAGTGGTTGCTTCTGTTGTTGATATGATGGGAGAAACGGTGATGAGTATGGGAAGAAAGCTTTCCGCCGGGAAAAACAATTTGATTTTTGATATCTCGGATCTGCCACAGGGGTTGTATTTCCTTGTGGTGAACGATGGCGTGAAACAGCGACAGTTAAAATTTGTGAAAGAGTAAAAATACTACACAATATGAAAAGATTTACATACTGCTTATTAGGTTCTTCTTTCTTTCTTATTTCTCTTATGTCATTACCCTGTGCCGCTCAACCGGCTTACCAGTGGGGTTTCAGCAATGGCGGGGTAACAGGTGGATCGGATCAGGGATATAGCCTTGCACTGGATGCTTCGGGTAATGTATATGGTACAGGCTGTTTTTATTTCACTCCTGATTTTGATCCGGGCATAGGAACTACAGCGCTTACAAGTGCCGGATTGTCCGATGTTTATCTTGCCATGTATAATTCTTCAGGTGTGTACCAGTGGGCTCTGGGAATGGGAGGAACCGGCTATGATGAGGGCAGGGCAATTATCACGGATGCTTCCGGGAATTTCTTTCTTACCGGAATATTTGAGAGTACTGCCGACTTCGATCCTTTTGCAGGAACGGCTGGGCTTACCAGCAAGGGCGGGCAGGATGTTTTTCTTGCCAAGTATAATTCATCGGGGGTGTACCAGTGGGCTATAGGTATGGGCGGAACTGGAAATGAAGAGGGAAGGGCCGTTGCACTTGGCCCTTCCGGGGATCTTTATGTTACAGGCAAATATAGTGCGACTGCCGACTTTGACCCCGGGGCCGGGACAGCTAACCTTACAGCAAGCGGCACGTGTGACATATTTCTTGCCAAATATAGCTCAGCCGGTGCCTATCAATGGGCTTTCAGCCTGGGAGGCTCAGGCGACGACAGGGGGTTTGATCTTTCCACCGACCCTTCGGGCAATGTTTATGTAACCGGGTGGTGTACGGGAACGTCTGATTTTGATCCCGGCGCAGGGACCTCAACCCTGACGGCATCCGGGAATTATGACATGTTCCTTGCCAGCTATACGGCCTCCGGGCTGTACCAGTGGGCTTTCAGGGTTGGAGGATCCTCCAATGATTTTGGTTATGGCATAACAATAGATGGTGCCAATAATCTCTATGTAACGGGAGGATATAATGCTACTGCTGATTTTGATCCCGGTGCCGGAACTGCAAATATTACCTCTACGGGAGGGCAGCAAGCTTATATTGCCAAATACGATGCCGCGGGATCTTATCAGTGGGCTTTTGCTTTCGGCTCCACGTCAGCTTCAGGAACCGTACAGGGAAATAAGATTAACCTTGATACGGATAACAGCATATACGTTTCAGGAACCTTTAGTGGCTGCAATGTTGATTGTGACCCTGGGGCAGGTACGGCAATGGTTAGCATCGTTGGTGCAACAGACGCCTATTTTGCCAAATATAATTCAAGCGGTACTTACCAGTGGGCTTTTAAAATCGGAAGTATAGGATCTGATTACGGAAATGACATAGCTATAGATGCATCCTGCAATGTTGCTGTAACGGGCTTCCTCGGAGGGCCTGCTGATTTTGATCCGGGGCCGGCCACTGTCACCATGACCGCCGGAAGCGGAGGTGATTTTTATTTTGCCCAGTATGCAGGGGGGTGCGCTATTCTGCCCTCGGGCCTTGTTTTATTTGAAGGCAAAAATGAAAATGAATCAAACATACTTCTATGGCAAACTGCCGGTGAACGCAATAACGCTTACTTTATAGTTGAACATGGAATTGACGGCAGGTCATTTAAACCCATTGGTTCGCTCAGGGGAGCAGGGAACTCCGGTGTGAACCGGTATTATTCTTTTACACATCATGAGCCTTCGCCGGGGATGAATTATTACCGCTTACAACAGGTTGATTTTGATGGAAAGTTTACCTACTCAGAAGTTGTAAGTATTGATATACCGGTATTTCCACCTGCTATTAGCCTCTTCCCTAATCCTGCAGAGAAACAACTTAACTGTGTCATTTCCTCGGATCATAATACAATAATATCGGCTTCTGTTATTGATATGCTTGGGAACACAGTATTAGGCGAAAGAAGAAGGATTTCTCACGGGAAAAATAATTTGATTTTTGATATTGGCGGACTTCCCCGGGGTGTATACTTCCTGCTGGTCGGCAGTGAAGGACAACAAAAGCAGGTGCAATTTGTGAAAGAATAAACAACGGCCTTTTCCCTTTTCAAATCAGATACTTTTGTCCGGATTCGCAGTGTTACTGTTTATGTGCATCCGGTTAATTCATTAACTTCGCTTTATATTCGGCCGTGAAAATATTCTCCCGCGTAAATGAAAAGTGCTAACACTTCATGTTTCCTGCCATCACTTCCAAAATAAAATTCCGGATAGCATGTATTCTCATGACAGGGCTCATTTTCCTGCTTTTATCGGGCGGCTGCGGGTTTACAAAAAACAAGTGCGATTGCCCTGAATTCGGGAAGAAACCGCGTACGCATAAAAAACATTGAGAGCTTCTTTCTGAATAATCTCCCGGCAATAGTATCTTTGCCCTTCTCATATTTTCTCGCATGAAGTTATCCGAATTACCTGTGGGAAAGACAGGAGTCATCATTTCCTTCACGGACGAAGCCACCTCGCTCAAGCTGATGGAAATGGGCTGCCTTCCCGGTGAAAAGATTATCGTGGAGCGCATTGCTCCCCTGGGTGATCCCATCGCCGTATCGGTTTCGGGATACATGCTGAGCATGAGAAAAGAAGAAGCCTCAACAGTTCTGGTGTCTCCTGCTGAAAATATAAAAAAGTAACCGGCTGCCATGCAGGACAGGATTAGAATAGCCCTTGCAGGAAATCCCAACAGCGGGAAGTCCACCCTTTTCAATGCCCTTACGGGCCTTAACCAGAAAGTAGCCAATTTCCCGGGAGTAACGGTCGACTCCAAAACGGGGCGCTGCAGTCTGCGTAATCCTTCAACAGGCGAAACCATAAAGGCGGAAATCATTGACCTTCCCGGCACATACAGCCTGTATCCTAAATCCCCGGATGAACGCATCCCTTTCCAGGTACTGTGCGACCCTGATGATCCTTCCCACCCCGACATCGTAGTTGTGATAGCGGATGCTTCGAACCTGAAAAGAAGCCTGTTCCTCTGCACCCAAATCATTGACCTGAAAAAACCCGTGGTGCTTGCATTAAACATGATGGACCTCGTCAGGGAAAAAGGGCTGGACATTGATGTTGAAGGCCTTTCAAAAAAACTCGGAGTTCCGGTTGTCCCTATAGTTGCCAGCCGGAGAGAAGGACTTGAAATTCTGAAGAAATCCATATTCAATGCCGAGCGGGCTTTCCCTGACGACTTCATTGACATCCACCAGTTGTCGCCCTGTGTGCTGTCCGGCATTCGCGAAGTGGTGAAAGTGAACAGCAGCTACGCTGCTTTCCAGATAGCCAACAACCTCGAGATTATACCATATTTCAGTATCAACCAGGAAAAGAAGGACAGGATCACCGGTATCATACGTGAATTTGGTTTCGATGCTTCAAAACTCCAGGTACAGGAAACACTGGAGAGATACAAAGTCATCAGTTCCATTATCAATGAATTTGTCACACACCGTGAGATTGCGGAGAAAAGACGGATTACCGAAAGAATTGACAATGTCCTCACGCATCGCATCTGGGGTTATGTCTTCTTCTTTCTCAATCTCTTCCTGATCTTCCAGGCCGTGTTTTCCTGGTCTTCCTATCCCATGGAAGGGATACAGCAGGGTTTTACCTGGCTCAGCGGGCTTGTGCGGATGGCCCTGCCCGCGGGCATTCTCAATGACCTCCTCGTTAACGGTATCCTTGCAGGCATCAGCGGGATCGTGGTGTTTGTCCCGCAGATAGCGCTGCTGTTCATGTTCATTGCCATTCTTGAAGACACGGGCTATATGTCGAGGGTAAGTTTTCTCATGGACAGGGTGATGAAGAAGTTCGGCCTCAGCGGCCGGTCACTGATTCCAATGGTCAGCGGGGTGGCATGTGCAGTCCCTGCTATAATGTCGGCCAGGACTATCCAGAACCGGAAAGAGCGGATACTCACCATTATGGTCACGCCTCTTATGAGTTGTTCCGCACGCATACCGGTTTATACGCTGCTGATCTCCATGGTAGTCCCCGACAGGATGATTGGAGGTATCATCAACATGCAGGGGCTTGCACTGATGCTTCTATACCTGACCGGCTTTCTTGCCGCCATAGGCGCAGCCTGGGTGATGAAACTGCTGATAAAAACAAGGGAAAAGAGCTATTTCATCATGGAGATGCCGGTGTACCGCATGCCTCACTGGACGAATGTCGGGCATACCATGATCGAAAAAGTAAAAGTATTCCTGTTTGATGCAGGTAAAATCATTGTCGCTATCTCCGTGATTCTCTGGGTACTCTCTTCGTACGGCCCGAAGAAAAAATTTGAAATGATTAATCAGAAATATACATACCCTGAAGCGATCTCTTCCATGCCCCCCGCTGAAGTCAGCAATCATATTCAATCCGAAAAGCTGGAGGCCTCTTATGCCGGAATCATGGGGCGCTGGATGGAGCCCGTCATAAAGCCGCTGGGCTTTGACTGGAAAATCGGTATCGCGCTGCTGACCTCCTTTGCTGCGCGGGAGGTGTTTGTTGGAACCATGGCCACCTTATACAGCGTGGGAAGCACAGATGTAAGCACTGCATCCATACGTGACAGGATGATGCAGGAAAAAGACCCGGCTGACAATACCCGCAACAGGTACAGTCCGGCAGTGGCTATTTCCCTTATCCTTTTTTATGCCTTTGCAATGCAGTGTATGAGTACCGTAGCTGTGGTACACCGGGAAACAAAAAGCTGGAAATGGCCCCTTCTGCAGATTGTATACATGAGCGGCCTCGCTTACCTCGCCAGCCTCTGCGCTTACCAGGTTTTAAGCTGAGGCACATGAAACCGGGCTTGCATGAAGTGCTGGAAAAGTATATTCCACCGGAGGCAGTTGACACCATAGCCGGATGGATCATCAGCCACGGGGTGAGGGTTCGCCTGGCACAGGGCAGGAGCAGCAAACAGGGTGATTACAGTCCGCCGGGAAACGGTAAAGGACACCGGATATCCGTTAACAGCGATCTCAACAAATATGCATTCCTGATTACCCTTGTTCACGAAATAGCCCATCTCCGCATATGGCAAAAGCACAGGGGTTCCAAACTCCCTCACGGAAATGAATGGAAACAGGAGTTTAAAACCCTCCTCTATCCCTTTATGGATCGTTTTGTGTTCCCGGAAGATGTGCTGTCCGTCTTGTTCAGTTACCTGGAAAACCCTCTTGCAGCAAGCTGTTCTGACACACGCCTGCAGCGCGTGCTGAGAAAATACAATACGGAAGCAGTTACCTGCGTGGACGAATTACCTGAAGGCACTGTGTTCCGGCTTCCGGGCGGACGGATTTTCAGAAAAATAAAAAAACTCCGCAAACGGTACAGGTGCATAGAAGTTAAAACGGGTATTGTTTTTTCTGTAGATCCCCTGGCTGAGGCAATGCCTGTCCCGGAAGGCCCTGCTTAACTTTCGTTCTCATACGCCCGCATACAGGCCGGGCTGGCTACCACATCTTATAATCTTCATTTTTTGCATTTTAAAATTCCTATTTTATATACATTTGCCGTCAGATAACTCATCTCCTTTTATTCTTTATGATTACAGAAACCCGGCAGGAAGCGAGTCCTCTTTATGTTTCAGATATGGCGGAAACGCTTATCGGTTCAGAGATTATCAGGATTGCGGGAGAGGTCAATGAGAAAATTAAAAAGGGAGCACGCATTCACAACCTTACCATAGGAGATTTCGATCCTTCCATTTTTCCCATTCCGCCCGAACTAAACCGGGCCATCGTTGAAGCGTACCGCGATAACCACACTAACTACCCTGCAGCCAACGGAATCGGTGAGCTGCGTGCGGCAGTTTCTGCCTTTCTCAGACAACGGGAGGGATTAAACTATACGGCTGATGAGATATTGATCTCTGCAGGAGCCAGGCCGCTCATCTATGGGATATATCGTACCCTCCTGAACACAGGGGATACGGTGGTGTTTCCGGTACCCTCCTGGAACAACAACCACTACTGTCATCTTACGGGCGCAAAACCCGTGCTCGTCGAAACCCGCCCCGAAAATAATTTTATGCCTGCAGCGGAAGAGATTGCGCCCCATCTCCGCGAAGCATCCCTTCTCTCGCTATGCTCGCCCCTGAATCCCACGGGAACAGTGTTCAGTGAAAAAGTACTGGGAGAAATCTGTGACCTTGTAATTGAAGAAAACCGCAGGCGCGGACCTGGGCAAAAACCGCTGTACCTCCTGTATGACCAGATATACTGGATACTCACTTTCGGAAGCACAAAGCATTATAATCCCGTTTCCCTGCGACCTGAAATGAGAAACTATACCATCTTTGTGGACGGCCTTTCCAAAGCTTTTGCAGCCACGGGAGTTCGTGTAGGATGGGCTTTCGGGCCTGCCGGAATCATTGAAAAAATGAAATCCATACTGAGCCACATAGGAGCCTGGGCACCCAAAGCCGAACAGGTGGCCTGCGCCGGCTATCTTGTACAGCATAAAGAGATTGACGGCTTCCTTACAGTATTCAGGGAAAAGGTGGCAGCCCGTCTGAATGCCTTTCACAAAGGCTTTTCAGCCCTGCAAAAAGAGGGCTTCCGTGTAAATGTGATTGCTCCCCAGGCCGCACTGTACCTCACCGTTCAGTTTAACCTGGCCGGGATGAAAACTCCCGGGGGCAAAATCCTACAGTCCACTAAAGACATCACCTCCTACCTGCTGGCAGAAGCCGGGATGGCTGTAGTGCCTTTTTATGCTTTCGGATCTTCTGAAGACTCCAACTGGTACCGCATTTCCGTGGGAACATGTTCAATGGATGAGATTGGGGAATCTCTTGCAAAACTGAAA
This sequence comes from Bacteroidota bacterium, assembly GCA_023251555.1. GTDB lineage: Bacteria > Bacteroidota > Bacteroidia > AKYH767-A > JAHEYN01 > JAHEYN01. The sequence continues at coordinate 40,241 of JAHEYN010000016.1, read as the reverse complement.
ACGGCTTTATCAAAATTATCTTAAATTTGTCTCCGTTGCAGCACCCTGCTGCATTTCCCGTTTATGGAGATTAATAAACACAATTATTGTATTATCATGGCAGGCGGCATAGGCAGCCGCTTCTGGCCTATGAGCAGGACTGCTCATCCCAAGCAGTTCATGGATGTTCTGGGTGTAGGGAAAACCCTGCTCCAGCAAACCTATGAACGCTTTACCAGGATTTGCCCCCCGGAAAACATACTGGTGGTAACCAATGATTCATACCGAGACCTGGTGTCAAAGCAGCTTCCGGGAATTAGCACCGCACGTGTGCTGGGAGAGCCTGTGAGAAGAAATACCGCCCCCTGCATTGCCTATGCCACATACAAAATTGCACAGGAAGACCCTGATGCAAACATAGTAGTAGCTCCTTCCGATCATATTATCACAAAAGAGGATGAGTTTGCCGGTGCCATCAGGAATTCCCTTGACTTTACTGCCAGTGAAAACAGTCTTCTTACGCTGGGCATCATGCCCAACCGCCCGGACACAGGCTATGGCTATATCCAGTTCCGGGAAGACCAGTGTGATGTTAAGTATAAAGTCTGCCGGGTGAAAACCTTCACAGAAAAACCCAATCTCGAAATGGCTAAGTTCTTCCTCCGCAGCGGGGAGTTTTTATGGAACTCCGGCATCTTTGTATGGAACCTGAAAGCCATTACGGCTGCATTTGAAAAACACCTGCCGGAAGTGCATGCCCTTTTCAGCGGGGGGATGGGAAAATACAACACTCCGGCTGAAGCGGAGTTCGTCAAAAATGTTTATACCCTGTGTACGAATATCTCCATTGACTACGGCATCATGGAAAAGGCAGACAACGTATATGTCCTTTCCGCTGACATCGGATGGTCTGATCTCGGAACCTGGGGCTCTCTTTACGAACATTGTAAGAAAGATGCTGATGGAAATGCAGTAGTGGGAAGCAATGTGATGGTCTATGATTCGAAAGGGTGTATTGTCAATATGCCCAAAAACAAGCTGGTGGTATTACAGGGGCTTGAAGATTATATTGTGGTGGAATCGGACGAGATACTGCTCGTTTGCAGAAAATCAGATGAGCAGCAGATACGGCAGTTTGTGAATGATGTGAAAATTAACAGGGGAGACCGTTTCGTTTAAACAGCATGCAGCGCTATACAGGCAGCTATTTATTTTTTCTGTTCTTTCTGCTGGCAGCGTCTCATTCTTATTCACATCCCGGAGATGCACTTCTCCCTGTCCTGAAAAACGGGAAATACGGATTTGCAGCGGCTAACGGAAAAATCACCATTGAGCCCCAGTATGACAAGGTGCTTCCTTTCTCGGAAGGCCTCGCAGCAGTGATGAAAGATTTTAATGATTACCGCTGGGGATTTATTGATATGAGCGGCACACTTGTTATAATGATGCAATATGATTATGCAGAAAGTTTCTCCAACGGCCTCGCGCTGGTATGCATCGAAGGCAGGTATAATTACATTAATCCCAGAGGAAAGATTGTTTTTGTTGACCAGTTCCACGAGGCTTCCAGCTTTGACGGAGGTGTAGCGCTGGTGAAGCTGAGAGACAAGTGGGGAGTGGTGAGTACGAGGGGCTCTTATGTTGTCAGTCCCCGTTTTGATGAGATAGATAACTTTTCGGACGGCTTTGCAAGTGTGCGTATGAAAGACAAGTGGGGCTTTATAAACAAGGAAGGCAATTTTGCCATTAAACCCCAGTATGATTTTATACTCCCTTTCAACGGCGGGATTGCCGGTGTTCAGCTTGATGAGAAATTCGGGTACATAGACACAACCGGCAAATACGTGCTGCAACCCTCCCTGAGCGAAGCCCTCGACTTCTCCGAAGAAGCTGCCATTATTGATGTGAACGGTAAGAAAAAGTACGTTAACACTTCGGGGAAAGCTACTATCAACGCCGAGTTTGAAGAGGCGTATGATTTTTCTGACGGGATTGCAAAAGTGCAGTCGGGCGGTAAATACGGGTACATCAACAGGGAAGGCAGGTATATATACCAGCCGGTGCTTGATAACGGATCCGGCTTTTCGGAAGGGATTGCTGCCATACAGCTGAACGGGCTATGGGGTTATATTGATACACGGGGACAAACCATAGCCATCCCTCAATACGAATATGCAGGAAACTGCACCGAAGGCCTGGCACCGGTGCAATCCAGCAATAAATGGGGCTATATTAATACCTCGGGGCAGCCTGCCATTCCCCCCATCTTTGAATATGCAAATAATTTCTCGGGCGGAAAGGCAAAGGTGTTGTTTAACGGGAAAGCAGGGTATATCAATAAGGAAGGAGAATATATCGTGGTACCGGACTTTGACCAGATCAGTGAATTTGTAAACGGGTATGCCATCATAAAAATAAACGGCAAGTGCGGATTTGTCGACACAACCGGGAAAGTTACTTCGGCAGCGCGTTTTGATGCGGTGGATCATTTCTCCGAAGGAGTGGCAAAAGTTAAGATGAACGGTAAATGGGGATTTATCCGCCAGGATGGAAGCATGGCGATAGAGCCACAATATGCTGAGGCAAAAAACTTTTCCGAAGGACTGGCTGCAGTTAATGTAAGCGGGAAGTGGGGCTTTATTGACCATAGCGGAAACATGGTGATTCCCGCAAAGTTTTACGAGATAGATTCTTTTTTCAAGGGGAAAGCACTCGTTACGGTTGACATAAAGAAAAACATGGCTTACATAAACCATGTTACCCGGCACGGGAAATTTGTGACGAATTGATTCATAAAAACATCTGAAAAGATTTTGTGTCCCGCCTGTAATATGGTGTCTTTGAATGTTCACCCCCTCCGGAGATTTTCATACCCGAAAAGAATGGCATATACATGAAAGCAAAATCCGGATCGCTGTAAATCACATTTCTTTTCCCCTGATTTTTTGCCTTTATAAAATTCAGGCTTAACTTTACAATCCTCTCACAATACATTCATGGCACTCAGCGTAACGCGCAAATACCTCTTAAACCTGCGGAAAAAAATCAAGGCAGGCGATGAACCCTATATCAGGGAACACCTCCATGATCTTTACCCTGCTGATATTGCGGACATCCTGAACCGCCTTAACATTGAGGAGGCTCAATACCTGTATTCTCATCTCGGCGAAGAGGAAGCTGCAAAAGTGCTGGTGGAAATGGAAGAGGATGCCCGTGAAAAATTTCTCGCCTCCCTTTCATCTCAGGAAATAGCCGAGCGGTTTATTGATAATATGCCTTCGGATGATGCGGCAGACGTGATTGCCGAGCTTCCAGACAAGGTGCAGGGTGAGGTTCTCTCTCATATGGAGGATACCTCTCAGGCCAGCGATATCGTTGACCTGATGACCTATAACGAAAACACCGCAGGCGGCTTGATGGCAAAAGAGATGATCAGCGCAAACATACGCTGGAATGTGCTGGAATGTGTGAGAGAAATGCGGAAACAGGCGGAAGAAGTGAAAACAGTTTATGCGATTTACGTGGTGGACGATGATAACCGCCTCCTCGGAACCCTCTCCCTGAAAAAACTGCTTACGACTCCCTTGCGTACCAGGATTTCCGATGTGTATAACAGGGAAGTGATTTCCGTGAAAACCAACACTTCTTCGGAAGAGGTTGCCAACATCATGCATAAATATGATCTTGTTGTGCTGCCCGTAGTAGATCACCTCGGCAGGCTTGCCGGAAGAATCACCATTGATGATGTGGTGAATGTTATCAGGAAGGAACAAACAGAGGATATACAGAAAATCGGCGGTATGGAAGCCGTGGATAAGGCATATATGAATGTGCCTTTCGGGGAGATGATCAGGAAAAGATCGACATGGCTCGTAGTCCTTTTCATAGGAGAAAGTTTCACCGCCACTGCCATGAGTTTCTTTGAAGATCAGATAGCCAAAGCCGTTGTACTGGCGCTGTTTGTCCCCCTCATCATTTCCAGCGGAGGTAATACCGGTTCACAGGCATCTTCGCTTATTATACGAGCACTTGCCCTCAATGAAGTTTCTCTCGCAGAATGGTGGAGAATTGTGCGGAAGGAAATTGGTGTGGGCCTGATGCTTGGCCTGATTCTCGGCGTGGTGGGCTTCATGCGCGTAGCCGTATGGTCAATCTTCGTAAATGTATACGGTCCCCACTGGCTGAGCGTAGCTGCTACAGTGAGCATCTCACTGGTGGGAGTGGTGCTTTGGGGAAACCTCGTAGGCTCTCTCCTCCCGGTATTCCTGAAAAAGATCGGACTTGATCCTGCGGTCTCTTCCGCCCCGTTTGTTGCCACGCTCGTGGATGTAACGGGCCTGGTTATTTATTTTACCGTTGCAGCGCTCTTCCTCCGCGGCATTTTACTCTGAATGCATTGAAAGCCCGGGTTTTGCTGATAGATACAATGCCTTCTTCTTTTACGGAGACACTCTCTTCTGCAGGAATAGAATGCACAGACGGCACATCCTGGAACAGGGAAAAAATCCTTTCTCATATTTCCAGTTATGACGGGACTGTGATCCGAAGCCGCATCTTTATTGACAAAGAGTTTCTTGACAGGGGAATACATCTTAAGTTTATTGCAAGGGCAGGGGCGGGAATGGAAAGTATTGATACTGCTTATGCCCTGGAAAAAGGTATCGCTTGCCTCAGTTCCCCCGAAGGCAACAGGGTTGCGGTGGCAGAACATGCTCTCGGTATGTTGCTGTGTCTTATGAACAACCTGCACAAGGCCGACAGGGAGATCCGTGCGGGAAGATGGCTCAGGGAGGAAAACCGCGGCCATGAACTGGCAGGAAAAACCATTGGCATTATAGGCTATGGAAATACAGGCAGCGCATTTGCCAAACGCCTGGAGGGATTTGATGTGCAGGTACTCGCCTTTGACAAGTATAAGAAGAACTTCGGGACATCCTTTGTAAAAGCAGCTTTACCCGGAGAAATTTTTTCGGAAGCGGATATTCTCAGCCTGCATGTCCCTCTTACAGATGAAACGCACTATATGGTAACAGACTCCTATCTCTCGCAGTTCAGGAAAAATATTTACCTGGTTAATACATCACGGGGCAAAGTGGTGAACACCGGCGACCTGGTAAGAAACCTTGAGAAAGGAAAGGTAAAGGGAGCCTGCCTTGATGTCATTGAATACGAAGACCATTCCTTTGAGTCTCTTTCTGCTGAAGCAACGCTTCCCGCTCCCATGCGATACCTGTTTACATGTCCAAATGTATTGCTTAGCCCCCACATAGCAGGGTGGACATATGAATCGAAAGAGAAAATCGCAGAGGTGCTGGCAGAAAAAATCAAAAAATTTCTGGAACTTTAAGAGTTATTCCGGCCCGGGATAATAAATGTTCGCTGTTCATTACGGAGATCACTCCCACACGGTGCAACACATCTTCAGGTTTAACACCGAAGCCATCAAGGGATGCAAATCCTCCATGCACGATAAATATTTATCAATATTCCCGCTCTTGCCCGTAAAGCGATGGAAAACTAACGGCTCACCGCCAGTTTGCCTTTCAGCGTTTCTCCTTTGACTGTTGTCACGGCATAGAAGTATATGCCTGAAGGGAAACGGGAAACATCCACAGTGAAGTGCTGTGCTTCAACTTTCTGCCGGTAAACCACCTGCCCGGACAAGTCCATCATGGTAAAGTCATTGTTTTTCAGAAGAGGCTCATCAGATGTGATATTGATCGCCTGCCCTGCAGGAAGAGGGGAAAGGCGCAGCCTTCCATCCGCCTGTATTTCATTAACGGACAAAGGTTTGTAAGTTACTGTAAGGTTATCAATGATCAGGACACTGCCCATTCCAATGTATTTCGGGATAGAATCAAAGTTTGAAGAGGCAAACGCGATGTTCATTGTGTCAACAAAGTTCCATCCGTTATACAGTGATTGCATTTCGAAATAGGTGTAAGTGCTTGCCGGAAGGAGGGGAATGGCGACCTTCTCAACGAGTATGGTAGAGTCTGCCACAGCGTCATACCTGTATAGGAAAATTCCTGCAAGTGCAGTGTCAGGACCATTAGGTGTATACTTATAATATCCGCTGACTTTGTCAGGGTTCTGGGCTACGGGCATACCCCCGGAAGGATCGTTCTGCCCGAAATACCCGTTCGTGACATAGCCTACAGGCTGCCCGCCCCAGGGCGTTGACTGAACCGTTTCTATACGCATGGCGTATGACCCGCTGTAGCTGCCGGTGGTTTTTGTAACGGACGGGGTATCCGATATGTAGTTAATACTGTTCCATCCGTCAGCTTCTTCGCTTGAAACCGGAACCCAGTTTTCGAAATCGGAGTTGGGTACGGGGGGCGCACCATTGACAAACTCGATCTTATCAACGTACAGGGTGCTGCCCGGTATTTTCGCGAGGTCCATATTGGAACTGGAAATGACAGCAGCCATGGTGTCAGGCACAAGAATGGAAAACCAGTTAACAGGGACGGTTATCTGCTGGTATGACGACTGGCTGCCGTTAAAGTCTGCTGCGGCTATACCGATCATAGATCCATTATTTTTGAAGAACACATATATATGTGCCGTATCATTGGCCTGAATATTATATTTCACAAAGAACCTCATGGAATCAGGCTGGGAGGAGTAAGGAATTCCCCCATTGATGGTACCAGGGCCGGGATTCCCGATTATGAGCATTCCCGGAAGGGTATCATTACCGTTAGAAACCGTTTCGAGCTTCACTGCATTATTTCCTGAAGGGGCAGGACTGTCCTTGCCGACATTGCCGTTGCCGGTCATCATAAATGACTGGGGGTTGGAAGTCAGCCATCCCGCAGGCTCTTCATAAAGTGTTTTCAGTGACCAGCTTTCAAAGCCCCCGTTGAAAATATTCTGTGCAGAAACTCCGGCACTGATGGCACCGGCAATCAATAAGAGTATGTGTTTTTTCATGTTGAAAGTGTATTTATCGGCGAAGATATGTTATTCTCTTTACAAAATAAATGATGTATGTCAGTCGGAGCATGCGCATGGTATTTCTAAAACCAAAAGGCATTAAAAATGTTCAATAGTAGTTTGCAGGCATTTTTCAGATTTATAATTGTGGCTTTGGATCATGGCCGGCAAAATTCCGTAGCCGGGATTTTATGCTCTGCATTTCTTCAGGGGAGGTCGATACTTACTCCGGAATCAGCCCGGTTGGCATTTCACTTTTTCTTAATACTTTAGCATCCTATAGAAATCAAACCATGATTGTTGTTACCGGAGCCGCAGGTTTTATAGGCAGTTGTCTTGTCAGGAAGCTGAACGATGCAGGCTATAATGACATCGCGGCAGTAGATGATTTTTCCAAGCATAATAAAAATCTCAACCTTAACGGGAAGATGTTATCAGCGCTTATTCACCGCGATGACTTTTTCAAATGGCTGAAAGAAAATCAGAAAATGGTTCAGTTTGTATTTCATCTTGGTGCACGCACGGACACCACGGAATCCGATACCCTGATTTTTGAAAAGCTGAATCTCTCTTATTCAAAGGAGATATGGAAAGCCTGTGTAGAGTACGGCCTCCCGTTGGTTTACGCATCTTCCGCAGCCACCTATGGCTCCGGGGAAAATGGCTATGATGACGGCCATTCGCATATTCCATCCCTTAAACCTCTGAACCCTTACGGCGTTTCAAAGCAGGAATTCGATAAATGGGTGCTCGTGCAGGAGCGCACTCCCTATTTTTGGGCGGGGCTGAAATTCTTCAATGTTTACGGTCCGTCCGAGAGTCATAAAGGAAGAATGGCATCAGTAGTTTACCATGCCTATAAGCAGATCATGGCAAAGGCGGAGCTGGACTTGTTCCGCTCTCATAATCCTGCATACAGGGACGGGGAGCAGAAGCGCGATTTTATTTATGTGAAGGATGTTCTGGATGTTTGTGTTTTCCTGATGCTGAAGAGAAAAGGATCAGGCATTTATAACCTGGGTACAGGCAGAGCACGGACTTTTCTTGATCTTGCGAAGATTACTTTTGCATCCATGGGTCTTGATCCCAAAATTAATTTTATTGACACCCCCGCTGACATCCGCGACAAGTACCAGTATTTTACCGAGGCCCGTATGGATAAACTGCGCGGATCCGGTTATGACAACCCTTTTTTTTCACTGGAAGAAGGCATTCGTGATTATGTACAGAACTATCTCCTGCTCGGGAGGTGGATGTGATGTTCAGGGTGTCTTGGCTGAAGTGAAGTTTTCAATTTCATTTACGCATAAGTCAAAAATACCCATGCTTTTTTCCAAACTTTTTTTATACCATTCCATGGTATTTTTAATAGCTCTTTCGGTATTGTAAACAGGTTTCCAGCCAAGTTCTCTTCGGGCTTTAGAGTTGTCGAGTACCAGGAAATCCGCTTCATGGGGCTGTTCATCCTTTTTAGCTATTACATATTTCCCTTTTCCGTAGGCTGTTATTGCTTTCTGTACAAGTGTTTCAACACTCATCAACTCATCTTTTCCCGGCCCGAAATTGTATGCGTCCGAAACAGGCTTTTTCCCGGATGTCATTTTCGCCCCGAGCAGGAGGTACCCGGCCAGAGGGTCAAGAACGTGTTGCCAGGGTCTTACCGAATGCGGGTTCCTGATATGAAGGGGCCTGTTTTTCTGCAGGGTCCTGAACAGGTCAGGGATAATCCGGTCTTCAGAGAAGTCGCCTCCCCCGATTACGTTTCCTGCCCGTGCAGTAGCAATACTTTTCCTGTGCCTGTCATAATGGGCGGGGTTGAAGAAAGAAAGCCGGTAGGACTGCACGATTATTTCAGCACAGGCCTTACTTGCACTGTAAGGATCATGACCGCCCAGCCTGTCGTTTTCCGTGTACACTTTTTCACCGCCTTTGTTTTCATAAACCTTGTCGGTGGTAACAATAACTGCAGCGCATGGGTTATTCAGGGCAGACAGGGCATCCAGGAGATTCACCGTACCCATGGCATTGACTTCAAAAGTTTCTGCAGAATGGAGGTAAGAATGTCTTACCAGCGGCTGTGCAGCGAGGTGAAAGATATAATCGGGCCTGAAATTTTTTAATTCCCTGCTAATCATGCTCCTGTTTCTGATATCAGCAATGACCGATTGCACCTCCGTATTTTTCCCGAGAAGTCTGTAAAGGGATTGTCCGGCAGGGGCCAGTGCATAACCCTTTACCTCGGCACCCAGTTGCTGGAGCCATAAGGAGAGCCATGCACCTTTAAATCCGGTGTGACCCGTGATAAAAACTTTTTTGTCTCCGTATGTTTTCCTGAACAGGGAGTTCATTTCCAGGTTTTCCAGGATGCCTTGTTTTCTTTCCAGAGCTGGTTCAGCAGTTCAAAATCCCGGTAGGTATCCATGCATTGCCAGAAATCCCGGTGTTCATATACGCACAATTCTCCTTCGTTTGCAAGCCTTTCAAGAGGCTGCTTCTCAAGGATGCATCCATCGGAAGCAGAAAGGTATTGAAAAACTTTCCTGCTGAAAATAAAAAACCCCCCGTTTATCAGTCCTTTATTATGAAGCTTCGGCTTTTCATTGAACTGTGTTACCATGTTGTTTTCTGCAACCAGCTCACCGAAGCGAGACAGTGGAGTGACCCCCGTAATGGTAGCGGTTTTCCCGTGCGATTTATGAAATGCAAGGAGCTCATTAAGATTCACGTCGCTGACACCGTCCCCGTATGTCAGCATAAAAGTATCCCCGTCAATATACTTTTCTATCTTCTTTATCCGCGCCCCGGTCATGGCTTCCGGCCCCGTTTCGGCAAAAGTAATCTCCCAGGCTGATTCTTCGTGCCTGTTGTGCACAGCAATGCCCTGATCCTTCAGGCTTAGCGTGAAATCATTGTTACGCAGGTCGTAATTAATAAAATAATCCCTGATGATGTTTCCCTTGTACCCGAGGCACAGCACAAACTGGTTATACCCGAATTGACTGTAGCCTTTCATAATGTGCCATAGAAGTGGCCTTCCGCCTACCTCCACCATGGGCTTGGGTTTGTATTCGGTTTCTTCTTTCAGCCTTGTTCCGAGGCCGCCGCAGAGAATTACTACCTTCATTGAGTACTTTATTTCCCGAAGTTATCTCCGCAAAGATATGCTAATCTCCGATAATGGTCAGCGGGTGCTCCTTCGGGCAGGGTGTGCCCGTGCGGTATTTCATAATTCCATTTCAAATTATTATACTTGCTGAATTATATCCAGCGAATACCATCATTTAGATCCCGATTCTCTATGAAATATATTAATAAGAAATTCCTGTGCCGGATGATTCCTGCAATGTTTATGGTGGCGGTGGCTTCATCAGGTCTGTATGCCCAAACTGACAAGGATTTGAGTAATAAGGAACTCCTCAAGCGTGCTCAGGCTAATTTTAACATGGGAGAGTTCAGGAAGGCCCTCAATGAATACATCATGCTCCAGCAGAGGGATACTGCAAACTATAAATACAATTTTTATGTGGGTATTGCATACCTTAATATACCTACTGAAAAATATAAAGCCATTCCCTATCTCGAGTATGCACTTAAAAGCCCCGAGCCGGACGCCCAGGCTTATTATTACCTCGGCCAGGCTTATCACGTAAATAACCGGCTTGATGAGGCCATCAAAACATTTGAACTTTTTAAGACAACCCTCAAGGATAATAAATACGGTAAGATATTGTCACAGGACGCGGACCACCGTATCGAAATGTGCAATAATGCCAAGTCGATGATTAGTAATCCTATCAAGGTGCTTATTAAAAATCTCGGGGATAACATTAACTCGGAATATCCGGACTATCATCCCATCATTTCCGCTGACGGAAGCATGCTTGTTTTTACCTCAAGGAGGAAAGGCGGCAGGGGAGAAGATCTTTTTCTTGACGATGACGGAAATCCTTACGAGGATATTTATTTCTCCCGGAATGAAAGTTCTATTCCGCGTGAGCCGCGGTTCTCTGCTGCGCAAAACATGGGTGACAAAATCAACACCGAGTATAACGACGGGCTTATCTGCCTCACCCCCAGCGGTAAAAAATTATACCTGTACAGGGATAATGCCATTTATTATACAACTTTCCAGGATACCATATGGGGTAAGCCGGAGGAGGCTAGCCTCGGAATTTCAATTACCAAGAGCAAGCCGGCTTTTTGCTTCTCTCCCGATGAGAAAACATTGTATTTTTCATCCTCCCAGAAAGGCGGAGTGGGTGGGAAGGATATCTATAAGAAAGAATTACAGTCCGATGGAAAATGGGGCCCTGCAGAAAATCTCGGCTCCGTTATCAATACCCCTTACGATGAAGATTATCCTTTTATGAAAGGAGACGGAACTACTCTCTACTTCTCCTCTGCCGGTCATAACTCCATCGGGGGATATGATATCTTCAAGTCTGTTCTTGACAAAGGAAGATGGACAAAACTCGAAAACATGGGATATCCCGTGAATACTCCTGATGATGATATTTATTATGTAATAACAGGTGACGGGGAAGTCGGCTATTTTTCTTCAGTGCGTTATGACACCAGGGGTAATATGGATATATATTCTCTTAAAATTGAAGACCTGAACACACATGTACGGGTGCTGAGAGGTATTATCACCACGAATAATTTCACCCAGCCGCTTAATGCCCGGATCACTATGCTTGAAAAGGAAACAGGTATGCTCTCGCCCCCCATTACCGCAGATCCTTCCAACGGGAAATATGCACTCATGGTTAACCCCGGAAAGAATTACCAGTTTATCATTGAGGCAGATAGTTTCCGCGTGGATACACAGAAAGTTTTTATCCCTTCGAATGCGAAAGACTATCTTCTCTTCCAGGAACTGAACCTCGACAGAAACACCGATGCGTCCGGAAAACCTGTAAGTCAGAAAATAAGCATGAAGAATATTTTCTTTGATACTCAGGGGGAAGAAGGAGACAACTCCTTTCTCCTGAATGATTCGGAAATAAACAAGAACGAGCGCGATAAGGATCTTGACCTCGTATACAATAGTTTCCATGACCAGTTCTCAAAGCAGCCCCGCGAGAAGATCCAGGATAATCTTATTGTGTATTATAAGACAGGGAAAACACGGTATTATGAAGAGCCTAAAGCCGTTGTGGCATTTGCCGGCCTTTCTGCCTCGGATTCCCTTGCTCTCCGGGTCACTGCTGACTCTCTGGCCATGGCAGCGGCAAAAGCCGACTCCCTGGCACTGGCTACCGCGCACAAGGTTAATGCGAAAACCGACACTCTTGCCTCTGCTGTTGTGAAAGTTAAAACCGAAGGAACGGGAAAGACGTCAAAAACAGAAACTTCCTCATCAGCTACAGCAGGCTCTGATATTACTTCTGTAACCGGAAAGATTGAAGCAAAGAAACCTACTTATAAATTCGGCACTTACCAGCTTGCGGAAGGAACGAAAAAAGATCTTGACTTTATCAGCGAGCTCATGAAAGAGATACCCGGATTCAGGGTAGAGATTTCCGGCTTTGCCGACAGCATTGGCAGTGAAGCTTACAACCAGCATCTTTCCGAGCTGAGGGCAAAAGCTGCGAAGGACTATCTTGTTGCTAAAGGGATTGATGTCAAAAGAATTTCTTTCGTGGGCTATGGCGAGGCCAGGCCTGTTGCCTCCAACGCAACCCGCGAGGGAAGGGCCAGGAACAGAAGGGTTGAATTCAGGGTGATTAAGTAAAGATTTCTGCCATACATGCTCGTTTTTCTGCTGTCTGAAATTTTCGAAAGAGATCTTCTTCTGCTTAAGAAAGAAATTGCTGCCTATAATTCTCCCGGTTTGTTGTGGAAACCTGTAAGCGGTGTAAAAAACCCGGGAGGAAATCTTTGTCTCCACCTGTGTGGTAACCTGCAGCATTTTATTGGACATGTGCTGGGAGGCATCCCGTATATAAGGAACAGGGAAAACGAGTTTTCCGCCTCGGGCATTGCTCCGGAAGTTCTTCTCTCAGAAGTTGACAGGACAATTCTGTCGGTCAAAGGAACGCTTGCGAAAATCACAGAAGGAGATATTCAGAAAGACTTCCCCTCCGAAATGTCTGGACGGAAAGTTTCAACAGGTTTTTTTCTCATTCACCTTTCCACCCACCTGAATTATCACCTGGGACAGATTAACTATCACCGGCGTATAGCAGACTCCTGACAGTACACTTCGTCTCCCTCCTGTTTGCTTTATTCTTTTTATATTCGCTATGCCAATGTCCGACAGCCTCGTCATCATACCGACCTATAACGAGAAGGAAAATATTGAGAAAATTGTCCGCAGGATATTTTCCCTTGAAAAGGATTTTCATATCCTCATTATCGACGACGGATCTCCTGACGGAACTGCGGGAATTGTGAAAGATCTTTCCGGGGAATTTTCAGGCCGTCTTTTTCTCGAAGAGAGAGCCGGTAAACTCGGTCTTGGAACAGCATACATATATGGCTTCAGGTGGGCATTGAAACGGCCGTATGAATATATCTTTGAGATGGATGCCGATTTTTCGCACAATCCAGAGGACTTGCCCCGCCTTTATGATGCATGCGCAAAAGAAGGTGCTGATGTCGCCATCGGTTCCCGTTATACAAGGGGCGGAAAAATCATCAACTGGCCTGCCGGAAGAGTTATGATGTCTTATTATGCTTCAGTATATGTGCGGATGATTTTATGGATCGGGATTTCCGATACTACTGCAGGCTTTAAATGCTATAAGAGAAAAGTCCTTGAGACCATTGACTTTGAAAAAATAAGGTTCGTGGGTTATGCATTCCAGATAGAGATGAAATATAATGCCTGGAAGCACGGCTTCCGGATTAAGGAGGTCCCGATTACGTTTACCGACCGCAGGGAAGGAACCTCTAAGATGAGTACAGGAATTTTTAAGGAAGCCTTCTGGGGTGTTCTCGAAATGCGGTGGAAAAGTTTTTTCAGGAAATATGAAAAGGTACACAGAGGCTGCTGATATTGAAGTTTGTTCTCTGCATGCCAGGCTAACAGGACAGTTATGAAATCTTTTATCATCAGGAATGCTGCGATAGTTAATGAAGGGAAAATTTTTTCTTCGGATGTATTTGTAAAAGACGGGCTCATACAAAAGATAGGTACGGGAATTTCCTCTCCGGGCGCTGAAACCATTGAAGCTTCCGGAAAATATCTGTTTCCCGGCATCATTGATGATCAGGTCCATTTCAGGGAACCCGGCCTTACTCATAAGGGCGACATTGCTTCCGAATCTCGGGCGGCTGTGGCAGGAGGTATTACTTCGTACATGGAAATGCCGAATACCATTCCCAATACGCTTTCACAGCGCCTCCTGGAAGAAAAATATTCTCTTGCTGCAGGAAAGTCGCTTGCCAACTATTCATTTTTTATGGGAGCCTCCAATGATAACATCGGGGAAGTGCTAAAGACAAATCCACGTGATGTTTGCGGGGTGAAAGTATTTATGGGATCTTCTACCGGTAACATGCTTGTGGATGATGCCCGTGTCCTCGAAAATATTTTTTCACGCGCCCCCCTCCTGATTGCCACCCATTGTGAGGATGAGCAGATGATACGCTCCGCCACTGAGGTCTACAGGAAAAAATACGGTGAAGATGTTCCCGTCGAATGTCACCCTTTTATCCGCAGTGCGGAGGCATGCTATAAGTCATCGGCGCTGGCAGTGTCTCTTGCAAAACAATACAATGCCCGCCTCCATGTGCTGCATGTTTCAACAGCAAAGGAACTGGAACTCTTCACAAATAAGATTCCTCTTTCCGAAAAAAAGATTACCGCTGAGGCCTGCATTCACCATCTCTGGTTTTGTGACGAGGACTACCGGGAGAAAGGGAATATGATAAAATGGAATCCTGCGGTAAAGACAAAGTCCGACAGGGAAGCCCTCATCGCTGCACTGAATAATGATACACTTGATATCATTGCCACGGACCATGCTCCCCACACGCTGGAAGAAAAGCAGGGTACATATTTTAAAACTCCTTCCGGTGGCCCGCTTGTGCAGCATGCCCTGCCGGTAATGCTTGAACTTCACAGGCAGAAAAAAATTACCCTTGAGAAAATTGCAGAGAAGATGTGTCATGCGCCTGCTTTGTGTTACCATGTTGAGGGAAGGGGCTTTGTCCGCGAGGGCTATTATGCCGATCTCGTTCTCGTGGATATGAACAGACCATGGACAGTAGAGAGAAAAAATATTTTATACAAGTGCGGATGGTCGCCTTTTGAGGGGACTGAATTCTCTGCGGCGGTAACTCATACGTTTGTGAACGGGCATCTTGTATATGAAAACGGAAAGTTTAATGAGGCAGCCGGAGGGCAAAGGTTGCGTTTTAAGCGTTGAAGTATATGCGCGTTATAAGGGATCCCTTTCTTATTGGTATGTTGGTGTATTTTATTCTCCTGGCAGGATGTGCGCGGGATAAAAAAAAATCTCTTCCCCAGGGTATTACAGGGAAAGAAGAAATGGCTGCCATAATCCGGGATCTTAATCTTGCACAGGCCGCAGTGGCACTCAGAGGCTCCTCGCCCGACTCCGCTGCGTTGTTTACAGCCTCTTACTATAAGGCTGTTTTTGAAAGTCATGGTACAACTCCGGAACACTTTATGGAAAGTGTCAGGTATTACAGCAAGCATCCCGGTCAACTCGATAAGATTTACGAAGAGGTTCTGAATGATCTCAGCAGGAAACAGGCAGAGAGTATAAACAAGTAGGGGATGTCCTCCGGAAAAGGAGTTATGATTTTTTCTGCTCCAGGAAAACCCTGCAGGCATCCTCGATCGATTGTTTTACCGGGATGAATTTCATGCCGGTGAGTTCTCTGAATTTTTCGGATGAATAGAAATAGCAGCGCATGGAAGTGCGTGCCGTTTCTTTTGTGATGAAAGGACGGTTGCCTGTAAGCAGCGAACCGAGGTAAGCAGCCCTCCATGCAATACCGGCAGTGAAATTACTCACCTTTATATGTGCTTTTGGTTTCCCGAGGCAAAATGCGATCCTGTTAAAAAGTTCGCGGTAAGAATAATTTTCAGAATTAAGAATAAACCGTTGGTTTGTGATGCTGTTTTCCATCAACAATATCATTGCGCTGGAAACATCCCGTACATCAACGAATCCATTTACTCCCTCCGTATAAAACTTTAATCCTTTCCAGACCTGTTGAAACATTTTTGTGCTGATGCCCTTCCCATGTGCCGGGCCTATGATGATGGAAGGATTTACGATTACAGCATCAAGACCTTCGGCAATTCCACGCCACACTTCCCTTTCTGCAAGATGTTTGCTCTGTGCATAAACAGAATTTTCGCCTGTGTCTGTCCATTTCGTTTCTTCGGTGATCATGCCTTCTTCCGCTCTGCCTATCGCAGCAATGGAACTGACGTGACATAATTTTTTCACTCCGCTCTCAAGAGCAGCATTTACCACGTTTGCGGTCCCTTCGGCATTCACCCTCATCATTTTTTTTCTAAGTGCAGGATTAAATGAGACGATAGCTGCACAGTGATAAACACTGCTGACACCGTGCATGGCATTGTAAAGTGATGTAACATCCAGCAGGTCGCCCTCTATCCACTCAACATCAGAAAACGATGAAGTAGCCCCGGGAGAAAGATGAGTTCTGAAAAAATTTTCTATTTCTGAAAGATCGGTTCCGCTTCTCTTTAACACTCTCACTCGTTTACCCGATGAAATAAGATCCAGCACCAGTCTGGATCCCAGCATACCCGTTCCTCCTGTAACAAGAATCATGGTTAAAGTTAAGTTTTCAAAGGTATTGAATAATAATACTTGTCCGGCAATACTGATGGACTGTTTTTCTTTCGGGTATTTTTCTTTTTCGAGCCGGAATTTTACCGGATGATTTTCATTTTTAGCTGATGATGAAAGTGTACTTCTACAAGACAGGATGAAGACAATATTTTATTATTCGTTTGAAACACAATACAGTCAATGGTTTCATAACTTTTTAAAATCAATGAGTCGCCAGGATTAGAAAATCAAGAAATAAAAAACAGGTTTGCTTTTCAACACAATGCTATTAACAATTCTTTGTTAATAAAATGACACTGCTCTTTATTTGCTCAGTTAAAAATTTGATTTCCTTTGTATGAGTTCATTCACAATTCACTAATTAAAAACAAAAAACATGGCAACAAAAAAAGCAAAGAAAAAAGCTGCCCCCAAGAAAAAAGCCGCCGCTAAGAAGAAAAAGAAGTAACGGCTTTCAGCTTTCACGGGTATCAACCCGCGAATAACAAAACCCCGCCACAGGCGGGGTTTTTTATTGCCTTATATTTTTCACAAAAATTTTCAGGAGGACTTTATGCTGTTTTTCAATGGCCGAAAAAATGGAGATAAGCAAAAATAAAAGGCGCTGCAACCAGTAGTCCGTCGAAACGATCAAGCACACCTCCGTGGCCGGGTAAAATTGTTCCTGAATCTTTTACGTTAATGCTTCTTTTAAAGAGAGATTCGGCAAGGTCGCCAAGAGTGCCCGCTATGGCTGTGATAACTGCGACAACCATCCATGATCCGGATTTAAGTTCTGTGAAATAATCTGAAATGATGTAAGCTGTTAATATGCAGATGATGGTTCCTCCAATGCTTCCTTCCCAGGTTTTTTTTGGGGAGATTCTTTCAAAAAGTTTATGTTTCCCAAACGTCATGCCTGAAAGGTAGGCGCCTGTGTCACTTGCCCACAGGATAAAAAAGATCCCGAGGAGGATATGCGGAGAGTAAACCCCCCGGGCACTAAAAACAATAAAGTTTATTAATGCAAATGGAACAGCGACATACAGTATGCCGAGTACGGAATATGCGACGTTGGTAAAAGGCCGTTCTTTTTTCCGGTAGAGTTCAATAATGAACAGCGAGAAGATGACAGGGATGTTTAACCAGCAGATTTCCGGTCCGGCAGTTCCGGATGAATAGAGGGCGCAGGAGATAAAAAGGTACAGACCTGCTGTTATGCTCCATATTTTTGCGGGCTGTGAATTATCTTTCTTTGCAAGGGAATAGAATTCATGCAGCCCCATCAGTGTAACCAGTGCAAAAAGCGTGATGTAAAGATAGGGGTGGATTAGGATTGCACTTAGCAGGGCGATCACGAAGGCCGTGCCGGTGAGAGCCCGTTTGCTGAAGTTATTCATAACTTGTTTTTTTTAAGCAGGTAATTTGCCCTGATAAAGTCTTCGCCCCTTACAAACAATTCTATTTCACCTATCAGCACATAAGCAGAATCTTTTTTGTTTACGGCAATGGCTTCGATGCCTTCCTCCATAAGCAAGACTTTTGCGAACTGAATACGGTGTTCGTGAGGCGAAGAGAATAATGCGATCCATTTTTTCCCGGGCATCTGCTTGTGAGAAGATCTCTATCTTTTCCCGTTATTGTCATCAAGGAGGAAAACAAATATTTCCTTAGGGCCATGCGCACCCTGTACCAGGGTTTTTTCTATGTCTGCTGTGCGGCTTGGTCCTGTGATGGCTGTGATCATGGAGGGTATCTGATCGCCGTATTTTGCTTTTATCCCGGTCAGCGCAGTTTTCATGTCGGGCACCAGCTGGGAGGATCTCGCAATGACGATATGGAAGTCCGGATATACAGTCAAACGCCTTCCTGATAATTGCATGGATGACATGATAACGCTGCCGGTACGGGCTACAAGAAATTCGCAGAGGGAAATTCCTACGGTTCCTTCCCCGGGAGCAGAAAACTCCTCACTGTAAGGCAGCCCGCATTTATCAAGAAGATCTTTGATTTGTTTTTCCCGGCAGAGGAAGCGGCTCCATTTATTTTTTTCGGCAAGAAGTATGATTTGCTCCATGGCTTCCAGTTCATCCGTGCAGAACAGGAAATGCCCGTTCAGTTTCCGGAGCTGGGTAGCAAATAATTCTTCTTTCTCTTCCGGGGCGGAAGCATATATATTTGTTTCAAAGTCGGGTTGAGGGTAAGGGGATACGGTTTTATGAGTCAGGGCCTGCCTGATTTTTTTCAAAATTTTTTCCCTGGTTTTACTTTCCTGCATGGGAGGAGTTTAGGCTGTAACCGTATTTCCATCCGGTGCACCACCGGATGGCTGAACAGCAGCAGTACCATTCTGTGTGAGGGCTGGATCCTGTACATTTTTTGGCGTATCCTCTTTTTTATCTTTATCAAATTCAGGAGGGCGGGGGCCGAACAATTCTTCAAGATCTTCTTTGAAGATGACTTCTTTTTCAAGGAGCCTTTGTGCAAGCTTGTCAAGCTGATCTTTATGTGCAGAGAGGATGGTTTTGCTCCTGCTGTATGCTGATTCTATTATCTTGCTTACTTCTTCATCTATGGTCTGGGCTGTTTTTTCGCTGTATGGTTTCTGGAAAGAATATTCCTGGTTGCCGGACGAATCGTAGTAGCTGATATTGCCCAGTTTTTCATTAAGCCCGAAGATTGTCACCATCGCATAAGATTGTTTGGTGATTTTTTCAAGATCGCTCAGCGCTCCCGTGGAGATGGTTCCGAAGGTAACCTCTTCTGCAGCCCTGCCCCCGAGGGCGGCACAGATCTCATCAATCATCTGTTCCCGTGTGGTGATTTGGCGTTCTTCCGGAAGGTACCATGCTGCACCAAGCGATTGCCCCCTCGGGACGATCGTAACTTTTACGAGAGGGTGTGCATAGCGCAGAAGCCAGCTGATGGCTGCATGTCCCGACTCATGGTATGCAATCACTCTTTTCTCCTGCGGTGAGATTATTTTATTCTTTTTCTCCAGTCCGCCGATGATACGGTCAACCGCATCAAGAAAATCCTGACGTTCAATGGTGGTTTTGTTCCTTCTTGCCGCGATCAGTGCAGCTTCGTTGCAGACGTTTGCGATATCGGCTCCCGAAAATCCGGGAGTTTGTTTTGCAAGAAACTCAACATCAACGGACTTGTCGAGCTTAAGGTGTTTCATGTGCACCTTGAAAATTTCTTTACGCCCGTTCATATCGGGAAGTTCAACATATATCTGCCTGTCGAAGCGTCCCGGCCGCAGCAGCGCCCTGTCGAGGATATCAGCCCTGTTGGTGGCAGCCAGGATAATTACTCCGCTGTTACTGCCAAACCCGTCCATCTCTGTGAGGAGCTGGTTGAGGGTACTCTCTCTTTCATCATTGGCGCTGAACGAAGGCCCCCGTCCGCGTGCGCGCCCCACTGCATCAATCTCGTCAATAAAGATTATACAGGGAGCTTTTTCTTTTGCCTGCCGGAAAAGATCCCGGACCCTTGATGCGCCAACGCCCACGAACATCTCCACGAAGTCGGACCCTGAGAGAGAGAAAAAAGGAACCTGGGCTTCGCCTGCCACCGCTTTTGCAAGCAGGGTTTTTCCTGTACCCGGCGGGCCTACCAGCAATGCACCTCTTGGGATTTTTCCTCCGAGGGAGGTGTATTTTTTGGGATTCTTGAGGAAATCCACAATCTCCATGACTTCTACTTTTGCTTCTTCCAGTCCTGCGACATCGGCAAAGGTGATCTTGACCTGCAGGTCTTTATCAAAAAGTGTAGCCTTGGATTTTCCTATGTTGAAGATCTGGCTGCCTCCGGTTCCTCCCATACGGCGCAATACAAACACCCAGAACAGCAGCATCATGATGACAAAGGGGAGCCAGCCCCATATTTCCTGCCAGAATGAATCCCCTTTCACGTAGATTACCTTTACCCGGTCTTCTTTTGGTATATCTTTCTGCGCCTCTTCAAGCTGTTTTTCAAAGGTTTCGATGGAGCCGATGTTGAATGCATAGTGTGGCCCCGGGTTCTCTGCATTGCTGATGGATTTTGAACGCACATCCTTGTACTTCTCATCTTTCAGCTTCTCTTTTTTGATATAAATCTCAGCCCTTTCCTTATTGATAATCACTATTTTTTCCACATCATTTGAATGCAGGTAGTTCTGCTCAAACTCCTGGAAAGATTGTATGTCTTTGGCTCCCCCGCCCCAGCTGAAAAATTCTACGGCAAAAAACAAAAGTGCAATAAGTGCATAGATCCAGTAAAAGCTAAAATTGAACTTAGGCCCTTTGGATTTGGGAAACCTGTTGCCCTGCTGGAAAGACTGTTTTTCTTTTTTGTTCCCGGAGGTTTCCGGTGCATTATTTTTATCGTCAGGCATGAGGAAAATAATATTTGAAGATTTTGATTATCAGGAATTTATATTGCCGCAACCGGGAGAATTCAGTATGCTCCCGCCGCCTTTTTTATATCGGCATCGGCCCAGAGGCGTTCTATTCCATAGAATGTACGGGCATCTTCGAGGAAGATGTGAACTACCATGTTAACGTAATCGAGGAGAACCCATTCGGCATTTTCAAACCCCTCGCGGTGCCAGGGACTTTCACCTGTTGCCTTATGGATGGCTTCTTCTGCAGCGGCAGCAAGCGAAAGGACGTTTGTTCTCGAAGCTGCATGACATACAACGAAATAATCCGTAACAGCATTTTTTAAGTTTCTTAAATCGAGGCTGGCTATCTCTCTCCCCTTTTTTTCCTGCAAGCCTTTTATCGCAGCACTGACCAACTTTTTTCCACTGTCAGGCTTTTTCGTTTTCGCCATCCAAAAGTTTTAATTTTATTTGTACAAAAGTAGCATTTCTTTGCAAACCCACCTATTTAAAACAATGTTCACCGGGCAGAATATCATTGCTTTGAATGAAGCTGCTTCCACAAATGAAGAGGCTGCGGTATTAATCAGGAAAAACCCTCCCCCGGAGGGCACTTTGATCATAGCTCAAAGGCAAACATCAGGAAAAGGGCAAAGAGGAAATACCTGGCTCAGTGAGCCGGGGCAGAATCTTACATTCAGCATTATTTTTTATCCTGTTTTTCTTGAGCCGGACAAACAGTTTTTTCTCAGCAAGACCCTGGCCCTTGGAGTATTTGATTTTACCGGGAAGATTCTCGGGCAGGAAGTGAAAATTAAATGGCCTAATGATATTTATTGCGGGGATAAGAAGATAGGCGGAATGCTTATCGAAAACACCATAGGGAGTCATAAAATAATTTCTTCGGTGGCAGGGATAGGGTTGAATATTAACCAGGTTGCCTTTCCGGGGGATCTTCCCAACCCTTCATCTTTCAGGAAAATCACCGGGATCCTTTATAGCCCGGAGGAGTTGCTTGCAGATCTCTGCCTGTGCATAGAGGCAAGGTACCTGCAGCTTAAAGGCAGGCGGTTACAGGCAATAAATTCAGATTATCTTTCCGGGCTTTACCGTTTTGGCGAACGCAGCCTATACAGTAAAGGAGGAAAGTGTTTTTATGCCCGGATAACGGATGTTTCAGATGATGGTAAACTCGAATTGCAAAAAGAAAACGGAAAGAAAGATGCTTTTGAGATGAAAGAGATTTCCTTTGTTATCTGATGGCCTGAGGACTTATTTCATGTTGTGATAAACAGCCTGCACATCATCATCCTCTTCTATCTTTTCGATAAGCTGCATATTTGCCTCCTGGATTTCCGCCGGGACATCCGTAAGCGTAACAGGAATCCGCTGGAGCTCTGAATTGATAATACGCAGCTTCCTGTCTTCCAGCGCTTTTTGCATCTGCCCGAAATCCTGAAATCTGGTATAGATGAAAATTTCATTTTCCTCCTTGTATATCTCTTCGGCGCCGAAATCAATTAGTTCCAGCTCAAGCTCTTCTGCATTGATATTTTCTGCAGCTATTTTAAAAACTCCTTTACGTTCAAAGATGAAATCAAGAGAGCCTGTTTTTCCCAGGGTGCCGTTGCCTCTTGAGAAATAAAGACGGATGTTGGCTACTGTCCGGGTTGGGTTGTCCGTGGCGCATTCTGTTACGATGGCCACGCCTCCGGGTCCATAGCCCTCATAGATGACTTCCTGGAAATCTTTTTCTTCTTTCGCCGAAGCCCTTTTTATGGCCGATTCGATACGGTCCTTAGGCATGTTCAGGCTTTTGGCGTTCTGTATCACTGTCCTCAGTCTTGCATTGGACTCCGGATGAGGTCCCGACTGCTTTACGGCAATGGCGATTTCCTTACCAAGGCGGGTAAAGGCTTTGGCCATCTTGTCATAGCGGGCAAACATTTTATGTTTGCGCTTTTCAAAAACTCTTCCCATAGTGACGTGCTGTATTGGTAAAGCAAATATAAGGACTTTGCAGGTATGTGCTATGACATAGGTTTCCTTTCTCCGGGATTGAAATACAGCCACTGCCGGGCAAGATACCGGCGAAAAAATTATTAATTATGATGAGAATGCCTGAAACATTGAATCCGTAGGATTAAAATGTTTTATGTCCATATCCCTTTAAATCGCTCTGCGAGCATATTCACAAAATTATTGAGGGGTTTTTCCGCCATCATTTTCAGGAAAGGGTTCAGGTCGGCTTCCATGGTGAGCCGTGTAACAGATGAAGCCCCTTTGTCTTCTATGGTGCATATCAGTTTAAAATTAAAAGGGACTTTACCGTTCGGGATAATTTCGATTAGAGAGTTCGGCACCTTGCCTGCATACTTCATTCCCAGGCTTAGCATTCCTTTGATTGTAAAAGAACATTCTTCTGTACTTGATTTCCAGTCAACAACCTGTTCCGGCATCAGCTTCTGCATGTTATTGAAATCGGAAAGGAAGTTAAAAATTTCTGCTGCACTTTTTTGTACTTCTGCTGCAGGGCTTTCTATTCTTGTCATAATAAGATGTTAGGTATACCTGTAACTTGCAATAAGAGGCTGGGTTACTTTCCCCACTGCCCCGGATTTTCTCTCCATGCCCGCAGGGCTTTCATGTCCTTGTCGTTTACATAATTCCGTTCAGCCGCCCTTTGTATGAGCGCATCGTAGTTGCTTATGGCAATGAGGGGACATTTGGTTTTTTTAAAGCTGTCAGTTGCTGCTTTGAAGCCATAGGTGAAAATTGCCACCATTCCTTTGACTGTACATCCCGCGTCACGAAGGGCATCTACGGCTTTAAGGCTGCTTTGCCCGGTGGAAATGAGATCTTCAATCACCACCACCGATTGCCCCGGCTTGACCTCCCCCTCTATCATGTTGCCAAGCCCATGGCCTTTGGGAGCGGAGCGAATATAAACAAAAGGGAGCCCCATAGATTCTGCCACCAATGCACCATGTGCAATAGCGCCGGTAGCAACTCCGGCAATGACATCAGGCTTGCCGAAATGATTTTCTATGGCGTCCGCCAGCCGCTGCCGGATGTAGGTCCTGATTTTCGGATGAGATAAGATAAGCCTGTTGTCGCAGTATACCGGGGATTTCCACCCGGAAGCCCATGTGTAGGGGGAAGAGGGGCTAAGCTTGATGGCTTTTATTTGTAATAAAAATTCTGCTATCTTTAAAGCCGTTTCATTTTGCTGCATGCCGCAAATGTATAAAGTTTTTATAAACAATAATCCCCTTTTTCTCGTGAATAGCCTGAGGGAAGCAGATGTCAACAGGAACAATCATATTTTCACCTATGAACCCAGAAATTATATTGAACACTTAGTTGCTTATCTTGAGAAAAGATCTCCTACGGAGAATGATGATTTCTATTTTCATGGCAAAAACAAAGAAGAGATATGGACACATTTTCTTTCTCTTTTTAATCACGTGAAAGCTGCCGGAGGTGTGGTGAAGGATGAATCAGGGAGAACGCTTTTTATTTTCAGGAACGGGCGGTGGGATCTTCCCAAAGGGAAAATCGAAGCCGGCGAAAAAACGGAAGATGCCGCGTTACGGGAAGTCCGTGAGGAGTGCGGCTTGCGGAACCTCCGTATGGTCCGGCCCCTGGTATCCACATTTCATGCATATCTCCTGAACGGCAAACGTATACTTAAAGAAACATCATGGTACGAAATGCAGCATACCGGGTCCGAAAAGCCGGTACCTCAGAGGGAAGAGGGCATCTCGAAAGTCCGGTGGGTTGAAAAAAAAGATCTTGGTGAAGTTCTGTCCAATACTTTTCATTCCGTCAGGGACGTGATGGGATTACTTTGAGTTGAACAATTTTCTCCCCGGTATATATTGTTCCTGAACGATATCTTTGTGCCGGTCAACCTGGCATATGAAATTATTCTGTTCTGTTATTCTGCTTGTTTTCCTGTTGTTCCAGTATCCATCGCGGCTATATGGGGAGCGGGATTGTAAAGACATGGTTCATGCCGGCTATATGCTCATTTACAATTTTGATTTTGCTGCTGCTGCTGTGCATGCGGATGAGACAGTTGCACTTTTCCCCGAAGTCCCCGAATCACATCTGCTTGCGGCAAATTATTACTGGTGGCTTATCATTACGGGAGAGGATAATGATCAGAACAGGAGCCGTTTCAATGAAGAGCTGCGGAAAACGCTTGAGATACTTTATCAGGAGGGAAGGTGCCGGCCGGCAACGATGCAGGACATTTTTAACTCTATTATGGCTTATGCCTACCTTTCGCGTCTTGATGTGATGGCCAAAAACCGCTTCCGCTGCCTGCTGCATGTAAGCGACTGCATGAAGTATCTTAAACAGTCTTTCGGGAAGGAGGACCGGTTTCTTTCCTTCAACCTGACATCGGGGCTTTATAATTACTTTATTGCATACGGCATAGAGAACCATCCGTTGTTTTACCCGACACTAATCCTTATGCCTCCCGGCAGCAGGGAAACAGGGCTCCGGCAGCTTGCTGTTGCCGCTGCATCGGCCGATACGCTGATCAGCACCGAGGGAAATTATTTCCTGCTGAAGATATTGTCAGAGCTTGAAAACAACTATGAGGAAGCCGGAAAATATGCTGCAGTGCTCGCAGATCGTTTTCGGGGGAATATGCTTTATCAATATCTTTACTTCCGCGTTCTTCTTGATGCGGGGAAGAAGGCAGAGGCTCAGCATCAACTGGAAAAACTTCATCTTCTTTCCCGCCAAAGCAACGGGAGCAGCGGGAAGCAAAAAAGTTTTTTCCTGGGCCTCGCTTCGGACGATCTTAAAAACTATTACCTTCAAAAAAAGTAACCATCCGTGAATATCCAGTATATTAAAGCATTACACATTATATCCGTGGTTACCTGGTTTGCAGGCCTTTTTTATATTGTCAGGCTTTTTATTTACCATACTGAAGCAGAACAAAGACCGCTCCCTGAAAGGAAAATCCTGCAGGATCAGTTTAAGATAATGGAGAAAAGATTATGGTATGGTATTACTTATCCCTCAATGATTGTGGTTTTGCTGTCCGGGCTGTATATGGCTTTTGTCATGAATGTGTTTTCTTCCGGGTGGATGATGGTAAAGCTGTGTTTTGTGACCGGGCTTCTCGTTTACCATTTTCTATGCGGTGTAATTTATTCCCGCTTCCGGAGAGGCAATATTTGTTATTCTTCCGGGCAGCTGAGGATATGGAATGAGGTTGCAACGGTATTTCTTGTTGCCATTGTTTTCCTGGCTGTTGTAAAAACTCTTCCCGGCCTTGTTGGCGGGTTGTCCGCCCTGGCACTGCTGGTGCTTTTATTGCTGGCGGGAATACGGGGATACCGTTCCCTCAGGAAAAAGAATAAAGAATAGCCGGATAGCTTTACTGAACTGTAATGTCCGTTGTGGAAATCACATTGCTTTTGTGCAGCGATCTGTCGTAGATGTAAATGTCGTACTTTATAGGATTCGAAGTTACGGAGTACAGATCCTTCTTTACCTGTATCTCTCCCTTGATACCATGCTTGTTTGCAGGCACGGGTAAAACGGGAATTCGGTAATTGCGGAAGGAGGCAGGCTCCGGTACCTCGGAATAAGAACCATTCTTTTTCTCGTAACAGGTTGTTACCAGGTTGTAATAGTAAGGGCTTCCGGGATCAAACGGGGGTACGGTGTCAGCATCGGTCAGGCCGATATCCCCATCCCCGTCGGTAAACAAAATCCTGATGTTCATCTGGACAATTTCATTTCCCAGGAGGGTGTCAATGGTCTTATATACAGTTACGCCGGAGAATGTAATGACCGGCTCTGCCGGATATTTTTCTTCTTTCCTGCATCCCGACAGGATGAAGGCCGGCAGGCATAAAGCGGTGGCGATCTTTAAAATGAACTTCATTTGCAGTAAATTTACAAAATAAAATTATCGTTATGGCACTTATCAAACCCGTAAGGGGTATCAGCCCGAAGTTTGGGAACAATTGTTATTTTGCGGATAATGCAACAATCGTCGGCGAGGTTGTAATGGGCGACAACTGCAGCGTTTGGTTTAATGCTGTGGTGAGGGGTGATGTTCATTCAATCAGCATCGGGAATAAGGTGAATATTCAGGATGGGGCAGTAATACATTGCACTTACCAAAAAGCAAAAACCGTTATCGGGAACAATGTTTCTATAGGCCACAATGCCATTGTTCACGGATGCACTGTGGGTGATAATGTGCTTATCGGGATGGGATCTGTGCTGATGGATCACTCGGTGATCGAACCTAACTCACTGATAGCTGCCGGTTCTGTTGTACTGGAGAATACAATAGTAGAGTCGGGAAGCATTTATGCCGGGGTGCCTGCAAAAAAGGTGAAACAGTTAAGCCCCGGTCAGTTCCGGGAAATGATAGAGAAGATTGCTGATAATTATATAATGTACTCCGGGTGGTTCAGGGAGTGAGGAACTCACTTCTCCCACAGAGAGTGGGGTTCCAGCCGTATTTTCCCTTTGAAAAATATTTTCGTGCTCTTCTCAAAAGCATCGGTATAATCGGAAACATAAAAATGGTGTTTGGGATTTTTTCCCTTGGCAAGAAGTTTTTTCTTAGTGAGCATCTCTTTCAGGTAAAGGGCAACTGAACGTGCCGAGTCAATTATGTTCACGCTGTTTTTATAGTAGTCTTCTATTTCCGGCTTGATGAGAGGGTAGTGAGTGCATGCGAGAATGAGGCAGTCTAACTTTTTAAGCTTAGGCCTTGAGAGGTAGGAGTTGATGATTGTCCGGCTGATTTTATTGTTGAAGAAACCTTCTTCAATCATAGGGGCAAGCAGGGGTGTTGCAAGGGAGGCAACATCAAGGGAAGGTTTTATTTTTTTTATTTTCCTGGAATAAATTTCACTGCGGACGGTCCCCTTGGTCCCGATAACTCCTATTTTTCCTATGCCTTTAATATGCGTTACTTCTTCCACTACAGGATCAATCACGTTTATCACTATGGCCTGGCTCCCTGTGAACTCGCGTACAACATCATAAGCCATCGAAGATGCAGTATTGCAGGCGATTACTATCGCCTTGCATTTTTTTTTAAGCAGGAACTGTGCAATACGTATGGAGTAATATTTGATTGCGTCCGAAGATTTATCGCCATAAGGCAGGTGGGCGGTATCCCCGAAGTAGATCAAACTTTCGCCGGGGAGGAAGCGGTGAATGGCATGGGCGACGGTGAGGCCTCCGATCCCGGAATCAAAAATACCGATGGGAGCCGATGGTTTCACCATGCCGGATTATTTTGCTGCGGGGGCAGGAGCGAGGGTAGCTTTGGCTTCGGCAGGAATACCGAGTTTCTTTTTTACGAGGGCAGTGATATCGCCTGATTCATCTGCATAAAGCAGAGATCCTGCGCTTAGATCAATAATATAGAGGTACCCGTTTTCTTTCGCGACAGCATTAATGGCATCCTGAACTTTCTTCATGACAGGCGCATAGAGGTCTTCCTTTTTCTTCTGTATGGTTTCCTGGGCAGTCTGGTGGAAATCCTGGATGCGGCTTTCCAGGTCTGTGATTTCCTTATACTTGGTTTGTTTCACCGCATCTGCCATCATGGATTCCTTGCTTTGGAAATCCTGTACCTTTGACTGATATTCGGTGGTCATGGTTTTTAATTGTCCCTCCAGCTGGTCGCCTAGTTTTTTCAGTTCGGCATCAGCAGCTTTTGTTTCAGGCATCAGGCTTACAAGTTCAATGGAGTTCGTATGCCCGAGCTTTTGTGCGTATAAATATCCGGTGCCAAGCATCCCGGCTGCAAAGACGGTTAAATAAAACAGTTTTTTCATATAGATGGTTGTGTTAAGTGGTTACTTCCCTTTTGTATCAGCGGCTTTCCCGACCTTATACCCGAGCAGGCGAAGCACATCCTCGCTTTTGTCGTATTTGGCATTAGCGTAAAGCATCACAAGGCTGTCGCTGGCTTTATCAAAGATAAAGGCATAGCTGCCATCCTCGGCAATTTTTTTAACGGCGTTATATACTTTTTCCTGCATCGGTTTTATCAGCTCCTGTCTTTTTTTGAAGAGGTCTCCGCCCTGTCCGAAGCGCTGTTTCTGAAGGTCTTTAGCTTCTTTTTCTTTATCCACTATCTGCTGTTCACGCTTTCTCTTCATGTCTTCCGTCAGCAAAATCTGTTCTGCCTGATACGACTTGTAAAGTTTGTCTATTTCGGCGTATTTAGCTTCAATCTCTTTCTGCCACTGAACGGATATCTGGTCAAGTTGGTGCTGCGCTTCCTTATATTCCGGGATGTTGTCCAGGATATAATCGGTATTGACAAAACCAAACTTCTGTGCGAACGATAAGCCTCCGCTTAAGAGGAGTGCGGAAACGGCAAGTATGATGCGCTTGTTCATTTTTTTAGTGTTTGCAAATGTATAAATTATTCTATTGATTGCCCTATCACGAAATGAAACCGGTGCTTTTCGCTTGAAGGAGTTCCCGGTTCATGGTCGAACCCGTATCCCCAGTCAAATCCAAGCTGCCCGATGAAGGAGAGGAAGATCCTCACACCTACACCTGCAGAGCGTTTTACCCCGAAAGGGTCAAACTCTTTAAATTTGGCCCACGCATTTCCGGCTTCACAGAATGCGAGCGCATAGATGGTTGCCTGTGGCGCGAGGGACACAGGATACCTGAACTCAAAAGTGTATTTATCATAAACTGTGCCACCCACATAATCATAGCTTCCTGTAGAAGTATATCCCTTGGGAGTAAGACCGTAATTTTCATATCCTCTCAGTGCAATAATTTCGCGCCCGTCAAGGCTGAAGCCCGAAAGTCCGTCGCCCCCGAGGTAAAACCGCTCAAAAGGGGAGTATCCGATTGCCGAGTTGTAATACCCGAGGAATCCGTATTTCATTCTCGTGTTAAGCACGAGGTCCCCGGCAATTTTTGTAAACCATGAAATACCCGCTTTCCATTTGTAGTATTCCATAAACTTATATTTCTGCTGCAGAGCCATGGTGGAGTAGTCTTTTCCGCTGAGCAGGGAGTATGGCGGGGTAAGCTGCAGGCTGAGAGAAACCTGGGATCCTGCCCTGGGATAGATAGGCTGGTTAATGGAGTTTCTTGCAATGGTAATGCTTGAGCTGAAATTGTTGGAATACCCGTTGCTGAAAACAAAGTTGGTGTACTTGTTGAGAATATAGTACTGATAGCTGAGATCGCCGGAAAAAATGAAATAATCATCGGGCCATTTCAGGCGTTTTCCCAGCCCGAGCGTAACACCTGTAATTTCAATGGCGCTTCTTTCTTTGGTGGTGTCCGACTTTTTTACTCCGTTGGATTGGAGGGAGTGGTATGTGGTTACACTGAGAGAGTTTGGCTTCTTTCCCCCGAACCATGGTTCGGTAAAGGAGGCGTTATACGACTGGTAATAAATGCCGTTGGTCTGTATGCGTACGCTGAGGCGTTGCCCGTCGCCGGCAGGAAGGGGTGCCCAGGATTGCTTATTCATAATATTCCTGGTGGAGAAATTGTTGAATACAATTCCCAGCGCCCCGGTAAATCCTATCTGTCCCCCGCTCCATCCGCCCGACAGCTCAAGCTGGTCAGAGGGCTTTTCTTCCACGATGTATTCGATGTCTACGGTCCCGTCGGCGGGATTGGGTTTGGGATTCACATTCAGCTTCTCAGGGTTGAAATACCCGAGCTGAGCAAGTTCCCTTTGCGAGCGTATGATATCTGAGCGGCTGAAGAGCTGGCCCGGCCTGGTCCTGATCTCCCGCATGATAACCCGGTCGTTTGTTTTGGTGTTGCCTGCAACGGTAACTTTGTTGATAATGGCCTGGCGCCCTTCATAGATTCTCATTTCAAGGTCAATGGAATCATTATCAACGGCAACTTCTACGGGAGTTACCTGAAAAAAAAGATAACCTTCATCAAGATACAGGGAACTTATGTCCCTTCCGTTTGGGTTCATGAAGAGTCTTGAGTCAAGGACAGACTGATCAAAAACATCTCCCTTGCGGATACCGAGGATGCCATTCAACTCTTCGGTAGAATATTTGGTGTTCCCGAGCCAGGAAATATTCCTGAAGTAATATTTTTTCCCTTCATCAACGTTGATCTCTATATTGATCGTGTTCTTCCCTGTTTTATAGATGGTATCACCGGTAACCTTTGCATCCCGGTAACCGCTCTCTGCATACTTTT
This sequence comes from Bacteroidota bacterium, assembly GCA_023251555.1. GTDB lineage: Bacteria > Bacteroidota > Bacteroidia > AKYH767-A > JAHEYN01 > JAHEYN01. Next base: position 8,957 of record JAHEYN010000016.1, on the reverse strand, counting down.
GGACTATCTGCTGCCTGTCATCCTGGTAGTGTTCCGGTATAAACCTGGAACTGGAAAAGACTGCGAGGCGCACTTTGTCGGACAGGTAATGCCATACAGCTTTTGCAGAGAAGAGCGACCGCAAAGTATTCTGAACATTGATGTTCGTGGCAGGGTCTTTATGGAATAATTTTGACTTGATGTCGCTGAATATTTCGAACCGGTTTTTTTCCTTGGTATCCTTAAAGCTTCTTTTAAGCTGGAGATCGCCCAGCTCTTTGTTCCCGTGGAAAATAATCCTGTCGATCTTTACTTTTTGTTTCCTGTAGACATCAATGATGAGCATAACACTGTTAGGCAAAAGGGTGTCGGGTTTTTCCTTAATAGTGACTTCCGTGTTCATGAAACCTTTATCCACGAAATAGTTTCTGACAATATTGGAGGTTGTTTTCTTCAGGTTTTCGGTAACCGGTTTCCCGTTGACAAGATGTATGGACTCTCTTATTTTGTCAGCTTCTCCTTTGTTGACGCCGTTGAATGAAAATCTTGACAGGCGTGGTTTTTCAGAGAGACTTATTTCAAGAAAAACAATTTTTCCCTGGGTGCGGAGGACGGAAATTTTTATATCTGAGAAGAGTCCTTGTTTCCACAGGTTGTTGATGGCTCCCTGGATTTTATCTCCGGGTATTGTTATTTTATCTCCCACCCTGAGTCCGGAAAGGCTTACCAGGGCACTTTCATCCACGAGCTGTACCCCTGAAACGACAATTCCGCCGATTTCATATTCCAGCGGGGAGGAATAATCAAAGCTGTTTTTCTTTTCTCCCAACTGTACCTGGGCATCAGAAGAGAAAAAATAAAAAATCAAAATCAAAAAAACAGGGAATTTTTTTTTCATTATGCGTCATTAATCTGTTCGCTGATCATGCCGAATCTTCTTTCTCTTCCCTGGTAATCTATAATTGCTTCATAAAGATCTTTTTTCCTGAAGTCGGGCCAGAGGGTTTGGGTGAAATAAAGTTCTGCGTATGCGATCTGCCACAGGAGGAAATTGCTGATGCGGTATTCCCCGCTGGTTCTGATGAGCAGCTCCGGGTCTGGTATACCTGCAGTTGTGAGAAACCCGGCGAAGGTGTCGTCATTAATATCTGATGGAGATAAGTGGCCGATTTTTACTTCGGCGGCGATTTTTCTTGCAGCGTTAACAATCTCCCATCTTGAGCTGTAGCTGAGAGCAATCACGAGGCTCATCCTGCTGTTGTCACTGGTATAGTCCATTGCTTCTGCCAGTTCACGGCGGCAGGCCTGCGGAAGTGATGCGAGGTTCCCGATGGCAAGGAGCCTGATCCCATTCTTTTTCAGGGATGCTTTTTCTTTATTAATAGTGCGGACAAGCAGTTCCATGAGAGCATCCACTTCTTTCTGCGGTCTTTTCCAGTTTTCTGTAGAGAATGCGTAAAGTGTGAGGTATTGAATGCCCAGTTCTGCAGCGGCTTCAACGGTTTCCCTTACGGCCACAACGGCATTCTGGTGTCCGAAAATTCTCAGTTTTCCCCTTTTCTTGGCCCACCTTCCGTTGCCGTCCATGATAATGGCAATGTGGGCGGGTAGTTTACGGGTGTTTATTTTTTTTCGTAAATCCATTTTTTACAAAACTCCGCAAGTTAATAAAACCCCGAGATACTATCACTTAGGGAACGACTTGCAATCCACCTTAAGGTTCTCGCCTGATATTTTCAGGGAAAGTGTCAGCCCGGTAAAGAAATACCAGTCCGTATCCTGAGAATTTCCTCTTTGCATACCACTGGGATAAGTGGTACTCACATCATCTACGTAGTCCGTGAAGGTTCTTCTTGCCCCTGCCTCCATTCCTATGGTTGCAGTGCCTGCCTTTAACTTAAAGCCCATACCCATGGGTATGGCAGGCTGGAAGATACTGTAGCTTTTTCCTTCAGCCGGGGCTGAGTGCAGCGCAATCCCGCTGCCTGATACCGGATTGAAGTAGAACATGGAAAACCCGGAAAAGATATAAGGTGTTGCGCCGGAAAGATCATCCCGGCCGGGAAAATAAGGAAAGAAATTGAATTCGATTTCCCCCGAGGCTTCAATGAGCAAAGAGGAAAAGGAAAGATTTCTTGCTCTCATAAAAGCATCTGCTCCGGGGGCGACATCGCTTCCTGAAATTCTTCCATAGAGTGCATCGGCTTTCAGGGAATAATGAGGTGTCCAGTTATGGCGGTAAATCACCCCTCCCGCCGGGTGAATCAGCTCATACCTGTAAAAGTAATGGTTCAGTTCACCGGTGTACCCTGAGGCTCCGGCAAAAATTCCAAGTTCAGAATTCTGTGAGAACAGGTGTATAGGAATGCAAAAAAAGAAAATAAGAAATACCGGGCATTTTATCATATTTCATTGAAATATAATCCTGTCATGGAAAACATACAGAAACAGAAACGTAAAACCTGATATTGTATTGCCGGGGGGAAACAGGCCTTAAAACTTGGGCAGGTTGTTTCTGCCGGTAACCAGCTTATAGTTGATGGAAAGAATAGCAAACATATAAGAATCATGATCCCTGGGGTCACCTCTCTGCTGGCCGGAGCCGGTAATTTCCGGGCGGGATTTATCAGACTGCGACTTGCCGCCGTCGGACCTGTCTGCAAGGTCTGCTGAAACATCTCCGTGAGCCTTTCTTATGGCATCATTATCGTAGTAGGTGGTACTTACATCATCAATGTAATCTGTCCAGGTTTTTCTGATGCCATACTCCAGTCCCACGCCCCATCTCCTGTCAATAGTGTACTTAAACCCGAAGCCGACAGGTACACATAACTGGAGGCGTGAATATGGCTTTCTTGAGGCGATGATTCCCTGTCCTTCGGTTCCGAGGGGTTGCAGTGCATACCAGGTACCTCCCAGATTTGCCTTGGGGTTGAAATAAAATGCACCCACTCCCATGAAGGCATAGGTGTACATTTCAAAACCTCTTTGCCCGCGTATTCCTCTGAGGCGGTAACGGTGGCCAACCTGCTCTTTCATGAAAGAGGCTTCGAGGTTAACCGAGAGTTCGTAAATATTGGATTTAAAACTCAGATTCCTGTATTTCCGGAAATATTCCTGTGTGAGCCTGTCATTGCCGGCAACTTTCCCGTAGAAGAAGTTAAACTTGGAGGCAAGGTATTCATTAATCTTATAGCGCAGGCCTACATTTGCAGCAAGCCTCGTCTGAGAAAATTCAAGGTCTTTAAAGTAATTGGTACCGATCTGATTCGCACCCCCCAGTTCACCGAGAAAGTTGGTGGCACCCAAGCCATAGTCCACCTCATATCTGTATGCTTTCCACCGCTGAGCCTGGGCGCAGGAAAAGAGTGTAATACATAGGGTTATAATTAATAATCGTTTCATGGTTTGATTTGGGATGGGCAAATATAATATATTTTTTAATAAAAAAAAGAACACCCCGGGTAAAATTTTATGCTAAAAGGCATAATCGCTTTAATTTCGGGTATCGAGCCCCCACATTAGTTTATTCCTGAGAGTTCCGGGGAAGTTTTCATTATTAAGGCGCACGAGGTTAATGCCGAAACTTTCTTTCCGGACGGCAATTTTTACGGAGGGGTCAATACTTACGGAACGGGCATCAAGGGTGGCGAGGAAGTACTGGCCTCTTCCTTCTATTTCAAGAGAGATGATCGTTTTATCGGATACAACCACAGGCCGTACATTAAGGTTGTGTGGTGCGATAGGCGTGATGACGAAGTTTTCGGATTGCGGGACAAGAATAGGCCCTCCGCAGCTGAGAGAATAGCCTGTGGAGCCTGTAGGAGTAGCAATGATAAGTCCGTCCGCCCAGTACGAGTTGAGAAATTCTCCGTTAAGAAAGGTGTTGATGGTGATCATTGACGAACTGTCGCGTTTATGGACGGTCAGTTCATTCAGTGCATAGCTGACATCTCCGAACAGCGGCTTATTGGTTTCCAGCCTCAGCAGTGCCCTTTTGTCGAGGGAGAAATGCCCTTGCAGTATGAACTCTATGGCTTTTTCAAAATTATCGCGGGAGATACTTGAGAGAAACCCGAGGCGTCCGGTGTTAATACCGAGCACGGGTATCCCGGAATCTCTCACGAGAGAAAGGGTATCAAGCAGGGTTCCATCCCCTCCTATGCTGAAAAGAAATTCCACCTTTTCATTCCGTATCTCATCGTGGGTGCTGAAGGTTTTGACATCAGCGTTCTGCCCGGTGCTTATATAATCCCACAGGGGCTCGTGGATAATCCATTCAATGGAGGATCGCTTCAGGGTATCGGAAAGATCCTGAATAAACGGGATGATGTTTTTATTAAACGGCCTGCCGTAGATTGCTATTTTCATGAAGTTTCTCCGGTTTATGGAGGGGACACCAAAGATAATAAAGTAATGAATAATGAGCATTAATCCGGGACATGACGGTAACAGCTCCGTGTTTTTTTGTAAATTGCAATGGCTTGTAATCAACGGGCATTTTTATTTGCTATGAGGAAAATACAACTGCTGGCGGCTTTATTTTGTTTGTTTTCTCATGGAAAGCTTTTTCCGCAGAATATGATCCGGTTTGACGAAAACAAGAGGCAATGGGATAGCCGTGTATTATACAGGGCGGATATTCCCGGGGGAAACATTTATCTTGAAAAAAATGCCTTCACGTATTTCTTGTATAATAAAGATGAGGTTGCGGCACTTCGCCCTCACCGGGCTTCGGACAGCTCGTTCAACGGTACTGTGCATTTTCATTCTTTCAGGGCTGAACTGTATGCATCCAATCCGAATCCCGAAGTAACAGCCTCAGGCCCTTCTTCATATTACAAAAATTATTTCACAGGGAGCGATTCTTCCCGCTGGGCACATGAAGTGCGCTCTTATGAAGAAGTAACCTACAGGGAGGTTTATCCTTCTGTTGATTTACATGTGTACAGCAGGTATTCTGACCTGAAATATGATTTTATTGTTCGCCCGGGCGGAGAGCCGTCAAACGTTAAGATCCTGTACCGGGGTGCAGATTGTCTTTCTGTCAGCAAAGGAAACCTTGTTATACACACGAGCCTGGGCGACCTTGTGGATCAGCAGCCTTATGCTTACCAGGTTGTGAGAGGAGAACGAAAGAAAACACCCTGCTTTTTTGTGCTTAATGGGAACGAAGTGTCATTCGTGTTTCCCCGCGGGTATGATAAATCCCTGCCTCTTGTGATAGATCCTGTGCTTGTCTGTTCTACGTTCACAGGTTCCACTGCGGATAACTGGGGATATACTGCCACCTATGATAATGCAGGCAACATATATACCGGAGGGATTGCCGCTTCGTTTGGCTATCCCACCACCATGGGAGCCTACCAGACCTCCTTTGCGGGAGGGGGCTCGGGTGGGAATAATTACCCCTTTGATATTTCAATAACCAAGTTTAACTCTTCCGGATCAGCACTGCTCTATTCAACTTATCTTGGCGGGAGTGAGAATGAAAACCCGAGCAGTATCATAGTGGATAATAATGATGAACTGATTATATACGGGCAGACATACTCTTCCAATTTTCCTGTCACCGGCGGAGCATATGATGTGTCATATAACGGGAAGGCAGATATCATCATCGCGAAATTTAATTCATCAGGTACATCTCTCGTCGCTTCTACTTTCATTGGAGGAAGCAATGATGATGGTGTTAACATCAATGCAAATTTTTTTACGTTCGGGACATTGAAATTTAATTATGGAGACGAGGCCCGCGGAGACATAGAGGTGGATGGAAGCAATAACTGCTACATAGCTTCGTGTACCCAGTCAAGCAACTTTCCCGTTTCCGGTGGAGCGGCTCAGGGAACTTTTGGCGGGGGAACCGAAGATGCCTGTGTGTTCAGCATGAACAGCAGCCTGTCGTCCCTCCAGTGGAGCACTTTTCTGGGGGGCACTTCCGATGATGCCGCTTATTCCCTTGCCCTTGATGCATCGCAATATGTTTATGTTACCGGCGGTACATGCAGTTCCGATTTTCCTTCGACGGCGGGTGTGCTGAACCCCTCATACCAGGGAGGGCTTGCAGACGGCTTTATAACCTACCTGATGTTTAACGGAACCTTCGTGGCTTATTCTACTTTCATAGGAACCTCCGCTTATGACCAGTCTTTCTTTGTGCAGTTGGATAAAAACAGCAATGTATACATCTATGGGCAGACGAAAGGATCTTATCCCGTAAGTACGGGCGTTTATTCCAACCCGGGCAGCAGCCAGTTTATTCATAAGCTGAACCCGCAGCTTTCCGCAACGGTTTACTCCACTGTTTTCGGGACAGGGTCTTCCACTCCCAATGTTTCGCCGGCGGCTTTTCTAGTGGATACCTGTGAGAATGTGTATGCTTCCGGGTGGGGAGGAAGCTGCCTTGGCTTAGGTGCCAATCCCGGTACTACAACAGGACTTCCGGTGACTTCCAATGCTTTTCAATCCACCACCGATGGCTGTGATTTTTATCTCTTTGCGCTGAACAAGAATGCCGTTTCTCTCCTGTATGCAACATTTTTCGGCGGTAATAGCCTGAGTAAAGAGCATGTGGACGGAGGCACCAGCCGTTTTGACAAACGAGGTGTTATTTACCAGTCGGTATGTGCAGGCTGTGCGAATAGTTCAAACTTCCCCACCACACCGGGAGCATGGTCCAATACCAACAACAGCAGTAATTGCAATAATGCCGTGTTTAAGTTTGATTTCCAGCTGGTCACCCTGCTTGCCAAAGCCAATGCTTCGCCTTCTGATACCGGCTGTGTGCCTTTTACTGTGAACTTTTCCAATACCAGTACCGGCGCGGTGAACTACCTCTGGGATTTTGGAGACGGCAGCCCGCCCGATACTGCAGCTTCACCTTCTCACATATTTATAACTCCCGGTACATTTAATGTAAAGCTTGTTGCTGTTGATTCTGCCAGTTGCAATATTGCAGACAGCACCATGATTGTTATCACTGCGCTTAGCTCTCCCCAGATTAATCTCGGAAATGATACCACCCTTTGCGGGCAGAACAGCCTGCTGCTTGATGCCGGAAATCCTGGCAGTACTTATTTATGGAATACGAACGCAACAACTCAGTCAATCAGTGTGTCCGGTCCGGGAACTTATTGGGTAGAGGCTGATAACGGTTTCTGCAAGGATACAGATACCATCGTTGTTGCTTTTGTTTTTAAGCCGTCAATCGGAAATGACACCAGCGTGTGCCCGGGGGCTTTCATTATTCTTGATGCCGGCAATCCCGGCAGTTCATATCTCTGGTCCACGGGGGATACCTCACAAACACTGAGCGTTTCTGCCCCTGCCACCTATTGGGTAAACATCACCTCAGGAGGATGCACCCAATCAGACAGTATAATTGTGACTTTTAAAAATATTCCATTCGTTAACCTCGGCAATGATACCGTATTGTGTTCCGGAGGAACGCTCACACTTGATGCAGGGAACCCCGGGAGTGTTTATATATGGAGTACCGGTGCCGGCTCCCAGTCCATTGATGTGTCTCAGTCAGCTTCCTGCTGGGTGATTGTGACAGATACCAACGGGTGCAGCAGCGGGGATACTGTAACCGTTACTGTTCCTTCCCTTTCCGGGGAAATGAAAGAGTATACGCTTTGCGATTCCCCTTACGTGATGCTTGATGCCGGAGCGCCGGGTTCCATTTACCAGTGGAACACAGGGGCATCCACTCAGAAGATTAAGGTGGAAGCAGAAGGGTTGTACTGGGTTTCAATTATAGCATCGGGATGTACCTTCCGGGACTCTATGCGTGTAATAGGAGTAGCAGGAGATGCCACCATTTATTTTCCGAATGCATTTACTCCCAACGGGGACGGGAAAAATGAAATATTTACTGCTTATGGAGAAGAGATCACATACTTCAACCTCAAAATTTTTAACCGCTGGGGAACTATGATTTTTGAAACCCGGGATATGGAGCACGGCTGGGACGGGAAGTATAAAAATGAGTACGTGACCAATGATGTTTTTGTGTGGGTGGCTGATTTTAAGAGCAGATGTGCAGGCGACCGGATTATTCATAAAATCGGGCGGGTGACGGTGAACAAGTAATGATGCTGTATGCTTGCAGAGAATCTCTCCCGTAGCCTGCACAACACCAGTTTAAAGTAAATCAATATACCTATCTTTGTTTCCTTTGTTTTGGGAACAGCGGGCGTGGTGAAATTGGTAGACATACCAGACTTAGGATCTGGCGCCGCAAGGCATGGGGGTTCGAGTCCCTCCGCCCGCACAAAATAAGAGGGACACCGGGAGCGGGTATTTGGCGCATATCTCAAAACATGTCGAAAACCTGTTTTTGATTAGGTCTCAGGTTTATTACAAAGCGCTGTCCCTGTTGTCTTTTCCTTCGAGTTCCCGGTACTCCTGCGTTTTTCTTTTTTTTCCGAATCGTATTACAATTTTCTGGTTTTCATCAATGAAAGAAAAAAGTGCTGCTCCGAGTAACATGACAGGGGCTATCAGCCAGGCCAGGACGGGAAACCAGAAGCCGAAGAATGAATATACCCTTGCATCTTCAGGACAGCTTTTGCGGTATATTATTTTTATATGTTCGCCCGGCTCCAGGGTAAGATTGGTTTCTTCGCTGATGGAGAATTTAGTATTACCGGCGCTATACGAGATAAGAGGAATAATTTTTGAACCCTGTAAAATGATGCCTGTAACCTTTCCTTCTGTGATCATTCCTTCTGTGATAAAGTCAAGCCGGTTGAAGAGAAAAAAGAAAGCCGCCAGGCACACTCCCGTGATAAAGAGAGTAGTCCGGTTTATTTTTAGTGCTGCGGGCAAAGGGTTATCTTTTCTCTTCTGCAGAGGAGTCGGCTTCCACGAAATAAAGGGGGCGCTTACGTGTTTCGTCGAGGTTGCGCCAGAGATATTCTCCGATGATTCCGAGCATAATCATCTGGATACCTCCGAGCAGCAGGGTAATA